>NZ_JBPZHC010000005.1:0-389975 GCF_051857465.1 Pseudarthrobacter cremeus | reverse complement strand
CTAAGACCCACAGCGCCGATGGTACTGCACCCGGGAGGGTGTGGGAGAGTAGGTCACCGCCGGAACATCATTCAAGGCCAGGCCCCGAACACGAAAGTGTCCGGGGCCTGACCCATTTAACACCCCCCTCACGAACCCTCACGCACCACCCCCAACGATATTCCCGACCCTCTGGCAGCAGCCGCACCAAAAACACGGACCCTCCCGCAGCACCCGCAACGATATTCCCAACCCCCTGACACACCCACCGCAGCACACCCACCCACCCCGCCGGCCGCCGACATCCCCCCAGACACCACAGCAACTGCCACAGGATCCGCCCGGACACCGCATCAACTGCCAGAGCATCCGCCCAAACAGTGCAGGAAGTGAGAGAGCGTGCGGCGTAGAGTTGACGTCCATGGATAACCTTTTCAGCCACGCGGACGCGACGGTCCCCGATGACAACGAGGCAGCGGCAGAGCTGGATCCGGTCGTCTGTACCGTGGTGGTACCGGGGCCAGTTGCGCGGGCCTTTGCCGGCTTCACGGACCACGCCCATCTGTGGTGGCCGATGGAATCCAACAGCGTATTCGGCGCGGGCTCGTACGTGGAGTTTGAGGACATTCTCATCCTGGAAACGGCTGACGATGGCAGGACAGCAGTCTGGGGCACCATCGATGACTGGCAGCCGCCACTGTCCTTCCACGCGTCCTGGCACCCCGGCACGACGGCTTTGTGGTCCACCGAGCTGAGGGTCGCCTTCCGAGCCGTCCCAGACGGTACGGAGGTGCGCCTGGTCCATGACGGCTGGGAGGGCGCGGAAGACCCGTCGGCTACCCGGTCGGCTTCCGCAAACAGCTGGACGTCGGTGCTGGACCGGTTCGAACGCTTTATGGGCGGGCCGGTGTCCTAGCTCTACGCGGGCGGGACGGCAGTGCTGGACCGGACCAGGAACTCCGTGGGGTATTCGTGGTCGGTGGCCGCAGGAGCCGGCGCGGTGCGCCTGGTACCGGGCTTCGCGCCGTCGTCGAGCGTTTCCAGCAGCATGCGGGCAGCGAGAGCGCCCTGGCCGCGGGCGTCCTGGTTAATGGTGGTGAGTCCAAAGACTTCGCCCAGTTCGTGGCCGTCCATGCCGATCACGGACAGATCCTGGGGCACGCGCAAACCAAAGTCACGCGCGGCGAGGATGGTGCCGATGGCCATTTCGTCCGACGCGGCAAACACGGCGGTCGGCCGCTCGGACGCGGTGGCCAGGAGGCTTCGGGCCCTCGCATACGCCCCCTGGATGGTGAAGTCCGCGGACACTTCCCATTCAGGCCGGACAGCATGCCCGGCACCAGCCATCGCCGCTTCGAATCCGGCTTGGCGCAAACCCGGAAGTTTGAAGTCCCTGTTCAGCTCGGCGTCGCCGGTGAGGTGGGCTATGCGGGTATGCCCAAGCCCGATGAGGTGCTCAGTGGCTGCACGGGCGAGGCGGGCGTCGTCAATCCTGATCGTTGAGGCTCCCGCGAGTGCTCCGCCGATCCCCACGATGGGCCGGCGGATGGCGAGCAGCTGCTTGATCTCCGCCTCGCTGAGGACCAATGCCACAGCGATGACCGCGTCGAGGCGTTTTCTCAGCAGAAAGTCAGCCAGAACGCTTTGGCGGCGTGAAGGCTGGTCGCCCACGTTGTAGAGCGTCAGGTCGTAGCCCGCGTCCAGAAGGGTGGCGGACACTCCTTCCACCACCGAAGAGAAGTACCAGCGGTGGATCGACGGGACAACCAGTCCTACATTGTGGCTCCGGCCGGACGCCAGGCTGGAGGCATGGTACGAAGGAACGAAGCCCAGTTCGTCGGCCGCTGCCTGCGCAAGCTGCCGGCTCTTGGTGGACACATTCGCCTTGCCGCTGAGCGCCCTCGATACCGTGGCGATCGAGAGCCCGGCGCGGTCGGCAACGTCCTTGATGCCCGCAAGTCCCACTATTCTGCGCCGCCTCCGTCAATCCGCAGCCATGCGGTCTCGCCGCTTGCCAGGAACCGGCCCGAACCGGGTTCCGCGCTGCGGAGGAGCAGCCGGCCAAGGGGCAGTTCGAGGGGCTCGTGGTTGAGGTTCATGACCACCAGCGTAGCGCCGTTGAGATAGGCCAGGGACGAACCGCTGCACCAGTCCTCGGCCCACGCCAGAGATCCGCTGCCCAGACCCAGTTCGCGGCGCAGGGCCAGCATGTTCCGGTAGAGGGACAGGTGCGACGACGGCGATGCGGCCTGCGCATCCCGCGCCAGTTCCGTGAAACCCGGCGGGAGGGGGAGCCAGGGATCCTGGCCGGAGCCAAAGCCCAGGTGCCGCTCTGCGGCGCGCCATGGCAGTGGCACCCGGCAGCCGTCGCGGCCCAGGCGCTCCCCGCCGGTGCGCGCGAACGTGGGGTCCTGGCGCAGGTGTTCGGGGATGTCGATGCCGTCCGGCAGGCCGAGTTCCTCGCCCTGGTACAGGTAAGCAGCGCCCGGCAGGCCGAGCATGAACATCGAGGCCGCGGCGGCGCGGCGCCTGCCGAGTTCGGTGTCCGGCTGGGGATCCGCCGGGCCTATGCCGTCGCCGTCGCGGGGGCCCTGCCCGTTGTAGCCGAAGCGCGACGCATGCCTGACGACGTCGTGGTTGGAGAGGACCCAGGTGCTGGGTGCGCCCACGCCGTTCAGGACTGTCAGGGAGTCGGTTATTACCCCGCGAAGGCGGTGAACGTCCAGGCCGGCGTGCAGGTACGGGAAGTTGAAGGCCTGGTGCATTTCGTCGGGGCGGACCCAGTGCGCCAGCCGGTCGAGGTCCACGCTTGCTTCCGCGCACAGGATCCGGTCCGGCCCGTATTCGGCAAGAATCCTGCGCCAGGCCCGGTAGATGTCGTGGACTCCCGGCTGGCCGAACATCGGAGCCTCGTGGCCGGGGAAACCGTCCGAGCTGCCGCCGTCCGCGCGTCCACCCCAGGCAGGCAGGCCCGGGGCCTTGATCAGGGCGTGGGCAACGTCCACGCGGAAGCCTGAGACGCCACGGTCCAGCCAGAAGCGGAGCACCCGCTCAAATTCCGCGTGGACGGCGGTGTTGTCCCAGTTGAAGTCCGGCTGGGAGGAATCGAAGAGGTGCAGGTACCACTGGTCCGGCTGGCCATCGGGGGCAATGACGCGCGTCCAGGCCGGTCCGCCGAAGTGGGACTGCCAGTTGTTCGGCGGCTCGTGCCCTTCAGGGCCCGTTCCGTCACGGAAGATGAACATGTCCCGCTCAGGGCTTCCCGCCGGGGCGGCAAGCGCCGCCTGGAAAGCGGCATGCTGGTCCGAGCAGTGATTCGGAACAAGGTCCACAATGACACGCAGGCCCAGGCGGTGGGCCTCTGCCATCATCACGTCAAAGTCCTGCAGGGTCCCGAAGATGGGGTCCACATCGCAGTAGTCGCTGACATCGTAGCCTGCGTCACGCTGCGGTGACCTGTAGAACGGGGACAGCCAGACGGCGTCGACGTCCAGGTCCGCCAAGTGAGGCAGTTCCTCAGTGATTCCCGCGATGTCCCCGATGCCGTCACCATTGAGGTCGCGGAAGGACCGCGGGTACACCTGGTAAATGACGGCCGACCGCCACCAGCCCGGGGCCGTGTCAGCGGCGTGGATCAGCGTGAGGGGACCCGTCAGGGGTGCTGTGGCGGAGATCACTGTATCTACAGACATGGGAGACAGCTTAGACGGCGCCGCAAGGAAAACTGCAAACGCTTCCAGTGTGTCCTTTCGGTCCGACTGCACAGCAGGCAGCCTGGACGGCCCTGACCTGTGGAAACGCTTGCATACACCGGGGCGACACATTACTGCCCAGTAGCGTAATGCTGCCGCGGCCTAGACTGGAACCAACAATTGCGACGACGGAACTGGAGGCTGCGTGGGCAGCATGGTTGACGAACTGGTAACCGCCCTCGGCGAAGGGAAGGTCTCCACGGAGCCGGAACTGCTGGCCAGGTATGCGGTGGATCAGGCCCCGGTCCTGGACTTCCAACTGCCGGAGGCCGTGGTGTTTGCCCACTCCGTCAGAGACGTCCAGGCCCTGGTCAGCTTCTGTGCCGCCCGGGGCATTTCGGTGGTGGCACGCGGCGCCGGGACCGGCGTGTCCGGCGGCGCGCACGCGAGCAGGAATTCCGTGGTTCTGTCCCTGGAACGGATGGACCGCATTCTTGACCTGAATCCGGACGACGAGACCGCCGTCGTCGAACCCGGCGTGGTCAACGCTGCCCTGAACGAAGCGGCGGCTCCCCACGGCCTGATGTACGCGCCGGACCCGGCGAGCTTCCGTACGTCCACGATCGGCGGCAACGTGGCCACCAATGCCGGGGGACTGCGCTGTGCCAAGTACGGCGTCACCAGGGACTCGGTCCTGGCGCTTGACGTGGTGCTCGCCGACGGGTCGCTCATCCACACCGGCCACCAGACGTTCAAGGGTGTGGCGGGCTACGACCTCACCGGGCTGTTCGTCGGTTCCGAGGGCACTCTGGGGATCGTGGTGGGGGCAACGGTCCGGCTCAAGTACCTGCCCCGCGACGTGCACACCATCGCTGCGTTCTATCCTGACTTCAGGCAGGCGGCGGCAGGGGTCCTTGCCGTTGGCAGGGCGCGCGTGCAGCCCGCCATCATGGAACTGCTCGACGGCGGCACGCTCGCCCAGCTGGACGCGATCCACGGTTCCGATCTGGGCTCCCGCGGCGGGTCGCTGCTCCTGATCCAGACCGACGGCTTCGGGGCTGAGGCGGAGGCCGCCGTCGTCCGTTCAGTCCTTGCCTTAGGTGGTGCTGTGGTCAGTACCGAATCCACTGCGGAGGCAGAGCAACTCGTGGAGCTGCGCCGTAGCAGCCGCGGTGTGGAGGTGGATGACGAATACCGGGTGGGCGAGGACGTGGCCGTTCCCCGTTCGCGGCTGGTGGATTACATTGCCGTTCTCGAAGGACTGGCGGCCACGCACGGGGTGAATCTGAAGGTGGTGGCCCATGCGGGGGACGGGAACCTGCACCCGACTTTTTGGATTGACCGGCAGGACGACGCCGTGGACGCTGATGCGATGGACCGGCTGAACCTTGCCCTGGATGGCTCCGTGACGGCTGCCCTGGCCATAGGCGGAACCATCACGGGCGAGCACGGGATCGGCCAGTACAAGCTGCGCTGGCTGGGACTGGAGCAGCCGGAGCCGGTCCGGGAGCTTCAGCGCAGAATCAAGGACCTGTTTGACCCGGCCGGCATCCTCAACCCGGGCAAGGCAATTTAGCGCTGTTGTGTTAACTCCTGGCTGCCGGTGACTCTCAGTCGTCGACGTCCGGGTACTCGTCGATCGTCTCGTCGGCACCGTACCTGGATTCTTCGGTCTCCACTTCCAGGATCTTCAGCAGCCCGGTGTCCGGGTTCAGCATGATGGCGGCCTCGTCCCGGCGGTGGCGCAGGATGGAGTCGATATAGGACTGCACTGCCTCCGCAAGCGGAATGTGCCGCTCCTGCTTCTCGGACATGTACCAGCGGTGCTCCAGCACCTCGTGGACTGCTTCAGCAGGCTCCAGCTTGCGGGACAGGTCGCGCGGGATCGAACGCACGATGGGTTCGAAGACCTGGCTCACCCAGAGGTGCGCGCTGTATTCCTCGTCCATCTCCGGGTTGTTGTCAGCGCGGAAGGTGTCCATGTCATTGAGCAGGCGCCTGGCCTGGTTCTCCTGGGCGTCGAGCCCGGTGAGGCGCAGGAGGCGGCGCTGGTGGTGCCCGGCGTCCACCACTTTGGGCTGGAGCTGGATGGTGGAACCATTCTGGGTGGTCTTGATGGCATATTCCTCGACGTCGAAGCCGAGTTCGTTGAGCCGCCGGATCCGGGCGCCCACACGCCACCGTTCGCCGAGTTCGAAGGACTCCTTCTCCGTCAGCTCGGCCCACAGGCGGCGGTAGCTCTCCATGATGAGTTCGCTGGTGGCCACGGGATCCACCTTTTCCTCTATCAGGCCGCCGTCGAGGAGATCCATGAGTTCACCGGCAATGTTGACCCGGGCGATTTCGAGGTCGTACTCGCGCTGGCCGGTGGACAGGTCAGGATAAAGTTCGCCGGTTTCCGCGTCCACGAGGTAGGCGGCGAACGCCCCGGCATCCCGCCGGAACAACGTGTTGGAGAGCGAGACGTCTCCCCAGTAGAAACCGATGAGGTGCAGCCGCACCATCAGCAGGGCCTGGGCATCGATGAGTCTTGTCAGGGTGTCCTTGCGCAGCATCTGCGAGAACAGTGCGCGGTACGGCATCGAGAACTTCAGGTGCCGGGTCACGAGGACGGGATTCAACGGCCGACCGTCCACGGTGGTCCTGCCGGTGATGACCGCCACCGGGACAACGCAGGGGACATCCAGCCGGGCCAGCTTGCGGAGCATGTGGTATTCGTGGCGGGCCACGTGCTCAGAGGTCTCTTTGATGGCAATGACGGAGCCGCCAAGGTGGGCGAAGCGCACAATGTGGCGCGAGATGCCACGGGGGAGGGCTGCCAGGTTTTCCGCCGGCCAGTCTTCCAGGGCGATGTGCCAGGGCAGATCCAGGAGTTCGGGCTCAGCTGCGGCGGCCGTGATGTTCAGCGAGCTGGAGACCGCGGCGAGTTTGGAGTCGTTGGCGCTGGCCGCCTCAAACCGGGGCAGTTTGCCCACCTGCGCGTAGTCGGTGGGTTCATCGTGCCACTGGGCGCTGTTTTCATCGGTCATGGGTCAATTCTTCCGTACATTGGGGCGGCCAGGGGCAACGGGCTCAAACGTCGACGAGCACAAACGCCGACGGCGGCCCTCCCGGTGTGGGGAGGGCCGCCGTCGGTTAGATCTCGCCAGGCTCGATCAGCGGATGGGAACTAGTCGCCCAGGCGCAGGCCGGTCTTGGTGTCGAACAGGTGTACGTGGCCCGACTGCGGACGGACGTAGATGGAATCACCCTTCAGCGGAGGACGGCGGCCGTCGACGCGGGCCACGATGTCGTGGTCCTTGCCGTCAAGCGTGGTGTGGCCGTAGACGTAGGCGTCCGCACCGAGCTCTTCAACAACGTCAACCTCGACCTTGAGGCCCTCACCCTGCGGTGCGGTCTCGAGGTCTTCGGGACGGCTGCCCAGGGTGACGGTGCTGCCGTGTGCTTCTTCGAGGACGTCGCGCGGCACCGGGTAGACCGTTCCGCCGAACTGAACGCCGCCGTCGACGACGGGGAGTTCGAGCAGGTTCATGGCGGGGGAGCCGATGAAGCCGGCGACGAAGACGTTCTTGGGCTTGTCGTAGAGGTTGCGCGGGGTGTCAACCTGCATCAGCAGGCCGTCCTTCAGCACAGCAACGCGGTCACCCATGGTCATGGCCTCGACCTGGTCGTGGGTGACGTAGACGGTGGTGACGCCGAGGCGGCGGGTCAGGGATGCGATCTGCGTACGCGTCTGGACACGGAGCTTGGCGTCAAGGTTGGAAAGCGGCTCGTCCATGAGGAAGACCTGCGGGTTACGCACGATGGCGCGGCCCATGGCAACACGCTGGCGCTGACCGCCGGAGAGTGCCTTCGGCTTGCGGTCCAGGTACGGCTCAAGGTCAAGAAGCTTGGCTGCTTCGCGGACGCGCTCGGCGCGCTCTTCCTTGGAGACGCCGGCGATCTTCAGCGCGAAGCCCATGTTGTCCGCAACGGTCATGTGCGGGTACAGGGCGTAGTTCTGGAAGACCATGGCGATGTCGCGGTCCTTCGGCGGAACGTCGGTGACGTCGCGGTCGCCAATGAGGATACGGCCGGCATTGACGTCCTCAAGGCCTGCGAGCATGCGCAGGGAGGTGGACTTACCGCAACCGGAGGGTCCAACGAGGACCAGGAATTCGCCATCGGCGATTTCAATGTTGAGCTTGTCAACAGCGGGCTTCTCTGTGCCCGGGTACAGACGCGTAGCGTTATCAAAAGTAACTGTAGCCACAGTTATCAATCCCTTCACCGGCAGGTACGTGCCGGACGATCCGTTGTGAATGGTTCATGTTTGTTCAGTTATCCACGGCATTGCAGCCGTGTACTCCCCGGCCGAAGCCGAGGAGTATCGCGTGACGCCGCACGGTTCTTGTGCGCCACATCACAACCAAGAGTATGTCAGACGAATGGTAAATCGTTGTGAATGTTACGAACCTCACATGTGAGCTTCGGCAAGCCGGCTGGTGTCAGGCGTCGCCCGGCTCTTCCTCGGCTACTGCCAGGCTCCGTTCCTGCAGGAGTGCTTCCAGCAGTTCCGAAACGTGCACCGGCGCCTCGACACGGAATTCGGCCTGCGTGAAATCCAGGCCCACCTTGACGCCGACGTCGCCGGGTTCGAGGCGGCCCAGGGCGTCCTCGTCCGTGGCGTCGTCGCCCGCGAAGAGGACGGCGGTGGCACCGGTGATCTGGCGCAGGAAGTCCAGGCCCTCGCCTTTGGAAGCGTTGACCACCGAGGTTTCCAGGACGCGCTTGCCGATCTTGAGGAACACTCCCTTGCGCTCCTGAAGCACTGAGCGGGCAGCAGCCACGGCGTCCTCGGCCACATCGTCCGTAGCGAGCCTGGTGTGCAGGACCACGCCTGCCGGTTTGTCCTCCAGCAGGGTTCCGGGTGCCTGCTCAACAATGTCCTCCAGGACACCGCGGACTTCGGCGAGCAGTTTGCGCTGGCCCTCATCCAAGGTCAGTTCCGTGGAGCCGGGGCCCAGCCAGGCTTCTGCCCCGTGGCTGCCGATGAGCAGGGTGTCAACCGGCGGCGAAGCCACGGCGCGCAGGCTGGCGAGGGCCCTCCCGGAGATCAGTGCCGTCGTTGTGCGCGGCAGGGCAGCCAGCCCGGCGAAGGCCGCAGCCGAGCGCTGGAGGGGGCGGGCATCACCGGCGTGGTCAACGATCGGGGCGATGGTGCCGTCGAAGTCCATGGCCACCAGCAGGTGGTCCGTCCGGGCGATCCGCTGCAGGGCCTCGCGGAGTTCGGGGGACAGGGTGAGCGGGCCCTTGGCAGGCCGGGCGTCAGGAGTCATCGCGCACAACTTTCTCGTTCAGGGCGTTGAGGAAATCCGCTGACCAGTGGTCGACGTCGTGCTCAAGGATCTGCTTGCGCATGGACCGCATGCGGCGGCCGGCGTCCTTGGGGGACATGTTGACGGCCTGCATGATGGTGTCCTTGAGACCGTCGATGTCGTGGGGATTCATCAGCAGCGCCTGTTTGAGCTGGTCCGCCGCCCCCGCAAATTCGCTGAGCACCAGGGCGCCGTCGTTGTCCTTGCGGGCGGTGACATATTCCTTGGCCACGAGGTTCATGCCGTCCCGGAGCGCCGTCACCAGCATGACGTCGGCGGCCAGGTAGAGAGCCACCATTTCCTCCACGGGATAGCTGTGGTGAAGGTAGCGGACGGCCGTATTCTCAATGGTGTCGTACGTGCCGTTGATGTGGCCGACGGTACCTTCGACCTCCTCGCGGAGCAGCCTGTACTGTTCCACGCGTTCGCGGCTGGGGCTCGCCACCTGGATCAGTGTTGCTTCACCCACCTTGAGCTTGCCCTCTTGAAGGAGTTCCTCGTAGGCCTTGAGCCGGTGCCGGATGCCTTTGGTGTAGTCGAGCCGGTCCACGCCCAGGAGAATCGTCTTGGGGTTGCCGAGGTCCTGCCGGATCTGCCGGGCACGTTCGATGATCTCGGGGTTGTTGGCGAGTTCGGTGATGTGGGCAACGTCGATGGAAATGGGGAACGCCTGGGCGCGGGCAATGTGGGTGATCTTGCCGTCCTGGCCCTTGACGTGCACCTGCTGCTGCTTAACGCTGGCGCCCAGGAACCGGCGGGCGGAGCGCATGAAATTGCCGGCGTCGCTGGGCCGCTGGAAGCCCACCAGGTCCGCGCCCATGAGGCCGTCGATGATGGCGTGGCGCCACGGCAGTTGGGCGAAGATCTCTGGCGGCGGGAACGGGATGTGGTTGAAAAATCCGATCCGAAGGTCCGGCCGGGCTTCGCGCAGCATCCGCGGCACCAGCTGCAGCTGGTAGTCCTGGATCCACACTGTTGCGCCCTGGTCGGCATGGCGGACGACGGCGTCGGCGAACCTCCTGTTGACCCTGCGGTAGGCATCCCACCAGGTCCGGTGGAACTCCGGCGGGGCGATGACGTCGTGGTAGAGCGGCCACAGCGTGGCGTTGGAGAACCCCTCGTAGTAGAGCTCGACGTCGTCGGTGCTCAGCTGCACCGGGACCAGGTCCATGCCGCCGTGGCTGAAGGGCTTCACCGTTTCATCCGGCGCCCCGTGCCAGCCCACCCAGGCGCCGTCGGTCTTGGTCATCATGGGTGCCAGCGCCGTCACCAGCCCGCCGGGTGAGCGGCGCCAGCCGGAGCCGTCGTCGCCGCTCTCACCTGGTGCGGTGCGGTCTACGGGCAGCCTGTTGGAGACCACCATGAAATCGTATTTGGTGGCATGGCCGTGGCTGTGCCCGGCCGGGCCGGATTCAGTTCCGGCTGCCGGTTTTTCGTGGACGGGTGATTGCATTGCGGCCCCCTGGGGTTGCTTGTGCCTCTTAGCAACCCTAATAGGATGGAATCTTCGGGGCTATTCGTCCGTTGGTCAAGAGGACGAAATACTTGAAAGCGCAAGCTCCCAGCTTTCTGCCCTAAAATGGTGGAGTCGCCACAGAGTGGTCCCCCTATGTCGATCGACCCAAGGAACACATGAGCCCCGCAAATGAAGTACGTAAGTCCAAAGCTGAGCGAACCTCGGAGGCTCGCGAGAAGGCGCGCCTCATCCGGGAGGCGCAGCTGAAGAAGGACAAGCGCAACAAGCAGCTCATTGGCTGGGGCATCGTGGTGGCCGTTGTCGCCATCCTCGCGATTGTGGCGCTGGTGGTGACCACCAGCATGAAGCAGAACACCCCTGTTGCGGATAAGGGACCTGTCCCTGCAAGCGCGAACGCCAACGGCGGTGTGACCCTGCTGGCCAACACCGAAGTAAAGAAGACAGACGCTGCCAGCGTGGACATGGCCAACCTCCCGGCCAAGCCGGACACGTTGCCCAACCCCGTCGTGGCTCCCGGCGCCGAAGCTGAAGCAGGGCAGCCTGTGAAGGTGGTTGCCTACATCGACTTCATCTGCCCCGTCTGCTTGCGCTTCGAGACCACCTACAACGAAGCGCTCACAAGCCTTCGCAATGAGGGCAAGATCTCGATGGAATACCGGCCGCTGGGCTTCCTGGACCGCCAGTCCACCACCAACTACTCCTCACGCTCCGCCAACGCAGCGGCCTGCGTGGCTGATAAGGCACCGGATAAGTACGGCGAATACGTCAACGTGCTCTTCGCCAACCAGCCTAAGGAAGGCTCGGCAGGCCTGTCGGACGACAAACTGAAGTCCCTCGCCTCGGACATCGGCGCGGATATCAAAAGCTGTGTTGACGACAAGACCTTCCGCCCCTACGTGAAGTACTCGACGGATCTGGCCGCAAACACTGGAATCACCGGCACGCCCACCATTTTTGTTGACGGCAAGAAATGGGACGGCGCCACGGACCTGAACGCTGACATCCAGACCGCAATCGCAGCCAAGGGCTAAGCCCTTTTCGTCCGCAAAGGGCCCGCTTCCGGAACTGTTCCGGGGGCGGGTCCTTTTCTCTTCGCCCTCTTGTCCGCTTCTCCCGGGGCTCCGGTTTTTACCAGCGGCGGGACTTGGGCTAACCTTATCTAGCGCCGTTGCGGCGCACGCCCTGTGTGGGCGCGCCTCCTTAGCTCAGTTGGCCAGAGCACCGCTCTTGTAAAGCGGGGGTCGTCAGTTCGAATCTGACAGGAGGCTCCGATTGTGGCTTTGAACTACGGTTTAATTCCGGCATACGACAGCATTCCAGTCTCCGGCCGGTCCGGGACTCCCACTTCACGATGGCCAGCTTCCGGGCACCGGCCCTGCGACACCGCGTGAGCCTTGGCCGCGGGACAGTACTTATACGGGACCATCTGCCCATACGGCCCTTAGCGCGAAGTTAAAGTTCTGGAATGGCGGGGGGGGGGTTCTGGCTTTCCTAGGACTCAGAGGGCCATGCGAGGGATCCAACCCGCGCTCTATGGTGGATGGATCATGGTCATCCCGGGTCAGCCTTGCGAAGAGGGTTGGCTCAACAAGCTTTGACCAGAGCGTCCGGTCGGAACGATTGGGCCCTATCGAGGGAGTATCGATGCGAGTTGCTGTTACCGGAGGAAGCGGAAAGCTGGGGCGGAGCGTGATTCGGCGGCTGAGCCAGGACGGTCACGAGGTCACCAACCTGGACCGCACGGGCGAGCGTGGGCGCGGGTTCACGGTGGTGGATCTGCGCGATTACGGCCAGGTGGTGGACGTGTTCCTGGGCCTTGACGACAGGCACACCGGGTTCGACGCCGTCGTTCATCTGGGGGCCATTCCCGCTCCGGGTGTCGCGCCTGACGCTGCCACGTTCGAGAACAACATGCTGGCCACGTACAACGTGTTCCAGGCGGCCCGCAGGGCAGGGACCAAGAAGATTGTCTATGCCTCAAGCGAGACGGTGCTGGGATTGCCGTTCGACGTCGACCCTCCCTATATCCCGGTGGATGAGGAATACCCGGCCCGGCCGGAAAGCACATACTCGCTGGTCAAGGTTCTTGAAGAGCAGATGGCAGTCGAGTTCACGCGGTGGGACCCGGAGTTGAGCATCACCGGCCTGCGGTTTTCCAACGTGATGGATCCGGCGGACTACGAGGCATTCCCCGCCTTCGATGCCGACCCCTCGCTGCGGAAGTGGAACCTTTGGGGCTACATCGATGGCCGCGACGGCGCGCAGGCAGTGGCATGCGCGCTGGATAAGGCCAAGCCCGGCTTCGAGGCATTTATCATCGCCAACGAGGACACCGTGATGAGCCGCTCGAGTGCCAGCCTGGCCGCCGAGGTGTTCCCCAACGTCAAGGTTGTGAAGGATTTGGGCGAGCACGAGACGATGCTCTCGATAGACAAAGCCAAGCGCCTGCTGGGCTTCGCCCCCGAGCATAGCTGGCGGACCTACTCGAACCGCACCACCCCCACCGAAGACTGACCCCCGAAGAATGAGGAGCTCCATGCAATACCGCACACTGGGCAACAGCGGTGCCATCGTCTCCAACTATGCGCTGGGCACCATGACCTTCGGCGCTGAAGCCACCGAGGAGCAGTCCCGCGCAATCCTGGACGACTACCTCGCGGCTGGCGGCAACTTCATCGACACCGCCGATGTCTACAGTTCCGGCGTGTCCGAAAAGATCATCGGACGCTGGCTGGCCGATCGGCCGGAGGACCGGGACAAGGTGGTGCTCGCCACCAAGGGCAGGTTCCCCATGGGGACGGCACCGAATGACGTCGGCACCTCCCGCCGGCACCTGACCCGGGCGCTGGATGACTCTCTGCGCCGCCTGGGAGTAGAGCAGATCGACCTCTACCAGCTCCATGCGTGGGACCCGGTCACGCCGCTGGAGGAGACCCTGCGTTTCCTGCACGACGCCGTCAGCAGCGGAAAGATCGCCTACTACGGATTTTCCAACTTCCTTGGCTGGCAGCTGACCAAGGCCGTCCACCTGGCCAAAGCCCACGGCTGGAGCGCCCCAGTGACCCTGCAGCCGCAATACAGCCTGCTGGTTCGCGAGATCGAATCCGAGATCGTGCCGGCATCGCTTGACGCCGGAATCGGGTTGCTGCCCTGGTCGCCGCTGGGCGGCGGCTGGCTCTCGGGGAAGTACAAACGTGATGCCCCGCCCACCGGTGCCACCCGCCTGGGTGAAAACCCCGACCGCGGCATGGAGGCGTGGAAGGCCCGGAACGCTGACGCCCGCACGTGGGAAGTCATCGAGGAAGTGGAGGAGATCGCCGGCCGCCACGGCGTGAGTCCCTCGCAGGTGGCGCTGGCATGGCTGGCGGACCGCCCTGCTGTGACGTCGGTGATCCTCGGTGCCCGGACGACTTCCCAACTCGCCGACAACCTCGCGGCAGCGGACCTCGTGCTCACGCCGGGGGAGCAGGAACGGCTGACAGAGGTCAGCAATCCGCGCGTCGGGGTGTACCCCTACGGGCCGATGGCGCACGAGCAGCGCAGCAGGAAGCTCGAAGGGGGCCGCTAGCCGCCGTCTGTCACCACGTCGGTGACTCTTCCCTCAACCAATGGGTGCTGGGCCGAGATCGTCTATCAGTTTCTGCATGGCCACGTACGCCTTGTTGCGGTAGGCGATCAGCTCTGGTGTGCGCTCCGCAGGCACGTTGAGAAAGCCTGCGCCGGTCTTCGTGCCCAGCTTCCCGGCTGCTACCAAATCGCTGAGGATCTTTGGGGTGGCAAACCGCTCCGGGAACTCGGTCTGGAGTGATTTGTAGCAGAAGTTGTACACGTCCAGTCCGGCCATGTCCGCAATTGCGAAGGGACCGAAGAACGGCAGCCGGAAGCCGAAGGTGGTGCGGACCAGAGTGTCCACATCGTCCGCCGTCGCGATTCCCTGCTCCACCAGCTGCGCGGCTTCGTGGAAGAGCGCGTACTGCAGGCGGTTGAGTACGAAGCCGGTGACATCCTTGACGACCGCGGTCTGCTTGCCGGCGGCGTGAACCAGGTCGCGGACTGCACCGATCGTGCTTGCCGAGGTGCCGGCGTGGGGAATGACCTCAACGCCGGGGATGAACGGCGACGGGTTGGAGAAGTGTACGCCCAGGAACCGCTCCGGGTTGGCCACGGGTTCGGACAGCTCCGCGATCGAGATGGTGGACGTGTTGGAACCGATGACGGCGTCAGGCCGTGCGGCGGCGCTGATTCGCGCCAGGGTCTGATGCTTGATGGCAAGAACCTCGGGGACGGCTTCTTCAATGAAGTCGGCGTCCGCCACGGCTTCCTCGATGTCCTTGGCGGCCCAGAGGTTCTGCTTCAGGATTTCGGTGGAACCGGCGGGAAACAGGCCGTCGGCCACGAACTGGTCCGACTCCACCAGGAGACGGTCGTAGTTGCTCTGGGCGACTTCGGCGGACACGTCGGCGAGTGCCACGCGTGCTCCGCCGAGGGCCAGGACCTGCGCGATCCCGCCGCCCATGTAGCCGGAGCCGACGACGGCGATGTTCCGGGTGCTGTTCGCGTGATCTGGGGCAGGGGTGCTTGCTGTTTCGATCATGATCGGGTTGCCTCCTGGGCCTGCAGCGCGCCCACGCGGTCGGTCAGGACGGTCAGTTCGACGCTTGCCGGCCGTTCAGCAGAGCTTCGGATGGGTACTGCGGTGCCGGTGCGGGCTGATTCGAGGACTGATTCCATGACGTCGAGGGCATGGTAGGCAAGGGTGCCGCCCGCGCGGGGCTCGGCGCCAGGTTCAGTGGCGGCCAGATCGGCGATGCCGAAGCCGCGTCCGGCGTCGACGTATCCGGCGGACACCGGGAGAGTCTCCCACTCGTCAGCGCCCAGAGGGAACAGCTGGACTTCGCCGTCAAAGTGGTTGGGGTCCGGCACAACGAGGGATCCTCGTTCACCGTGGATCTCGATGTTCGGCGACTTGGACTTCACGGCGTCGAAGCTCATAAAAAGGGTTGAGAGCGCACCGGAGGCGTGCACCAGGACACCGGTGACGTGGGAATCGATGGCAACGGGGACCTTTTCGCCCTGGCGGGGGCCGGAGCCGATGGTGCGTTCGCTGCGGGTGTGGCTTGCGGCGCCAACCACCGAGACGACAGGGCCCAGCAGGGTGACGAGGGCGGTCACGTAGTAAGGGCCCATGTCCAGAAGGGGACCACCACCGGGCTGGTAGTAGAAGTCGGGATTCGGGTGCCAGCGCTCATGGCCCGGGGTGACCATGGTGGCGGAGGCGGAGATTGGCGCGCCGATCAGGCCGTCATCGATGGCTTTGCGGGCGGTCTGGATGCCCGTGCCCAGCACGGTGTCGGGGGCGCACCCGACGGCGACTCCCGCTTTGCGTGCTGCGTCCAGCACCTGGCGTGCCTCGGCAGCCGTGGCAGCAAGGGGTTTCTCGCCATATACGCTCTTGCCTGCGGCGATGGCCTTCAGTGCCACCTCGGCGTGCGCCGCCGGGATGGTGAGGTTCAGGACCAGTTCGACGTCGTCCGCCGCGAGGAGTTCGTCCACGGAGACGGCGCGGACCCCTTCATGGTCATCGGCCACTGCCTGGGCGCGTGCGGGGTCGAGATCGGCCACCGCCACCAGCTCAATCTGGTTGAGTTTGCGGAAATTGGCGAGGTACTGCGCGATGATGGCTCCGCAGCCAACGATTCCTACTTTCAACGGCTTGCCCACAGCAGGCCCCTTTCGATGATGGTGCGGACGTTGGTGTCCTCGAGGATTTCGACCCGGTGGCCGGGAGTGGTGACGAAGATCCTGCCTTTGCCCCACTGGCGGGTCCAGATGGCCGGTGAAGTGACTTCCCGGTTCCACGGATCCCATTCCCGGACTTTCTGGGTGGTGGTGGCCAGGATGTCGATGTAGTCGTCAGAGAGCACCCAGTATTGCTCGGTGACAAGGTCGAAGTCCCCGATGCCCTGGGTGATGGGGTGCTTCGCGGCTGCGGGAAGCATGTTGACCGTGTAGGGCACGTAGTTGTCCGACTGTTCGCCGACGCACTCGTCCGGATGCTTGCCGGGATGGCAGGCGAACTGGCCGCCGATCAGGTGCAGATAGTCCGAATTGTTCCGGTAGGAGTCGGCGATGCCCCCGTGCCAGCCGGCCAGGCCGGTGCCGTTTTCCACTGCTGCGCGCAGCCCGGCGAACTCATCCTTTTCGATGGTGGTCATGGTCATGCACTGCATGATCAGGTCCACCCCTGCCATGTATTCGGCGTCGGCGTAGACTTTGGGGGATTCCTCGACGCGGACGTCGTAGCCGTTGTCCTTGAGGTAGGGGATGAAGAGCTCGGTTGCCTCGTAGGGCTGGTGTCCGTCCCAACCGCCACGGACCACCAGGGCATTCTTGCGTTCTGTCATTTCGGGGTTTCCTTTTGTTGGCTGCCGGCCCGTGAGGACCGGAAAGTCGGTCAGCGGCTGGCGAAGGCTGCGTCGAACGCGGCTGCAGGCGGGGCGATCCGGGCGAGTTCCTTGACCATGGCAAGCGCCTGTGGAGCGCCGATGAGGCGGTCCATGCCGGCGTCCTCCCATTCGATGCTGGTGGGGCCGTTATAGCCGATGGCGTTCAGGGTCCTGAAAATCCGGTTCCACTGCACGTCCCCGTGCCCTGCGGTGACGAAGTCCCAGCCGCGCCGCGGGTCTGCCCAGGGCAGGTGGGAGCCCAGCCGACCGTTGCGGCCATCGAGCTGGCGGATGGATTCCTTTACGTGGACATGGAGGATGTGCTCCGCGAAGTCCTGCAGGAACATGACGGGGTCCAGGTCCTGCCAGATGAAGTGGGACGGGTCGAAGTTCAGGCCCAAGCTCCTGCGGTGCCCGATGGCCTCCAGGGTGCGCTTGGCGGTCCAGTAGTCGTAGGCGATTTCGGACGGGTGGACCTCCAGGGCGAAACGGACACCCACCTCGTCGAAGACGTCCAGGATGGGGTTCCAGCGGTCCGCGAAGTCCTGGTAGCCGGCGTCGATCATGGCTTCGGAGGCGGGCGGAAACATGGCAACCGCCTTCCAGATGGAGGAGCCGGTGAACCCGGTCACGGTCTTGACGCCGAGGCGGGCGGCAGCGCGTGCCGTGTCCTTCATCGACCCGGCGGCCCGGCGCCGCACTCCTTCCGCTTCGCCGTCACCCCAGATTTCGGCAGACAGGATGCCCTGGTGCCGTTCATCGATGGGGTCATCGCAGACTGCCTGTCCGGTGAGGTGGTTGGCGATAGCGAAGACCCTCAGATTGTTCTTCTCCAGGATGTCGAGCCGGCCCTGGAGGTAGTTGTCGTCCTCTGCCGCCCGACGCGGGTCCAAATGGTCGCCCCAGCAGGCGATCTCAAGCCCGTCGAAGCCCCACTCGCCGGCGAGCCGGGCCACCTCCTCAAACGGCAGGTCGGCCCACTGGCCGGTAAAAAGCGTGATGGGTCGTGTCATGGGGGTTCCTTGTCCTGTGGTCACTTCAGACCTTCTGCCACTGGCTGGAGTTGGCGGCGCTGGCCTCCACGGCCGCGAGGACCCGCTGGACCTGCAGGGCTTCCGCGAAGGACGGTTCCGGCTGGCGGCCCTCGCCGATCGCCGTGACGAGGTCCACCACCTGGTGGGTGAATCCGTGTTCGTAGCCCAGGCCATGGCCGGTGGGCCACCAGTTGCCGACGTACGGGTGCTCGGGCTCGGTGACGAAGATCCGCCGGAATCCGGCGTCCGGGGACTCCGCGGCGTCGTAGTAGGACAGTATGTTCATTTCCTCGAAATCAAAGGCGAGGGAGCCCTTGGTGCCGTTCAGTTCCAGCCGCATGGCGTTCTTGCGGCCCAGCGCGTATCGCGTGGCTTCGAAGACGCCTACCGCGCCCGAGGCGGAGGCACCGCCGTCGAACTTTGCACTGAAGATGGCGGCGTCATCCACGGTGACCGTCCCGCGGGGCGCGTCACTGCTGAGGTTGCCGTGGCCGCCGAGGCCGACGAGGTTGCCGGCGAGCGGGCGCTCCGTGACAAAGGTTTCGAGCAGTGCCGAGACGCCGGAGATGCGCTGCCCGGTGACCCACTGGGCAGCGTCGATGCTGTGCGCCCCGATGTCGCCGAGGGAGCCCGACCCGGACTTGCTTTTGTCCAGCCGCCAGGTCATGGGGGCATTGGCATCCGAGAGCCAGTCCTGCAGGTACTGCGCCCGGACGTGCCGGACCTCTCCCAGCCTGCCCTGTTCCACGAACCGTTTGGCCAGGGCCAGGGCCGGTGTGCGGCGGTAGCTGAAGCCGCACATCGCGAGGACGCCTTGCTTGGCAGCGACCTCAGCCGCCAGGGTCATCCGCTCTGCTTCCTCAACGGAGTTCGCCAGCGGCTTCTCGCACAGCACATGCTTGCCTGCCTCGAGGGCGGCGATCGCAATCTCGGCGTGTGTGTCGCCGGGCGTGCAGATGTCGATCAGGGCGATGTCGTCGCGTTCGATCAGGCGGCGCCAGTCGGTTTCAACCGACTCCCAGCCAAGCTTGTCTGCCGCGGCGCGCACGCCGCCGGCGTTCCGGCCGGCGACGGCGGTGAGCCGGGGCTGCAGCGGCAGGTCAAAAAACCGTGGCGCCGTACGCCAGGCGTGCGAGTGGGCTGCTCCCATGAAGGCGTAGCCCACCATGCCGACGCGAAGGGGCTTTGCGGGGGTCATATGAATGTCCTTTCCTGAAGTTCCTGAAGTTCCTGGTGTTACTTGCTGAAGCCGGCGGTCAGGCCGTTGAGGAGCTGGCGGCGGCCCACCACATAGAGCACCAGGATTGGCAGGGTGCTGAGCACCACCGAGGCGAGCACTGCGGGGATGTTGACGCTGTACTCGCCCTGGAACGTCCATAGGGCCAGGGGAAGGACGCGCAGGCCGGGGCTCTGGGTGAGGACCAGCGGAAGGAGGAATCCGTTCCAGACGTGCAGGCCGTTGTAGATGGCGACGGTCACGATTGCAGGGCGCGTCAGCGGCAGGGCAAGCCGCCACATGGTCTGCCACTCGCTGCAGCCGTCCAGCCGCATCGACTCGAACAGTTCGTTCGGGACGTCGCGGATGAAGTTGGACAGGATCAGGACCGTCAACGGGATGGCAAACGCAATGGAGGGAAGCATGAGCGCCAGCAGGCTGTCGTACAGGTTGAGCCGGATGATCATCAGGTAGATCGGGATGATCGTTGCCTGCAGCGGGATCGCCAGTCCCATCAGGAACACACCGTTGACCAGCTTGAGGAACCTGCCCTTGCCCCGAACAATCGCGAACGCGGCCATGAAGGAAACCAGTACTGTCGGGATGACGGCACCCAGCGTGACAATCGTGCTGTTCATGAAGTACTTCGCGAAGTCGGCCTCAAGAACCATCTGGTAGTTTTCCAGGGTCGGCGCAGCAGGAAGGGCCAACGGATTCTGGCCGAAGTACCCCGCCTGCGTCTTCAGGCTCGTGATGACCACGTAATAGATCGGGATGATGATGATGGCGAGCCAGATCCAGCCACCGAACCCCGCAGGGATGTTCAGCCGCCTCATCCGGGAACCGAACCCCCGTTTGACGGCGGAGGGGTTGGCCGCGGTGCCGGCGGGAGTATTCTCCGTGCTGCTTTTCAGGACGGTGCTCACCCTACATACCTTCCAATTGGCTGCCCTGCTTGTCCTTGCCTCCAAGGCGCTGGAGGAACAAGGCAAGTGCAAGGCCGATGAGTACGAGAATGACGGCAATGACGCTGGCCGGGCCCATGAGGTTTGCCCTGAAGCCCCTCAGGTACATGTCCAGGGCCAGGATCCGCGTGGAGTTTCCTGGACCGCCGCCGGTGAGGACGAAGATCAGGTCGAAGTACGTCAGCGACCCTACGACCATCAACGTGGACGACGTGATGATGGTGTACTTCAACTGGGGCAGGGTGATGTGGAAGAACTTCTTGATTGTTCCCGCCCCGTCGATTTCCGCTGCTTCGTACAGTGACTTGGGAATCTGGCGCACGCCGCCCTGGTAGATCAGCGTGTGGAACGGTACGAACTGCCAGGCAATCACAAAGATCACCAGACCCACGGCCAGGTGCGGGACTCCCAGCCAGTCCTGGGCCAGGAAAGGGAGTCCCAGGCCCGTGGCCAGGCCGAAGTTTGGATCCAGCAGGGCCTTGAAGGCGATGGCGACTGCTGCCGATGAGAGCAGCAGTGGTAGGAAGTACAGCACTGCCAGGGCGGCCCGGTAGCGCTGGCTTCCTGCAGTGAAGACACCCAAGAGGAGGCTGATGGGCGTCTGGACCAGCCAGGAGACGATCATGATCAGGAAAGTCAGTCCCAGGGAGCTGTACAGCCCCGGATCCGCGAGCACCGAGAACCAGTTGCCCAAGCCCGCGGACCCGATGGCACCGATGCCGTCCCAGCTGCTGAAGCTCAGGACGAGGACACCGGCCAGCGGCACGACGGCGAACGCAAGAAAGAAGAACAAAGCGGGCGCTGTCAGCCACGCGAGTGCAGCAGTACGCTGCCCGCTTTGCTTACCGCCAGTCCGGCCCGCGACGGCAGTCTTTCGAACGGTGGAGACGGCGTTACTCATTTTCCGAGGGTGGCATTCATGTTCTGGGCGAACTGCTGGGGCGTGATCGACTTCAGGAACAGCTGGTCAATGTTGTTCAGCAGGGCTTCTGCGGCGGTGGGGCTCAGTGCCTGGTCCCACGACTGCTGGAAGTTCGGGGCGTTCTTGGCCAGGTCGTAGACGAAATTCAGGAAGTCCTTGTCCGGAGACGTGTTGAGCTTGTCTTCGATGCCGTTGACGATGGGGACGGATCCGGAATTGATGTAGGTATCGATGACCGTCTCGGTCAGGATGCCGTCTTTGAAGAACTTCTTCGCCGACTCCTTTTCCTTATCTGTGGCCTTGGAGGAGATCGACATGTACTGCGCGGGGTTGCCCACGCCATTTTTGGGGTCGCCCTTGCCGCCGGCAACGGTCGGGAACTGGACGAAGCCCAGCTTCCCGTCCTGGACGAAGTTCTGCCCGCCCTTCTTCATGGAGCCATACGTCCAGGAACCGTGCAGCATCATGGCTGCCTTGCCCGTGAACAGGAGCGCCTGATCCGCGTTGGAGTCTGCAGCGATGGAGGAGAAACCCTTGATGAAGCCTTCCGCCGAGACGAGCTCCTGGATCTTGGTGCCGGTCTCGATCACAGCAGGATCCATCCAGGCATCGGGCTTGCCCTGGAAGATGGCAGTGAATACCTCGGCGCCCCCAATGCGGTCGAGCAGGTACTCAAGCCACATCATGGAGGTCCAGCGCGACTGTCCGCCGAGTGAGAAGGGAGCCACGCCCATCCCGTTGAAGGTTTTGACCAAAGACATGACGTCGTCCCAGGTCTTGGGCGGCTGGACGCCGGCCTTCGCGAACAGGTCCTTGTTGTAGAACAGTACGATCGGGGCTACGTATTGGTTGGGCAGCGCGTAGATCTTCCCGTTGACGGTGGCTGCGCCGAATGAGGCGGGGAAAAACTTGTTCTTCAGGTCCTTGTTCTCGTCAAACCAGCTGGTCAGGTCGTCGACCTGATTAGCCTCGGCGTATGTCTTCAGGGTGCCGCCGCCCCAGCCGTAGATGATGGTGGGGGCCTGGCCGGCGCCTATCGCGGTCTTGATCTTGGTCTTGTAGGCGTCGTTCTGGAAGTAGGTCACGGTGATCTTGTCGCCGGGGTTCGCCGAACTGAAGGTGTCCACGGCCTTTTGCATGGTGGTCTGGTTCGGCTCACCGGACAGGTACCACATGCTGGCGCCGCCGCCGGCGGCGCTGGAGGTACCCGGTCCGGACGTCCCGCACGCAGTGGCGGTCATGGCGGCGAAGGGAGTGAGGGCGGCGAGGGCGAGGAAAGAGCGACGGGAGGTCTGAGATTGCTTCATTGCTTCTCCATCTGAAATTGCTTCTTTGCAAATGTTCTGGGCTTGCGTTCCGGGTTCTCCATTTCGAAACATTTCGAAAAGGTGATTTGGATCACGGTCTAAACTAAATGCCCGGGCTGATAGAGTCAAGAGCAATTCGGGACCTATTTTGCGGCCGATAGTTCCTGCCCTTGACCAACTGTAGGAAGCTTCTGCAGAATGAAACCACGAAACTTTTCGAAAGGTTGCGAACGTATGGCGACAAGGGTGTCAGAACGTGCGAAACCAACGCTCGCGACCGTGGCGCGCCAGGCTGGTGTATCGGCGCCCACTGTCTCGAAAGTGGTGAACGGCCGTGAAGATGTTGCGCCGGAGACCCGGGCACGGGTACTGGCTGCTCTGGAGGAAGCCGGATACCAGTCCCCTTTACAGCGCCGTTCCACCCAGGAAGCCGGGACGGTCGTTGAGGTGGTCATTGACGTACTTGACTCCGCCTACATGATTGAGGTTCTCAACGGGGTACTGCAGTTTGCTGCGGGTGCCGATGTTGAGATTCTTATCAGCGTCACGGGGAAGGCAACTTCGAGCCCGCGCAGTCCGGAGCGCCGCGCCCAGCGCATGCTGGACGAAGGCCGGTTGGGGATGATCGTGGTCACGTCCGCCTTCAGTGAGGCGCAACTGAATGCGTTCAGGCGCCGCAAGATTCCCGTCGTCGTCATTGACCCGCTCAATCCGCCCTCGGCCGATGTGGTCAGCGTAGGAGCGACCAACTGGGCCGGTGGCAAGGCCGCGACAGAACACCTGCTGGAGTTGGGGCATCGGCGCATCGCGTACATCGGCGGGATACCGGGAGCTGAATGCAACCAAGCTCGGCTGCACGGGTATATGGCTGCCCTGATGGCTCAAGGCGTACCAGTCGAGCCCCAGTACATTGTCTCCGGCGGCAAATTCCACAGGGAAGGCGGGATCGCGGGGCTCAAGACGCTGCTCCAGTTGGACCAGCACCCCACCGCTATCTTTGCCGGGAGCGACAGCATCGCTTTGGGTGTTCTCAGCGAAGCAGGCCGCCAAGGTCTCAGGGTTCCCCAGGACATCAGTCTTATCGGCTTTGACGGGACAGCCCAGGGCCAGGAATCCGTCCCGTCACTAAGCTCCGTCGCCCAGCCGCTTGAGGAGATGGGACGCGCAGCGCTGCGGTCACTTCTCCGCCAGGCCCGCGGGGAAGTCCTGGATTCGCACCGCGTCGAACTTGCCACGCATTTGATCGTCCGGGACTCCACAGCCCCTCCCTCGGTGTCCGTGTAAGAGGTCGCCGTTGGACGTTCCGCGCGCTCACGAAGTCCACCCTCATAGCTCTCACTTCACCCGGCGTCTGGACTTGGCAGCCGTCGGAGCCTGTTCTCCCGGCTGGCGGTCGCTTCCTGTGCCTTCTGGTGGAACCATACATCCACGAGGCGATGACGATGCCCGACGCCCCCGCCGTTTCCCGCTTGGAAGCAGGACAGTAGCGGACCTCTTCATGGGCAAGCTGACCAGGTCGGCCCGTGTGACAGTGATCGAGACGTTTACGAATGGGACTCGGTTCGATGCGGGGCGGGTCCGGTGGAGGCGCGGATGGTTAGATGGGTCGGAAGTTCGACCTGCGTCCGAGGGGAAACGGTTGAGGGACGCAGGCGGCTGAGGAGCATGTCAGTGGCTACCCGGCCGGCTTGCTCGATGGGCGCCGTCAGAGTGGTCAGTGGCGGACTGCAGAAGTCGGCGCCGAATACGTCGTCGCAGCCGATCACGCTTAGGTCTGCGGGCACTTCCACTCCGCGTTCTTTGAGCCGGACGAGCATGCCTATGGCGACCAGGTCGTTGAAGGCGATGCACGCGGTGGCCCCGCTGTTAAGGGCGGCATCGGCCGCGGCAGCGCCGGAGCGCTGATTCGGAGGGTATGGTCCTAGCCTTCGGATGGTGATGCCCAAAGTGTCGGCGGTTTCCTGGAGTGCGGTCCAGCGGCGGCCGTCCGACCAGGAGGCGATCGGCCCGGCCATGTAGGCAATATCGCGGTGACCCAGGGAAAACAGATGCTCAACGGCTTGCTGGACGCCGCGGGCCGTGTCGATCAGGACGGTGGGAACCCCCGGACTTGTCCGATTGATCGTGACGATGGGAATGCCCGCGGCTGCCTCGGCTAGTTTGTTGTCGGTGAGCCGGCTGGCCGCAAGGATGAATCCGTCTGCCGAGCCCTTCAGCTCATCCAGATAATTCTCCTCAAGGTCGTTGTCTTCCTCCGTATCGACCAGCAGTTGAGTGAAGCCGGAAGCCCGAAGCTGGCGCTGGGTGCCACGGATGATATCCAGAAAAAACCCGTTGGTGATGTCCGGAACGAGCAGTGCGACAATCCCGGTACGCGAGGAACTCATGGCACGGGCAAGCGAGCTGGGCACGTAGCCCAACTCTGCCGCGGCCGCCTCGACCCGCTCCTTCGTTGCCCAGTGAACACGTCCGGGTTGGGACAGTGCCCGGGAGACCGTCGATGTGGCAACCCCGCTCAGGGCCGCGACATCCTTGATGGTCGGGGGCCGCCTTGAAGCAGATCCGTTTGAATCAGCGGCATTAATCTTCTCCATTGACAGCTCCCTCGGCAACATTCCGTGCGGATGATGTGGATTCATCATGGCATTTTTGGCAATTTTTGGCAACGCGTTGCGAGAGTTGCCATTCGTGTCATAGTGTCCCAAGTAACACTCCGGCCCCAAGGCCGCGCCCTGCGAATGCGGGTGATGACTCAAAGAGGAGCAAGCAAAACCATGAAAAAAACTAAGTTGCGGCTTATCGGCGTGGCCGCCTCCATCTCAATGGGCGCGTTGGCGCTCGTTGCGTGCGGCGGCCCCGAAGCCGCCACTGACGGCAAGGTGGACGGAACAGGCAAAACCCTGAATGTCCTGGTCGGAGCCAATGCCCAGCATGGTGAGAAGTACAAGGACTGGCAAGGGCATATCGCTGAGGAGTTCAAGAAGTCCACCGGCGCGGACCTGAAGTTTGAGACCTTCGCTTCGGCGTCCGACGAACTCTCCAAGATCCAGACATCCGTTGTGGCAGGACAGGGCCCGGACGTCTATGCAGTGGGTACAACCTTCGTGCCGACGGCATACTCAACGGGCGCGTTCGTCAAGTTCGACGACAAGCAGTGGGACCAGATCGGAGGCCGGGACCGCTTCCTGCCTGCGACGCTGGGCATCTCCGGCCCCGACGAGAAAAACGAAGTTGGCGTCCCTTTCCTTAGCCGTCCTTACGTGCTGGCCTACAACACTGAGCTCTTTAAGAAGGCCGGTCTTGACCAGCCTGCGAAGACCTGGGACGGGCTGCTGGAGCAGGCAAAGAAGCTCACTAACGGGTCCACCTACGGTTTTGCGACCGGTTACGCGGATAACTATGCGCCTTGGAAGTTCGTCTGGACCATGGCCAACCAGGCTGGAAATCCCTTGGTAGACGGGGACAAGGCGCGGCTCCAGGACCCTGCAGTGCAGAAGGCCTATGAAACGTACTTCGGCTGGCTGACCAAGGACAAAGTGGTCAACCCGGCCGCCGCGGGGTGGAACGACAGCCAGGCTGTTGCCGATTTTGCCGCCGGAAATTCGGCCATCATGCTCATGACCACCGCAAACGCCAAACCGACGTTCGACTCCGGGGCCGTTAAGGGCAAGTACGCCTTCACCACCATGCCGACTGTGCCGCCGGGGCAGAGCACCGCTCCCTCGGGCGGAAACCCAGTCACATCCATCATCTCCGGCGACGACCTGGTGATCGCGCAGTACTCGCAGCAGCAGGACTTGGCCGCCGCGTACGTCAAGCTGCTCACCAGTGAAGACGAGCAGCTGTATTACCACAAGACATTCGGCGACCTGCCCACAAATGCGGCCGCTGCAAAGAAGGTTGCTGACGGCGACGCGGCCCTGGCTCCGATGATCGAGTCCGCGAAGCAGGCCAAGACCACCCCCTTCACCGGGGCCTGGGGGGATATCCAGCTTGCCCTGACCAATATCGTTGCCCAGGCGCGTCCGGCCCTGGCGAATGGCGGGGTCGCCACCACCGCGCTTGAGGCTGCCTTGGCCCAAGCGCAAAAGGATGCACAGGCCTCACTCGACAGGGCATTGGCCAACAAGTGAGCATTCTGATCAACAAAGACCCCCAACCGGGGCATCCCGCCGCTCCGGCGCCGGACCAGCGGACTCCCGCTGGCCGGCGGCGGACCGTCAGCGAACGCAACCGGCCGTTGTGGCTGTTGACGCCCGGAGGCCTGCTTATTGGCCTCATCATCGTGGTTCCCCTGCTGCTGGGTGTCTACATCTCGATGCTTCAGCTGGACCAGTACACAATCCGCAAGTGGGTAAGCGCACCGTTCGTGGGCCTGTCCAACTTCGTTGAAGCGTTCACTGCCACCGACATGATGCACGCCTTCGGCAACAGCGTGTCATTTTCGGTCATCGCAACGCTGATGACCGTTCCCGTCGGAGTTTTCGCAGCCCTGGCCACACAGAATTCGTTCCGGGGCCGGTCCGTCGTCCGTTCCATTTTCCTCATTCCCTATGTGCTGCCCTCCTTCGTTGTGGGCACCTTCTGGCGGACCATGCTTCAGCCCGATGGGATCGTCAACCAGTTCCTCCTCAGCGTGGGCCTCCCGGCCGGCCAATGGCTGAGCGGACCGGCGAGCTACTGGGTGCTGGTAATGGTCGAAGTATGGGCCGCCTGGCCCTTTATCTACCTCATGGCCCTGTCGGGGCTACAGGCGGTGGACCAGGAGGTCCACGAGGCTTCGGCCATCGACGGCGCCCTGTGGTGGACGAAGCTGCGGTATGTGATCTTTCCCTACCTGCGGGGACCGGTCGCCCTGGCCTGCTTGATTGCCACTCTTCACCACATCGAAAACTTCTCCCTGGCCTTTGTCCTCTTCGGCGTTCCCGCACCGTACGACATCCAGGTCCTGCCGACGCTGGTCTACAGCATGAGCTTCACCAGCCTCCGGTTCGGCATGGGGGCGGCGATGGCCCTGTTGTCCCTGGTGTTCATCGCACTGCCCCTGTACTTCTACCTTCGGGCCGTCAAACTAGATACGGGCACGGATTCAGGAGCCAAGAAATGAGTGACACAACCACGGCGCCCGAGCGGGAGACCCTCCTGGGGCGAACCGAAGTTCCCGCAGCCCAACGAAGCAAGAGAAGGCCAGGACGGCAGTCGGCGGAGGTCAACAGGCTGCTGCCCAAACCTCTGCTTGTTACGGTCATTGCCGGCCTCTGCACGGTGATCGCCATCCCGCTCCTGTATGTCGTTTTTGCCTCCATGAACTCGGATGTCGAAGTGGCACGGGGCGCCTACTTCCCTACCGAATTTACTTTGGGGAACTACGCCAAAATCTGGAAAACGCTGCCGCTGGGCCTTGGCCTGACCAACAGCATCCTGACGGCCGGCGCAGTCGCTGTCGTAGCCTCACTGCTGGGCATCATCACCGCCTACGTGCTGGTGCGGTTTGAATTCCGCGGACGCCTCGGCATCCTGCGTGGGTTGATTGGACTGCAAAGCCTGCCCGGGACCCTCCTGCTCCTGCCGGTATTCGTGGTCTTCGCCTCGGCCGGAAACTACCTCGGCATCACCGTCATCGGCACCAGCTGGGGCCTGTTCCTGGCATATCTGACCTTCGCCCTGCCGTTTGCGATCTGGGTCATGGTGACCTACCTGCGCGGACTGCCCAAGGAATTGGAGGAGGCCGCCCGAATCGACGGCGCGTCCTCGGTCGGCGTTCTGTTCCGGATCATTTTCCCGCTCAGCTGGCCTGGACTTGTCGTCTCCGGCGTCTTCTCCTTCCTGCTCGGTTGGAACGACGTTCTCTTCGCTTCGGTACTGACGCGACCGAACACCCAGACCGTCGCCGTCGTCCTTCAGGTATTCGGGTCTTCCTCGGAAGGCGGAGCACTGCCTCTCTACGGGCAGATGATGGCCGCCTCCCTGGTCTGCGCCGCCCCGGTTGTCATCCTCTACCTCATTTTCCAACGCTTCCTAGTCGGCGGGCTCACTGCCGGCAGCGTCAAATAACGACTCAAGCCATTAAGGAAACCGCAGTGAACGAAAACAAGGTCGTATGGGCCCTCTCCGGCTTCGGCGACGAAATCAGCCCCGACCCTATTGTCCAGATCGCCGTCCTGCAGGCGCTGGGGGCCAACCACATCGAAGTCCGCAGCGCTTGGGGAACCAACATCGTTGATCTTTCCGAGGAAGACCTGCAGCGGCTGCAGGGCCTCCTGTCCAAGCACAACATGGGCGTTTCCGCGATCGCTTCCCCCATCGGAAAGGTCGATGTCAGCGAACCGGTCGAGGCAGAGGTCGAACGTCTGTCCCGGGCCATCCATGCTGCAAAGACCCTGGGCACGCGGTACATCCGCATCTTCTCCTTCTACCGCGCAGAGGGTGCGACCGCAGAGTCGATCCGGGGGCAGGTCATGGAGCGGATGCGGGCGCTGGCATCGGCGGCCGAAGCCGCCGACGTGATCCTGCTGCACGAAAACGAAAAAGACATCTACGGCGACACCCCTGACCGGGTCCTGGACATCATCGAGACCGTCAACTCGCCGGCGCTGAGAGTGGCCTGGGATGCAGCAAATTTCGTTCAGGTCGGGGTTAAACCGTTCACGGAGGGGTATGCGCTGCTGCGCCCTTACCTTGAGTATCTTCAGGTCAAGGATGCGCGCTCGGACGACCGGCTGGTCATGCCCGCCGGTGAAGGCGACGGCGAGATGCAGGCGACCGTCAACGCGTTGCGCGATGACGGATACGCCGGCTTCGCGTCGTTGGAACCACACCTTGCAGACACCCACCATCTGGGTGGCTTCTCAGGGCCAGCAGCCTTCGGCGTCGCGGGACGGGCTTTCAACCGAATCCTTGACGCAGCAGGAGTGGCAACCCGATGAGCAACGATGCCCCGAATGCCGAGACTTCGCTGCCGGTCCAGCCTTCCGGCAGGCTCCGCACCGCCCTGGTCGGCTGCGGTGTCATTGGCAGGCAGCATGCCCGCGTAATAGCCGCGAACGATGACCTGGACCTGGTCGCCCTCATCGACGTAGTCGAACCCACCGCGAACGCCGTCGCCGACATGGTCGCAGCCGAGCTTGACCTGCCCCGTCCGGCCATCCACACTTCCCTGAGCGATGCCCTGGTCGGCACGCGCATCGACGTCGTGGTGATTTGCACACCCAGCGGGCTCCACTCCGATCTGGCCGTGGAAGCAATAGCCGCGGGCAAGCACGTCATCATCGAGAAGCCCCTCGACGTCGATCTGCCGAGCGCCCGCGCGGTGGCGGTGGCGACCGAGCAGGCCAGGTCCCGTGGGCAGGTGGTTTCAGTGATCAGCCAGCACAGGTTTGATTCCGCCAGCGTCGCGGTCTCCACAGCGATCGACGCGGGCCGCTTCGGCCGTGTCACCTCTGCCGTCGCGTCCCTCGCCTGGTGGCGCTCACAGGAGTACTACGATTCCGGGCAGTGGCGGGGCACCTGGGACATGGACGGCGGCGGAGCCGTCATGAACCAGGGCGTGCACACCATCGACCTTCTCCTCTGGTTCCTCGGCCGGCCCGTGGAGATTCATGCCCACACAGCGCTGCTGGCGCACGAAAACATTGAAGTCGAAGATACTGCCGTGGCCACCCTCCGCTTTGAGTCAGGGGCTCTGGCGGTGCTGCACTTCACTACTGCCTCATATCCCGGGCTGACCGCGCGGCTGCAGGTGCACGGCGACCGAGGCTCCGCCATCATCGATAACGACCGACTGGTGTACTTCCACGCCGCTGACAGCGACCCTGATGCCGCTTCGGTTCCGCCCTATGGCCTCGCCGGAGGAGGCAATCAGGCTCTGAATGAAGTGGGCTCGCGGGACGCGTCAACCAACACCACCGGGGCCGATGACCTGCAGACAGCACACCAAAAGCAGTACCAAAATGTTGTAGATGCCATCCGCACAGGCTCCCGGACAGTCGTGGGCCTCAGCGAGGCCACCGCGGCGCTGGCCACCGTCCGCGCCCTCTACGTCTCGGCCACACTGGGAACTCCGGTGAACTTCGAGGAGGTCCTGACCGGCAAATACGATGACCTGCGGCTTCAGACAGGCGGAGCCATCAGAGGTCGTCCCGCTCCGGCTTGACCGTTCAAACGCAAGCCGGGGCACACCGAGGTGGGCCCCGGCTTGTCCAGAGTCAGCCACCGCAAGCGATCGGCCGCTGATCGCGACCGGGTCCGCGGTGATGGTGGGCCGGGGACCTGGACGAGTGTCCTGCGAAAAAAGGGTAGGCGCTGCGCCCATCTCCGGGCGGTTGTGGTGCGAATCACATGCGACCATCGAAATTATCGGTGGCCCCTGGGATAGGGAGCAAACAAACATGAAAAGAAATTCGAAGCTGGTTCTTGGCGGAGCAGCAGCGGCGGCGGTACTTACGGTAGTAACACTGGGTGCGGGGCCTGTCCTGGCCCAAAACGGCAAAGCGCCAGACAAGTCGGTGACGCTCCATGCCGTGCTCACTGAGTTGAATGGTTCGGGCGCATCCGGGACCGCAACAGCGGTGGTGAAAAACCAGAAGATTGAACACATCGAGGTCCACGCCGAGGGGCTTACCCCGGACGCACCCCACGCCCAGCACATCCACTACGGCAACGACGCACTTAACGAGTGCCCGACCCTGGCCCTGGACACCAACAGGGACGGGCGGCTCAACACTGTTGAAGGCATCCCGGCCTACGGTCCCGTGGTGGTCTCCCTAAACACCACCGGGGACACCACGCCGGCAAGCTTCCTGGACGTTGCCCGGTTCCCGGTCTCCCATGACGGCATCTTTGACTACAGCCGGAACAACATCGAATTCACTGACGTAGCCGGGACAGGTTACCCCGGCGCGGGTGGCCTCGGCACGGCAAAGCAGATCGCCGATGCCATCCGGGACGGCGAAGGTGTCCTGGTCATTCACGGACTGGACTACGACGGCAACGGAACCTACAACTTCAGTGACCCTGAAGGCGGCAGCGAACTGACCCCGAGCCTGCCCGCCGAGGCCACAGACCCGGCAGTATGCGGGGTCCTCCGCTGATGTGGTGACAACGTCCGCATGACGGCACGTAGAGGGCTGCGGTGGTTTCGGCCCATACATCTTCGGAGACCATCGAGCGGTGCAGCAACGCTCCGGGCCCGGTCCTCAGGACCCCTGGATAGCCGCCCTTCCGGACCGAGCCCCGGAAGGGCGGCTAGCCGCTGAGGGCCGAAGCTTATGCTGCCACCGCTGCCAACCCAGTAGGCAGAACCACCTCAGCCTTTACGTACCATGTCCCTGGCCACGGTGACACTAGGACCCTGCATGGTCGGCGCGCTCAAGGAGCCGTGACACCGCGTAACCGCACACGAGGCCCCAGAATGCCGGGTGGATGTTGAAAAGACTCATGCCGGAGATGGTCACGACGAATGTCACCAGGGACCCGAGGGTGAAGGCTGAGGCGAAGGCTGTGACAAAGGCCTGCTGAAGCGCCCGCAGCATCGCAATGCCGCCCAGGGCGAGAATGAATTCCTTCGGTGTGGCGAGCATGAGCCGGGTCAGGGCTGGAGCCAGGAGGGCGCATGCCACGGCCAGGATACCGAACACCACGGCGGCGGTGTACTGGCGCTGCCTTGTTCCTGAGGACGTCATGAGGGCGTTGGTAGGGCCCGTCACGCAAGCCGAAACGGCGCCGCAGCATGCGTTGAGCAGGGAAAACGCGCCCGAGACGATGGCGAAGACGTTGACAGGGGGATTGTGGCCGGCTGCGCGAAGTACGGCGATGCCCTGGCCGTTCTGAACGAACAGCACGGTAATGGCCAGCGGCACAACGAGTTCGAGCTGGGCGGCCCAGGTGAACTCGGGGAGGGTGAAGACCGGGGCGGCCAGAACCTGACCGCCCCCTTGGAGCGAGAATTGACCGCTTGCCGCGACGGCGATGCATCCGACCACAAGGGTGCCGAGCACCGGGGGGAGGCGCCGGCCCATGGCGGGGACTGCGGTGAGGACCAGGAACGCGACCACCATGGGGGCGGCCACCACGGGGTTCGCTTGTGTCGAGACGACGATGTCCGTGCCGAATTTCAGGAAGACGGCGGCAACCATGGCCATGACTATCGGCATCGGAATCACCGCCATGATCCGGCGCACCACGCCGCTGGCACCGAGTGCGAGGACGAGAAGTCCGGATGTGAAGAAGGCACCCACCACCTCCGCAAAGGACAGGTGCTGAAGCGAGGGACCCAGGAGCACCGTCCCGGGAATGGACCAGGCGAAGCCCAGAGGCTGTCGATAGAGCAGGGACATGACCAGAGTGGCTGCCCCGCCCGAAAAAAGGATGCCAAACACCCATGACGCGAGTTGGGCTTCCGTAAGTCCTCCGGCCGCACCCACGGCCAGGGTGACGGCGATCGGGCCGGACGCGGAGAAAATGAGCCCGATCACGCCGTTGGAAACATATGGAAGGCCCAGATCACGGAAGACCTGGCGCGCGCCTGCGGGGCGGACACCCGGGCGTTCCAGCAGGGGCTGGGGTACATGTGCCGCAGCAGTTCCCGCATGGGGGACGACGGCGGGTGGGTCCTTGGGTGATGGCGGCATTCGGGCTCCTGGCAACGGCGTTGCAAAGAATATAGGCGCTCCGGAGTTTGCACTCCAGAGCGCCTTCGGTGCCGGGCCGGGGCTTCGGCACCGATTCTTGGCTGTGATTCCTACTTGTGCTGGCCTTCCTTGGCGAGGACGTAGTCATAGACAACTTCTTCGCCGGCCCCGCCGTCGGTGCGCGGCTTGGGGTCGAGCATCAGTTCAGGCTTGACGGCCGAGGCGATGTCGTCCGCGTTGTGCGGGTCGCCCGGGAAGTACAGCTGCTGGGTTACGGGCTGGAATCCCGGCGCGGAGACCTTAATGTGGATGTGGGCCGGTCGCCAGGCGTGCCAGCCTGCCGCGTTGATGAGCTGCCCGCAGGCCCCGTCCGTGGGGATCTGGTAGGGCGCAGGGCGCATCGTGTTGATGACGAAGCGGCCGTCGTCGTCCGCCTTGACCGTGGCCCGGAAGAGCCAGTCCGGGAGGCCCGGCGCGTACTGGGAGTAGAACCCGGCACTGTCGGCGTGCCAGATCTCCACCTGGGCGTTCTGGATGGGGTTGCCGTCCGTATCGGTGAAGCGGCCGCTGAAGTGCAGCGGGGTGCCTTCCTCGTCCTCACGCATTTCGACGGTGCCCGGGGTCTCCAGCACGGGGGAGCCCGGCACGTAGTAGGGTCCTTCGATGGTGCCCACTGTGCCGGGGCGGTCCTGGGAGTTGACGTCCTCCACGGTGTGCTCCAGCCACACGTCGAGGAACAGCGGCCATTCCCCATCAGTTCCTACTTTGATGAGCCACGCTTTAAGTGCGTTGTATTCCTCGTAGGTGACCTGGTGTTCGACGACGATGTCATTGGCGGCTTTGATGAGTGCTCCCGCCAGCAGGCTTACCCTTTCCTTCGGCACGTCCAGGCGGGCGAGCTTGCCTGAGGCGGTGAAGCGTTCAGTGGCTTTGGAGCCGGCTTCGACTGCAGTGCCCTCGTCCTCTTTGCGGGTGTCTGCTTGGGTCTCGGTCATGGTGATGTCCATACTCCTCTTTGAATAATGGGGGTGATGTCTGTTCATCGTAGGTCTCAAATAAGGACGCTACAAATATCGATTTAGGTGGTTTTCTGTCAAAAAGCGGACATAAAGACACCCTTGGTCGAACCTAGGTATTTGCCTGATGTGAGAGCTGTCACGGTAGGCAAGACTTGGCTGACAAACGTCCTGGGCGTACGGCGCGCTTGCCCGGACCACCAGCCATCCGTCCAGCACTCTCCAATGAAGGAGCAGCCATGACCGAGAACATGACCCACGTCCGCGAGGTCCTTGCCGACGCCGTGATCGACGACCGTGAAAACGGCGTCATCCGGGCCAAGCGCGAGATCTTCACTGATGAAGAGATCTTCGAACTGGAGATGAAGCACATCTTCGAGGGCAACTGGGTTTACCTCGCCCATGAATCCCAGATCCCCAATGTGGGGGACTACTTCACCACCAACATCGGCCGCACTCCGGTGATGATCACCCGTGACAAGGACGAAAACCTCAACTGCATCGTCAATGCCTGCTCCCACCGCGGCGCGATGCTGTGCCGCCGTAAGACAGACAACCGCACCACATTCACGTGCCCCTTTCACGGCTGGACGTTCAAGAACTCCGGTGAACTGCTGAAGGTCAAAGACTCCCGCAATGCCGGCTACCCGGAATCCTTCAATAAAGCGGGCTCCCACGACCTCACCAAGGTTGCCCGTTTCGAGTCCTACCGGGGCTTCCTCTTTGGCTCCCTGAAAGCTGACGTCCTCCCGCTCGAAGAGCACCTGGGGGATGCCACCAAGGTGATCGACTCAATCGTGGACCAGTCCCCGGAGGGCCTGGAGGTGCTGCGCGGGTCATCCACCTACACGTACGACGGCAACTGGAAAGTACAGGCCGAGAACGGCGCCGATGGCTACCATGTCACCGCTGTGCACTGGAACTACGCAGCCACCACGGCCCGCCGCACCGCCGGGGACTCCGCAAACAAGACCAAAGCCATGGACGCCGGAAAGTGGGGCAAGGTCAAGGGCGGCTTCTATTCCTACGACCATGGTCACCTGCTGCTGTGGCAGGAATGGACAAACCCGGAAGACCGTCCGCTCTGGGACCGCCGTGAGGAGCTCGTTGCCAAGTACGGCGAGGAGATGGCCAACTTCATGATCAACATTTCGCGGAACCTCTGCCTTTACCCGAACGTCTACATCATGGACCAGTTCTCCTCGCAGATCCGCCACTTCCGTCCCATCTCCGCGGACCAGACCGAGGTGACCATCTACTGCATCGCCCCCAAGGGCGAATCACAGGAGAACCGGTCCAAGCGCATCCGCCAGTACGAGGACTTCTTCAACGCCACCGGCATGGCCACTCCCGATGACCTCGAAGAGTTCAGGTCCTGCAACAAAACCTACTGGGCCACCTCGGCGCCCTGGAACGACATGACCCGCGGATCCACCCACGAGATCGCGGGCCCTGACGAGCAGGCCCAGGCACTGGGGATGACCAGGGTCATTGCTTCCGGGGTACGCACCGAGGACGAGGGGCTCTACCCGATCCAGCACGGGTACTGGAAGGAAGTGATGGACCGGGCCCTCGCGGAACAAGAGCTTTCCGCCCTGGACACCGTCCCCGTCACCGCCTGATCCGGACCACGTGGAACCAGAGAGAGTGCATACGCCATGACCAACCTGACAAAGCCAGCCTCGGCGCTCAAGAGCGCCGAGGAGATCGCCATCCTCGAAACCGTCCGCGCCTTCCTGTACAAGGAGGCCCGCCTGCTGGACGACCGCCAGTTCGACGAGTGGCTCCAGTGCTACCACCCGGACTCCGAATTCTGGATGCCCGCCTGGGACGTCGATGACCGGCTGACCGTGGATCCGCAGAACGAGATCTCGCTCATCTACTACGACAACCGCGGCGGTATCGAGGACCGTGTCTTCCGGATTAAGACTGACCGTTCCTCGGCCACGTCCCTCCCGGAGCCCCGCACCGGGCACAACATCACCGACATCGAAATCATGGAGCACGACGGCGACCAGGTGAAAGTCCGGTTCAACTGGTTCACCCTGTACTTCCGCTACAACACAACGGACACGTACTTCGGGACCAGCTTCTACACCATCGATCTTGCCGCCGGCGAGCCCGTCATCCTGAAAAAGAAGGTCGTCCTCAAGAACGACTACATCCACCACGTGGTGGACATCTACATGATCTGACGGCCCGGTGCCGGTGCCGGGCATTTGCCCGGCACCGGCCTTGGACGTTTCCAACCACGTGCCCCTGGGGCACATCTGCACTTTCCCGGGCCGCGTCGACGCGGCCCCAGCCAGGAGGAAACCATGGGCCACAAAGTTGCCCTCAGCTTCGAAGACGGCGTCACCAAAGTCATCAAGGTCGGCGACTACGAGACCGTGATGGACGCCGCGTACAAAGCACGCATCAACATTCCCTCGGACTGCCGTGACGGTGCCTGCGGCACCTGCAAGGCCTTCTGCGATTCCGGCTCCTTCGATCCGGGCGACTACATCGACGACGCAATGACCGAGGATGAGCTCGAAAAGGGCTACATGCTGACCTGCCAGGCGGTCCCCGAATCGGATCTGGCCATTCAAATCCCCGCCACGTCCGAATCCGCGAAAACGGGAGCCACCACTTTCACCTCAACCGTGAAGGCACTGAACAAGCACTCGGAAACCACCGTGTCCTTCACCCTGGAGGTGGAAAACCGGGATGCGCTGGCCTTCCTGCCGGGCCAGTACGTGAACATCAAGGTCCCTGGAACCGATGCGGAGCGTTCCTATTCGTTCAGCAGCGGCCCCGAGGTTCAGGATTCCTCCTTCATGGTCAGGGTGACACCACAGGGTGCGATGTCCGAGTACCTGCGTGATCGGGCGGCCGTGGGCGACACCATCGAGTTCACCGGCCCCTACGGATCCTTCTTCCTCCGTGAGCCCAAGCGGCCCCTGCTGCTCCTGGCAGGAGGTACCGGCCTGGCCCCGCTCCTGTCCATCCTTGAGAAGCTTTCCGATGGCCCGTCGTCGGTGCCGGTCCATCTGATCTACGGCTTGACCCGCGAGGCGGACATCGTTGGCCTTGAGTGGCTTCGGGACTATGAGGCAAAGCTGCCCGGATTTAGCTGGGACTACATTGCGTCCGAACCCGGCACGTCTGCACCCCACACAGGCTATGTCACCCAGATCATTGAGCCCTCGCACCTGTTCGACGGCGACGTCGACATCTACCTGTGCGGCCCGCCTCCGATGGTGAACGCGGTGTCGAAATGGCTGGATGCCGAGGGCATCAAGCCTGCCAACTTCTACTTCGAACGTTTCGCACCGAAGGAAACCACCGGCGGTGACGCGGAAACAGGTGCGCCGGCGCCCGCAGAGAAGATTGCGGCGGAAGGCGACACGATGAGCCGCAGCGAGGCTGTTTCGTCACTGGAAACCGGGCGGCTGGATTTCCGGAAAGAGGACAGCTTCGCCCAGCTCGACGCGCGCATGGGCCTGGAACTGGCCGTGAGCGAGCTGATGCTGGGCCGCCTGAGCGAAGAGCAGCTGCACCAGTTCCGTCGGCTCGCCGAGGCCACTGAGCGCTCTGTAGATGGCGGCACCATCCAGGAACCGGAAGAGTTCGCGCGGACCAATGAGGAGTTCCACGAATACCTCTTTATGGTCTGCAACAACCCCATGCTGCTTGAGTCCTACCGCCGGCTGGACGTCCACGCGCAGATGGCGGCGGCTTTCGAAACCGGGACCAGGATTTTCGAGCGGGTCATCCAGGACCACATCGATATCGTTGATGCTTTTGAGCGCCAGGACAAAGCGCGGGTCCGGGAGGTCATCATGGCCCACGCCCAGGATGCCAAAGACACGATGGCCGGCGCCATCGACGCCAAGGCCGGCCGCTGATGACGCAGCCATACGCCGGACAGTTCATGACTCCGGGCCGGTACTCCGGCAAGGTAGTTGTGGTGACAGGGTCCGCCCAGGGCATCGGCCAGAAGGTGGCCGAGCGCATCGGGGCCGAGGGCGGCGCCGTCGTCCTTGTTGACCGGGCCGAGCTGGTCCATGAAGTAGCGGGCGGGATACAGGAGACGGCCAAGGCTTCCGCTTCGGGAGGCTCCGCCATCTCCGTGACCGCGGACCTGGAGACCTTCGCAGGAGCACAGCAGGCCGTGGACGCCGCGCTCGCTGCCCACGGCCGCGTGGATGTGCTGGTCAACAACGTCGGCGGCACCATCTGGGCCCGCCCCTACGAAGAATATGACGAGGACAAGATCGAGAAGGAAATCCGGCGTTCCCTCTTTCCCACCCTCTGGACCTGCCGGGCCGTGCTGCCGGCAATGCTGCAGCAGGGCTCCGGCACCATCGTCAACGTTTCCTCAGTGGCCACCCGCGGGCTGCACCGGGTGCCGTATGCGGCAGCCAAAGGCGGCGTCAATGCCCTGACCCAGTCATTGGCGATGGAGGTGGGCGGCCGTGGCATCCGTGTGGTGGCGACCGCCCCGGGCGGCACCGAGGCCCCGGCCCGCAAGGTCAAGCGTGGCCCGGAGGCCGAATCCTCTACGGAGAAGGCCTGGTATCAGGTGATCGTTGACCAAACAGTCGACTCGTCGATTTTCAAGAGGTACGGGACGTTGGACGAACAGGCCGCCCCCATCGTCTTCCTCGGATCAGATGAGGCCTCATACCTGACCGGCACCATCCTCCCGGTCGCTGGCGGGGACCTGGGCTGACGCACGGGATGAGGGATGCCCGCCGTCAGGTCCGGCCGGCAGGCTCCGGTAAAGTGGCGGCCATGACGGCGGGCTCCCTGCAAGGCGACAGCGCGGAAGGCTTTCCCCTTGTGGGCCGGTCAGGGGTCTTTGAAGAGCTGCTAGGAATTCTCCGCACAGTCCGTAAGGGCAAAGTGGGCGCAGTGGTGATTACGGGCCCCTCAGGTTCCGGGAAGACCGCCGTGCTGGAGCTCTTTCTCGAGCACTGCCGCACTGTGGCCCGCGGCGTCCGGGTGCTGTCCGCCATGGGCGATGAATGGGAGGCACAATTTCCGCTCGCCGGTTACTCCCAGCTCATGCTTACCTCGCCGCTGCGTTCGGCCAAGGATTACGACGGCGGCCCTGCCCTGCCCGCGGGCCCCGTTCCGGCTCTCACGGCTGCCCAGGTGGTCAATTACGCCTCCACCCTCAGCACGCACCTCGAAGGACTGCAGGCCCACGGCACCGTAGTGGTCGCCGTCGATGACGTCCACAAACTTGATGAGGAGAGCCTGCGCATCCTCACCTTCGTCATGCGCCGGCTGTACGGTAAACGGATTCTGTTCGTGCTCACCCTCAACCCAGATGACGCTTTACGCGTCCCGAGCGGTGTGCTGGACTTCCTGACGGGCCACCAAGTCGCCAGTATCCCGCTGGATCCCTTGACCCCGCAGCAGGTTCAGGATTTTGCGCGGAGGATGCACGGGCTCGATCTCAGTGCCACAGCGGCACACGGCCTGGTCCAGCACACCCGGGGACTCGCGCAACCGATCGTGGAGCTGCTGCGGGAGTTGCCGGCGGAAACCTGGCAGACATGGTTTCCCTCCCTGCCTCCGACGTCCCGAGTCCGCGCCCGGGTGCGGAGTGTCCTGGAAGCGGCGTCCCCGGGGCTGGTTGCTGTCGCGGAGGCAGCGTCAGTGCTCGGGCGCCCCGGAAGCATGGCGGAGGTTGCCCAGGTCAGCGGTGTGGAACCCCTTATGGAGGCACTCGACGAGGGACACCGTGCCGGGCTGCTGGGGTTAAGCGTTGACCAGGCCCGTTCCGCCGTCGTGTTCTTTGAACCAGGCACCGACGCCGCCATCTATGAACAGATGGCTCCCAGCCGGCGCATTGCGCTTCACCGGCTGGCCGCCGAAGCCGTGCAGCCTGAGGGCGAACGGGTGGGCCACCGGGTCTCCGCCACCCCCGGCGCGGACGAGGCCCTGGCCGGGGAGCTGGAGGAATTTGCCCGGCGCCAGGCCCTGGTCGGGGCATGGCAGGACGCTTCAACAGCCTTGTTCTCCGCGTCGCGGCTTTCCCAGGACATCCGATCCCGGAACGACCGGCTCCTGAGGGCAGTGGACGCCCTGGTGGGTTCGGGCAATATTGCCCAGGCCCAGATGTGGACATCGGCAGTGGACGCCTTACCGCCGTCGCCGCTTCGCTCCTCCGTCCTGGGTTACCTCTCCACCGCGTCGGGACAGAACGACAGCGCGCAGACGCAGCTGGAGATGGCCTGGCGCACGTCCAACCCGCAGCGTGATCCAACGGCCGCCGCGCAGGTGGCGCAGCGCTTCGTCCTGCACGGGGTGGCCTCGTGGGACGGTCCGGTCATTACCACCTGGGCAGAGCGGGCCATGGAACTTACCCCGCCGGGAACCCCCGCCCACATTGAATCAGAGGCCATCTACGGGCTGGGCCTGTATGCCCAGGGCCGGCTTTCGGAGGCGGAGGGCTCGTATCACCGGGCCTTTGAACATGCTGCCGAGAACGCGCAGAAACAGCGGGTGCAGATGGGCGCGGGCTGGCTGGCACTGCGCCTGGACAACGTTGAGGCAGCGCTGGTGAACTTCGAATCGGCGGCTCCCACCGAGTACCGGGGCGGCTCGATGCGGATCTCGCTGTGGGCCGAGGCCTGGCTGGCGCGCACCCACCTGGTCCTCGGCAACTGGGACGCGGCGGCCGCCACTGTGGCGCGGGCATCCGTGCGCCTGGAGACCTCGCGGATGCCGCTGATCCGGCCGCTGCTCTACTGGACCGCGGCGGAGCTCTGGTCCATGCGGGGAGACTGGGACCGGGCGCGGTACTACGTGTCGCAGGCGGCTGTCCAGCCGGGAACGTACCGTGCCATGCAGGTGCCGGCCACCCTTGCCCGTGCCCGCTTCCACGAGGCGAGAGCGGATTATGAGGGTGCCTTGGCCGTCCTGCAGCCGCTGACGGAGCTGGACCCCTGGACCGAGAACCGGGTGTCCTTCTGGCCCTGGCAGGACAGCTACGTCAACGCCCTGGTCATGACCGACCAGCTCGACGCCGCCGACTCGTTCCTCACGGCGTTCGAGCGCGTGCCCCGCGAGCGGGAAGTGCCCTCGGATATGGCACGCATGGCCTGGGCCAGGGGCCGGCTGGTGGCCGCCCAGGGAGACCCCGACACTGCCAGGGAGCATTTTGAGGCATCCCTGGGCCACCTGAGGGGGCTCAACCGGCCATATCTGCGGGCCCGGGTGAGTTTTGCGTTCGGCCAGAGCATGCGCCGGGCAGGCAAACGGCGTCTGGCCTCCTCGGTCCTGCGGGCCGCCCGGGACCTCTACGACTCCCTCGGTGCGGCCACGTACGTGGAACGCTGCGACCGGGAGCTCAAGGCAACAGGGCTCGACGTCGGGAACCTGCCTGACCCTGCCGACCCCGTGCTGACCGCCGTCAGCGACCACCACCTTCAGCTCACGGCACAGGAACGCGCTGTGGCCGAACTGGTAGCGGGCGGCGCCACCAACAAGGAAGCGGCCCGGACCCTGTTCCTGGCAGAAAAGACCGTGCAGTACCACCTGACCCGGCTCTACCGGAAAATGGGAATCCGGTCCCGCAGCGAGCTCGCGGCCGTGTTCCGGGCCAAGGACTGACCCCGGAACACGGCCGGCACGCCCGGCGCCCTTACCGACTGTGCTTACTTGACGTCGGAGGGGTGCTTCGCGAGCGGGACCACTGAAATATCCATGTAGGGGAACAGCGGCAGGTTCTGCAGGATCTCGTGGAGTTCGTCGTTCGAATCGACGTCGAAGATTGAGTAGTTGGCGTACTCGCCGACCACACGCCAGATTTCGGGCCACTTGCCCGAGCGCTGCAGCTGCTGGGAGTAGGCCTTTTCCGTGGCTTTGATCTCCGCCGCTTCAGCGGCGGGAAGGTCGGCGGGCAGGTTTACGTCCATATGGACCAGGTATTTCATGAATGTCCTTTCGGTACAGCGATTGCTAGCGGTCGGTGCGGTAGTGCGTGAGCTTTTCTTCATCAACAGCGGTCCCCACGCCCGGGCCCTCGGGAACACGGATGCGTCCGCCGGTGATGGCCAAGGGCTCGGCCAGGAGGTCGTCGGCCATGTCCAGGTAGTTGGACAGCTCCGCTGCACGCTTGGCCGAATGGGCGAAGGCGGCGCCGAAGACCACCGAGGCCACCGTGCCGACCTGGGTGTCGATCTGGTTGCCGATATAGACGTCGATGCCCATCCCCTCGGCCATGCCAACGATCTTCGCCGCTTCGGTAAATCCGGACCGGGCCGTCTTCACCGCCAGGAGGTTCGCGCCGCCGGTCAAAATTTCCCGTGCTGCATCGCCAAGGTTTGCAGCAGACTCGTCCGCGGCGATGGGGATGGGGGAGTTCGTCACGAGGCGGCGCCGGCCGAGGACTTCGCGGGCGTCGTCGGGCTCCTCCAGGAACTGCAGGCCCAACTCCGCCGTCCGGCGCAGCACCTCGGCGGCCTCATTGGCTGACCATCCGCGGTTAGCGTCCATGTACAGCTCAGCGTCCTCGCCAAGACCCTCCCGGAGTACGCGGGCCGCCTCAATATCAAGGTTGAGGGGACGCCGGCCGGTCTTGAGCTTGAACGTGTTGATGCCATAGGTCCCGCGGAACTCAAGGGCCAAGGCAAGCAACTCCTCGGCAGGCTTGAAGCCGAGCATGTGGGAGACCCGGAGCGAATCGGTGTACCCGCCCAGCAGCTTGGTCACCGGCTGCCCGAGAGTCTTGCCGATGACGTCCCACAGGGCGATGTCCACGGCCCCCTTGGCCGTCTGGTTGTGAATGGTCCGGTGGAGGACTGCCTGGACTTTCTCCCGGTCAAAAATATCGACGCCGACCAGCTGCGGCGCGAAAATGTCCTCCACCACCGCCACGATCGACTTCTGCGTCTCACCGTAGGTGTAAGGGCGCGGCGGGGCATCGGCGGTGCCCACCACACCATCATCGGTGCGAAGCCGGATCAGCACGTGGTCTGCCTCGTGCACGGAACCGGAAGCGAAATGCAATGGATGAAGATAGGGGATCGAGTAGGGAATCGCCTCAATGGCTGCGATTTTCATGAGCGGGAAAGCCTTTCATCAGTGGGAAACGGCAGAGGGCCGACGGCGGGGCCAGGCGCCGTCGCCCCCGCGGTGGCGGTGACGACGACGTCCAGGAAGTTTTTGAGCAGCGCCGAGTGGTGCCCCCGCATCCAGGCGACCGCGAGCTCCACATCCGGAACGTTTTCAATTGCCCGGTAGGCCACACCTTCAAGCTGGAAGGCCTGCACGCTGGATGGCATGACCGCCACCCCGCCTCCGGCCGCCACAAACGCCAGCATCGTTGAGGTCTCCCCGACCACCTGCGTGATGCGCGGCTGGAAACCCGCCTGGCGGCAGAGATCGGCGGTGGTGCGGTAGAGCACGGATTCGGGCGGGTAGGCAATGAAGTCCTGGTCCTGCAGTTCGTGCATCGCCACGGGCTGATCCACGGCCAGCGCGCTGAACGAGGGAAGCGCAACGACGAGTGGCTCGCGGGCCACCGTCCGGTAGTCGATATCTTGTGCTGTGACCGGGGGCCGCAGCAACGCGGCGTCCAGGGTACCGTTCCGCAGGCCCGCTTCCATGGACGGCGTGAGCATTTCGCCGTGCAGGGCCAGGGACAGGCCCGGCAGCAGCTGCTTGGCAAGGCGGGCAACCTGCGGCATGACGCCATAGGTTGCCGAGCCCGAGAAGCCCACCCGCAGGACGCCGGTTGCGCCCTTTCCAACCTGATACACGTCCGCCTGAAGCGTCGCTACGTCATTGACTATCTGACGTCCCCGGTCCAGGAGGAGTTGCCCCGCCGCCGTGAGGTCCACCCTGCGGGTGGTCCGGTTCAGTAGCTGGACTCCAATCAGGTCTTCCAACTGGCGGATCTGCTGGGAGAGTGGTGGCTGGGCCATATGAAGGCGTTTGGCCGCGCGGCCAAAGTGCCGCTCCTCCGCAACCGCGATGAAGTAGTTCAGTTGGCGGATGTCCACAGTAGTGCCGTCCTTCAGCTAGCCGGCCCCGGCGATGCCGCGCCAGGCTTATTGATTCAAATAATAACCATAATAAGCCCTACTAGGTTATGCAGTAGATGTAATCATGCCAGGGCGGCTGCGGTGCGCTAGCGGAGCACCTCGGAAGGGGTGCTGTCCTTGGCCCGCCCGTCGGTAATCTCCTCGACTTTGTGCCCGGCCTCCTCAAGCTTCCGCTGGCGGGGCACCAGGACAGTGACCACAGCGCCGAAGAGTGCCACCGCCCCATAGATGTAAAAAGCCGTGGACCCGCCGATGCCCGCAGCTGCCAGCCAGCCTCCAATGATCGGGCCCAGCACTCCGCCCAGCCTGCCCACGCTGGCGCACCAGGCGACGCCGGCCGCGCGGGCATTGGTGGTGAAGTAGTTGGACTGGAAGCCGTAAATGAGTACCTGTGTGCCCAGTGTTCCCACGCCGGCGAGGGCAATGAAGGCAAAAAGCAGCGGCAGCGGAAAGCTGAAGGTCATCAGTGCCAGGGAAATGGTGGCCAGTGCGAAAGTCGCTGCGATAACCCGCTGGGGTCCGCTCTTGTCAGCCAGGCGGGATGCGAGCAAACCGCCTGCGACCGCCCCAAGGTTCAGGGCGAGCGGGAAGAAGAGGGAGTACGTCCGTCCGTAGCCGTAGCCTTCCATGATCTTGGGCAGCCAGGTGTTGAGTCCGTACGTCAGCAGCAGGCCGGAGAAGGACATCAGGGCCAGCAGGATGGATGCTACGGCGAACTGCCGGGAGAAAACGGCGGCGAAGCCGGTCTTCTGCGGCGCGGCACCGACCTCCAGGATGACCCGCTCTTCGATGAGGGGGACGCCGGTGCGTTGTGCTGCGGCCAGGGCCTCCTGCTCACGGCCACGGGACAGCAGCCACCGGGGCGACTCCGGGAGCTTGAACCAGGCGATCGGCAGCAGAATGACCAAGGGGAGGGAGCCGAGGATGAACAAACCCCGCCAGCCGATGCTGTTGAGGAACAGGATCCCCAGAATCGATGCCATGACCCCGCCTGCCGGGACCCCGGAGTACACGATCGCGTTGTAGAACTGCCGTCTGCCCGCGGGGGCGAATTCAGCCATGGTGGCGCCGGCGGTTGCGATAACGACTCCCAGGCCGAGCCCGGTGATGAACCGCAGGGCACCGAAGGCCGGGACGGTGGTGGCAAAAGCTGTCGCGAACATACCGACGGAGAACCAGGCAATACCCAGGAGCATCAGGCGCCGGCGGCCGAAAAAGTCGCCGATTCCGCCGCAGACCAGTGAGCCCACAAGGACTCCAATGAGGGCCCAGGAGCCAAGAAGGCCGGCGGCGACTGCATCAAATGCGCCGATCTGGCCCGGGTCCGCAAGCAGCCCCGGAAGGACGGTGCCGTAAATGACGAGGTCGTACCCGTCAAACAGGAGGGCCGTGCAGATGACGAAGGCGACCCAATTTGCCGTGCGCGCCTCCTTTTGTGGATTTTCGGCGATAACGGCATGCGGTTGTGACATGGTCTCCAGTCCTTTCTGAGCGAAGTGGAGGCCTGCGGCGCCGGGAGGATCCGAGGGGCCGTCCTCCGAGTGCCTCCAGCCTGACAGAGGTGTGATGCAAGCCATATGAGGGGAATGTCCGGCTTTCCGCCCGGGGGGTATTCATATCCTGCGCCTCTCAAATGACCCGTTTTAGTAGAGCCTGGCCTTATCGGCGATCCTGTCTCAGTCCAGACGATGTGGGTATGGAACAGCGGCGCCCGAACGGTGGTTCGGGCGGCGGCCCGTGGGTAGGCTGGCACCATGATCAATCCCGCACGCCTCCACTCGGATCTGTCCCGCCTCGGCAGGGAAACGGACATGTTGCTGGCCACCGTCGAATCCCTTGCCGACGACGAGATGACCGTTCCCTCGCTGTGTGAGGGGTGGTCGCGGGCCGACGTCATCGCGCACCTCGCCTCCAACGGCCATGCGCTGGTAAACCTCATTGACTGGGCGACCTCCGGTGAGGAACGTCCCCTTTACGCCTCAACCGAAGCCCGCTCCCAAGAGATCGCCGCCCTGGCGGCCCTGCCACGGGAAGAGCTCATTGAAGAGCTGCGGACCTCTGCCCGAAACTTTGCCGAGCAGGCACAACGGCTCAGCGGGGAACTCGTGGCAACAGAAGTTCAGGTGGGTGGCAAGGCGGTCCCCGCCACATCCATCGTGGCCCTCCGGATAGCCGAGGTGGTGGTGCATCACCATGACCTCGACACTGCCTGGACCATCGAGGAAGCCGATCCGGACTCGCTGCTGAATGCCCTTGAGTCAGCAGTGCGGTCGCTGCGGGCCAAGGGTGCTCCGGGCATGACGCTGGTGACCGAAGAACGTGACGAGTGGGTCATCGGCGACGGCGGACTGCGCGTTGTTTCCGACCGCGAAGGACTGCTTCAGTGGCTGGCTCGCGGGGACGCCGAGCACGTTGATGTTGACGGTCCGCTGCCGGTACTGCCGTCCTGGTGAACTTACTGTGACCGCGTGACGTCAAGCCGTACCCGTGGAACGTCCAATGAAAAAATTTCGGGTGATTGTTGTCCTGGCCGGTCTGGCACTGCCGGCGTGCGCGTCTCCGGGCTTGGATCCCGCCACAAACGCTCCCGCCCCGGATTCGGCCGCGACAAGGCTTGGCTGGGGCACGCCGACAGCCGGTGACGAGTTCAACTATGTGGGTGCTCCGGACCCTGCCAAATGGTCAGTTCACAACAGCGCCGGCCATAACGGCAACGGCGTCCGGAGTCCGCAGCAGGTTACCGTGGACGGCTCGAAGATGGTCATGACCGGAACCCTAAACGGCAAGACTGCCGGAGTGAGTGCGAAGTTCGCGCGGCAGAAGTACGGCCGGTGGGAGGTCCGGGCTGCGGGTTCGGGCGACAACGAGTATCACCTGGTGTCGATCCTGTGGCCGGACAGCGGGAATTGGCCGTGTGACGGCGAGATCGATTACGCGGAAACGACAGGTAACTGGAACTTAATCGAGTCCTTCCAGCACTATTCCTGCAGCAACTCACAAACGTCAGCGAGCAAGGCCCTGGACGTGTCCCGGTTCCATAACTATGCGGTGGACTGGTCGCCTGCCGGGATCGTCGGGTATGTGGACGGCGTGAAGTGGTTCGAGGATACCGATCCGGCGCACCAGCCTCCCGGCCCGATGCACCAGACGCTGCAGCTTGACTGGTTTCCGGATGCCACTGCTGACGGTTCCGGGGAAATGCGGGTGGATTGGGTGCGGGTGTATGCGGCCGCTAACACCACACCGGCTCCCACCCCCACACCCAAAAACTCCCTCTAGTTCCAATGTATCGCCGGCACCGGGGCTTGCGGCAAGCCCCACGTCGTGCGCCATAATCGGCAAAAGCCTGAACCCAGGGAACAGGAGTGCCGAAATGGACAGGGGCGCACGGACGCGAACTCGAGTGCGGCGATGACCGGGCACCAGGTGGTGATTGCCGGGGGAGGCCCGACAGGGCTGGTGCTGGCGGCGGAGCTGGCGCTGGCCGGCGTCGACGTCGCCATCGTCGAGCGCCGCACCAGCCAGGACCTTCCAGGCGCCCGCGCCGGTGGGCTGCACTCGCGCACCATCGAGGTCTTTGACCAGCGCGGAATTGCCGGGCGGTTCCTGGCGGAGGGGCAGGTGGCCCAGGTCGCCGGGTTCGCCCGCAACCGGCTGGACGTCAGCGATTTTCCCACCAGGCATCCCTACGGGCTCGGCCTGTGGCAGAAACACATCGAGCGCATCCTCGCCGGCTGGGTCGCCGAACTGCCTGTAACCATCCACCGTGGATGTGAGGTGACGGGCCTCGCGCAGGACGACGGCGGCGTCGACGTCGTCCTGTCCGACGGCCGGAAGCTGCGTGCCGACTATGTGGCCGGCTGCGACGGCGGCCGCAGCCTCGTCCGCAAAGCGTCGGGCATCGGGTTTCCGGGGTGGGACCCCACCACCAGCAGCCTGATAGCCGAGGTCGAGATGGCCCAGGAGCCGGAGTGGGGCATCCACCCCGATGCCTTTGGCATCCATTCCTTCGGCAGACTGGAGTACGAGATCCGCGGCGGCGAAGTGGTGTACAAGGATGAGGGCCCGGTGGGAGTCATGGTGACCGAAGAGCGGGTGGGGCCCGCGGGCGAACCCACCCTGAAGGACCTCAGCGAAGCGCTGATCGCTGTGTGCGGGACAGACTTTGGGGTTCATAGCCCCCTCTGGATCTCCAGGTTCACCGATGCGACCAGGCAGGCAGCCGCATACCGGAACAGGCGCATTCTCCTGGCCGGCGACGCAGCCCATGTGCATGCTCCGGATGGGGGACAGGGGCTGAACATTGGTGTGCAGGACGCGGTGAACCTGGGATGGAAGCTTGCGCAGGTGGTCAAGGGAATATCCCCACAGAGCCTCCTCGACACCTACCATTCCGAACGCCACCCGGTGGCCGCACGCGTGCTTCGTAACACGATGGCGCAGACTGCGCTCCGCCGCCCTGACGACCGCATCAAGGCTGTTGGCGAAGTCATTTCCGAGCTCCTCAGCATGGACGAGCCGCGCCGGCGGTTCGCCGCGATGCAGTCCGGGCTTGACATCCATTACGACGTCGGCGAAGGCCACCCGCTCCTCGGACGCCGTATGCCCGATCTGGACCTCATCACCTCGGACAATGAGCTGCGGGTCTTTACCCTGCTGCACGAAGCACGGCCCGTACTGCTCAACCTTGGCGAGCCCGGCAGCTTCGACTCCACGCAACTGCCGGAGCGGGTCCGGTTGATAGACGCCCAGCACGAGGGGCCATGGGAACTACCGCTACTCGGGGAAGTCACGGCACCCGAAGCTGTTCTGATCCGACCGGACGGCTATGTGGCCTGGGTCGGAGATCGAGACAAACAGGGGCTCGCTGAAGCGCTTGGCGCCTGGTTCGGCCAGCCCGTTCCTTCTTAGCGGCGGCTCAGCGGCACCGGCCAAACACTGCTGCAGCCCCGCCCCGGCAATCAGACCAAGGAAGGGCTGCAGCAGGCCCGGGCTGAATGTCAGCTGGCGGTAGCGGAAGCGTTCGAGGGACGCGTCCACGGGCCGGTGATGGCGAGCGTGAATCCGGGGGACTGGATGTTGGCGAAGAGCCACTTCCCGTCCTTGCTGAAGGCCGGTCCGCAGAACTCGGAATCGTTGTACTGGTTGCGGGCCAGCGGGTAGGATAGGCCCTGGCTGGTCACGCCCACGAGGTGGGAGATGCCGTTGCCGTCCTCGGCCAGGATCAGCCCGCCCTGCGGAGCCACCGTGATGTTGTCGGGGCCGTCGAAGGCACCCTCCTGGTCCGGGGCCGGGTTGACACCGAAGATCGTGGTCAGCGTGATGGACTCAGTAGCGGGGTCGTACAGCCAGACCTGGCCGTCGTGTTCGTTGACCGAACCATCGGAGGTGCGCGCGAAGCTCGAGACGAAGTACGCGCCGCCGTCGCCCCACCACTGGCCCTCCAGCTTGCGCGAACGGGTGATTTGGTCGTTGGTGAACTGCTTGCGGACAGAGGTGGTGCGTGCATCGCGGTCCGGCACGTCAACCCATTCGACCGTGAAGCGCGTGCCCACCGTCGTGGCCTCGGAGAGGTCCTTGACGTGGGTGGAGCCGCGGAAAGCCTTCATGGCCTGCAGCTTGCCGGCGACGTCGCCGCCGTTGGACTGGGCGAGGGCCAGGAGCTTGCCCTTGCCTGGAGTGAAACCTGCGGGCGGGGTCCAGCGCAGGTAGAGGCCGTTGGGGTTTCCGGCGTCCTCGGTCAGGTAGATCTGCGTGGTGGCGGGGTCGACGGCGACGGCCTCGTGGGAGTAGCGGCCCAGGAACTTCAACGGGATGGCGGAGAAGTTGACGTTGGCCTCGCGGCTGGCGGGATCAACCTCGAAGACGTAGCCGTGGTCCTTGGTGTTGGTGCCCGAGCCTGCCCGCGCCTCGGTTTCCTCACACGTGAGCCAGGTGCCCCACGGCGAGACGCCGCCGGCGCAGTTGTTGTTGGTGCCGGCGACGGAGGTGTACTGACCCACGCGGTTGCCATCGGCGTCCACCAGGATGGTGGACGTACCGCCCTTCGCGCCGGGATCGTAGGTGAGGCCTTCGACGACGGGCACCGGGAAGGGCTCTGACCCGCTGTTTTCGTGGTTGACGATCAGCACCGAACCGCCGTTGGGGCCGTCAAAGACGCCGATGCCGTCGGGATCCGAGGGGTGGACCCCCTCGGCTGTCACGGACTGTCCGGAGCGGGCCAGCAGCTTGTAGGAGAAGCCTTCAGGCAGCGCGAGGATGCCGTTGGGGTCCGAAACCAGCGTCCCGTAACCGAAGGCGTTGCGGGTAGCGGCGTTGGCGGGGCGCGCGAAGGGAGCGAGGCTGCCTGCGCCTGCGAAGGCGAAACCCAGCGCGGCGGCGCTGGCGCCGGCACCGAGGAAGTTGCGACGGGAGAGGGGAGTGGACATGGAGATGCTCCTCAAAACGTAGATGTGGTGTTCGCGGACGCGTTGAGCTTGCTCTCCGGGGATGAACATCCGGCAACGGGGACATGGCGGGACAACGAGAAAGCTCCGGCCGGCGGTTCAATAACCCGCAGATCGGAGCCCTTCGGTGTTCCGGCTAGTGCACGGCAAATTTCACTGCATGGCGTTGCAGCGCCCCACAACGCCACCGGCGTGGCGACGCGGGCCTCAGTCTGAATCGATCAGTTCCAGCAGCTTCCTGGCGGCGTCGCGGATGTCGTCGTGCCCGTATTGCGCCGCCCGGCCCTCCAGCGAAATGACAGCGCAACGGTGGATTTTCCTGAAGTCCCCGAAGGGAAAACTGACACTGCCCTTCGTGCCGTCGGACTGGCCATCGTCCCGGCCCAAATGCCACAGCGCGTAGTCCGCGAAACCATGCTTATCGATGAACGCATTTTCCTCGTCCGTGGAGGGCGCGTGCTCGCTCCAGTCATCGCGGACATCGCGCTCCACCTTTCCGCCCTTTATGAGATTGCGCGCGTTCGTCAGTGCTTTGGGGTTGAGTTTGACGGCCATGCTGCCTCCCTGGGGCCACAACGTGGTTTGCTGGCATTTCCAGACTAAACCCGGAAGGCAGTGACGCAATCTGTCTGGTTGGCCACACTATTGCTTAAGTGCCCGCACTATGCCCTAAACTGCTTCACTGAGGTGCCTGAAATGGTGCCGCGCAGCAACGAAAGTGACCAACGCTATGGCAACCGATTACGACGCTCCACGCAAGACTGACGAGGAGTCTTCCGCGGAGTCACTGGAGGCTCTGCAGGCATCCCGCGGCAGCAATGCCCAGACCGCCGTCATCGACGTCGAGGAGAACGACACCGCCGAGGGAATCGACCTGCCCGGAGCGGACCTCTCGGGCGAAGAGCTGACGGTCGTTGTTGTTCCTGAGCAGTCCGATGAGTTCACCTGCGCCTCATGCTTCCTGGTCCGCCACCGGTCCCAGGTTGCGCGCGAAAAAAACGGCATGAAGTACTGCATCGAGTGTGAAGGCTAGCACGCCCCCAAAGCCCGGTCCGGCGTCGTTATGATGCATCACGGCACGGTGCAGATTCGGTGTTAAATGCATTTCGGCAGCCCGGAAGAAGGCCGCAGCATCACGCGTGCGTGACCGGAATATGCCATCCCTAACGGTTCCGCGCCGAAGCGGCAACAACCCTTAAGAAGGGCGGGTGAAACTCCTACGCTGGAGCTACCAAATCACTCGAAGGGTGGCCCACAATGAAGAAGTTTCATACGTGGCTGGCAGTCATTATGATGGCTGTCGGATTGGGTTTCCTGGCTCCGGGGCCCGCCTCGGCAACCACATCCTATTGCGGGCTCGTATGGGGGTCCCTGGCGAAATCCGACCAGGATATGAGCACCGCGTCCGTCACCAACGTCAGGACGGGGCAGCACTACTGCTTCGACCGGATGGTGGTTGACCTCAACGGCCCGGTGGAGGGCTACACCGTCCGGTACGTGCCCACGGTGGTGCAGGACGGTTCAGGGTTCAGCATCCCGCTGCGGGGCAGCGCGTTCCTTCAGGTGACTGTGAACGCCCCGGCCTATGACCGCAACGGAAGCGCAACGTACGTGCCCAAAAACAAGGACGAAGTAACCAACGTTTCGGGGTACCAGACCTTCCGGCAGGTGGCCTGGGCGAACAGCTTCGAAGGCTACACGAGCCTCGGACTGGGCGTACGTGCCCGGCTTCCGTTCCGGGTTTTCACCCTGGACGGGCCCGGATCCGGCTCGCGCATGGTGGTGGATGTAGCGCACTTCTGGTGACAGCCCACGTGGTGCCCACCAGCCGTTGAGACAGGAACAGGAACCAATACACCGGTGCCCTGCCGGGAGACTCTCCCGGCAGGGCGCCGCTGTGGGCGCTACCGACGGCTGGCAGGAAAGCTTACCGACGAAGCGCCGCGCGCAGTTCCTTCCAAGCTCCGGTTGACCACAGGGCCCACACCACCAGCACGGGCTGGAAAAACAGCCGCACCAGGCGGGCGCGGTCCGAGTCCAAGCCGAACCCGTCCGTCTGTGTCACGTACTGGGAGATGTTCCCGGGAAAGATCAGGACGAAAAACGCCGCAGCGCACAGCCCCACCGGGACGCGCTGTTTGCGCAGGGCGATCAACGCGGCGCCGAGGCCGATCTCAACCACGCCTGACGCCAGGACCACATAGTCCTTGTCCAGGGGAAACCACGGAGGGACCTGGGCCTGGAACTCCTGCCGCGCGACGGTCAGGTGGCTGACACCGGCAAAGACCAGAAAACCGCCGAGCGCCACGGCACCGATCAGCCGCTGGACCGGGACCTTCCCGGCGGGGCTGGTGAAGAGCCTGATCAGTGCCGTTCGCGTTCGCGTCATTACTGAAAAGTAACATGCTGCCTCACGGGCACCCGGGCCGGATTAGTAAGCTCACTGAGAAATCCTGCCGGCTCCCGGCCACGGCCGCCGCGCGGCTGATAGCGTCGGCAGTACTGGACCGATCGAGGAGGATTCATGAAAGCGTCACCTACCCTGACCAACAATCTGCAGGCCGTTCTTGCTGATCTGATTGAGCTGCACATCCAGGGCAAACAGGCCCACTGGAACATTGTGGGCACCAACTTCCGGGACCTCCACCTGCAGCTGGACGAGATCGTGGACGCGGCCCGGCAGTTCGCCGACGACATGGCAGAGCGAATGCGTGCGCTTCACGCTCTGCCGGATGGCCGCAGTGCCACTGTGGCCAAGTCCACCAGCCTGGCCCAGTTCCCAGAGGGCCTCATCAACACCAAGGACGCCATCGAGCGGATCGTCGCGGCCCTCGAAGCTGCGGTGGGGACCATGCGTAAGGTCCACGATGAAGTGGATGAAGAGGATCCCACCACCGCTGACCTGCTGCACGAATTCATCGCCAAACTGGAGCAGTATGCGTGGATGGTGAACGCCGAGACCATGAAGGCCTCCGCCAGCGTCACCGCACCAGACGCGAAGTAACACCCTGCGGTCCATGGCCGCCGTCGGAACTTTCCGGAGCATGGACTCGGAAAGTACGACGGCGGCACGCACTGCCGCGGACGGCCCGCTCCCGGCGTGGCCGGTTCGGGCATCGCTATTTGCCCGCCCGTCTGCGGCGGAGGAGAATTAGTCCTGGTGTGGCCGCGCTCGGCCGTGCAAGTCCTCCCCAGGAATCCCTCGGGCCGAAAATGGAGTTCCTTGTGAGTGTAAATTCAGCCTCTGCCACGTTCGTGGACCGGCATATCGGTGCCCGCCGCCAGGCCGACATCGACACCATGCTCAAAGCTGTCGGATGCGATTCCGTGGACGCGCTGGTGGATACCGCAGTCCCTGATGCCATCCGCCAGGCCAGGCCGCTTGCCCTTAGGGACGCCCTCAGTGAGGTTGAGGTCCTTGCGGAGCTGCGGAAGCTTGCCGGGAAGAACAAGACGGCTGTGCAGATGATCGGGCAGGGCTATTACGACACCGTGACTCCTGCGGTGATCCGCCGGAACGTGCTCGAAGCGCCTGCCTGGTACACCGCTTACACCCCGTACCAGCCCGAGATCAGCCAGGGCCGGCTTGAGGCTTTGCTGAATTTCCAGACCATGGTCCAGGACCTGGTGGGCCTGCCGATCGCCAACGCGTCGCTGTTGGATGAAGCCACCGCGGTGGCCGAGGCCGTGCTGATGATGCGCCGGGCGAACAAGAACAAAGAGGCCCACGACGGCAAGACCGTCCTGGATGCCGATGTGATGCCGCAGACCATTGCGATTGTGAAGGGCCGGGCCGAGGCGCTCGGCTTCGAGGTCGAGGTCGCCGACCTGTCCAAGGGCCTGCCCGAGGGTGTCATCAACGGCATCGTCCTGCAGCAGCCGGGCGTGTCCGGCCGCGTCTTCAACCACGCCGAGGTCATCAAGGAAGCGAAGGAACGCGGCGCACTGGTTACTGTGGCCGCTGACCTGCTGGCCCTGACGCTGATCACCCCTCCGGGGGAGCAGGGCGCGGACATCGCCGTGGGTTCAACGCAGCGTTTCGGGGTGCCGTTGTTCTTCGGCGGCCCGCACGCCGCGTACATGGCGGTGGCGAAGGGCCTGGAGCGGTCGATGCCCGGCCGCCTGGTGGGTGTGTCCAAGGACGACGCCGGTGTCCCCGCCTACCGCCTGGCATTGCAGACGCGTGAGCAGCACATCCGCCGTGAAAAGGCGACCTCGAACATCTGCACCGCGCAGGCGCTGCTGGCCATCGTCTCGTCCTTCTACGCGGTCTACCACGGCCCGGACGGCCTGAAAGCGATCGCCGAGCGCGTCCACGGCCACGCCACCACCATCGCTGCCTCCCTCAAAGAGGCGGGCATGGACGTTCTGCATACGAGTTTCTTCGACACGGTGAGTGTCTCTGTGCCGGGCAGGGCGGGGGCAGTAGTGTCGGCCGCCGCCGGCAAGGGGATCAACCTGCGCAGCATCGATGAGGACACGGTGGGAGTTTCCGCTGACGAAACGACGACACCCGGGATCGTTGCCGACGTCGTGGCGGCTTTTGGTGCATCGCTGGTTGACGCGGCCGCCGTCAACGGCACCGCATTCCGACTTGAGGCCGCGGTTGCCCGCACCTCGGAGTACCTGCAGCATCCGGTGTTCAACACGCACCGTTCCGAGACGCAGCTGCTGCGTTACATCCGCCGCCTCTCGGACCGTGACCTGGCGCTGGACCGGACGATGATCCCGTTGGGTTCGTGCACGATGAAGCTGAACGCGACCGCGGAGATGGAGGCGATTTCCTGGCCGGAGTTCGCCTCGATCCACCCGTTCGCCCCGGACTCGCAGACGGTGGGCTGGCGGGAGCTGATCACCGGGCTGGAGAATGATCTGGCGGAGATCACCGGTTACGACCAGGTGTCTTTGCAGCCGAACGCGGGGTCCCAGGGTGAGCTCGCTGGCCTGCTCGCGATCCGGGGTTACCACCGCGCCAACGGTGACACGCAGCGGAACGTGTGCCTGATCCCGGCGTCCGCGCACGGCACGAACGCCGCCTCGGCTGTCCTGGCCGGGATGAAGGTCGTCGTGGTGGCCACGGCCCCTGATGGCACGATTGACCACACGGATCTGTACGCGAAGATCGAGGCGAACAAGGACGCCCTGTCCGCGATCATGATCACCTACCCTTCCACCCACGGGGTGTACGACGCGGATGTGACCGAGATCTGCGACGCCGTGCACGCCGCGGGCGGGCAGGTCTACGTGGACGGGGCGAACCTGAACGCCCTCGTGGGCCTGGCGCAGCCGGGCAAGTTCGGCGGGGACGTCTCGCACCTGAACCTGCACAAGACCTTCTGCATCCCGCACGGCGGCGGCGGCCCCGGTGTGGGCCCGGTCGCGGCGAAGGCGCACCTGGCCCCGTTCATGCCCTCGGATGCGAACAAGGCGGCGCACGAGGACGGCCACGGCGTCGCGATCAGCGCGTCGAACTACGGCTCGGCCGGGGTCCTGCCGATCTCGTGGGCGTATGTGAAGCTGATGGGCGCCGAGGGCCTGACCGAGGCGACGAAGGCTGCGCTGCTCGCGGCGAACTATGTCGCGGCACGCCTGAACGAGTACTTCCCGGTCCTGTACACGGGTGAAGGCGGACTGGTGGCGCACGAGTGCATCCTGGACCTGCGCGAGCTGACCGCGAGGACCGGGGTGACGGCGGAGGATGTGGCCAAGCGGCTGATCGATTACGGTTTCCACGCCCCGACCCTGGCGTTCCCGGTTGCGGGGACGCTGATGGTGGAGCCCACCGAGTCCGAGGACCTGGCCGAGATCGACCGGTTCATCGAGGCGATGATCAGCATCCGCAAGGAAATCGACCAGGTCGCGGCCGGCGACTTCACCGTCGCCGATTCCCCGCTGCGCCACGCACCGCACACCGCGGCCGCCGTCGTGAACACCGACTGGACCCGCGGATACTCCCGCGAGCAGGCCGTGTTCCCCCTCCACCACCTCAAGCAGGACAAGTACTTCCCGCCCGTAGGCCGGATCGACGGCGCCGCCGGAGACCGCAACCTCATCTGCTCCTGCCCGCCGCTCTCCGAGTTCGAAAACTAGGTTCAGCGCCATCTGGGTCCCCGTTGACGTTGGGGGCTGGCATCCGGCAGTGTGCGTCAAAGCGACGGAGGAGCAGCACACAGAGGATGTCAGACCCAACGACGCTCAGTTGTTCAGGGCAGCCCAGATGTTCAGGCTGGTGGCAAATACCAGCCAGGAGATGTAGGGGAGCAGAAGCAGGCCGGCTGTGCGGCTGATCGGACCGAAGTAGAGGACTGTGATGGTTACCGCGACGATCAGGACAACGATGATGGCCACAGCGATCCAGAGTGCCGGGGTTCCGATCGACGGATAGAGGCCGAAGAACACCGGTGTCCAGGCGAGGTTGAGCAGGAGTTGGACACCGTACGCGATCAGGGCAGGCCTGGACCGCTCGGACCGGCTGCGCCACACAAGCCAGGCCGCCACCGCCATGGAGGTGTACAGCAGGGTCCAGGCCGGACCGAAAACCCAGTTCGGCGGAGACCAGGGCGCTTTGTCGGCGCTGAGGTACCAGCCCTCAACATTGTTCACCGTGGCAACGGCGCCCAACCAGGCCACCAGGGCCGAAGCTCCCAGGAAGGCCGCCAGGCCGGTCACCTGCACACCCGGCGTGTACTCTTCCCGGGTTGCTGGTCCTTGAGCGGACATGTCTGGATGCGCCTGCATGGCTCAACCCTTGCCAAGCGTGCACCTGGAGTCAAGGCGGCCCTGAGCGGATCAGGCTTTAGACTTGTGGCTACATGTCCGCACGCAGCCACGACTACAGAACAGTGCACAAACCCTGAGATTGGACACGGCCCCTTTGCGAGAATTTACCGCACGTTTTGCCACAGCCGAAGAAATTGAGAACTGGGACAAGCACGTCACGGCCAACCCCAATGGGGGCAATATGCTGCAGTCCGCCGCTTATGCAACGGTGAAAAACGGCAATGGCTGGAGCGCCCGCTTCCTGGTCCTTGAGTCGGCAGGAACCGCCAGCTACAACCTGGTTTTGGAGAAGAAATTCCCGGTACTCGGCCGCCTGTGGTACCTGATCAAGGGCCCGGACCTGGGCTCCGTCGATGATCTCAAGCCCGCACTGGAAGCGTGCGCGGCACTTGCCCGGAGCCACAGACTCAGCGTTTTCACCATCAAGGTTGAACCGGACATTGTTGCCTCCCCGGAGGTCCAGGCACAGCTCGCTGAGGCCGGCCTGGTGAAGGCCCCCAACATCCAGTCCAACGACTCCACCGCTCTGCTGGACATCTCGGCCCCGGAGAGCCAGGTACTCCGCGCCGTCTCCTCCCGCGCCCGCAATGCCATCCGCCGCGCCGAGCGTGAAGGCTGCGAAGTGGTTCAGCAGGCGCCAACCCCTGAAACATACAAGGCCCTTTACGATCTGATGGCGGACACCGTCAGCGCCAAGGGCTCCATGCCTCTGCGAAGCCTGGAGTACTACACCCGGTTCTGGGACGAATTCTGCAACCGCGGCCAAGGCAGCTTCTTCTTCGTCTACGAGGACGGCAAGCCCAGCGTCGGCGCCTTTGTGATCAATTACGGGTCCAAAGCCACGTATAAGGACGGCGGCTCAACCCAGAACCGCAAACAGTACGGCGACTCCCACCTGGTCCAGTGGGCAGCGATACGGCGCATGCAGGAACTGGGCTGCACCGAGTACGACTTCTGCGGGACGCCTCCGGCCGGCCGGATCAAGGACAAGTCCCATTCCCTCTACGGCATGGGCATGTTCAAGACAAGCTTCACCAAGACGGTCACGGATTTCGTGGGCTGCTACGACTACGTGCTCGCCCCGCTCCGGCATGCCCTGTGGGTCAAGGGCGCCGAAAGGATCTTCCGGCGGATCGAAACCGCACGCACCGGCCACCAGTTCTACTGACAGCGTTCGCTGACACCCGACCTCCCCGACTTCCCGCCTCCCCGACTTCCCACCACCACCGCCCGCGCTGCCCCAGCCGGCAGCCCAGCGATAGATGAGGTTATTTCCGTGAATCCCACCAAGGCCGCAACCGCGCTCGAGTTCGGCGTCCTCAGCGACGCAGAGTTCGAGGCCTTCTCCGTCAACCACCCGCACAACAGCTTCATCCAGTCCGCAGACTTCACCCGCTTCCAGCGCGCCCGCGGACAGGACGTGGACCTCTTCGGTGTCCGGCGCAAGGGCGAGCTCGTAGCCGCCGGCAAACTGAACTACACCACCAACCGGTTCGGCTACCGCGTGTGCGAATGCGCCAAGGGCCCCCTCATGGACTACACGGACGCCGCCCTGGTCAGCGACGTCGTCGGACTTCTCAAAGGACGCGCGGCGGACCGCAAGGCCGCAGAACTGCGGATTTCCCCCAACCTCCCGTTCATCGCCCGCGATGCCGACGGCGCCGAGCACCCGGAAATCGCTGACAACAGGCCGCTGGTGGCCGAACTGGCCGGCCTCGGCTTTGAGCACCAGGGCTCCGATATGAACTTCGCCAACGTCAACTGGATGTTCATCAAGAAACTCGACGGCATCAAGGACGCCGAGGAACTCATCATGGGTACCAGCTACCGGACCCGGAAAGCGATCCGGAAGGCTGAAAAAAACGGTGTGTTCCTGGAGCAGGCCACGCTGGAGACCCTCGATGAGTTCTACGACGCGCTGAGCACTGCCGGGGATGAGAAGGGCTTCATCTACCGGGAACGCGAATACTACGAACAGCTCCTGCGGACCACATCGGCCGAGTTCACCAAACTCATGATGGCCAAGATCGACATCCCCGCTTACCGGAAATCCATCACCGAACGCCTGGAAGCAGAGTCCGCCTCCGCAGCCGAGCTGCGCCGCGAGGTGGAAGAGACCGGCAGCAAAAAGAAGGCCAACCGCCTCAAAGTGGTCCAGGACCTTGTGGACAGCTATGAGCGCAGCCTCAAGGACATTGAGCGGTTCCCGGACTCCGTAGGCGTGGCAACCGTGGCCGCCATCCACTTTGTCTGCTTCGGCGGCGAAGTCACGTGCGTGATCGGCGGCACCAAGCAGGACTACATCTACTTCAACGGTGCCACCTCCCTGTACTGGGGGATGATGCTGCACGCGCTGGAAAAGGGCTACTCGCGGTACAACTTCTACGGCACGTTCGGCATCCAGGGCCAGGATGAGGAAGGCCACGGCGGCTACGAGTTCAAGAAGGGCTTCGGCGGTGACGTGGTCCAACTGGTGGGCGACTTCGTGATGCCGGTACGGCCGCTCGTTTTCCGGGCCAACCGCCTGGGCCGTGCGGCCCTCGCCGCGGCGCGGACCCTCCTGGGCAGGCTGCCCCTGAAGCGCCAGGCGTAGTTCCCGGGACAACAGGCACTCATCAGACAGGGAGGAGGATCAGCGTGACCAATCGACGTGACCATCCGCGGGGCAGGCCCGCCACCGACGGGCTGCCGAAAACCGAGCGGCTGACGCCCTCCCAGATAGGCCAGGACGCGGCGGCCAAGAGGATGCTGCGGCGCCTGGTCCAAGGGGAGCACCCGCCGACGGCGCCGATGAGCATCGTGGACAGGCTCGCCGGGAGCCCCTACGCCAACCCGATGATCCAGGTGGGAGGTGTGGACACCTCGGCGCGCAAGACCCTGGATTTTGCCCTGCACCTGGCCGAGACCATGTTCCGGTACGGGGCCGGCGCCCTTGAAGTTGAGACAAGCATCATCGCCGTCACGGCGGCACTGGGCCTGAAGAACATCGAGGTGGACATCACCAACCAGTCGGTGGCCATCAACTATGCGCCCAAGGACCAGCCGCCCATCGCCCTGCTCCGTGTCGTGCGGTCCTGGACCAACAACTATGCCGGACTGGCCAAAGTACACCGGCTGGTGACGGACATCGTGGCCGGGGGAGTGGGCCGTGATGAGGCCATCCGCCGCCTGGACGAGGCGATCACCAGCCCCAAACCCTTCCCGCGCTGGATGGTCACTGTGGCCTTCGGCGTCTTCGCGGCCGCGTTCGTGGGGGTGCTGGGCGGCGGTCCTGTGTCCTCCGCCATTGCCTTCGTGGCCAACATCGGCGTGAGCCTCCTGGCCCGTCAGCTGGGCCGGTGGCGGGTTCCTGACTTCTTCACGACGGCGGCGTGCGCGTTCGCCGTCACGCTCAGCGCGCTGCTGCTGTGGCGCTTTGACCTGACCACCTCGCCGGCCATTGTGGTGGTGGGCGGCATCCTGCTGCTCCTGCCCACCGGGCGGCTGGTCTCGTCCGTCCAGGATGCCATCAACGGCTTCCCGGTGACCGCGGCCGGCCGGTTCCTGTCCACGTTGCTCACCTTCGGAGCGATCGTCGCCGGCATCGCGGTGGCCTTCGTGGTGGGGGCCATGACCGGAATGCAGCCGATCAGTGTCACCCAGACCTTCCCGCCGGCCTACGATCTCTGGGTCCTCGTGATCCTGACCGCCGTCGCAGTGATAGCCATCGGCGTCACCGAGCAGACGTCCTGGGACCTGTTGTTGCCCACCGCAGGCGTCGGGGTGGCAGGCTACTTCGTGCTGCTGGGCGCCGGGCAACTCGGCGTCGGCGACCGGTTCTCCCCGGCGCTCGCCGCCGTCGTGATCGGCCTGCTCGCGAGAGTGGTGGCGCTGAAGATGGGCGCTCCGCAGCTGGTGGTGGCGGTACCGGCGGCGCTCATCCTGCTGCCCGGGCTCACGATCTTCCGCTCGATGTACGTGCTGACCATCGAGGAGTCCGAAATCCTGCTGGGCGCCGGTGGCATGCTCAACGCCGGCGCGATCGTCCTGGGCACAGCGGGCGGGATTGTGCTCGGCGACACCCTCGCCAGGCCGCTGACCCGCAGCCTGGCCAGCAATGAGCGGCGCCGCGCCCGCCGCCGTTGACCGTCGGGGCCGGGTGTCAGATCTTTCCGACCGGCAGCTTTTTCTCTGCCTGGAAATCGTCCTCAACCCGGCCCTTCGCCCAGTAACCCGACAGGGAAACCTGGCTCCGTTCCAGGCCGCGCTGAACAAACAGCACGTCCCGCAGGGCCTTCATGTAGCCGCGCTCGCCGTGGGCAAAGACGTCCACCCGCCCGTCCGGCCACTGTGCATCGGCGACCGCAGCAACCAGGAGGTCGCTCTCTCCGGCCGGTACGCCGTTGCGGCGGAGCCAACTGACCTGGATTCCCGGGGGTGCTGCGATCGGCTGGATGTCGGCGTCGCTGTCCACCTCAAGGAACGCCAGTCCCCTCGCGTCAGGCGGAAGCGTTTCGAGGGCGGCCGCAATGGCAGGCAGAGCGGCCTCATCGCCGGCGAAAAGGTACCAGTCGGCGTCGGGCGAGGGGTTGTAGGCCCCGCCCGGACCCGTGAAGGTGATCGCGTCCCCCGGCTGCGCGGCATCCGCCCATGGCCCGGCCAGTCCTTCGTCGCCGTGGATCACGAAGTCGATGGCCAGTTCCCGGGCCTCAGCGTCGACCCACCGGACCGTGTACGTGCGCGTGTACGGCCACTGGGCCCGGGGCATGGTTTCGCGGATGGTCCACAGGTTCAGCGGCTGCACGTAGTCCACACCCGGCTGCGGAAAAACGATCTTGATGTAGCGGTCCACGAAGCTGTTGTTGACGAAATCCGCAAAGCCGTCGCCGCCGGCGATGATCCGCACCATGTGCGGTGAGAGTTGTTCGCGTCGGATCACCGTGAGGTCGATCTGGGGGCGGGACTTCCTGGAGGCGCTCGTGGCTGCGGGGACTGTGCTCATAAGGCAACCCTAAGCTAAGCGGCCTGGGGGAGCTCCCAGATTACGCCCGGGCAACCCTGTTCCTGCAGGAGGCCGTTGATTTTGCTGAACGGCCGGGAGCCGAAAAAACCGCGCGACGCCGACAAGGGGCTGGGGTGGGCGCTGGACACAACGGCTGCACCGCTCAGGAGCGGCCGGACACTTTCCGCATCCTTTCCCCACAGCACCGCGACGAGCGGAGGCCTGCCGCCGTCGGGTGTGCGCCGGTTCGCAACCGCGGTGACGGCCGCCGTCGTGATGGCCTCCCAGCCCTTGCCCCGGTGGGATCCGGCGCTGCCGGCACGGACGCTCATGACGCGGTTCAGCAGGAGAACACCCTGGTCCGCCCAGGTGGAGAGATCGCCGTGGACGCGGGCCGGAATTCCGAGATCGGCCTCCAGTTCGCGGTAGATGTTCGCCAGGCTCCGGGGAATGGGGCGGGTCCTCGCGTCGACCGCGAACGACAGACCGACCGCATGGCCCGGCGTCGGGTAGGGGTCCTGGCCCACCACCAGGACTTTCACGCCGGCCAGGGGTTGGCGAAAGGCGCGCAGAACGTTCGACGGCGAGGGGAGCACGCGGTGCCCGGCGGCAACCTCCGCTGCGAGGAAGGTGAGGACGCCGCGGAGCTGGGGCTCAACGTCAGCCAGCGCTTCCGCCCAGTCCGCGGCCATCAGTTCCGGAAGCGGCAGTGCGGCCATCGCCGCGAAGCCGGGGGCGTCTGCCGGGTCCGGCTCCAGTTCGAATAAAGCGTCAGAATCAAACACGCTCCCATTCTCGCAGGGACACGGGCCAGGGCACGGCGGTGGAAATGACAATGGTGTTATTCGCGCCGTAGCATGGGGGTCAGACATTTTACGTAACCAGCGAAGGGGAGTGCCGTGGCGGAACCTGCTCGGGAGCACCTGCCGGAGCCGGAGGAACGGGCCTCACTGCTGGCGGATTTCACGCTGCGTGACTCCTCCCTGAGCGAGCGTGACCAGCAGATGCTCGCCCTGGAACGCCAGTGGTGGAAGTACGCCGGCGCCAAGGAACAGGCCATCAGGGAGCTGTTCGATCTGTCCGCGACACACTACTACCAGCTGCTCAATGCCCTCATCGACACCGAGGCTGCGCTGGCCCATGACCCCATGCTGGTCAAGAGATTGCGTAGACTACGTACGTCGCGTCAGCGGGCACGCACTGCACGCCGCCTGGGTTCCGACGCCTGACCACGTAGGTGCTGAGCCATCAGCAGCAATCAACAAGGATGTCTCACCACCATGACCAAATACGCTCGGGATGAATTCGACAAGGTCCCGGAGACCGCCACGCGCCAGGGTGTCCACCGTACGGCCTCGGCGCCCGCACGGCGCAAACTCTGGCCGGTCCTTGCAGTCGGGGTCGTTGCATTGGCCATCGGCCTGGTTGCTTTTCTGATCCTTCCCAAACTCGGAATCACCCAGGCCGGGAGCCAGACGTCCACCAGCCTTGAATCCACTGCATCACCGGAGGCAAGCGCAGCAGCGCTGGCCACCACCGGGGCCTCCCCGGGCGCGCAGCCCTCAGAAAGCCCGGTGGCCGCGGGCGCCAAGGCCGAGCCGAGCGCTACACCCACTGCCACGCCGTCGGCCGCTCGTTTGGACAAAACCAAGGGCGTTGCAATTTACAACGCCGCCGGAACTGCCGGACTCGCCGGGCGCATCAGCTCTCTGGTCCAGGCCGACGGCTGGACGCTCGGGCAGGTGGGCAACTGGGGAGGAGCCCCGCAGCCGACTTCTGCGGTCTTCTATTCAGGTGCCGGCCAGAAGGCCAACGCCGAGGCAATCTCCACCCTACTGAGCATCCCCACGGTGGTCCAAAGCTCCGACTTCCAGGTCCCGCTGGTGGTTGTCCTCGGACCTGACTACCGGTAGGACTGCCGGGTTGGCCTGGATCCCCCTGGGGCTCCAATAACGTTTGGGCTTCGTCCCGGCCGTGTGCCTCGGCCTTCCGGAAGGCTTGTGGCTAGAGTGATTTCAGGCCTTGGTCCGTAACTCGCGGCACACAGCGGCGTGGACCGTCGGCACTACGGAAAGAGTGGACATCATGGCATTGGGAACCGTCAAGTGGTTCAACGCCGAAAAAGGCTATGGCTTCATCACCGTGGACGGATCCGGGGACGACGTCTTTGTGCACTGGTCCGCCATCGAGGGTGAGGGTTACCGCGCGCTCGATGAGGGACAGCGTGTCGAGCTCGAAATCGGCGAAGGCGAGAAGGGCCCCCAGGCAGAAAACGTCCGGCCTGCAGAGTGAAGCCGGCAATTTTCACCTCAGCCTCCCGTGTTGCCGCGTTCCGCGCAGTGGCCGGCGGCGCCGTCCTGCTGGCGCTGGCTGGCTGCTCGGGCACAGCGGGCAATGCCCGGCTGGATGCCGCCGAAGCGTCAGGTGATGGGACGCTGCGCATCGGGCTGATCCTGGACAGCACAGGGGATCAGGGTTTCCTCAATGATTCCCAGCTCGCCGCCGCGACACTGGCCGTGAAGGAAATCAACGCTGCCGGCGGTCACAAGGGCAGGCCGGTTGAGCTCCTTCCCGCTCAGGCAGGCAGTGACTCCGCCGCCCAGGCCGCGGAGCTGGTGACTGCAAAGGCTGACGTGGTGATCGGACCGGCGGACTCGAGCCATGCTCCCGCCGCCATCGACGTCCTGTCCAAAGCCCGGATCACACTGATCTCGCCGGCGAACTCCGCGGCAGGCCTTAGCGGCTATAAGAGCGGCGGTTACTACTTCCGGACTGCTGCAGCGGACGTTGCCCAGGCTTCCGTGCTGGTGAAGCTCGCCAAGGACGGCGGCGCCAAGAGCGTGGCCGTGGTCCATCAGGACAGCGCCTACGGCAAGGATGTGGCGGCGGCGGTGGCAACTGCTGCAAAGAACGCCGGCCTGGACACCGTTGCCACAGCGGAATTCAAGCCCGGCGACGCCCGGAAAGCAGCCTTGGCGGCCCAGGCCGCCAAACCTGACTCCGTGGTGCTGATCGCCAGGGACGATGCCCAGGGGGCCCTCGCCGAGCTCAACAATGCAGGGCTGTCCGGTAAGAAACTCGTCCTCAGCGACGGCGCCTTCGCCCAGTACGGTTCGGGGCTGGGGTCCAAGGCACTCGACGGTGCCCGGGCAGTGGTGCCCGGTGTCTTTCCCTCGGCGGACTTCCAGGCGCGGCTGGTGGCAGTTAATCCGGCATTGAAGGACCTTTCCTTCACAGCGGAGACCTACGACGCCGTGAACCTGGCCGTCCTGGCTTCCGCCGCTGCCCAAGACGACTCCGGACGCTCCATCGCAGCCAACCTGATCGCGGTGTCCAGCGGTACCGCGGGCGGCCAGACTGCCGCCCAGGCGGTCAAACCGTGCCTGTCATTTGCTGACTGCTTTGGCGTGCTGAAGACCGGCGCCGCCATAAATTACGACGGCGAATCGGGCCCGGTTGCCTTCGATGCCCACGGTGACATCACCACGGCCAACTTCATGGTGTTCACCTACGGCTCAGACAACAGGGCCTCGCTCAGCGGGCGTGAGGCGGCAGGGCGGACTGCGGGCTGATCGCCCGCGGCGAAACCGCCCCCCGGATGAGTGTCTTACCACGATGTTCGCTTGCACTCTTACCTATGGAGTGCTAATTATTGTGTTAGCACTCTTACGTACCGACTGCTAAAGCATCGTCCGGTTTAAAGCCGAAAACGAGGCTTCGCTAAGGTCGTGGAGCGAAAGAAATACCAAGCTGGAGTGAGATCCCCAGCCGGGGCATACAGAGGCCGCCGGTGAAGGATCGTCCGTCGCGGGCACTGCAGTGAGGTTCATTCTTAACGACTGTCCCGAAAGGACTACTGCCGTTATGGCCAAGATCATTGCATTTGATGAAGAGGCACGCCGCGGTCTTGAGCGGGGCCTGAACATCCTCGCCGACGCCGTCAAGGTCACCCTCGGCCCGCGTGGACGCAACGTCGTCCTCGAGAAGAAGTGGGGCGCCCCCACGATCACCAACGATGGTGTATCCATCGCCAAGGAGATCGAGCTGGACGATCCTTACGAAAAGATCGGCGCCGAGCTGGTCAAGGAAGTTGCCAAGAAGACGGACGACGTCGCCGGCGACGGTACCACCACGGCCACCGTGCTGGCACAGGCCCTCGTCAAGGAAGGCCTGCGCAACGTTGCCGCAGGTGCTGACCCGCTGTCCCTCAAGCGTGGCATCGAGAAGGCTGTCGAAGCCGTCACGGTTGAGCTGCTCGCCTCCGCCAAGGAAATCGAAACCAAGGAAGAGATCGCGGCCACGGCCTCCATCTCCGCCGGTGACGATGAAATCGGCGCCCTGATCGCCGAAGCCCTGGACAAGGTGGGCAAGGAAGGCGTCATCACCGTCGAGGAGTCCAACACCTTCGGCCTGGAGCTTGAGCTCACCGAGGGCATGCGCTTCGACAAGGGTTACATCTCCGCTTACTTCGTCACCGACGCTGAGCGCCAGGAAACGGTCCTTGAGGATCCATACATCCTGATCGTCAACTCCAAGATCTCCAACGTCAAGGAACTGGTTGCTGTCCTGGAAAAGGTCATGCAGTCGTCCAAGCCGCTGCTGATCATTGCCGAGGACATCGAGGGCGAGGCCCTGGCCACCCTGATCGTCAACAAGATCCGCGGCACCTTCAAGTCCGTTGCCGTCAAGGCTCCGGGCTTCGGCGACCGCCGCAAGGCCCAGCTCGCAGATATCGCAGTCCTCACCGGTGGCCAGGTCATCGCCGAGGAAGTCGGACTCAAGCTGGAGACCGCCGGACTCGAACTCCTGGGACGCGCCCGCAAGGTCGTTGTCACCAAGGACGAGACCACCATCGTTGAAGGTGCCGGCGACGCCGACCAGATCGCCGGCCGCGTTTCCCAGATCCGCGCCGAGATCGAGAACTCCGATTCGGACTACGACCGCGAGAAGCTGCAGGAGCGCCTGGCCAAGCTGGCCGGCGGCGTTGCAGTCATCAAGGCCGGTGCCGCAACCGAGGTTGAGCTCAAGGAACGCAAGCACCGCATTGAGGACGCTGTCCGCAACGCGAAGGCTGCCGTTGAAGAGGGCATCGTCGCCGGTGGTGGCGTTGCACTCATCCAGGCCGGCGCCAAGGCGTTCGCTAACCTGAACCTCACGGGCGACGAGGCAACCGGTGCGAACATCGTCCGCGTTGCCATCGACGCTCCGCTGAAGCAGATCGCCTTCAACGCCGGCCTCGAGCCGGGCGTTGTCGTCGACAAGGTCCGCGGCCTGCCTGCAGGCCACGGCCTGAACGCAGCAACCGGCGAGTACGTCGACCTGCTGGCTGCCGGCATCAACGACCCCGTCAAGGTGACCCGCTCTGCCCTGCAGAACGCGGCGTCCATTGCCGGACTGTTCCTCACCACCGAGGCCGTAGTGGCCGACAAGCCGGAGAAGAACGCTCCGGCCATGGGTGGCGGCGACGAGATGGGCGGCATGGGCGGCTTCTAGCCCCCATTGCCGGAATCCCTTCCGCACACAAAACGCGGCCCCCTCGCTGAGGGGGCCGCGTTTTTGTGTGCCCGCATACTCTGTCCTGAAGTTCGGCTGCGTTACTTGCGGGCAGTGGCGAGCATTCCCTCGACTTCTTTCTTGAAGGCCTCCGCTGCAGCCTGGGGAGTAAGCCTGTCGTAGAGGACTTCGTCGGTGAAGCGCTTGATAACGTTCTGGACGCTTCCTGCCCCTACCGGCGGAACCGGCGGAGCGTCGGCGATATCCGGGGCGATGTCCTTGAGGAACGCCACTACAGTGGTGTCCGCCGGCTTGAGCTCAGGGGTGATCTTCTCAACTATTTCGGAGTTGGCAGGCACGCCGCGGTCTGTCATGAGGATGGCGCCGGCTGCCGGGCTGTTGGCCAGGTAGTTGATGAACGTGGCGGCTGCCTCGGGGTTCTTGGACCGTGAGGATGCCGACCAGAACATGGTGGGCTTGTAGTACATTCCGTTGTCCGAGGACTTGCCGTCAATACTGGGTGCGCGGAGCATCTTGATGCCGCTGCCGGTGGTGGTTTCCAGTGAGCCGAGCTGATTGGTCCACCACCACGCCATGCCCACCCGGTTGGTGCCGAACAGGCTTTCCTCCAGGCCGGCTCCCGAGTCCTCTGTAGCAACCGTGGCGGGCGGGCTGGCCTTGGAATCGCGCTGTTCCTTCAGCCGCTCCCAGAAGGAGGCGGCGGTGGCGGTGTCGAAGCCGAGCTTTCCATCCTGTGAGTACAGGTTCTCGCCGTGCTGCCTGAGCCAGATAATGAGGTCGGCCTCGTTGCTGCCGTACGCCGCCCCGTAGCTCTTGCCGTCCCCGGCCGCGCTGAGCTTGCTTGCCGTCTCCGTAAAGTCGTCCCAGGTCCACGTGGTGTCGTCCGGAACCGGGACCTTGGCCGACTCGAACACCTTGGTGTTCGCCATGATGACGTAGGCGTTCTTGCCGGTGCTCAAACCGTACTGGGCGCCGTCATACTGGCCCGAGGCCAGGGATTCCTTGTCCAGTTTGGCTGTGTTGATCCCGGGCTGCTTGGAAAGGTCAAGCAAAGCTCCACGTCCGCCGTACTCGGCGATGTATTTCTGGTCCATCTGAATGACGTCGGGGGCATCATTGGCGGCGGTTTTTGTAGCCAGCTTGTCCCAGTAGCTGGCCCACTCACCGGGCTCGGACTTGATCTTGATGTTCGGGTGCTCCGCCTCGAAGGCGGAGATTACCCTTTGGGTCTGTGCGTTGAGGTATTCGTTTCCCCACCAGGCGAACCGCAGGGTGACTTCTTTATTGTTGTCGGACCCCGTGGACGCTCCGCATCCTGTAGCGAGCAGCGATACGGCCACTGCAACTGCGCCAAACTGGAACCTTCTCCGGCTAAAATTCCGGCTCTCATTCCGCATCTTCATTGATCTGCCTTCCTCATCCTCATGGAGCCGGGCCCCAGGTGTCCCGCGTCGGCGCCAGTGCCGGCGGACGTTACAAACGTGAGAAAGCGCTTTCTCAACAGATCTGATTCTGCAGGACATCCCCGGCCAGCGTCAAGACTTTCGGTAAGCGTTTTCCCATGGACGGGGAATGGTCTGCGCTGACGCACCCAAGTCAATGTTGTGGTGGGCCGTCTGGCAGGATAGTCCAGTGACGATTACTGCGGCGGCCGACGGTTCGGCCCTAGGAAACCCGGGACCCGCAGGCTGGGCCTGGTATGTGAACGATGACTGTTGGCGGGCCGGGGGGTGGCCCCATGGCACCAACAACCAGGGCGAGCTGATGGCAGTCCTCGATCTGTTCCGTGCTACCGCCCACGTTCCAGGTGAGGACCTGAGGGTGCTGTGCGACAGCCAGTACGTGATCAACTCCATCACCAAATGGATGCCGGGGTGGAAACGCAAAGGCTGGCGCAAGGCCGACGGCAAACCCGTTCTGAACGTTGAGCTCCTCAAAGAACTGGACCGGGAACTCGCAGGCAGGAAGTACACCTTCGAATGGGTCAAGGGCCACGCCGGCCATGATCTCAACGAAGCAGCAGATGAGCGGGCGCGCGCCGCCGCCACTGCATACCAGCAGGGCGTGGCAGCGCGTTCGGGCCCCGGCTTTGCGGGAGCCCCGGCTGGAACTGACCTGGCTCACGCAGGCCATGCCATGAGCGCCGCCGGGCCGGCGGCTGCATCAGCCCCGGCAGCTGCAACCCCGGTGGCCAAGGCCTCAGCGGCGACCAATGGCGGAACCGGCTCTTTCCTGCCCGGGACGTACGACGAGCCGGACCTCTTCAGCGAACTTGAGACCGATTCCTTTGGCGCGCCACACGCCAACGGCTCAGAGCCCGGTCCCGAAGAAATCGTGGAGGCGCTCGAGCGGGAGCTGGCAAGTTCGGAAGTCCGGGGCGACATCGGCCGCACCGGCGTTCTCCTCCATCCTGACTTCATGCAGATTGGTGCCGCTGGCAGGGTATGGACCCGCGACGCCATGATGATGGCCTTCGAGGAAGACCCAGGACACCCTGCTGAGCTGGAAATCCTGGGCGCGGACCGCATCGGCACCAGCGCGGTCCTGCTGACGTACCGAAGCTACTCGCGCTCGGGCACGACTCTCCGAAGTTCACTGTGGGTCCTCGACGGCAACAGATGGCGGCTCCGTTTCCACCAGGAGACGCCCGAAGCCTAGGCGTTTCCTGGTTCGGGCGGCGCCGGCGCCGCCGTCGCTGACTAGGGCGGGGGCGAAGCTCCCCATGGCTTCGGATGCTCAGCTGAACCGCTGCGTGTTGCCCTGCTCGGTCTGGGCATAGCTGGCCGCCGCAGAAGCCAGGGCCATGTTGATGGACGCCAGCGAAGCCTCGACCTTGCCCTGGGTGAGGGTCCACTCAGTCACGAGGGCCTGGAAGTTGTTGGCTGCCGAACCGTGCCAGCTGGCCTGGAGCTCGTCCAGCCCCCGCTTCATGGTCTGTACATCCGCGCTGATCCGGTCCACGGTGGCCCGGACGTTGGCTGATTTGAGCTGGAGCAGTTCGGTATCGACGGAAATGATACTCATGGTGGGGGCCTCTCGAAGTAGTGGACAGCATCCGCTGCCCGGCCCGGCTGCTCCGGGCCACTTCAACGAGCCTACGGAGGGGGCAGGGAGGCTTGCCACGCTGCAACGCTATATGTGGATAACCCTGCCGTCGCTGACCTCGCCTGCGCCGTCCTCACCCGCGCCGCCGTCGCCCGCGCCACGGTCGTCAATCGGGGCTTCGTCCCGGGCAGGCAGGCTGACCACGAGGGTGGCACCGCCGCCGTCGGTCTGTTCCACCCTGACAGAACCGCCGTGGGATCCGACGATGGCAGCGACAATCGCAAGCCCGAGGCCGCTGCCGCCGGTTTCACGGGTCCGGGAGGTGTCTGCCCGGTAAAAACGCTCGAAGACTTTTGCTGCGTCCTCCTCGGAAATACCCGGGCCGTGGTCCCGGACCTCAATGACGGACAGTGGTTGACCGTTGGCGGATGTCCGGAGGCCGACGGCAAGTTCGATCGGGCTTCCTTCGGGCGTGTAACGCAGGGCGTTGCCCACAAGGTTCCCCACCACCTGGCGCAGTTTAGCCTCGTCACCCAGCACAGGCGCCGGAGCGGCCGGGCCGCCGTCGAGCCCTACCAGGGCAACGGGACGGGCGCGGTCACTGGCCTGGGTATCCACCAGCGCGTCGTGGGCGATCAGCTGCAGGTCGACCGGCTTTTGCTGCAGGGGGCGCTGTTCGTCCAAGCGTGCCAGCAGCAGCAGGTCTTCCACCATGGAACCCATCCGCTTTGCTTCGCTCTCGATCCGGCCCATTGCCGTGGCAATGTCCTCGTCCGTGGTCAGTGCACCGTGGCGGTAAAGCTCGGAGAACCCCCTGATGGTCACCAACGGCGTCCGGAGTTCATGCGATGCGTCGGCAGCGAACCGGCGCATCCTGCCCTCGGAGGCGGTCCGGGCTGCAAAGGCAGTCTCGATGTGCGCCAGCATGGCGTTCAGCGAGCTGCCGAGCCGGCCGAGCTCCGTGCCGGGATTTTCGACGTCCACTCGCCGGGAGAGGTCCCCGGCGGCGATGGCAGCCGCGGTCTTCTCGACCCTGGCCAGCGGCCGGAAGGCCCGGGACACGGTCCAGCTGGCGATGAGGGACGCCAGCAGGAGCGTGATGAGGCCAACCCCGCAGACCACCAATGTGGCGTGCTTGAGGACGTCGTCCACGCTTTGCAACGGCAACCCGATCACGACGACGGCGGGACGCCCGCCGTTGAGGACCGTCACGGCCACCACACGCCAGTTCTCGCCGTCAGTGCCCCTGACCTGGTAGGGGCGGGCCTCGCGCTGCTGTGCTTCCTCCACGGAGATGCTGCTGATATCCGGGTGGTAGTCCGGGTCACCGCCGAACAGCTGGGCATCCTCGCCGGGCGTGTAGAGGATGAGGGAGTAGTCGGTGGGGACCATCGGGTTGCCCTGCAGCGGCGTGAACGACCGCTGCTTGCTGGCGAGGTCGACGGCGGCGTTGAGTTTGTCGTCCACCTGCCCCTGAAGATAACTATGCAGCAGCGTCAGGGTGCCCGCTCCGGTGGCGGTCAGGGCGACAATCAGCAAGGCCATGATCATGGCCACCAGTTGGGACCTCAGGGAGGCCGATTTCCACCGCTGCAGCAAGGTCAGCGCTTCTCTGCCGTCCGGAGTACGTAGCCCACGCCGCGTTTGGTCTGGATGAGGGCCGGGGCATCAGGATCGATGTCCACCTTGCGCCGGAGATAGGAGATGTAGGACTCCACAATCGAGGCGTCGCCATTGAAGTTGTACTCCCAGACGTGGTCCAGGATCTGGGATTTGGACAGCACCCGGTTGGGGTTCAGCATCAGGTACCGGAGCAGTTTGAATTCTGTGGGCGACAGTTCGATCACGGTGCCGGCGCGGCGCACTTCGTGGGCGTCGTCGTCGAGCTCGAGGTCATCCACCCGGATGACGGCGTCGTCGTCAAGGAGGGGCTGGGTGCGGCGAAGGACCGCCCGGATCCGGGCTACCACCTCGTCCAGGCTGAAGGGCTTGGTGACGTAGTCATCGCCGCCCACAGTGAGGCCGGTGACCTTGTCCTCGGTATCGTCCTTGGCAGTCAGGAAGAGCACTGGAAAATGCTTGCCTGAGGCCCGGAGCTTGCGGGTGACGGTGAAGCCGTCCATGTCCGGCAGCATCACGTCCAGCACCGCGAGATCGGGCGCGTGGAGCTCGGCGGCGGCCAGGGCGTCACGGCCGTTCCCGGCAGATACCACCTCGAAGCCGGCGAAGCGCAGCGATGTTGACAGCAGCTCGCGGATGTTCGGTTCGTCATCAACAACCAGCAGCTTGGCTTCGGGCCCGTTCTTTTTCATGCTCCCATCATGCTCCCAGAATCTGTGAGTTTTCTGGACGTTCACTGTGCTTTCGGCGGGAAGGCGGGGGTCCCCCGGGCCGAAGCCCGGGGGACCCTGTTTCTTGTGAGGCAGGAGCGGCCGTCCGGTCAGGATGGCAAAGGTTTCCTGCTACTGGGGGATGTTGACGTTCGCAGGGTGGTCGCCGTAGCTCTTGTCGTCGTACGCGGCTCCTCCGAGGCCACACAGCTGGGCGGCTGTGAGCCCTGAAGGTGCTGTGGCCAGAGAGTCCTTGTTCACGCCGTCCACAGTCACTTGGCTGGAGTACAGCGAGTTGTCCGCTTCCTTGCAGACGAGCACGATGATCTTGAAGTCGCGCGGGTCGACAAAGGTGAGGCTGACAGTGGCGCCGCCCACGAGGGTCACGGCCTGGGGTGCTGCCGTGTCATGGCCTGCGGGCGTGGTGGTTTCAACGACCCAGTAGTTTCCGGCCAGCACCTGCGTGAAGGAGCACTTGCCGTCGGTGCCGGTGGTGCAGGTCGTGGCGGGGGTGACGGCCAGGTCCGTCGCCGGATCGAATGTTCCGCCGACTGGTGCGGCATCGTTGTACAGAGTGAAGACGGCACCGGCCAGAGGAGAGGCCGGGGAATCGTCGTCAGTCTTGAGGACGTTGATGTCGCCGCACTTCGATGTCGCGACGGAAATGGGTGCGATGAAGTCCTTCAGTGCTGCCGTGAAGGAGTCCGAGGAGCGGCTCTTCAGGTAGGCGCTGCTGAACGGCAGGCAGGGGTCCGCCCCGACGATGCCTGCAGCCGTGAGGTTGATGGCGGCTTCACCGAACGTCCGGACGCTCAAGTTCCGTGGAGCGTCGGGAGCAATTGGATCCTCCACCACAACGGTGTTGATTGAACCCTCGAAGTTTCCGGTCAATGCTTGGACTTTGCCCCAGCATGGGGTGGAGTTGGCTGCCTCGCACAGGGTCCGGGCGCCGGTAGTGATCCATTTGTGGTAGCCAAGGACGGGATTTACGCCGCCTTGGGAGAGGTCATACTTGACCAGCACGTCGCCGGCCGTGCGTACGGGAGTCACGCCGTTAGATGACAGCGCGGAGGACTGGTTGAATTCGAAGTCCATGTTCGTGGTGCCGCTCGGTTCCTGGACCCGCTCCCAGGCGAGATAGGCGTACGTGCTTCCGTTCGCTTCCTCAATGAACTTCGCGTAGAAGCGCGTGAGATCACTCTTGTTGTTCGGGATGGATCCGTCGACGACGGAGGGCACCGAAGTATCTTCCTTGGTGCCGGTGCCGAAGGAATTGTCGGTCTGGCCGGTCGGCAGGTCGAGGCCGCAGCCCGCAATGGGGGTTACACAGCTGATCCCGATGTTGGCCCAGTCCTTGGCTTCGTCGTTGACAACCAAGTTGCCGTCGCCGGCGTCGAACGGGCTTCCGGTCAGGTTTGCCTGTGCCGCGGTGGTCCCGCCCAGGATCAAAGCCAAACAGGCCAGTCCTGCGCCCCAACGGGCGCGTGTGATGCTTTTCATGGGAGTGCTCACTTCCGAGAAATGGATAGCGTTTACGGCTGGGACTGACGTCCCCGAGCCGCTGAGATCCCCAGCATGTCTCCCAATATTGATCGGCCGTACCCTGCGGAAGGGGCCAGCCGGACTACTCCGGTCGTTGTCGCTTCTGCGCGGACAGGACTGGAGATGGCAGCACGGAACCAGCGGTCATTGCTGGCCGTCCGCGGATGGAATTGCCGGCTATTCTGCGCATGCACGCGTTCCTTTATGGTGGGCTCCGCCGCAAAACGGCAAGCCCTCGGTCCTCATCTGAGGTCAGGACCGGCTACCACTATGAAACCCAGCGCTCTGAGAGTATGCCCGGGGAACACTGACGACAATGGCGTCAGGGAACAAATGTGGCTTCCCGCATAAGGACCCTTTCACGGCGGCGAAATGTCGCTCTGGCGGGCCGGGATGGCGGTGCGAAAGCAGTCCAGGGGCTTAGCCCGGCTGGCCCACGTCCTTGGCATCCATGATCCGGTAGGCGTACCCCTGCTCAGCCAGGAAACGCTGCCTCTTGGCGGCGAAATCCTGGTCAAGGGTGTCCCGGGCCACGAGTGAATAGAACCTGGCCGAGCGGCCGTCCTTTTTCGGGCGGAGCAGCCTGCCCAACCGCTGGGCTTCCTCCTGCCGCGAACCGAACGAGCCGGATACCTGGATGGCCACCGAGGCTTCTGGCAGGTCGATGGAGAAGTTGGCCACCTTGGAGACCACCAGGGTCTGGACCTCGCCGGCGCGGTAGGCATCGAACAGTCTCTGGCGTTCCTTGACGGGTGTATCGCCCTTGATGACAGGGGCCTGGAGGCGCTCGCCGATTTCATCCAGCTGGTCGATGTACTGCCCGATCACCAGCAGCTGCTCGCCCTGATGCTGTGCCACCAGCTGTTCCACGATCAGCGTCTTGGACTCCGACGTGGAGCAGAGGCGGTACTTGTCCGCGTCCTCGGCCATGGCGTAGGCCACGCGTTCGTCCCGCGGCAGGTCGATGCGGACCTCAACGCAGTCCGCCGGGGCGATGTAGCCCTGGGACTCGATGTCCTTCCAGGGCGCATCGTAGCGTTTGGGCCCGATCAGGCTGAACACCTCGCCTTCGCGGCCGTCCTCGCGGACGAGGGTTGCGGTGAGCCCCAGCCGACGCCGGGCCTGGAGGTCAGCGGTCATCCGGAAGATCGGTGCCGGCAGGAGATGGACCTCGTCGTAGATGATCAGGCCCCAGTCGTGTCCGTCCACGAGTTCCAGGTGCGTGTACAGCCCGCCGCGCCTGGTGGTCAGGACCTGGTAGGTGGCGATGGTCACCGGCCGCACTTCCTTGACGGAGCCGGAATACTCCCCGATTTCATCCTCGGTGAGGGAGGTGCGCTTGAGCAGCTCATCCTTCCACTGCCGGGCCGCCACCGTGTTGGTGACCAGGATCAGGGTTGTGGTGGAGCTGGTGGCCATGGCCGCGGCACCGACGATGGTTTTCCCGGCGCCACAGGGCAGCACCACAACACCGCTGCCGCCGGCGCGGAAGTTGTCAGCCGCAAGCTGCTGGTAGGGGCGCAGCTTCCAGCCGTCCTCCTGCAGGGCGATCAGGTGCGGGGTGCCGTCGACGTAGCCGGCCCGGTCCTCGGCGGGCCAGCCGATCTTCAGGAGCTGCTGCTTGAGCTGGCCGCGCTGGGATGAATGGACCACAACGGTTTCGCCGTCGATCCGCGGGCCAAGCAGCGGCTGGATCTTCTTGGCACGGATCACTTCCTCGAGTACAGGGTAGTCGTCCGTGCGCATGACCAGGCCGTGCTGGGCATCCTGCTCCAGCCGCAGCCGGCCGTACCGGGACATGGTCTCTTCGACGTCGATCAGCAGCGAATGCGGCACCGGGAAGCGGGAGTATTTGAGCAGCGTGTCCAGGACCTTCTCGGCATCCAGGCCGGCCGCGCGGGCGTTCCACAGGCCCAGGGGAGTCAGCCGGTAACTGTGCATGTGCTCCGGGGCGCGTTCGAGCTCGGCAAAAGGGGCAATGGCGTGGCGTGCCTCGGTGGCGAGTAGGTGGTCCACCTCGAGCAGGATGGTTTTGTCACTTTGGACGATCAACGGGCCGTCGTTCACGCGGAGGATTCCTTCACGGGTGCAGGTCCTCTGCGCCCTCAATATCGATGATGCGGTGGATCGAGAGTACCCGCTCCGTGTCCTTGGCGGGATCGAACACCCTGACCCGTCCGCCGCTTACAGAGAGCGGAACAACGGTCTCCAGGCTGGCATTCCCGGTACTGTCCACGACGTTCATGCTGACCGGCTGCCTGAGCCGGATGGCCCGTTGGAGGGTCTCCAGCCCCAGCTGCGTTGCCGCCTCGCCTGATCCCTGCCCGGCGCCGTTCGGGCTTCCGGCGGTGCCGGCCCGAATTTGCCGCAGGACTGCGAGCTGGGCGTCGACGTCGGCATCGGCAGGGGCGGTCCGCGGCGCCGTGTAGACGGGGCGGGCGCTGCCGGGGGTGGTGGCGCCGTTACCGCGGCGCAGCCGGATCACCGAAGGTTCGGATTCCTCCACCGAGGGTGAGAGGCCGAGCCCGCGGAGGATCTGGGCAGTCTGCCGCGGCGGGGCAGCGGAGATGAGCACGGTGGGAGCAATCCGCGAGAGGGACAGCCCGGCAGCCTTTGATTCGGCCGCCAGCTCCAGGACTGTTGCTTCGTCGTCGCTTTGGATAAAACTGGCGGCAGCTCCCACCCGGAGCCGGCCGTGCCGGGATGCGGTGTCCTCCACCAGGTAGGCGAGCGGCTGCGGCACAGCAGTGGCTGAGTGTTCACTCAGGAAATCCAGCAACGAGGAAGCATCGTGGCCGGCGTCCAGTGCCCGCCGGATCGAGGCCGCGGAGAACCGGTAGATGGTGGCCGGCCCCTGCCCTTCCGCGTCCGCCATCAGCAGGAGCTTTTCGCTCAGTTCCGGCGCCAGGTAGCCGGGCGCAACGGCGGTAAGGTCCGCTTGGAGCAGGACGTGGTTCAGGGCGGCGGGGAGGTGCTCACCGAGGATGGCGAGGGCGTCGTCCGGCCGGTCCACCGCGATGGCGCTGCCGAGTTGGCTCAGTGCACCGGAGCCGATGAGGCCCAGCAACTCCGCCTCGGCCAGGACCCCCCTGATCATGGAGCTGAAACGCCGGGACATCCGGGGCTGCGCCCATTCGGCCCGCTGCAGCACTGCCGCGGCATCCAGGACCGGCGCAGTGCCGTCCGCGGCGGCCGCCTCGTTCGTCAGCTCGTTCAGGATTTCAAGGATTCGCTTCCGCACCAACGGGGCGTCCGGCCGCTGCGCCTCGGCAGAGAGCGCATTGACGGTGTTCCCCGCCATGGGTCGATGCGAGGATACTGCGCCTGGACCGTTCACCGGCTGACCCACCAGTGAGGGTACCCGCTCGCTCGCGAGCCAGGCGTTAACTAGCCACAACCATTGCTCCTGCCGGGGGAGGGCCAGCCATTCCAGCTGCGGCGGCTGCACCCAGGCGGAGGAGTCCACGTCCAGGCGCACCAGGCCGGACAGGGCGCTGAGCTCCAACAGCAGGCCTGCCAGGTGCTGGTCGATGCGAAGCGTCTCGGCCAGGCGTCTCATTTCGCGGACTCCCACGCCGCCGCTTCGCAGGGTGGCCAGCGGCTGTTCCTTGACCGCGTAGAGGAGTTCGCCCACCAGCCGCAGGGTTTCGGCGATGGCACCCAAGGCTGCGTTCCGCCGCAACGCGGCCGTGGTGCTGCCCAGTTCCGGAACCGGCGGCGAGAGGCTGAAGTCTGTGATTACAGCGCCGCCACGCAGGGACAGGCCCACGCTGTGCGGCAGTTCCACATGCGCGGCGTCCAGCGGGACCAGAAGTCCCCGGGCCAGAAGCCAGTCGACGGGCCCGACGTCGTGGCCCTGTTTCGCGACTGAAGCTTTCCGTTGCGCCTGGGGGACGGCACCCATGGCCCAGTTGCCGAATTTGGCGAGCAGCGCCGTCGTGCGTTCCGGGGCTCCCGCCAAAGCCTCCCGGAGGGCTTCGGGCGAAGATGTCCAGTGTTGCAGGGAAAGTGCTGCCTCCATCGGTGTGGTGGCCTCCTGGATGGCGACCCCGCTGCGGTGAAGCTCGCCAACAAGCTGGACGGCCCGCTGCGCAAACGCAGGCTGGAGCCGGACCAGTTCGGTATAGCTGCGTCCCAGCCCCGCAGGATAGATGCCCACGACGTCTTTGAGGCACCCCACCGGCAGGTAGAAGCGCTGCCGGTGTCCCGCAACCGTCCCGTGGGGAGGTGCGGAGCGGTGCACCAGGGCGAGCTCCTGCAGTGACGCCAGTATGCGTTCGACTGCGGCGAGCGTGGACCCGGCGATGAGTTTCCGGACCGTCGCGGCGCTCGCGCTGTGTTCGGTGTCCGTGTTCGTGCACAAATGGAGGGTTTCCAGCACCTGCATCTGGGGCCGGTTCAGGCGTTCCAAAGCGCGCTGGACACTGGCCCGGGCACTGGCCCGCGCCGCCAGTGCGGGGAAATCCGGCACCGGGGGAGACATGAGGTCCGGCCGCGCTGCAAAGAGGGCCCGCAACGATTCGTCGCTGCGTGCCTGTAATTCCTCGCTGAGCGCGCGAATAAGGGACATCAGTCCAACGTTACCGCCCGCCGGACTTTCCTGCCCGGCGCCTGCCGGCCACACTGTCCAGCACCAGGAAAAGCATCAGCAGGAACGCCACCGGCAAGCCGTAAAGGGCGATGGAGGTGACCCAGACCGGTGCAGCGGCGCCCGCGAAGGCCAGCGCCATCACTGCTCCCACTGCCACGAGGGAAATCATGGCAACAACCGCCGCGCAGATCATCAGGGGCCGACGGTAACGGGAGGGAGTCATGCACGTAACGCTAACAGGCCGGGCAGCCCGTGGCTGGTGCATCCGCAGGCCAGAGGGGCGGCCGGACAGCCCGCACCGTCGCGGGATACGGGGATCCTAACAGCAGGATTCCGGGCCCGGCAGGCTAACCTTGAAGGAACAGACCAACACGGTTCCCGGCAGTCACACCTTGAACCCGCATATCAGTGCGGATGCGGTGGCTTCCGGCCGTGTCAGAAGAAGCAGAACGAAGAAGGTTGATTACGTGCCTACCGGCAAGGTCAAGTGGTATGACAAGGAAAAAGGGTTCGGATTCCTCGCGGGCGAGGACGGCCAGGAGGTCTTCCTGCCCAAATCATCGCTGCCCGAAGGCGTCACCGAGCTGAAGGCCGGCACCCGGGTTGAGTTCGGTGTTGCCGATGGCCGGAAGGGCGCGCAGGCCTTGGGCCTGCGGGTCCTGGATAAGACACCGTCCATCGCCAAGGCCAAGCGGCCCAGCGCGAAGGACCTTGCCCCCCTCGTCCAGGACCTGGTCAGTGTGCTCGACAACCTCTCCGGTACGCTGTCCGCCGGTAAGTACCCGGAAGGCAACAAGGGCAAGGCCATCGCGGCTGCCCTTCGCAAGGTTGCCGACGAGCTGGACGTTTAGGCCCTGTTGATGATCCCGGAAGCTGAACAGCCGGACCAGGCCGCAGCCGATTCCCCGCGCGTTGAGCAGGCAGCCGCCAAACGCCGCGCCGGCATCCCCGTGTGGCGGACCGGCAAGCCGGACGTCTTCCTCGCCGCCGCCGTCGATGTAGCGCGCACTGCGATCGAAGGCATCACGGCGCCGTCCGACATCGGCGCGCACCTGGCCGCCAAGAGCGAAGGCGACCGCCTGGTCACGCATCTGTTCGAATCAAAGCTGCCCGGCTACCAGGGCTGGCAGTGGTACGCGGTCCTGACCAGGAACTCCCGGTCCAAGGTGGTGACGGTCAGTGAGCTTGGCCTGCTGCCCTCCGAGGACTCCATCCTGTCCCCGGAGTGGGTCCCGTGGGCCGAGCGTGTCCGTCCGGAGGATTCCCGCGAAGCCGAGGACGACGAGTCACCCGCTGTGGCGGCCGGGGACACCCCCGCCGCTGACCCGGACGAAGAAACCGCGGATCCCGAGGAGGAATACGGCGACCGCGCCGGTGAGGCTGACTAGGCGCTTGTCTGCGGGCAGGGTTGATCACCACGGAGGCCGGACCTGATGTCCACCTTCAAATCCCTGCACATCCTTAATTACCGGATCTGGTTCTTCGGCGCGCTGGTCTCCAACATCGGGACCTGGATGCAGCGGACCGCCCAGGACTGGCTGGTGTTCGACCACCTTACGGACCACGACGCCGGCGCCATGGGCATCACCATGGCGCTCCAGCTCGGTCCCCAGCTCTTCCTGGCGCCGGTAGCCGGGCTGGTGGCGGACCGCTACAGCCGCCGGCAGCTGCTGCTGATAACGCAGTCGACGATGGCTCTGCTCAGCACCGGGCTGGGCGTCGTGGTGGTACTCGGCGCAGGCCAGTTATGGCATGTCTACGGCTTCGCCCTGCTGCTGGGCATGGTCTCCGCGCTCGATGCTCCAGTGCGGCAGACGTTTGTTTCAGAGCTCGTCCGGGATGACTACCTGCCCAACGCCGTGGCACTGAACAGCGCTTCGTTCAACGTTGCCCGCATGATCGGGCCGGCAGTTGCCGGACTGCTGACCGTGGCGGTCGGCCCGGGCTGGGTGTTCCTCATCAATACCGCCACGTTCCTGGCGATGCTCCTGAGCCTGTGGAAGATCCCGTCGGCGTCCTTGCGCCGGCTTCCCCGCGCGGCTGCCGGAAAGGGCCGGATCCGCGAGGGCCTGCACTACGTCCGCTACCGTCCGGACCTCGTGGTGGTGCTGGTGGCTGTCTTCATTGTGGGAACGCTCGGGCTCAACTTCGTGCTGTTCATCGCGGCCATGGTGGGCACGGAATTCGGGCTGGACGCTGATGAGTTCGGGCTGATGAACTCCATCATGGCCATCGGCTCGGTGGCCGGCGCACTGCTCTCCGCAGGCCGCGGCAAACCCCGGCTGCGGATGATCTTCGGTGCTTCGGCTGCCTTTGGAGTGACCTCCGGGCTGGCCGCCCTGGCCCCCGACTACTTCTGGTTCGGCGTTGCTTTGGTCCCCGTTGGCCTGTTCGCGATCACCATGATGACCAGTGCCAACGGCTACGTCCAGACCACCACCGATCCTGTGATGCGCGGCCGGGTCATGGCCCTCTATATGGCCATCTTCATGGGCGGCACCCCCATCGGGGCGCCACTGGTGGGCTGGGTTGCGAACGTTGCCGGTGCCCGGTGGGCGCTTGCGGTTGCAGCCGCATCAGGGATCATCGCCGCGCTGATCGGACTGGTGTGGATCATCCGTGCCCAGCAGTTGAGGATCGCGTTCAACCGGCGCGCCCGCGGTCTGCGCCATTTCCGGGTGGTATCCCGCCTGGGCGACGTTGCCAGCCCGGGGGACACGGCAAACGGCGCCGACCGGGAGCAAAACCCGGACGACGCCGTCGGACGTTGAAGCGTTCGCTACTTGCGGAGTTCGCCCACGACGAAGTCGATGCTGGCCAGCAGCGCGGAGACGTCGTCCGGGTCAATGGCCACGAACGTGGCAATCCGGAGCTGGTTGCGGCCCAGCTTCCGGTAGGGCTCGGTGTCCACGACGCCGTTTGCCCGCAGCACCTTGGCGATCGCGGCGGCATCGATGGAGTCGTCAAAGTCGATGGTGGCGATGACGTTGGAGCGCTCTTCGGCCTTGGCCACAAAAGGTGTGGCGAAGTCCGAAGCCTCGGCCCAGCTGTAGATCCTGCCGGCGGAGTCCGCGGTGCGTGCCGCGGCGAAGTCCAGGCCGCCGCTGGCGTTCAGCCACTGCACCTGCGCGTCGAGCGTCACCAGGGTGGAGAGCGACGGCGTGTTGTAGGTCTGGTTCAGCCTGGAGTTCTCGATCGCCGTCTGCAGGTCCAGGAAGTCAGGGATCCAGCGGTCCGTGGCCTTGATCCTGGCCGCACGTTCCAGCGCGGCCGGGGAGAACAGCCCCAGCCACAGGCCGCCGTCGGACGCAAAGTTCTTCTGCGGCGCGAAGTAGTAGACATCGGACTCGGCAACATCAACGTCCAGGCCGCCTGCCGCGGAGGTGGCGTCAACCAGGACCAGTGAACCGGAGTCTGCGCCTTCGACGCGCTTGACCGGTGCCGCCACACCCGTGGAGGTCTCGTTCTGCGGCCAGGCATAGACATCCACTCCGGCTTCAGCCTGGGCTGCCGGGCGGGTTCCGGGGTCGGACGTGATGATGGAGGAGGCTTCCAGGAACGGGGCCTTGTTGGTGGCGGAGGCGAACTTGGAGCCGAACTCGCCGAAGGAGAGGTGCTGGGCCTTCTTCTCCACCAGGCCGAAGCTGGCGATATCCCAGAAAGCGGTGGAGCCGCCGACGCCCAGGACGACCTCATAGCCCTCGGGGGCGCGGAAGAACCGGCTCAGCCCCTCGCGGACGGACCCCACGAGGTTCTTCACCGGCGCCTGACGGTGTGAGGTGCCCAGAATGGTCCTGGAGGCCGCCGCGAGTGCTTCGATCTGTTCGGGCCTGACCTTGGAGGGGCCTGCGCCGAACCGTCCGTCCTTTGGCAGGAGGTCGGCAGGAATAGTGATGCTGGTTTCGCTCACAGTGGCTCCAAATTTCGGCGTTGACATGACTCATGTCCGAAGGACGGTGGGGTGGCCGGCAGTGACTGCACGAAGGGCCCCTTTTATTCTGCCTGAACCGGCTATTTGGCGCCGAACCGGCGCCGTCATAGTCCAGTCAATGAGACAGGAAGCCCCGCCGTGCGGCCGCCCGGAATTATCCGGACAAATTCAAAATAGGCTAAGCTTTTCACCGGACCTCGCCGCTGCGCCGGACGCGATACGGTGGGACAACGCAAGGTACTGCGCTCGAGGAGCTGAGCTGGATGACGGATCTGATTGATACCACGGAGATGTATCTTCGGACCATTTTGGAGCTTGAGGAAGAGAACATCGTTGCTCTTCGTGCGCGCATTGCCGAGCGGCTGCGTCACTCGGGGCCCACGGTGTCCCAGACCATCGGCCGGATGGAACGGGACGGGCTGGTTGTGGTCTCGGGGGACCGTCACCTGGAACTGACGGAGACCGGACGCAAGCGGGCCACCGAAGTCATGCGCAAGCACCGCCTCGCAGAACGCCTGCTCGCCGATGTGATCGGCCTGGACTGGGCCTACGTCCATGATGAAGCCTGCCGGTGGGAGCACGTGATGAGCGAGCGGGTCGAACGCCGCATCTACGAACTGCTGAACCATCCCACACAGTCGCCCTACGGCAACCCCATCCCCGGGCTGGCCGCCCTGGGCGGAGCGCCCGCCTCACTCCTTGACGACGGTGTGATTAATCTCCTTGAAGCCATGCAGGGCTACGGCCCGGACTCGAACGTGTTGGTCAGCCGCCTCGCAGAGCCCATCCAGGTGGAGCCGGAACTGCTGATCCAGCTGGATGAGGGCGGCATCCGGCCTGGCGCTTCGGTCACGCTGGAGCGCGTAGGGGAGTACATTTCCGTCCGTGTGCCCGGTATCGAGGGGGCGTTGGAGCTGCCCCCGGAAGTCGCTGCGCACGTGTTCGTTTCAGTCGGCTGACCCTCCGGGTTGCTGAGCGCTCCGGGTTTCCGGCACGGGCAAGCCTGGACTGGCGTGCCACTAGCGCAGTAAGCGCCGTTCTGCAAAGATAACGGAATTGTTACTGTCCGACTTAATCATTTATAGTTTTCACAGAACGTCGATACAAAAGCGTTACCTGATCCGGAGCCGAGCTCTGCCAGCGGATCAGGTGCACGAGTCACTAACTGGCAGAGGCGGGGGAACCACAACCGGCAGTCGCAAGGCTGCCTTGGGGTGAAGTCCGTCAGCAGCAAGCCTCTTCCAATGAAGAATCCTCACGGGATATTTCTGCGCCAAAGTGCTTGTCACGGCGGACCGGGTCTTTGAACTCTCTGACCCGAATCCGACAGCTAACTTCGCAGGCTATCCAGAGAGGAACATTCTTGACCACGCAATACTCCAGGGGCCGCCGTCGCGCTGCGGGCCCCGCCTCGGTGCCGCGTCCGGCCGAGGTTTTTACGGCCGACAGGCCACGCGATTCCCAGCGCGAAGCGCGCCGCCGGCGTGGACCCTTCCGGCAAATTACGGATTTCGCAGCCGCCAGCGGCATCGGCCAAAAGGCCGGAATAGCCCTCGCTGCAACGGGACTTGTGCTCACCGTTACCGTTCCGGCCACCAGCCCGGTCATGGCCCAGCAGGAGCCGGGGCAGCCTGCATCAGCTGTCTCCGCCGCCCCGCAGCCCGAAATCTCGGCCGCCGCCGGTGCGCAGATTGACTTCAGCCGCTCCTCGGTAGTGACGAAGGGCGATCCCGACGGGAAGCTGAAGCAGCTGCTGAGCGCCCAGTCCGCAGGGTCCATCACCCGCGCAGCCTCCGCCGGAAGCCTGGGTGCGCCCCTGGCCCAACTGACCACAGCCTCACCGTTCGGCTTCCGCGTAAGCCCCATCACCGGCGGTGCCGGCGACTTCCACCGGGGCCAGGACTTTGTTGCCCAGTGCGGAACTCCTGTCATGGCCGCCGCCAGCGGCACCGTGACGTTCGTGGGGTGGCACCAGTACGGCGGCGGCAACCGCGTCGTGGTGGATCACGGGAACGGCCTCGAAACCACGTACAACCACCTCTCCTCGGCGAGCGTCAAGATGGGCCAGACGGTCAGCCGCGGCGACGTCGTGGCCCTCAGCGGCACCACGGGCGCCTCAACCGGCTGCCACCTCCACTTCGAGGTCCAGGTCAACGGCGAAGTCGTCGACCCCACCGGCTGGCTCTGACCCAAATGATGGCCAACTATCAGATTCAGGTGACATGCCGTGACCTGAATGTGACATTGGCTCAGAACTCCTGTACCGTCTAAAGCGCGCCAGCTTTTCCGAAGCTGACGTTCTTGAGTGGATTGCCTAGCTCTGCCACCGCTCAAGGTCCGTTCGCATGAATTCGTCTGGCAGGGGCGGGGGAACCAATTTTGGTCTTCGATTTCTGAAGGCCTTGGGGTTAAGTCGCAAAGCTTCCCAGGAAGCAGCGCGGCCGGGTGCACTCCCATCCGAATCCGACAGCTCACCTCGCAGGCATTGGGAGAGGCTACCTTCGTGTCTTCACGTCATAATTCTGCGCGTCACCGCGCGCACACGGTTCGCACCAACCCCTTGGGCTCTGTGTCCAAGGCAGTCAGTGCCAATGCCGGGACCGTAGGTCGCCAGGCTGCTGTCATCGCAGCCGCGTCAGGTCTGATCCTGACCATGGGGCTTCCGGCCAACGCTGCGGATTCCACCGCCGGCGTGTCCGCATCCACCGAGTCCGGGTCAGCTCAGTCTGCACTGGCCGTCACTGCCGCTCCCACGGCCACTGTTTCGTTCGAACGCCCGGTGGTCAAGACCACCGCCGCGCCGAAGATCGAAAGAGTCCGTGCGCTGTCAACTGCAGCCGAAACCGCCGCACAGGGTGCCGGGGCAACGGAAAAGGCCGCCGACAAGCTCGCCGGCGCCGTCTCCTCTGCAGCCGCATCCGGTCTGGCCGCCATTGCCTACACCGGCATCGGCCACCCCTACGTCTGGGGCGGCACCACTCCCAGCGGCTGGGACTGCTCCGGGTTCACGCAGTGGGTCTACGCCCAGGCCGGGATCAGCATTCCCCGGGTGAACGCCTGGACGGCTATGAAGCCGACCTCCACCCCCGTCCCCGGTGACCTGGTCATGCAGAACGGTGGCGCTCACGTTGGCATCTACGTTGGCAACGGCATGATGATCAGCGCGCTGAACCCCTCACAGGGAACGCTGCTCCACTCAGCTGCCTCCACGGGCACCTCTTCCTTCTTCACCCTGGCGCAGTAGTTCCTTCCGCGCCCCGGTTCCTGCCGGGCACCGGTTCCTGCAGCCCTCGCGCTGCCGGAACCGTGTGCCGGCCTGGACCTTTTCGCTAAATCCCCGTTCGGGACGTGCCGGCGTACCCCCAAGATGCCGGCACGTCCAAAGCCCCTGGCCTGCCACGCGGTCCTGAGGAAATCGAAAGAGAGAAAATTAATGACTACTCGTGCAACTTCTGCACGGCACCGCGCCGAGGTCACCACCAAGACCAACTCGCTGGCTGTCATTGCCAAGGCTGTCGGCGACAACGCCGGCGGCATGGGCCGTCAGGCAGCGGTTATCGCTGCTGCTTCCGGCCTGGTCCTGACCAGCGGTATCGCAGCCAACGCTGCCGACACCAGCGTTCAGCATGAAGGGGTTTCGGCCTCTAACCTTGAGGTTGAGGTTTCCGCCCCCGCCGTTATTTCGGCTGAGTCGACCATCGCCATTTCCTACGAGAAGCCTGCAGTCACCACGACGCCGGCCCCCGTGGTCGAGGCACCCGAGCCCGAAGTCGAGGTGCAGGCAGCTCCGGTTGCGGCGCCGGCTGCCGCTCCGGCCCGTGCCGCTGCTGTGAAGGTGACCACCGCTTCGGCTCCGGCCGCCCCGGCCCCGGTTGCTGCCAGCGGCAAGGGCGCGGCAATCCTCTCCGCTGCCTACGCACAGCTGGGTGTCATGCAGGACTGCACCATGCTGGTGACCAACTCGCTGGCCGCCGTGGGAATCAACTTCCACGACTGGCCTGCCGGCTACCTGGGCCTGGGCCGCACCGTGAGTGCCGCCGAGGCTCAGCCGGGCGACCTGATCTACTACGCCGACGGCGGCGCGGGCGTTGCCCACATTGCTGTCTATGCCGGCAACGGCCAGGCAGTGCATGGCGGCTACAACGGCAACCAGACCGTTGTCTTCAGCGCCAACGTTGGCTCCGGACCGGTCTTCATCCGCGTTTCCTAGCAGCTGATTCAGCCCCAAAGGACCCCCGCCAGCCGGCGGGGGTCCTTTGCTGTCTCCGGACGCCGCGGGATGCTTTCCCAGGGCGCGCCGGTCTGCTGTCCTTGGACGCCCCGGGCTCGCTGTCCCCGGGGGCCCCGGACATTGATCCCGGACAGTGACCTGTAACCGGTGCCAGGTGAGCCGCCACCCGACACGGCAGTTCTCCCGTGGGCGACGATTAGTTGATCCAGGGTTTCTTTGTTTACTCTTGTGGTGTCGATCCATAGCCCGGATATGCCGGGGGCAGCCGGCCCTCGTGCCCCTGACGGGTGCGGCCACAAAGAGGTAAGTGCATGCGCACTCTCGTTCTGAATGCTGGATATGAACCGCTGGCGGTGATCACCTTCCGCCGGGCGCTGGTCCTTGTGCTCACAGGCAAGGCGAGTGTTGTTGCGGAAGGCGAGGACCCCGTGGTGGGGCCGCAGGAGATTTTGGGCCGCCCGTCCGTGATTCTCCTGAACCGCTACATCCGCCCCAGATACAACCACAGCACTGCGGTGAGCCGCCGCGGGGTACTGCGGCGGGATGGCCACCGGTGCGCCTACTGCGGCAAGGCTGCCCACACCATCGACCACGTCCAGCCCAAGTCACGTGGCGGTGCGGACTCCTGGGAAAACCTCGTGGCTGCGTGCCTCCGCTGCAACAACACCAAGGGTGACCACACCCCCTCTGAAATGGGGTGGAAGCTGAGGTTTGTCCCCGAGCCGCCGCACGGCACCATCTGGCAGATTAAGGAGCTGGAAAAGCCTACGCCCGCCTGGGACCCTTTCCTGCTGCCCGAACGGGCGGCCTGACCTCCCCTGCCGAAGCGGATGCGGCAGCCCGACGTCCGATGGGCTGCCGTGGAACCAGCAGCACGGTTAGGCTGGAGCTGTGGATCCTGACCCCCTGGACTTTGATGCCGTCATCCTCGCCGGAGGCCGTTCTTCGCGGCTGGGAGGCGTGCCCAAGCAGAGTCTGATGTACGACGGCGACTCCCTCCTGCGCCGTTCGGCCGCCGCTACACGGGGCGCCCGGGCCGCCGTCGTGGTTGGTCCGGACACCGGCACAGTACCGGCGGGGTTGTTCAGCTGCCGTGAAGAGCCTCCCTTCGGCGGCCCTGCCGCCGCCATTGGTGCCGGCCTCGCAGGGCTGGCAGACGCGGGCGGGAAACGTCCCCCTTTCACCCTGGTCCTGGCCTGTGACATGCCCAACGTGGGGCTGGCTGTGGCGGCGCTCAAGGCTGCCATGGCCACCGCGGGACAGGTTCCGCCACCGGACGGGGTGGTGGCTGTCTCCGAGGACGGCCGACGCCAGCCCCTCGTCGGTTTTTATAGCACGGCTGCGCTACAACGGGCCGTGGCTGAGCGTGCCGCGGCCGGAGGTTTAACCAACGCTTCAGTCACTGCACTCCTTGCTAGTCTGGACGTGCAGCTTGTTGCCGTCCCGGCGGGCTCCACAGCTGACGTGGACACCTGGGACGATGCCGCCGCACTTGGAGTGGCCGGTGAAGAACCCCTGGGTGGTCCGCAGGGAAACGCGGCCGCGGATGATTTGGGAGGCAGAGCGTGAAAAGCCAGGACGAGACACTGGAAGAGTGGTGCCGGGCACTGCTCCAGGCCTATGAACTTGAGGACGTCCAGATAGACGTCAACGCGATTCTGTCGCTGGCCGGGGTGGCGGCGCACTCAGTGGTGCGCCCCGCCGCTCCGCTGACGACCTTTATCGCAGGTTTTGCGGCCGGCCTGGCCGCGGGATCGGGACAGGCCACGGACGCCGTGTCCATGACCTCTGCCATGGACCTCGCCCGTTCGCTGGCCAAAGATTATGACGGCGAGTCCGCAGGGACGCCCGTCGAATGACTCCTGTCGAATGACCGCCGCCCCCGGCGACTCACCCGAAAGTCCGGACGAGCACCTTCCGGCAAAGCACCTGGACCATACGTGGGAAGAGGCGCGGAAAGCTGCCTTCGACGCCGCCACGCCCATCCCTCCAGGCCGCGTTCCCCTCGCACAGGCCCTGGGCCGGGTCCTGGCCGGGGACATCACGGCACTTCATGACATGCCGCACTACGCGTCGTCCGCCATGGACGGCTGGGCCGTCAACGGCAGCGGTCCATGGATCGTCGCTGAGCCCGGCCAGCGGCTGGCGCCGCATCAGGCGAGCCCCATCGTCACCGGCGGACTGATCCCGCCGGGAGCCAAAGCGGTCCTGCGGAGCGAAAGCGCCGTGCTGGGCACTGACGACGACGGCCTGCCGCTCCTGCTGACCGGCGGAACCGCCCGCCCCGGGGAGCCCAGGAACGGCCAGCACATCCGGAAGGCGGGCGAGGAAGCGCCGGCCGGGGAGGTGCTGGTCAAAGCCGGTGCGGTCTTGAATCCGGCCCATCTTGCTGTGGCTGCGCTGGCCGGGCACGACGACCTGCTGGTCCAGGGCAAACCCGTGGTGAAGCTGCTCCTGACTGGGTCGGAGGTCGTGGCGCAGGGGCTGCCCGTTCCGGGCCAGGTCCGGGATACTTTCGGCCCGCAGCTCGCCGCCGTGGTCGGAATGCTGGGCGGCATCAACGGCGGGCAGGAAAGAATCGGCGACTCCTACGGTGACTGGCTGGCAGCTTTGGAGGACCTCGCACCCGAGGTGCCGGACGCCGCATCCCTGGCTGCCGACGTCGTGCGTGAGGATTTTGTGCCGGCCGACGTCGTCATCACCACCGGCGGTACGGGCGTATCCGCCACGGACCATCTTCGGCGGGCCGTGGCTGAACTGGGTGGAAGGCTGATCATCGACGGCATAGCCATGCGCCCTGGCCACCCCGCAGTCCTGGCAGAACTCCCGGACGGGCGGTTTGTCCTCGGGCTTCCCGGCAATCCCCTGGCGGCCATGATGGCCTTGTCCACGGTGGGCGAACCGCTGCTGGCGGCACTGGGCCACGGCTCACTACAGCCGGTCCAGGAGGTCCCCTGCGGAACCACCCTTGAGCCGGAACCCGGCCGCACCCGGCTGATGCCCTTCCGGCTCCTGTATGGCATGGCCTCACCGGTGGGGCACACCGGTCCGGGAATGATGCGCGGGCTGGCTTCGGCCCACGGTGTCATGGTGGTGCCGCCGCACGGTGTGCAGCTCGGCGAACTGGTACCGGCATTCGCCCTTCCCTGGGGGCCGCCGGTGCCCGCTCCCGAACCGCCTGGCACGAAACCAAGGAGCAGGACTGCCCGGACTGCCTCGCGCGCGGCCGGCAGGGACACCGCGGGAGCCCCGGACGGTGCCCGCGGCAAGAAGCCTGCGAAGCCTGCCGGGCCGGTTGACTGGAGTGCCCTGCTGGATTGAGCGCCCCGGCCGGGCCGTCCGCGCCGGTGGTGCGATGATTGACTTATGAACACCCCCAGCCACACCCGGAACGTCAGCCCGATTCCCGCAAACAGGGTGGCCGTCAGCTGATGGGACGCGTGACCCAGCGCCGCAAGGTGCATAAGTACGTTCTCGACGGCTCGCCGAATGCCCTCGAATTTCCGGTCCGGCACCGCGAAGACGTGCTCGCCGTCGAAGAACCGCTTGAGATCAGGCTCGGCAACCTGTCGTTTTCGGTGACCATGCGGACGCCCGGGGACGACTTCGACCTGGTGGCCGGATTCCTTGTATCCGAGGGGATCATCTGGAGTGCCGAGCAGCTCGTGTCCCTGCGTTTCTGTGCGGGGGAGGACGAGGACGGTGTCCAGACCTTCAACGTCGTGGAGGCCCAGCTTCGCCCCGATGTCCAGCTCCCGGAAAGGGGCCGGAACGTCTTCACGTCCAGTTCATGCGGTATCTGCGGCACGGATTCGATTGATGCCGTGCGCAAGTCCTCCCACTTCAGCCCGGCCACCGACCCGTTGACAGTCCAGGCGGACGTCCTTGCCTCGCTTCCGGGGCGGCTCCGTGAGGCCCAGGCTGTTTTCGACGTCACGGGCGGCGTGCATGCGGCCGGCCTCTTCCGCGTGGACGGCGACGGCGGCGTGCAGCTCCTGTGCCTCCGCGAGGACGTGGGCCGGCACAACGCCGTCGACAAGGTGGTGGGCTGGGCATTGCGGGAACGGCTCCTTCCCCTTTCCGGGCTCATCCTGCAGGTGTCGGGCCGGGCATCGTTTGAACTCGTCCAGAAAGCAGCCATGGCCGGCATCCCGGTCCTGGCAGCCGTCAGTGCGCCGTCAAGCCTGGCCGTTGAACTGGCGGAAGCCAGCGGGATCACCCTGGCCGGGTTCAGCCGCGGAGTAAGCCTGAATATCTACGCAGGGCAGGGCCGGATTACGCTGCCGGACGTCCGGGTTCCCGCAGAGCTTCCGGGATAAAGACGGCCGGGAAGGACCCCGGGGTCATGGAGACGCTTGGCTAATTGGCTACTTGCCAGTAGATTTTATCCATCGTTTGGACGGGTTTGTCCGGATTGAATACTCCAGTTCAAGCATTAAAGAGGGCTTACATTGCATGACAACCGCCGGATCACCGAAGTCCGCCTGGACCGGTTTGTCCGTGAGCGGATCAATCCCGCCGTTTACACCCGCAGCATTCCGCTGAAGCTGAGCAGCTGGGATGCGCCGGACGAACCTGTCTCCGTGATGGAGGCCCTGCGCCATGACTTCCTGCCACAGGAACACGGAGCCGCCTGGGGCAAGCCCTGGGGTACCAAATGGCTTCGCCTGCAAGGGGACGTGCCGGAGGGCTGGGGCACCGGCCCGGACACCGATGTGGAAATCGTTGCCGACATCGGATTCACCACGGAAGCGCCGGGTTTCCAGTGCGAAGGAATTGCCTGGCGCCCCGACGGCACCATCATCAAAGCCATTTCACCGCGGAACCAGTACATCCCGCTGAAACTGCTGGGCAGCGGCATGGCCGTTGACTTCTACGTCGAAGCCGCGGCCAACCCCGATGTTGCCCAGGGCTGGACCTTCGCCGCCACACCCTACGGGGACAAGGCAACGGCCGGTACGGCACCGCAGTACCGGCTGGGCACCATCGCCATTGCCGAACTGAACCAGAACGTCTGGGAGCTCCAGCAGGACATCCGGACCATCGCCGGGCTGATGCACGAGCTCCCCACCGAGCTGCCCCGCCGCCACGAGATCCTTCGTGCGCTGGAACGGATGATGGACCGGATGGATCCCGACGACGTCGCCGGTACCGCAGCCGCCGGACGCGAGGCCCTGGCGGAAGTCCTGTCGCGGCCCGCATATGCGTCTGCGCACCAGCTCGTGGCCACCGGCCACGCCCATATCGACTCCGCCTGGCTGTGGCCCGTGCGCGAGACCATCCGCAAGTGCGCCAGGACGTTCTCCAACGTGGTGGCGCTGATGGATGAGGACCCGGGGTTCGTGTTCTCGTGCTCGTCCGCCCAGCAGTTTGCCTGGATGAAGGAGTTCTATCCTGAGCTCTTCGGCCGCATCCGCGAGAAGGTCAAAGCCGGCCAGTTCGTCCCGGTGGGCGGCATGTGGGTGGAATCAGACACCAACCTGCCCGGCGGTGAAGCGATGGCCCGGCAGTTCGTCGAGGGCAAGAACTTCTTCCTGGACGAGTTCGGCGTTGAATGCCGGGAGGCGTGGCTGCCGGACTCCTTCGGCTACTCCGCCGCCCTGCCGCAGATCGTCAAATCGGCCGGCAGCCGCTGGTTCCTCACCCAGAAGATCTCGTGGAACCAGATCAACCGGATGCCGCACCACACCTTCAACTGGGAAGGCATCGACGGCACCCGGCTCTTCACGCACTTCCCGCCGGTGGACACGTACAACTCCGAACTGAGCGCGCGCGACCTCGCCCACGCAGAGCGGAACTACCGCGACCACGGGAGAGGCACCACCTCCCTGGTGCCGTTCGGCTATGGCGACGGCGGCGGCGGGCCCACGCGTGAAATGCTGGCAGCCGCCCACCGGGCCGCGGACCTCGAAGGCTCGCCCAAGGTCCGGGTGGGCTCCGCGGAAAGCTTCTTCACCCAGGCGGAGGAAGAGTACACCGCCCTGCCCGTCTGGGCCGGCGAGATGTACCTGGAGCTCCACCGTGGGACGTACACCAGCCAGGCGCAGACCAAGCGCGGCAACCGGCGCAGCGAACACCTCCTCCGCGAGGCCGAACTCTGGTGCGCCACCGCAGCCGTCCGCAGCGCCGGTGCCTTCGCCTATCCGGCTGAAGAACTGAAGCGGCTTTGGAGGCTGGTACTGCTGCACCAGTTCCACGACATCCTGCCCGGCAGTTCCATTGCCTGGGTCCACCAGGACGCGGAGCGGAACTACGCTGCCATCAGCGAAGGACTCGAAGCCCTGATCGGCCAGGCGGCCGCTGCGTTGGTGGGTCAAGGATCAAGGACCTTCCTGCTCAATGCGGCTCCCCATGCACGGAACGGGGTCCCGGCCCTGGGCGTGGCAGAACCGGCGGCACCCGGCGAACCGGTCCAGGCCACCGCTGCCGACGGCGGCTATGTGCTGGACAACGGAGTGATCAGGGCCGTGGTGGATTCTGATGGGCTGCTTGCCTCCCTCACCGACCACGCCACCGGCCGCGACGCCATCGCTCCCGGAACCCGCGGCAACCTGCTCGAACTCCACCGGGATACCCCGAACGAATGGGACGCCTGGGACATCGACGAGTTCTACCGCCGCAACGTCACAGCCCTGACGGAAACACAGGCTGTCAGCCTTGAGCGCCCGGGCACCAGCGCTGTTGTGGTGGTGGAACGGGTTGCGGGCTCCTCACCGGTGACCCAGCGGATCACGCTGGAAGCCGGCAGCGACTCCCTGAGCATCACCACGGCCGTTGACTGGCAGGAGCGCGAGAAACTGCTCAAGTTGGGATTCCCGCTGGACGTCAAAGCGGACCGTTCTGCGTCAGAGACGCAGTTCGGCCACGTCTTCCGGCCCACCCACGTCAACACCTCCTGGGAGGCTGCGAAGTTCGAGATCTGCGCGCACCGCTGGATCCACGTCGCCGAACCGGGGTACGGCGTCGCCATTTCCAACTCATCCACGTACGGGCACGACGTCACCAGGAGCATCAGGGAGTCCGACGGCGGAACCACCACGAACGTGCGCCTCTCGCTGTTGCGCGCGCCCAAGTTCCCGGACCCGACGGCGGACCGTGGCCACCACGAACTGACAGTGACCGTCCGGCCCGGTGCCGGGATCGCGGAGGCCGTGGAGGAGGGCTACCGCACCAACCTCGTGCCGCGGATGGTGAAGGGTGCCCACGACGTGGAGCCGCTGTTCACAGTCGACAACCCCGCTCTTGTCATTGAGGCCGTCAAGCTGGCCGAAGACGGTTCAGGCGATGTTGTGGTGCGGCTCTATGAGTCCCTGGGGCAGCGGTCCACTGGCGCGCTGAAGGCGAACTTCCCTGGCAAAAAGGTCCAGGCGACCGATCTGCTTGAGCGTCCCGCCGACGCACCGGGGGTCAAGACTGCCGGCGGAAAGCCCGGAACAGGCCTGGGAGCGGAACTTTCGCTGCGCCCGTTCCAGTTGGTGACCTTGAGGTTCGTACGGTAGCTGCATGGAACTTGGAATCTTCACCTTCGGCGATATCCACACGGATCCCGTCAACGGCACTACGGTCCCGGCCGCCCGGAACACCCAGGACATCCTTGAGCGGGCCCGCCTTGCCGATGAAGTGGGGCTGCACTACTTCGGCGTCGGCGAGCATCATCGGCCGGACTACTCGGTTACCTCGCCCAGCACGGTGCTTGCCGCCGTGGCCGCGCAGACCCGGCAGATCAAGGTGGGCAGCGCTGTCACCGTGCTCAGTACCGAGGACCCGGTGCGCGTGTTCCAGCAGTTCGCCACGATTGACCTCATCAGCCAGGGGAGGGCTGAACTCACAGCCGGACGTGGCAGCTTCATCGAGTCCTACGCCCTTTTCGGCGCAAAGCTGGAGGACTATGACGCCCTCTACGAGGAGAAGCTTGACCTGCTGCTGAGGATCAACGCCCAAGAACGGGTCACCTGGAGCGGGAAGTTCAGGCCTGCGCTCGAGGACGCCCGGATCCTGCCCCGCCCCTTCCCCGGGGCGGACGGCAGCGCAGAACTGGATATCTGGATCGCCACGGGCGGAACCCCGCGGTCAACGGAGCGCGCCGCAGCCCTGGGCAAGAACGTCATCTACGCGCTCCTTGGCGGGTCGGTGCGGAATTTCGAGCGTCATGCCGAGCTTTACCGCAAGAGCGCCGCAGAGCACGGCTTCGGTGATGCAGCGTCCAATAATGCAGCGTCCAAGGATCCAGGGTCAAAGAATGCAGGGCTGAAAATCGGTGTCAGTACCCCTGGCCTGGTCCTGCGCGATCGCGCCTCCGGTTCAGGGAAGGCCGTGGATGGGCGGGCCAAGCAGGCCTTCCAGCCGTACTGGACCGACACGATGCGCCGGCTTTCCGCCGAGCGGGGCTTCCCAACGCCCAGCGGAGTCACGTACAACATGGAATCCGCTCCGGGCGGCGCCCTGTTTGTGGGAAACCCCGAGCAGGTGGCCGAGAAGATCATCCGGATGCACGGCCACCTCCAGCATGACCGGCAGATCTTCCAGCTCGATTTCTCGTCCGTTCCGCAGAAGCTGGTGCTGGAATCGATCGAGTTGCTGGGCTCCGAGGTCCTGCCCCTGGTCCGGCAGGAACTCGGCTAAAGCCCCGAATAGTATCAGGCCGCTAACCCGTGCCGGGGAGTCCTTGCCGTGCCGTTAAACAGGCTGAGTGGGGGCGGTCCCCAAAGGCCGCCACCACTCATCCCCCCAATGTGCGCAAAGGACTCAATGGTCCGGCGTCCAAGAAGTTATCCCCGTTCGCAAACACCGGCACCGACCTTCACACATTCATGATTGTTCCATAAATAATGATTTTGTGAAACGCGGGCAAGGTTACTTTTCAGTAGATGTCTGCCGGGGCGAAACTTTACCCCCATAGCGGACCCTGGCGACCCAGATCAGCGCCAGGCCGACCACAAAGCAGAGCACCGCTGTGTAGTTGACCACGAACTGCACAGAGCCTATTTCCCGCGGGATCAGCGGGAACAGCAAAGTCAGGCCCACGGCAACCGAACCGATGGCCAGCAGCAGGGCGGCCAACCGCACCAGCGCCGGAAGGCTGCTTCGGCAGGCCCGGCACATTGTGGGCAGCAGGACCAGGGAGACGTAGGCGGGGTAGGCCCGGCCTGCCGCGCCGTAGTACTCCGCGAGCACCGCGTTGCGGCCATCCTTCCCTGCCACAGCGGCCATGCCCGCGGAAGACCCCGCTGTATCCATCATCAGGAAAACAGCCACCACCGTGACCGAGACAAGCCCAAGCGCAGCCATGCCGACCGGCCCGGTAATGAGCCGGTAGCCGTCAGGGGCATCGAACCCTTTGGTGATCCGGATGCCCACAAAGAAGATGGCAGCGAAGATGACAAAGCGGAGGATAAGGTTCGCGGCGTTGACACCGCCAAGCGCCGAATCGATGGCAACGTAGGGTGCCTCGATGCTGAGGAGGATGGCCAGGGCTATCAGTGCGAACAGGTAAAAGAGGGACCGGTTTTCCCTTCGAAGTGCGCTGGGGACGCGGGCAGCGGCCACCAGGACACATACGGCCAGTGTGGACCACTGCAGGATTTCGATCATCCCAGGTTCTCCCAGATCTTTGCGGCTTGGTCGTGGTCATGTTCCTGCCGGCGGAGCGCGCGGCCGAGGGCCTGGAGCCGCTCTCCGGCCAGGGTGGTCAGTTCGCCGTCCGAGAGGCTGGAAAGGGCTGCCTGGCGGGCTCCCTCGGCCCATCCCGCTTCCGCCTCCGTGACCAGCCCCGTGGCTACCAGGCCGGTGGCCGGTCCCACGCCTGCGGCCAGGGAAGTGGCTATGGCCAGTTCGGGCGCCAGCCGGTTTGCGGTCAGCTGGGCGGAATAATTCTGCGGAGCGATCCCGGTGGCCTCCGAAACCCGGTGCCGCAGCTCGCCGTCGTCGATTGCCTCCACCCAGTTCTTCACTGAGGTGGCATGCGGGGGCGGCTCAAGGGCAGACGCCTCCGCCCCGGACGCCGCCGGCGCTGGCGTTCCGGCCGACGACGGGCCTGCCGGCGCGCCGATTGAGCGTGCCAGAATGGCCCGCAGCAGATCCGCTGTGGCGATCTGGCTGATGAGCTCGGACCGGGTGGGCTGAGGGGCCGGCTCCGCCAGGGACGTATAGGTGTCAAAGGACGCAAGCGCCGAAAGCGGATTGATGTTGTAGGCGCGGCTGATGCTCACCACGGTCGTCTCTGCGACTTTGCCGCGGACCAGCTGTTGCGCCAGGGTGGTCCGCTTGATACCGGACACCCGGCAAATATCAGACGTGCTCTTGTCCGGGGCGATGCCTTGCAGCCAGCGTTGGAACGCTTTGGCATGGATGGGCATTAAGGGCTCTCTGCAGAACGGATGTTTGCAATGATTTTAGCCTGACGTTTCTGTGCAATTTGGTCCGGGGTAGGGAGTCGACTATGCTTGATGGTCGAGCCCGTTGGTCCGTACACCCCCCAAGTCCGGACCGGCGGGCTCTTTAGTGCCCCGGCACTTTGCGGAGCGCCAGGCTGCCGATTTCCCCGCAGTTCCCGGCGGATTCACGCAGCTCCTCCGGCCCGGCGGCAGTGAGAGGAAAGAGCCCACACACATGACTGCAACCCTTGTTGCCAAAGACCTTTCCGGTGGCCACGACCACCGCACCCTCTTCTCAAACCTGTCCCTGACAGTGGCGCCCGGTGACGTGGTGGGCGTGGTGGGCGCCAACGGGGCCGGCAAGTCCACCCTGCTGCGCTTGCTTGCCGGGGTGGACGAGCCCCAGGCCGGCACCGTCAGCCTTGCGCCTTCCGACGCCTTCGTGGGGTGGCTTCCCCAGGAACACGAACGCGTGGCGGGGGAGACTGTGGCCGCGTACATCGCACGCCGGACCGGATGCGCGCAGGCGACAGCCGAGATGGAGTCCACCGCCGAGGCCCTGGGCTCGGGAGCTCCCGGCGCCGATGACGCTTACTCCCTGGCCTTTGACCGCTGGATGGCTTCCGGGGCGGCGGACCTCGACGAACGCATTCCTGCAGTCCTTGCCGATCTTGGGCTGGAGACCGGCGCCGATGCCCCCATGACGGGACTTTCCGGCGGGCAGGCTGCGCGCGTGGCCCTGGCTTCGCTGCTGCTCAGCCGGTTCGACATCGTCCTGCTGGATGAGCCCACCAACGATCTGGACCTCGCCGGCCTGGCCAAGCTGGAGGCTTTTGTCCAGGGCCTTCGCGGCGGTGCGGTGCTGGTGTCCCATGACCGCGAATTCCTGGCCCGCTGCGTCACCACCATCGTGGAACTGGACCTCGCCCAGAACTCCGTTGCCGTGTACGACGGCGGCTACGAGGCGTTCCTGGAGGAGCGCGCCGTGGCGCGCCGCCACGCACGGGAAAAGTTCGAGGAGTTCGCCTCCACCAAGGCAGACCTCGTCTCCCGGGCGCGCACCCAGCGTGAATGGAGCTCCCAGGGCGTGCGGAACGCCATGAAGAAGAGCCCGGACAATGACAAGATCCGCCGGGCCGCCAGCACCGAGTCCTCGGAGAAGCAGGCCCAGAAGGTCCGGCAGATGGAATCCCGGATCGCCCGGCTGGACGTCGTGGAGGAACCGCGGAAGGAATGGCAGCTGCAGTTCACCATCGGCCAGGCACCGCGCTCCAGTGCCGTGGTGGCAACCCTGCGCGACGCCGTCGTAAATCAGGGAAGCTTCACCCTCGGACCGGTCAATCTCCAGCTCAACGCCGGCGAGCGGATCGGCATCACCGGCCCCAACGGCGCCGGTAAATCGACGTTGCTCCGCCTGCTGCTGGGCGTCCAGGAGCCGGACTCCGGAAATGCCGCCATGGGCGCCTCGGTGGCCATCGGGGAGATCGACCAGGCCCGTGGGCTGCTGGCCGGGCACCTGAGCCTTGCCGACGCCGTCGAAGCCGTTCTCATTGACCTCACGCCGGCTGAGGTCCGCACCCTGCTGGCGAAGTTCGGCCTGAAGGCTGACCACACCGCCCGTCCCGTTGACTCGCTCTCGCCGGGGGAACGTACCCGGGCGGCTCTGGCCCTGCTGCAGGCACGCGGCGTCAACCTGCTGGTACTGGATGAGCCCACCAACCACCTTGACCTGCCCGCCATTGAGCAGCTGGAAGAGGCCCTGGGAAGTTATGACGGCGCTTTGCTGTTAGTAACCCATGACCGGAGACTGCTCGAAAACGTCGAGCTCGATGTCCGCTGGAATGTTGAAAATGGGATGGTAACTGAATTGATGACCGGCGCAACGGAGCAACCACGATGAGCATGGATCGGGTCGCGTGGAGCTCCCTCTACAACATCACCCGCGCCTCGAGCGGTTCCAAGCCGTTCTCCAAGGAGACCCTGAAGCGTGTCTTCGGTTTCGCGAGGCCGCACCGAACCAGATTGATCGCCTTTGTGCTGCTGTCCATTGTGATGGCGGTTCTGGCGGTCGCGACGCCGGTGCTCGCCGGGCAGGTGGTGGACGCGATTATCGCCCGTGCTGAGGCCGGAACGGTGATCTGGCTCGCCGTGCTGATCGCACTGGTGGCCGTGGCCGAAGCGGGGATCGGCCTGGTGACCAGATGGCTGTCGTCCACGATCGGCGAAGGCGTGATCGTGGACCTGCGCACGAAGGTTTTCGACCACGTGCAGAAAATGCCGATCGCGTTCTTCACGCGCACCCGTACCGGGGCGCTGGTCAGCCGGCTCAACAATGACGTGATCGGTGCGCAGTCCGCCTTCGCCGGCACCCTTTCAGGAGTGGTCAGCAACGTCGTGGCGCTCGCCCTGACTCTCGTGGTGATGCTGAACAAGTCCTGGCTGGTCACCGTCCTGGCCATGATCCTGCTGCCGATCTTCCTGATCCCGGCCCGCCGGATGGGCTCCAGGCTGGCGGACCTGCGGCGCGAGGCCGCGGAACACAACGCCGCCATGGGCACCCAGATGACGGAGCGCTTCTCAGCGCCCGGCGCTACCCTGGTGAAGCTCTTCGGACGGCCGGACGAGGAATCCCGCGAGTTTGCGGTCCGCGCCGGCCGGGTGCGTGACATCGGCGTCCGTACGGCCATGCTGCAGTTCACCTTCGTCACAGCGCTCACGCTGGTCTCCGCCCTTGCCCTGGCGCTGGTGTACGGCCTCGGCGGCTGGCTCGCGCTTGGCGGTCAGCTGGCTGCAGGTGACGTGGTGGTCCTGGCCCTGCTGCTCACCCGGCTCTACGCTCCGCTCACGGCCCTCTCCAACGCCCGGGTGGAAATCATGAGCGCCCTGGTCAGCTTCGAGCGTGTCTTTGAAATCCTGGACCTCAAGCCGCTGATCCGGCAGAAGCCGGATGCTGTCGAATCGCCGGGCGGCCCGCTGTCCGTGGAGTTCGACAACGTCCGCTTCTCCTACCCGTCCGCCGACAAGGTCTCGCTGGCATCCCTCGAGGATGTCTCCACGCTGGACACCCGTGGCGGCGAGGAAGTGCTGCACGGGATCAGCTTCCGGGTGGAACCGGGGCAGACAGTGGCCCTGGTGGGATCCTCCGGAGCCGGCAAGTCCACCATCGCCCAGTTGCTCTCGCGGCTCTACGATGTCGACTCCGGCGCTGTGCGCTTCGGCGGACTCGACGGCGGCGTGGGCGTGGATGTCCGTGACCTCACGTTCGATTCGATGCGCGCCACACTGGGCATGGTCACCCAGGACGGCCATCTGTTCCACGAGTCCATTTCCTCCAACCTCCGGCTCGCCCGGCCGGACGCCACCGAGGATGACATGTGGGACGCCATCCGGCAGGCCCGCCTGGAAACCATGATCCGGTCCCTGCCGGACGGCCTGGACACAGTGGTGGGGGAGCGCGGCTACCGGCTCTCCGGCGGCGAACGCCAACGGCTCACCATCGCCCGGCTTCTGATTTCCCAGCCGCGCGTGGTGATCCTGGATGAGGCGACGGCGGCACTCGATTCCACGAACGAGGCAGCCGTCCAGGCAGCCCTCGGCGCAGCGCTCGAGGGGCGCACCGCCGTCGTGATTGCCCACCGGCTGTCAACCATCCGTGCCGCCGACATGATCCTGGTGGTGGAGGACGGGCAGATCGTGGAGCGCGGCTCGCACACCGAGCTGCTCGCAGCCGAGGGCCGCTACGCCGAGCTGTACCGGACCCAGTTCGCTGAGGCAACGGCTGTGGCTGTGGAAGCAGTTCCGGAGTACTGACCCCGATCGAGTGGCGGGATCCCGGCGCCCAGGACGTGTCTTAGCGCCGGGATCTCACCCTTGGATGCCGGATGACGCGAGCTCCGGCAGGATGTGGTCCGTCAGGAGCGGTGCCAGGTCCGCGGGAAGTACCGCGCCACGGGCAAGCTCGGCCAGGTCCAGCCAGCGGATCTCCTCGATTTCCGCTGAAGGATGCGCCGTCCAGGTCCCCGGCGCCCGGAAAACCGTTGCCTCGATGTCCGTGGCGGCCTCATTTGCGGCATCCGCGATCCAGACACCCATCAGCTCCAGCTCGCCCGGCTGCACCACGATCCCTACTTCTTCCCTGAGCTCGCGTGCCGCTGCCTGCACAGCGGTCTCGCCGGCCTCGGGCTTCCCGCCGGGGTGCATGAACATTCCGGTGCCGCGCTTGCGGACAGTCAGGAGCCGGCCGGCGGCATCGAACACACAGACGGCGGAGACAACAATGCGGGCTTTCACGGTTCCGAGCCTAGCCGTCCGCCCGGCATCCTGTGCAGCCGCGAGGTGAGCAGCAGGTCCTTGCCCGGGCCGGTGACATCCCACGTGTACCCGAACCGGTCCGGGCCCCCGTAGGTGTACCTGACGCGGTAGGTGTCCGGATCGCACCAGTGATTGTCGTGGCTGGCTGCCGGCGTGAAGCTCATCCGGTGGAACGGCCGGCCGTCGGGGAAGAACACGTCAAGGGCATCCGGTTGGCCGCCGGGTTTGAGGACGTAATCGCGTGAGGCGGGACCTGTAAAGGTGGGCCAGCGCATGGTGCCTTCCTCATGGAAGGCCAGGCCGCCGTCGTCGGTGGGGGAGAAATGCAGGACGCCGGAAAAGGTTCCGCGGGTGCCGGTTGCGCGGTCCAGCAATTGGCGATCAACAGCCCAGGTTCCAGGCCGCCCGGAGCCCGTGGCGGGGCCCAGGAGGTACGCGCGGAGGTCAAACTCCTGGACGGACAAGTTCAAGTGCCCTCGATTGGAATCGAACCAACGACACCGGCTTTAGGAGAGCCGTGCTCTATCCACTGAGCTACGAGGGCATGTTTCCCGACGATCCGGCAGGGCCGGTCCGTCCGGACACGGATACCAGCATACAAGGTGCGCGCCCGTACTACGCTCTTGGCATGAGATCAGCCCCGTCCGCTGCTTCCGCGGTGGCCTATATCCCCGATACAACATCCACCCGGCAGTACATCGGCGCGTGGTCCGTCCTGAGCGTCCTGCAGTATTTCGCGGCCGAGGCGGCAGTGATAGGCGCCTGGGCCGGCCCCCGTCCCTATGACCTCCGCACCGGCTATATCAGTGACCTGGGCGCCATCCACTGCGGGATCTACGATGGCCGGGAGGTGTGCTCGCCCTTGAACTGGCTGATGAATGCCTCTTTTGTGGTCCAGGGGCTCGGGATGTTCCTGGGGGCGCTGCTGCTCAGCACCGCGCTGCTCCGCGTGGCCGCCCGGCCCGGCGCCGCTGTCCAGCCCCGCCGCAGGAAGCCATGGGTGGCCGCCGCAGCGGTGCGGGTCCTCACCGGAACTGCGGGGGCGGGCACGGTGCTGGTGGGCCTGGTGCCCGAAGACGTGGGCTCGGGCTGGCATTTCGTGGGCGCCGTGATGTACTTCATCGCCGGCGCGCTGGCCCTCCTGGTCCTGGGCCTGCTCTGGCTGCACAAAACCCCCATGGCGTGGTTCATCCTTGCCTGCGGCCTGGTGTCGGCTGCTGCGCTCGTGACCGCGGGGCTGACGCGGTTGGATGTTCCGGAACCGGGCACGCTGGAGCGGCTGATGGGCTATCCGGTGACCGTGGGCATGGCCACCGCAGGACTGGTGATTGCCCGGCGGGTGCACCGGCACCGCAAGGAGCTGAGGGCTATGGCGTACGTTCCGGGGCGGGGGACCGGCGCTCCCGGCTTGCCAGGAACACTGCCGCCGCGCCAGCCAGCAGGCTGAGGACCAGCAGGACCCAGCCGGCAAGGGTGAGACCGGAGGCGAGGCCCACCTGGCCGGCGTCGGGCGTTCCTGATCCAAACAGGGCATCGATGGCGACGTTGCCCCACAGCCGGGCCACCACAAACAGCAGCGGGAGGGCCCAGAGCGCCCAGCGGAGGGAATTCCGGGCCACGTTTGTTCCGATCAGCAGCAGCCACGTGAAACCGAAGATGAGCGGGAACAGGGTGCCCGCCGTCTTGTGGACGTAGTTGAGCTGGCCACGGGCGTCGCCGTCCATGGCATCGCGCAGCTGGCCCACGTACCCGGGGTCAAAGCCGCCCACCAGGGAATCCGGCATGGCAAGTCCGCCCGAGAGCTGGGTGAGCTGGTTCAGGGTCAGCAGGTGGAGGTACCAGAACAGGAACAGGCTGACCACCACACCGGCGATCAGGATGAGGTTGCTGTTGCTCTGCGCCTTCTGCGGCGAGCGTGCCGTGGTGGGATTGATGACAGGCGGCAGGTTGTGCTGGGGAACAACAGCCTTCGAGCCGTGCTTCTTGATCCGCTGCGCTGGGGTCTTAGCCATGGCACCATTATCCCGCCCCATAAACTGGGTCAATGACCACCGGCAGGCACAGCGCCCTTGAACTTGACCCCACCCTGGACGACTACCAACTGGCGGCCGCCCTGGTCCGGGAAGCCGGCCAGCTTGCGCTCCTGATGCGCATGGCCGGCCTGCAGTCGCAGCAGAAGACATCGGTCTCGGACGTGGTGACGGCCGCGGACCACGCTGCGGAGGCGTACGTGCTGGAGCAGCTGCGGCGCTGCCGCCCCGACGACGGGATCCTCGGCGAGGAGGGCGCCTCGGTGGCCGGCACCAGCGGCCGCACCTGGGTCATCGATCCGGTGGACGGCACCTACAACTTCCTGCACGGGTCCACCTACTGGTGCTCGGCCATCGCCCTCAAGGACTCCTCCGACGTCCTGCTCGGCGCCATCTTCCAGCCGGAGGAGGACAAACTCTGGCTCGGCGGCAAGGCCCACCCGGCAACCCTGAACGGCGGGGCACTGACCGCCTTCAAGGACGACGGCGGCGCGCGCAACGCAACACCACTGGCCGAACTCGGGGCCGCCACCTACATCCACCCCACCTGGCTGCTGGATCCGCTGTGCGCCATGCCCTGGCATTCGGCGGCCACCTCCGCGGCCGCCCTGCGGATGTTCGGCTCGGGATCCTGCGACCTGGGTCGGGTGGCCGACGGGCAACTGGGCTGCTGGTTCCAGCACAGCTGCCCCGAATGGGACTGGCTGCCCGGCCAGGCAATCGTCCGCGCCGCCGGCGGCGCCACGGATACTGTCCGCATCAACGGCCTGGACTGGTTCATGGCCGGAGGCACGACGGCGGTGCGCGAGTTGCGGACGGCCCTTGAGGCGGGCTCGGTCACCTGAGCCCGGATTCCGGGGCCCGATTGGTTTGGGTCACGGCAGAGTGAGACGTTATCCACAGGCTGAAGTGACTGTCAGTCCTACCGCCTAGACTTGTAGGCACCATGGATATGTTGTTTGACCCGTACTCTGACGGACCGTTCAAGGCCGCCTCCAAGGCTGCCGCCACCACCAAGTCGCGCCCGGAAGGCTTTGCCGCGTTCCCGGAATTCGGTGGCGGCGGTACTGCCCGGGGGACCGGCAACGGCGCCGACAGCAATGCCGAACACGCTCCGGAAAGTAGCCTGGAGCGCAGCACCCCGAACCCGGGATGGGCCACTCAGCAGGCTTCCGGCGAGGGCAGCGGCGGCCAGGGACACCATGAAACGCACCACAGGCCCAATGCCGCAGAACTCCTGGAGGGCCTGAATCCCCAGCAGGAGGAAGCGGTCAAGCACGCGGGCAGCGCCCTGCTGATTGTGGCCGGTGCCGGCTCGGGCAAGACCCGCGTGCTCAGCAACAGGATCGCCTACCTGATTGCCACGCGGCGTGCCCATCACGGCGAGATCCTGGCCATCACCTTCACCAACAAGGCCGCCGCAGAGATGCGGGAGCGCATCTCGGCACTGGTGGGTGGGCGCGCCAAGATCATGTGGATCTCCACGTTCCACTCCTCCTGTGTGCGGATCCTGCGCCAGGAGGCGGCAAACGTCGGTTTGAAGTCGAACTTCTCCATCTACGACTCCGCGGACTCCCTCCGGCTTGTCACCCAGGTGTCCAAGAGCCTGGACCTGGACCCCAAGAAGTTCGCGCCCAAGGCCATCCAGCACAAGATCTCGGCACTTAAGAACGAGCTGATCGACGCCGATTCCTACGCCTTGTCCGCCAACCATAATGATCCCTTCGAATCGGCCGTGGCCGACGTCTTCAAGGGCTACACGCAGCGGCTGCGCCAGGCCAACGCCATGGACTTCGACGACCTCATCGCTGAAACCGTCTACATGTTCCGTGCCTTCCCCGCGCTCGCGGACTCCTACCGGCGGCGGTTCCGGCACGTGCTCGTGGACGAATACCAGGACACCAACCACGCCCAGTACGCCCTGGTGCGCGAAATTGTGGGCGAGGGGCCGGGTGCCTCCGAACTGACCGTGGTGGGCGACTCCGACCAATCCATCTATGCCTTCCGCGGCGCTGACATCCGCAACATCGTTGAGTTCGAGAACGATTACCCGGATGCCCGCACCATCAAGCTGGAGCAGAATTACCGCTCCACCCAGAACATCCTCAGCGCCGCGAACTCGGTCATCTCACGGAACCCCAACCGCCCCGAAAAACGGCTGTGGACTGCCGAGGGCGAGGGCCACAAGATCGTCGGCTACGTGGGCGAAAACGAACACGACGAAGCCCGGTTCATCGCCAAGGAGATCGACCGGCTGCAGGACGAGGACAACCTCCGCCCCGGCGACGTCGCCATCTTCTACCGCACCAACGCGCAGTCCCGTTCCATCGAGGACGTGCTGGTCCGCGTGGGCCTGCCCTACAAGGTGGTGGGCGGCACCAGGTTCTACGAGCGCAAGGAAATCAAGGACGCCCTCGCCTACCTCCGGGTGCTGGTGAACCCGGACGACGACGTCAACCTGCGCCGGGTGCTCAACGAACCCAAGCGCGGGATCGGCGACCGCGCCGAAGGTGCAGTGGCTGCCCTGGCACAGCGGGAGCGGATGTCCTTTATGGCCGCCGCCCGCCGGGCCCAGGAGGCGCCCGGCATGGCCACCCGCTCGGTCAACGCTGTCCTGGGTTTTGTGAAGCTGCTCGACGACCTCGCCGAGGTTGCCACCGGCTCCGGTGCGGCCGCGGCGCTGGAGGCCGTCCTGGAGCAGACCGGGTACCTGGCCGGGCTGCGTTCCAGCACCGATCCGCAGGATGAGTCGCGGGTGGAGAACCTGGCTGAACTGGTCGCCGTCGTGCGTGAATACGAACAGGAGAACCCGGAGGGTTCCCTGGGCGCCTTCCTGGAGCAGGTCTCCCTGGTGGCGGACGCGGACCAGATCCCTGACGCGCCGGGCGCGGACATCGACGCCGCCGTGGCGGAAGCCAAACGGCTGGGCGTGGTCACGCTGATGACCCTCCACACCGCCAAGGGCCTCGAATTCCCCGTGGTGTTCCTGACCGGAATGGAGCACGGGCTGTTCCCGCACCAACGCTCCGCCACTGATCCCAAGGAGCTCGCCGAAGAACGCCGGCTCGCCTACGTGGGCCTGACCCGCGCGCGCAAACGGCTCTACGTCACCCGCTCCGAAGTCCGCAGCATGTGGGGCCAGAGCCAGTACAACCCCGCCAGCCAGTTCCTCGAAGAGATTCCGTCAGAGCTGGTGGAGTGGAAGCGCGAAGGCACCAGCAGGCAGGCCGGCGGTTGGGGGAGCGGCGGGTCCATCGGCTCCAGCCGGTACGGCGGCTCGTTCTGGGGCGCTGGCACGGCCCGTGGTGCGGCCGCGGATTCCTCAGCCGGTTTCAATGCTGACGTTCCCGCCATCATTGCCAAGAACCGGGTCCAGCCACAGAAGGAAATCGTGGCGGTGAGCGTCGGGGACAAGGTCAACCACACCAGCTTCGGCAACGGAACGGTGCTGGCCCTCGAAGGCGCAGGGGACAAAACTGTCGCCAAGGTGAAGTTCGACGTCGGGGAGAAGCGCCTCCTGCTCCGTTATGCGCCGCTGACGAAACTCGACGCCTGACGATGCCGGTCCGGTCTGCTGTGCAGACGGTGGGCTTTGCGGCTGCCGGCGTTCATAGCCGCACCTCCCCTTCAGCGTCCTCGTTTCCGGCGGGCAGCAGGTAGCGGACGAACCACGCGGCGGCCAGTGCGGCCGCTTGGGGCAGGGTCCCTGGTTCTTCGAAGAGGTGCGTGGCACCGCGGATGATTTCCAGCCGGGTCGGCGCATGCATCCGGGCCATGGCCTCGCGGTTCAGGGCAAGGACATGTGTGTCGGCGCTGCCGACAATCAGGAGAGTGGGGGCACGGACAGCGGCCAGCCGTGGGCCGGCCAGGTCCGGGCGCCCGCCCCTTGAAACTATGGCCCGCACCTGCGCGCCGGGCTCTGCCGCCGCCCACAGCGCGGCACCGGCACCGGTGCTGGCGCCAAAGTAACCAACATGGCTTGACGCCGTGTCATCCCTCGTACTGAGCCATTGTGTGGCTGCCGTAAGCCGCCGTGCGAGCAGGCCGATATCGAAAACCTTCTCCCGGACGATTTCCTCAGCGGGGGTCAGCAGATCGAGCAGCAGGGTACCCAGGCCGGCTTTCTGGAGGACCGAGGCAACCAGCCGGTTGCGGGGGCTGTGACGGCTGCTGCCGCTGCCGTGGGCAAAAAGCACAATGGCACTGCACCGTGCGGGCAGGTTCAGGTTTCCGCGGAGGCTTACATTGTCCGTGGGGATTTCCACGTCCGCTTCGACGGCTTCCTCGTCGAAGGCAGCGGGCATGCTTCCCCTGGCAGGGAGCAGGCGTCCGGCAGCCTCAAGCAGTTGCAGGACCTCCTCATCCCCGGTGGGGGAGAAATCGCGGTAGTAGTTGCCCACCGCATGGAAGTTCCGGGCCGGAAGGAGGCAGACGACGGCGTCGGCTTCGGTCAGCGAGGCCAGCGCCCTGTGGGGGGCGACCGGCACAGCCAGAACCACCCGCGCGGCTCCCAGTTGCCGCGCGACGGTGCAGGCGACACGGGCGGTGGATCCCGTGGCGATGCCGTCATCGACGATGAGCGCAGTGCGGCCTTTCAGGTCCACCCGGGGGCGCCCCTGCCGGTAACGCACCACCCGGGACTCCAGCAGTTCGCGTTCACTCCGCTCCACCGCCCGCAGGGCATCTTTTCCAACGCCTGCCAGGGAGACGATGTGCGGGTCCACCACCCGTGCGTTGCCTTCCCCAATGGCTCCCATCGCCACTTCCGGCTGGAACGGCAAGCCCAGCTTGCGCACCACGATGACATCCAGCGGCGCTTCGAGGACCTTCGCAACCTCAAAAGCCACCGGAACCCCGCCGCGGGGCAACCCCAGCACCACCACGTCCTGTCCCCGCAGCTCAATCAGTTTTTGTCCCAGTCTTCGGCCGGCATCGGTCCTGTCCTGGAATTCAAACATCATGCCCACCCTCCCTGAGTGGCACCCGGCCCCGCGTTGGTTGGGGCCTTATTCTTCCTCCAGCGGGATGACCGCGGCCGCGGGCCACGACATCCGGAGGATGAAGTGGCCCTCCGTGCTGTTTCTGGCGATGACAGCCCCTGCATCCCCTGCCAGTTTGACGCCGAATTCGATTTCCATCTGCTCGGGAGCCAGTTCCCTCATGGCCTCCACTACGGCAGTGGCGGCCGGACGGATACTGGCCAGCGCATCTTCAAGGCGCCGGCCCACATCGAGGATTCCTTGCTCGTTCCGGGCAGGGTGGTTCACTCCATAACTGTTGTCATCCACTTCAACCAGAACTGTTCCGGAGCCGACTTCGTATCGCAGTACCTCGGTCATGGCCAGGTCCGCTCCAATCTTGGCTGGGAAGGCCCGAAGCGGGGCCGGTGTTCCTCCAGTAGATACCTCCGGCAGAACCCGTAAAAGGGACGAAAGGCCCGACCACGCCCGCCGCGTACCAGGCGGTGCGGTGGGGGAGATTTCCTGGCTACGAGGGATGGTCCAGGGACACGGATTCAAGGTACTCGGGCACGCGGGCCTTCCAGCCCAGTTCACGTTTGATCCTGGTCCGGATGGTGTCGGATGAGTCTGCTTCCCCATGCGTGATGTAGGTCATGGCCGGTGCAGTGGGGGCAGCGTGCATCCATCGGATCAGCTCGTCAGCATCCGCGTGGGCGGACAGGCCTTCCATCTGGATGACTTCCGCGCCGATCCGGATGTCCCGCCCGTAGATGCGCAGCTGCCGGGCACCGGCCGCGAGGGAAGCTCCCCGGGTTCCGGGGGCCTGGTATCCACTGAGGATGATCGCGTTCCGTGGATCCGGCCCGTAGTTTTCCAGGTGATGCAGGATCCTTCCCCCGGTGAGCATGCCGCTGGCTGAGAGAATGATCATAGGACCGCCCCGGAGGTTGAGCAGCTTGGAATCATCGGCGCTGCGGACCGGCGTGGCCAGTTTGTACATCGCCTCAAATTCGTGCCGTTCGAGCCTGTGCTCTTCGCGGTGGCGCTGGTACATGCCGGAGGCATCGATAGCCATCGGACTGTTCAGGTAGACAGGGATATGCGGGATCGCATCCTTGCGCATCAGGCGGGACAGGTGCAGCAGCACCGTTTCGGCCCGTCCCACGGCGAAGGCAGCGATCATGATCACGCCATTTCTTTTCGCCACCCGCGTGATGATCCCGCCCAGCTCTTCCTCCGGGCTCCCGCTCGGGTGTGCGCGGTTCCCGTAGGTGGATTCGGTGACCAGCACGTCGACGGCCTCCAGGGCCCTGGGCGGGTACATGAGGGGGTCGTTTGCCCGGCCGAGATCACCGGTGAAATGTACGGAGCGGCCGCCCAGGTTGAGATGGATCTGCGCAGCGCCGAGGATATGGCCGGCGGGAAGGAAAGTCGCCTCGATTCCATCGCCCAGCGGGAACGGGGCGTCGAACTCACGGGTTTTGAAGCTGTTGAGGGAACGAACCGCATCCTCCGCGGTGTAGAGGGGCATCGGGGGATGATGTTGGGAAGAACCCCGATGATCCGCGTAGCGGGCTTCCTCCTCCTGCAGGTAGCCGCTGTCAGGCAGGAGCAGCGTGCAGAGCTCGGTGGTTCCCTGGGTCGCATACACCGGGCCGCGGAAGCCGTCCCGCACCAGCGCCGGAACATAACCGGTGTGGTCCAGGTGGGCGTGGGTGAGGATGACGGCATCAATGCTTGCCGGACTGACGGGAAACGGGACCCGGTTGCGGTCCCTGAGGACTTTGTATCCCTGGAACAGACCGCAATCGACCAGAATCCGCCGTCCCCCTGACTGGATCAGGTACCTGGATCCAGTGACGGTGTCCGTTGCGCCGAGAAACCGCAGCCTCGGCCGATGGTTCTCCTCCATGGGGGCTCCTTAGGTTCGGCAACCGCGGACAGGCTCGGGCCTCCCGTGCACCCAAGGTGGGGCCAGCCTACGCCCAACAAATTTGTCACCGCCATGGGCTAAATGCCCTGGAGGAGCGGATTCCCGAAAGCTATCCACCGGGGCCGGCCGCCAGCAGGCCGGGCCTGTCCCCCGAGGCCCGCGGCCACGGGGGATGAAGCATAATGGGGACCATGCGACGGACTGTTCTGGGGATCTTCGCCGCCTTCACTTTGCTGGCGGCCACCGCGTGCACCATCACCACCGGGGATCCCGGCTACGTTCCGCCGCCTCCACTGCCGGCCCTGGAGCAGTTGGAACAGACAGCCCTGGTTGACCCCGCTCCTTACCAGGCCGGAGATAACACCACTTCCTTCATCTCCGAAGACCGGAACATTGTCTGCTCGCTCACGGACGCCCGCGGCGAACACCTGAACCTCCCGTACGAAATGAACAGCTTCAGCGGCCAGGACAACAACAAGCTCGCCATTGTCCCCGTAGCGCACTGCGAGCTCGCGAACTATCCGAAACCGGAGGCGGGCGACATCAAGGACGACTGTGCAGGCACCGGGCTGGGCTATCTGGGCGGAACGGTGCTGCTCACCCCGGACAAGGCCACCTATGGGGAGTGCCGCTCCGGCGTCACACAAATGGAGGCAGCCTACGGACCCAGGGGAAACAAATCCGGTCCCCTGACCGGACTTGCCGTCCTTGCGCAGGGCCGGAACCTTGAACGGAACGGGCTCCGCTGCTCGGCTTACAACGGCGGCGTGGCGTGCGGAAATGTCTCTGCCGGCGTCGGATTCTTTGTTTCCCGGGAAGGCTACGAACTTATTTCCAAGGCGGCGGAATCCGCTGCACCGGCACCGGCCATGGCCTCAAAATCCCCGTAATCTAGGGTTTTTTCTACGCTCCATAGAATAGTGTCCTTACTCACATTAGCGGTACTGTGGGACGGGCCCGTCCTTGAGAAGGACTAGAGTTCCGAATGGAGCATTGCGCTGGGTGGCCCGTTTCCAACGGGCCGAAGGCGCTCGCAATCCGCAGCCCGGTCATCGTCTTCGATGGTGCCCGACTGTACAGAAACTACTTCGACGTAGAAGGACACTAAACCGTGGACCTGTTTGAATACCAGGCGCGCGATATGTTCGAGGCGCACGGTGTACCCGTGCTTGCCGGCATCGTGGCGTATACCCCAGAAGAAGCAAAGGCAGCTGCCGAGAAGATCGGCGGCGTAACTGTCGTTAAGGCCCAGGTTAAGGCCGGTGGCCGCGGAAAGGCCGGCGGCGTCAAGGTTGCCAAGACAGCCGATGAGGCACTTGAGCACGCCACCAACATCCTGGGCATGGACATCAAGGGCCACACCGTTAACAAGGTGATGATCGCCCAGGGTGCTGACATCGCCGAGGAGTACTACTTCTCCGTGCTGCTGGACCGGGCCAACCGCAACTACCTGGCCATGTGCTCGGTTGAAGGCGGCATGGAAATCGAACAGCTCGCCGTCGAACGCCCCGATGCCCTCGCCAAGATCGCTATTGATCCGGCCGTGGGAATCGACCAGGCCAAGGCCGACGAAATCGTTGCGGCAGCAGGCTTCGCCGAGGAACTGCGCGGCAAGGTCGCCGCCGTGATCCTCAAGCTGTGGGACGTCTTCAAGAAGGAAGACGCCACCCTCGTGGAGGTCAACCCGCTGGTCAAGACCGGCGCCGGAGACATCGTGGCATTGGACGGCAAGGTCTCGCTGGACGAGAACGCTGAGTTCCGCCACGCCAAGCACGCCCTCCTTGAGGACAAGGACGAGACGGACCCGCTCGAGGCAAAGGCCAAGGCGCAGGACCTGAACTACGTCAAGCTGGACGGCTCCGTGGGGATCATCGGCAACGGTGCCGGCCTGGTCATGTCCACGCTGGACGTCGTCGCTTACGCCGGTGAGAACCACGGCAACGTCAAGCCCGCCAACTTCCTGGACATCGGCGGTGGAGCTTCCGCCGAGGTCATGGCTGCCGGCCTTGACGTCATCCTGGGCGACGAGCAGGTCAAGTCCGTGTTCGTGAACGTCTTCGGCGGCATCACCGCGTGCGACGCCGTCGCCAAGGGCATCGTTGGTGCGCTGGCCGAGCTGGGCCACTCCGCGAACAAGCCGCTGGTAGTCCGCCTCGACGGCAACAACGTTGAGGAAGGCCGCCGCATCCTGGCCGAGGCCAACCACCCGCTGGTTACCCTGGCCGCCACCATGGACGAGGGCGCCGACAAGGCCGCCGAGCTCGCCAACGCAGCTAAGTAAAGGGACGCACCATGTCTATCTATCTGAACAAGGACTCCAAGGTCATCGTCCAGGGCATCACCGGCGGCGAAGGCACCAAGCACACCGCCCTGATGCTGAAGGCCGGCACCAACATCGTTGGCGGCGTCAACGCCCGCAAGGCCGGCACCACGGTCCTGCACGGCGACAACGAAATCAGCGTCTTCGGCACCGTCAAGGAAGCCATGGCTGAAACCGGCGCAGACGTTTCCATCGTCTTCGTGCCGCCGGCATTCACCAAGAACGCCGTTGTTGAAGCCATCGAGGCCGGCATCGGCCTGGTGGTTGTCATCACCGAAGGCGTGCCGGTCCAGGACTCCGCCGAGTTCTGGGCGCTGGCCCAGTCCAAGGTCGACGCCGACGGCAACCAGGTCACCCGTATCATCGGCCCGAACTGCCCCGGCATCATCACCCCGGGCGAGGCACTGGTGGGCATCACACCGAACAACATCACGGGCAAGGGCCCCATCGGCCTGGTTTCCAAGTCCGGAACCCTGACCTACCAGATGATGTACGAGCTGCGCGACCTCGGTTTCTCCACCGCCATCGGCATCGGCGGCGACCCCGTCATCGGCACCACGCACATCGATGCCCTGGCCGCGTTTGAGGCTGACCCCGAGACCAAGGCGATCGTGATGATCGGCGAAATCGGTGGCGACGCTGAAGAGCGCGCGGCTGACTTCATCAAGGCCAACGTCACCAAGCCCGTCGTTGGGTACGTGGCCGGCTTCACGGCTCCCGAAGGCAAGACCATGGGCCACGCCGGCGCCATCGTCTCCGGTTCCGCCGGAACCGCCCAGGCCAAGAAGGAAGCCCTTGAGGCTGCAGGCGTCAAGGTCGGCAAGACGCCGTCCGAGACCGCCAAGCTGCTGCGCGAAGTCTACGCAGCGCTCTAGCTTTCAGTAACAAAGCAACGCGGGGTCACTCCTTGCCCGTTCCAGAGGTTGGATCGGGCCAGGAGTGACCCCGCGTTGACGTTTAACGTCCCGGGGGAGCCGCGTGGAGCGGCGGCTGCCCCGAGGTCTAGTAGTGTTTAGGGAAGAAAAACGGCGGACAGGGAAGGGACGGCAATGGCAGAGGCGCGGCGCACGCTCGTCGATGTCGTGGTCGATAGTGTCCTTGAACATATTCTCAGCGGGCAGATTAAGGCCGACGACGCCCTGCCGCCCGAAGCCGACATCGCCAAGGAATCCGGGGTCAGCCGCCTGACGGCCCGCGAGGCGATGAAGGTGCTGAAGGCGCAAAACATTGTTTACGTCAAACGTGGACTCGGCACGTTCGTCAACCCGCCCGAGCGCTGGACCGGCCTGGATGCCATCATGCGCGCGGCCTCCCGGGGAGTGGCCTCGGACCAGGTGGCGTTGCGGCTCCTGGAAGTGCGGCGGATGGTCGAAACCGGCGCTGCCGAGCTTGCCGCTTCGCGCCATGATGAGGACGACCTCGCCGCAATGAAGAAAAGCATCACGGAGATGGAGTCGGCCCACCACGCGGGCGACGTCGATGCGCTGACCATTGCGGACATCACTTTCCACGACACGGTGCTCCGCGCCTCCGGCAACCCCTTCGTGCCCGCACTGCTGGGCCAGCTGACCACCCTGCTGTACGCCATGCGGCGGGAAACATCTGCTTTTCCGGATGTGCAGCGACACGCCATCTATCACCACAAGCAGGTCTTGGCTGCCATCGCCTCGCGGGTCCCTTCCGCCGCGCGCTCCGCCATGGATGAGCACATCACCCAGACCTTTGAGGACTACAGGCATTTCCTCGCGGCATCCAAGCTGGAGGCCGGACTGGTCTCGGACCCGGATGGCGCTTCCGCCCGCTGACAGCGGCGCAGCAATACTGCAGCGGGCCGGACCCGGGCCCTGACTTCCACGTTTTCCTTTCCTCGTCACCCCCTTCGTCGAGCCTCCTACGCGCGGAGGTTGACGCTGGCGCGCCCTGTGATTAGAATCTCAATCAGACATCAGACATCTGATATCAATCGAGTCATTTGCCGCCAGCCAAAGGAGCCTTTATGCGCGCGCACGTCCACGTCCAAAACACCATCGGCGGAGGTCTCGGATGACTTCCCTCACTGCAGCCCCGCCGTTGAGTGAACTCGGCCAGACAACGCTTCGCAAGGTCCGCCGGCGGGTCATGCCGCTGGTCATCCTGCTCTATTTCATCGCCTACCTTGACCGCAACAACGTCGGCTTCGCCAAGCTCGGAATGCAGAGCGATATCGGCCTGACCGAGGCTGCGTACGGCCTGGGTGCCGGCATCTTCTTCATCGGCTACGCGCTGCTGGAGATCCCGAGCAACGCGGGCATGTACCGCTTCGGTGCCCGCAAGTGGCTCGCCCGGATCCTCATCACCTGGGGCATCTTCGCCACCGCCATGTTCATGGTCAACGGCGAAGCCATGTTCTACGTCATCCGGTTCCTGCTCGGTGCCGCCGAGGCCGGATTCTTCCCCGCCATTCTCTTCTACCTCACGCTCTGGTTCCCCGCGGCCCAGCGGGTAACCGTGTTGGGCCTGTTCATCCTTGCCCAGCCGATCTCCAACGCGCTCGGTGCACCGGTTTCCGGCATGCTCCTGAACATGGAAGGTGTGCTCGGCCTGCACGGCTGGCAGTGGGTCTACATCATCGAAGGCATCCCGGCCATCCTGCTGGGCATCATCACCCCGTTCGTCATGACGGACCGTCCCGAGCACGCCAAGTGGCTGAAGCCCGAAGAGCGTGAGTGGCTCACCAGCACCATGAACAAGGAACTCGCCGACAAGCAGAAGTCCGGCAACCACAACTTCCTGGCCGGCCTCAAGGATCCCCGGACCATTGCCTACTCGGCCCTGTACTTCGGCCTGGTCTGCGGTATTTATGGCCTGGGTCTGTGGATGCCGACCATCGTCAAGGCGCTGGGCAAGTTCGACTCCACCCAGGTGGGCTTCATCGTCTTCATCCCGTACGCAATCGCCGCCGTGTTTGTGTACTTCTGGAGCAAGCGCTCGGACCGCACCGGCAACCGCGTATGGCACGCCTGCTTCTCCATGGCGATGGCCGCAGTGGGTCTGCTTGGCGCCGGCTACCTGCTGCCGGTGAACGCAGTGCTGGCGATGATCTTCCTGACCATCGCCGCCATGGGCATCTACTCCGCCATCGCGCCGTTCCTGGCGATGCCGGCCGCAGCGCTGACCGGCGCGGCTGCTGCCGCGGGCCTGGCGATGGTGAACTCGCTCGGCAACCTCGGCGGCTTCGTGGCCCCGTACGTCGTGGGCCTCCTCAAGGACGCAACCGGCAACAGCCAGAGCGGCCTGACTTTCCTTGCCGCCTGCCTGGCAATCACCGCTGTTGCCACCTATCTCTACGCACGCAAGCGTCCCGAAGGCGTCTCTGCTCCCGCAGCCACCGCCCCCGTCTCTGAAAGCCTGTAGGACAACTCCATGACTGAACTCACCACATTTCCCGCCGAGCGCACGGTTGTCCTGACCGGCGCAGCCTCCGCCCGCGGCATTGGCCGCGCGACGGCCGACCGCCTGGCCCGGGACGGCTGGTCCATCGCCATCCTGGACATCAACGCCGAGGATGCCAAGGCCGCGGCCGCGGAAATCGGCTCCAACCGTGCTGTCAAGGCGATCGGCGTGGGAGCGGACGTCTCCGACGCCGCGTCCGTGGACCGGGCCATCTCCGAGGTCGAGGAAAACCTTCCGCCGATCGTCGGCCTGGCCAACCTGGCCGGCATCAGCTCGCCGACGACGTTCATGGAAACGTCCGTTGAGGAATGGGACAAGGTCTTCGCGATCAACATGCGCGGCACCTTCATCGTCTCGCAGCGTGTGCTCAAGGGCATGATCGAGCGCCGGACGGGACGCATCGTCAGCGTCTCCTCCATCTCCGCCCAGCGTGGCGGGGGTACCTTCTCCAAGGTTGCCTACAGCGCTTCGAAAGCCGGAATCCTGGGCTTCACCCGAGCACTGGCACGCGAAGTGGGCGAGTTCGGCGTGACGGTCAACGCCGTGGCACCGGGCCCGATCGACACCGACATCATGGGCGGTACCCTCACGGACGAGCGGAAGGCTGCCATGTCCGAGGGCATCATGATGGGCAGGGTAGGAACCCGCGAGGAGGTGGCGGCCTTGATCAGCTTCCTCCTCAGCGAGGACGCCGGCTACATCACGGCGGCAACCTACGACATCAACGGCGGCCTGCAGGTCTCCTGACCGGAAAGGCTAAATGCCGACCCTCTGCGCGCCCGGTCCACAGCCGGGCGCGCAGGGGTGTCCGCCGTCCATGGCGGCCTCCACCGGCTATAGGATTTCACTATGGCAAACAAGGACCAGGCCGCCGGAGGCGTCAGCAGGCAGGTCCTGGCCGACCACGTATACGAAGCGCTGCTCAGCGCACTGATGGACGGCCGGCTCGAAGCCGGATCGCCGGTGAGCATCGACGGCATGGCGAGGGAGCTGAACGTTTCGCCGACGCCGGTCCGGGAGGCTCTTGCCCGGCTGGAAGCAACCGGCATGGTGCGCCGCACCGCCTTGCGGGGGTACCGGGTGGCGCCCCTCCTGACACCGGATGAGCTGGCCGACCTGATGGATGCCCGCCTCGTGATTGAACCGGCAAACGCCTTCATGGCTTGCCGCCGTGCCGCTGATGGTCTGATCGGTGAGCTCGCCCAGGCAATTGATGACCTTAAATCAGCGCCGCGTGGCCCGTCGTTCGCCGAGTTCCGGGCATACTGGGAAGCGGACGAGCGGTTTCACCGTCTCGTCGCACTCTACGCCGATAACCAGTTCCTCCTGTCAGCCTACGACGCCCTGGGCGGCCAAGTGCAACGCTTCCGCTTTTTTGGCGGCCTGGGCATCACGGATGCGGACTTTGCCATCACGGAACACACACAGATCCTCCAAGCCTTCAAAACAGGCGACCCCGAACGTGCCCGGGATGCGATGATCGCCCACATCCAGGGCGTCAAACAGCGCTCACAGCACGAAAGTGAACTGCGCAGCTAGCGCTTTCCGCCGGAACGTCACGGCCGCACACCGGCATCCGGCCCCGCATGGACAGCTGAAGCCCTTGACAGGCGCTGCTAGTTCATAGATCCTATAGGAAATGTGATCCGCACAAATTGGAGTGACAATGGTGTACACCGCTGACAACTGGCCCATTACTGCGGCCCTTCTGCCTTTTCCCGGCGTCCGGCCTGACGGATCGCCCGTTCAGGAAGCTCCTGCCGAGGAGTGGCAGCTCGTCTTCGAGGAAGTCAGGGATGCGGGTTTTGTCAACGCGGACCTGACCGACAGCTGGGTCCGCCCGGGGGACCTTTCCCCGGCGAGGCTCAAGGAGCTCACAGCTGCTGCGCACAACGCAGGCATCGGACTGCCCGCCATTTCGGCCATCCGCAGGAGCGTCATCGAGGAAGGGGCCTGGCAGGAGAACCTCGCCTACACCCACCGCACCCTGGAAGCGGCAGCGCAACTAGGCTGCGAAGTGGTGTCGATCGGCCTCCACCAGGCCATTACCGCGGCCCAGCGCAAGCAGCTTTGGTTCTGGACCGTTGAAGGCCACAAGGACCCGGTGGGGGACAAGGACGTGTGGAACAACGCCGTCACCCGCATCCGTGAGGTCGGCCGGCACGCCGCCGAGTTGGGGCTGCTGGTCTCCCTCGAAATGTACGAGGACACCCTCCTCGGAACCGCCGACTCGTCGGTGCAGCTGGTCCAGGACATCGGCCTGGCCAACGTGGGCCTCAACCCGGATATCGGCAACCTGATCCGCCTGCACCGGCCCATCGAGGACTGGCGGGAGGCGCTCCACAAGACTCTCCCGTACGCCAACTACTGGCATGTTAAGAACTACATCCGCGACGAAGACCAGGCCCGCAACCAGTTCGTCGCCATGCCCGCTCCGATGGAAAGCGGCCTCATCAACTACCGCGAGGCGTTCCAGTTCGCGCTTTCCGTCGGTTTCCAGGGCATCGTCTGCACAGAGCACTACGGCGGGGACGGCCTGAGCGTTACCGCCGCCAACCAGGAGTACCTGCGCCGTCGGATCCTGCCCAAGCGCGACGGTTACGGCCTCGGCACCAGCCTCGTGGCCCAGGGACGCCAGCTCCCGGCAGCCGTCCCGTCCCTGTAGCCTGCACTTGTAGCCTGCACTGCAGGCCCAACCGGTTCAACGAGGAATCATGACCAAACTATTTGACGATCCTGCACGCTTCGCCGATGACGCCCTCGATGGTTTCGTGGCCGCCAACCGGGCGTACGTGACGCGGGTGGACGGCGGCGTTGTCCGGTCCACGGAGACTCCAGCAGGCCAGGTCGCCGTGGTGATCGGCGGCGGTTCGGGCCACTATCCGGCCTTCGCGGGCCTGGTGGGCGCCGGCCTGGCCGCGGGCAGCGCCTGCGGAAACATGTTCGCCTCGCCGTCTGCCGGCCAGGTCTACCGGGTTGCGAAAGCGTCCGACGCCGGGGGCGGGGTCCTGCTCAGCTTCGGCAACTACGCCGGTGACGTCCTTCACTTCGGCCAGGCGCAGGAGAAGCTGAACGCCGAGGGCATCCGGACCCGGACCGTGCTGGTAACGGACGACATTGCCAGTGCCCCGCCCGGCGAGATCGGCAAACGCCGCGGCATTGCCGGTGACCTCACCGTCTTCAAGATCGCCGGGGCGGCAGCCGAGGCCGGCCGGGACCTGGATGAGGTGGAGCGGCTTGCCCTGAAAGCAAACGATCGCACCCGCTCGCTCGGCGTTGCCTTCGCCGGCTGCACCCTTCCGGGCGCACCGGAGCCGCTGTTCACGGTGCCCGAGGGCATGATGTCGGTGGGCCTGGGCATACACGGTGAACCCGGTATCTCCGAGCAGCCGCTCCCGACAGCCAGTGAACTGGCGCAGCTGCTGGTGGACGGACTCCTCAAGGACAGGCCCGAAACCGCCGGCACCCGGGTAGTGCCCATCCTTAACGGCCTCGGCACGGTCAAATACGACGAGCTTTTCCTCCTGTACGGCAAGATCGAGAAACTCCTGGTCAGGGCAGGGCTGGAAATCGTGGAGCCGGAGTGCGGCGAGCTCGTCACCAGCCTGGACATGTCAGGAGTGTCCCTGACGCTGTTCTGGCTGGATCCGGAACTGGAGATGTTCTGGGCCGCGCCCGCGGACACACCCGCTTTCCGCAAGGGCAACCTCGCGCCGCGCCGCGCCCGGGCCGTGACCTCTGCGGCGGCAGCCGCCGCGCAGGCCCCGGCACAGGCGGCAACCGCGGCTTCCATCTCGCTGGCCGCCACCGCAGTCGAGGCGCTGAAGGTTGCCCGGTCCGTCGTCGTCGAGCACGAGGACGCACTGGGGAAGCTGGACGCCATCGCGGGCGACGGCGACCACGGCATCGGGATGCGCCGCGGCGTGGACGCTGCGGTCGCCGCGGCGGAGAAGGCGCACGCGGCCGGCGCCGGGCTGGAGGAGCTGCTTGCGGCCGCCGGCGAGCAGTGGGCTGAACGTGCCGGGGGCACGTCCGGTGCGCTCTGGGGAGCGGCGGTCGCCGCCGTCGGACGGACCCTCGGCAGCAAGGAAGCCTACACCCGCGCGGATGCCGCGGCCGCCGTCGACGCCCTGCGCGACTCCATCATTACCCTTGGCAAGGCCGAGGCAGGCGACAAGACCATGGTGGACGCACTGCTTCCCTTCGCCGAAGTCTTCAACCGCTCAATCCGCGACGGCGACGGCCTGGCAAAGAGCCTGCGCTCCGCCGCCGACGCGGCCGCCAAAGCCGCCGACGCCACTGCCGTACTCAGCCCGAAAAAGGGCCGCGCCCGGCCGCTCGCCGCGAAGAGCCTCGGGCACCCGGACCCGGGCGCCGTGTCATTCGCACTCATTGCCAACCGGTTGGCCGACCACGCCGCCTCCATCGAACGCATCTGAAGGACAAACCATGACTGAAAACACCCAGCCAGGCTGGCGGATCGTTGTCGGAAACGACGAGGCCGGTGTCGAATACAAGAACGCCCTGCGTGAACTGCTGGAGGCCGACCCGCGCGTCGCGTCGGTGGAGGACATCGGCGTCGGCGCCGACGACACCACCGCCTACCCGCACCTTGCCGTCGCCGCGGCCCGGAAAGTGGCCGCCGGCGAGGCCGACCGTGCCCTGCTGATCTGCGGCACCGGACTGGGCGTGGCCATCTCGGCCAACAAGGTCCCCGGCATCCGGGCCGTTACCGCGCACGACAGTTACTCCGTGGAGCGTTCCGTCCTGAGCAACAACGCCCAGGTTCTGACCATGGGCCAGCGGGTGATCGGCCTGGAACTGGCCAAGAAACTGGTGGCGGAATGGCTCGGATACCGCTTCGATCCCGCTTCCGCGTCGGCGGCCAAGGTGGAAGCCATCCATTCCTATGAAGGAACGTCCGCAGAAGGGGACAGGAAATGAGCGTCCGCAACATCGCCGTCGTCGGGTCCGGTTACATGGGCGGCGGCATCGCCCAGGTCCTGGCCCTGGCCGGTGCCCGGGTGGCACTCGCCGACGTCTCCGCCGAGATCGCCCAAAGCAACTACGAACGGCTGCTCAGGGAGTCCGAGGAGTTCGTGGCGGCGGGCCTGTTCCCGGCCGACGCCACGGACCGGCTGAAGGAGAACCTCTGGGCCGCCCAGGACATTGAGGAAGCCGTCGCCGGCGCCGAATTCATCGAAGAAGCCGTGCCGGAGGTCCTCGAGATCAAGCACGGCACCCTCTCCCGGATCAGCGCCGCAGCCCGCCCGGACGCGATCATCGGCTCGAACACCTCCACCATCCCCATCGCAAAGCTGGCAGAGGTGGTGGACCGGCCGGAGCGCTTCCTTGGCGTGCATTTCTCCAACCCGGCACCCTTCATCCCGGGTGTGGAGCTGATCCCGCATGCAGGCACGTCGGAAGCCACGGTTGCGGCTGCCCGCGCCATCGTGGCAGAGACAGGCAAACAGAGCGCCACCGTGAAGGACGTCACCGGCTTTGTCCTGAACCGGCTGCAGTATGCGCTCTTCCATGAGGCCGCCCAGGTGGTGGAGGAGGGCATAGCCACGGCCGAGGATGTTGACACTCTGGTGCGCACCACCTTCGGGTTCCGCCTTCCCTTCTTCGGCCCGTTCGCGATTGCGGACATGGCCGGCCTTGACGTCTACGCTTTCTGCTACAAGTCACTTCAAACCGGCTTCCCGGAAAGGTTTGCCACCCCGAAAATCCTGCAGGAGAAGGTTGACGCAGGGCAGCTCGGGACCAAGACCGGGTCCGGATTCCTTAACGTCCCGGCTGAACGGACGGCGGAGCTGGTGGCCTACAGGAACAAGGCCTATGTGGCGATGCAGCGGCTGATGGAGGACCTCGGTCCGGCGCCGGTCCAGTAGGGCAGGCCCATGACCTCAAGTGGCGGAAATCCGCTCGGACCGGCCGGCGCGGCCATTTCCGTGGGTGTCAGTACCAAGATGTACCTCGGCTACCAGGCCAGCCTGCGCTGGCTGGCGGAGGTGCGTTCCGTGGTGGATGCCCGCCGTCTCGGCGCGGACAGCGCCGTCCGGGTTTTTGTGATGCCGTCCTTCCCTGTCCTGGAGCATGCCGGGCGGATCTTTGACGGTTCGCCCGTGCTGCTGGGGGCGCAGAACTGCTCCTGGGCGGACGGACCCCTGACGGGTGAGGTCAGCCCCGGCATGCTGGCCGAGCTGGGCGTCTCGCTGGTGGAGGTGGGCCACGCTGAGCGCCGGCGTCTCTTCGCCGAAACTGATGCGGTAGTTGCACGCAAGGTGGGCGCCGCCCTCGACGCCGGCCTGACGCCGCTGCTGTGTATCGGCGAACCGGACGTGCTGGGCCACGAAGCTGCGGCGGAGTTCTGCCTGCGGCAGGTCCGGCTGGCGATCGGGGATGATGACTCGCTGCTGCCGGAACTGGCTCTAGCCTACGAGCCGGTGTGGGCCATCGGGGCTGAACGGCCGGCCGCCGCAGGATATGTGAATGCAGTGGCCGGGCTCCTCCGCGAAGCCGTGGGCGCGGCGTGTCCCATCCTTTACGGCGGCAGCGCCGGTCCCGGGCTGTTGCCGGCGCTGCCCGGAGTGGACGGTCTGTTCCTGGGCCGCTTTGCCCACGACGCCGCGAACCTGGGCCTGGTGCTGGATGACGCCCTCGAGCGGGCAGCGGCCGGCGAAGCCTGAGTACGACGGAGGGACGGTTGCCTTCCCGGCGGAGGTGACCGTCCCGGCGTCGTGATTCTTGTGCGTATTAGACCTTGGCGCCGGACAGCAGTTCGTCCAGGCGCTCATAGCCTTGGCTCATGCCGCTTTCCATGCCGGACTGCGCCATCCCGTCCCGCGCTTCCTGGGTGGGATAGACGGAGTGGCCGCGCAGGCGCGTACGTCCGTTGCCGAGGTCCTCAAAGGTCATGAACTCGAGGCTGACCACATCGGGGTAGCCGCCGAATTCGAACGTCTGGATGGCGAACTCGTTTTCGCGGACGGTGTGGAAGATGCCCTTGAACTCGTAGGCGACGCCGTCCGGCCCTGTGTGGAGGTAGCTGTAGCTGCCGCCCGTGCGGAAATCGTAGTGGTCGATGTCCATCTTCATGCCACGCGGGCCGAGCCACTGGACGATCAGATCGGGCTCCTTATGGGCGCGGAAGACATCCGCGACCGGGAAATCGAACTCGCGCTCGTAGTAGATGAAGGGCTGGCCTTCGGGGACGCTGAGTTGCAGGGAATTGCTCATGATGACTCCTTGGGTAGCTCGCCGCTGGCTGCGGCGCGTGATTGAAGTACGGTATCGAGGCGCCGGAACCGTCCTTCGTGGACCAGCCGATACTGGTCGATCCACGACGTCAATGCCTCCAGCCGTGCGGGATTCAGGTGGACGGGCCGCCGCTGTGCATCCCTCGTACGGGTGACCAGCCCTGCCTGCTCGAGGACCTGGATGTGCTTCGAGACCGCCTGCTTGGTGATCGCGAAGGGTTCTGCCAATTCATTCACTGTGGCCGGGCCCCGGCTGAGCCGTGCGATGATGCCGCGGCGCACGGGATCAGAGAGGGCCATAAAGGCCGAGTCCAGCGATCCGTTGTCCGCATCCATTGGTGGCTCCGTCTTGCGCAGTGACATTCCGCGTGCTGATCAATGCATTGGTTGATCAACCATCTGGTTGTTTAAGAATAGATCCAGCAGTGACGGCGGTCAAGGCCTGCAGTGGGGTATCAGACGGTGGCGTGGAGCCCAGGGAGGGCGTGGACCAGTGCGGCCAGCTCGGGAATCCCGCGCGCTTCGTCGAGGGCGCGCTCCAGGGTGGCGTCGTGGACCGGCCGGGCCTCTTCCAGCAGTGCGACCCCGCTTGCCGTGAGTTCGGTGTAGATCCCGCGGCGGTCGTCCGCGCAGAGGATCCTGGTCAGGAGCCCGCGGTCCTCGAGCCGGTTGACCAGGCGGGTGGTGGCGCTGGCACTCAGCGCGGTGGCGCGGGCCAGCTGCTGCATGCGCATGTGCCAGCCGTCCTGCCGACTCAGGGCGTCCAGCACGGTGTACTCCACCACGGACAGCTTTGACCCGGCCTGCAGGGAGCGTTCCAGCTCGCCCTCGATCAGTCCGTGCAGGGCCGCGAGAGTGCGCCATCCCTGTGCGCGGACCTCCACGGCGTCGTCCTTGATGCCCATCCTCTGTTCCTTATCCGGTGCGCCGCCCCACGCCGCGGGGCGTGAGGACGGACACAACCACTAATAGTTGCTTGCGCGGTGTATCTGCTTGTGCAACAATAAACAACGCGTCTGCAACTACTAGCTTACGCTCACTACCTCATTCCGTACAGTTTCAAAGGAGCACCCCCATGCCCATAGGCCTGATAGCCCTCGCCCTCGGCGGGTTCGGCATCGGACTCACCGAGTTCGTCATCATGGGCCTCCTGCCCGAAGTTGCGGCGGACTTCCGGATCAGCGAAGCAACGGCAGGCTGGCTGATCTCCGGCTATGCCCTGGCGGTGGTGGCCGGCGCCCTGGTGCTTACGGCAGCCGTGACCCGCTTTGAGCGCAAGCCCGTCCTGGCTGTCCTGCTGGTGCTCTTCATCGCGGGCAACCTGATCTCGGCACTGGCTCCCGGCTACGGCATGATGATGGCCGGCCGCATTCTCGCAGCCCTCGCCCATGGCGCATTCTTTGGCATCGGGGCAGTAGTGGCCGCCGACATGGTGGCGCCCACCAAAAAAGCCGGCGCCATCGCCATTATGTTCACCGGCCTGACAGCGGCCAACGTCCTGGGCGTGCCGTTCGGCACCATGCTGGGACAGGCCGCGGGCTGGCGCTCCACGTTCTGGGCCATCACCGTCATCGGCGTCATCGCCCTGGCCGGAATACTGGCCCTGGTGCCGAAAACCGGCCACGGGGACGCCGCGCCCGGAACCCTGCGGAGCGAACTGCGGGCCTTCCGCTCCGGCCAGGTGTGGCTCTCCATTCTGGTCACGATCCTTGGCTACGGCGGTATGTTTGGCGCCTTCACCTATATCGCCTTCACGCTCACAGAGGTCACCGGCTTCTCGGCGTCCACCGTGCCGTGGCTGTTGATTGTCTTTGGTGTGGGCCTTTTCATCGGCAACACCATCGGCGGCAAGGCGGCGGACCGCAACGTTGACCGGACGCTCATCGTGGTGCTCGCCGTGCTCGTGGTGATCCTCGCAGCCTTCGCCCTGACGGCAAGCAACCAGGTGGTCACCGTGGCATCCCTGGTCCTGATGGGCGGCTTCGGCTTCGCCACCGTTCCCGGGCTGCAGATGCGCGTGATGAAGTACGCCGCCGCGGCGCCCACCCTCGCGTCGGGCGCCAACATTGGTGCCTTCAATGTGGGCAACGCGCTCGGCGCCTGGCTTGGCGGGGTGACCATCACTGCGGGACTCGGCTACACATCGCCCATCTGGGCCGGTGCAGGCATCACCCTCCTGGGGCTCGCCGTCATGCTGATCGCCGCTGCCGGTGCCCGGCGTCCGGCTGTGCAACAAACCTCCCTTGCCCGCCGCGGGCACGTTGCCGCTGAGCCTGCAGCCCCTGAGCCCTCGGGTGTCCTTCGCTGACCATCCATCCCAAATCGGATAACCCTTGACGCCCGACGACGGATGGTCACCATCGCCACGATGGTGACCATCCGTCGTCGTACTGGATTAAAACCTTTGGGCCCCGATGAGTGGGGCATTGCTTCGCCTTTCCCTTATTTGTTAGTATGTCAGGACAAACTTGAGGAGACGGAAATGCCACTGGTACGAATTGATGTCAATGAGGGGCGCAGCGCCGAAGACCTGCGCCTGCTGAGCCGGGGAATCCATGATGCGATTCTCGCTGAGTATGGAATTCCGGAGCGCGACTACTTCCATGTCCTGACCGAGCATCCGCGCGGGCAGATAGTCGCCCAGGACGCAGGGCTGGGGTTTGAGCGCACGCCCGACGTTGTGATGATCCAGATCTTCACCCAGGGAGGCCGCACCCAGGAAGCCAAGCAGTCCCTTTTTGCGGCAATTGCGGCCAGCCTCGCGGAGATCGGCGTGGCCGGAGAGGACGTGTTCATCGGTTATGTAGAGAATGCTCCCGGGGACTGGTCTTTCGGGTTCGGGCGCGCCCAGTACGTCACCGGCGAACTGGCCGTGCCGCGTCAGTAGGGCTCCCGTGCCGTGAGGGCCGGGCTCTGATCGTTGGTTTCAGGCCTTAAATGCAAGTTGTAGTTATGTCAGTACAAACCTTTGACAGGACATTGATTCTAGGGCAAAGTAGTGGTGTGTTCCCGCTCACGGGAATGGCCAGGCAACGGAGCTCCAACTGTCACAGGTACCGAGTTCAATCAGGAAAGGTCCGCGATAACCGTGACCCACGAACTTCTTACGATCGGGCGCATCAGCGTTGATATCTACCCGAATGACATCGGGGTGGGCCTGGAGGACGTCACGTCCTTTGGCAAGTACCTCGGCGGATCGCCGTCGAACGTGGCGGTGGCTGCGGCCCGGCACGGACGGAGCGCTGCAGTCATCACCCGGACCGGCGATGACGCCTTCGGCACCTACCTCCACCGCGAGCTTCAGAAGTTCAACGTGGATGATTCCTTTGTCACCCCCGTGAAGGAGTGGCCAACGGCGGTGACGTTCTGCGCCATCATGCCCCCGGATGATTTCCCCCTCTACTTCTACGGCCGTTTTCCCACCGCTCCGGACCTGCAGATCAAGGCCGAAGAACTGGACCTCGACGCCATCCGGAATGCCCGGATCTTCTGGTCCACCGTGACGGGCCTGTGCCAGGAACCCAGCCGTTCAGCACACCTGGCAGCCCACGAGGCCCGGTCCCGCGCAGACCTTAAAGACGGCCAGTTCACCATCCTGGACCTGGATTACCGCCCCATGTTCTGGGCCTCCGAAGACGAGGCCCGGGCCGAGGTGGCCAAAATCCTGCCGCATGTGACGGTGGCGATCGGCAACGACAAGGAGTGCGCGGTGGCGGTAGGGGAGGGGACCCCTGACGAGCAGGCGGACCGGCTCCTCGCCGCGGGCGTTGAGATCGCCGTCGTCAAGCTCGGCCCCGAAGGCGTGATGGCCAAGACCCGCACCGAACGGGTTGTCTCCGCCCCCGTTCCGGTCGAAACACTCAATGGCCTGGGCGCAGGGGACTCCTTTGGCGGGGCTTTCTGCCACGGGCTGCTGTCCGGCTGGCCGCTGGCCCAGGTCCTGGACTACGCCAACGCTGCAGGCGCCATTGTGGCGTCCCGCCTGTCCTGCGCCGACGCGATGCCGACGCCGGATGAGGTCACCTCGCTGCTCGCGGAGCGCGGCCGCCTTATTCCCGGGCAGTTCTCCACCGAAGGACTTGCCACTGAAGGACTTGCCACCGAAGGAGCAGCCCTGTGAGCACCAATCTCGGCACCGCCCCCGTCGCGGTTGATGACGATCCCCGCCGCTACGCCCGTCTGAGCACCATCCGCCTGGAAGATCCGGAGGCGATCGCCCGGGCAGCGAAGGCGCGCCGCCGCCACCCCGGCCTCAAATCCGGCCGGCAGAACTTCATCGTCGCCGCCGACCATCCGGCCCGCGGCGCCCTGTCCGTGGGCTCTGACCCGGTGGCGATGGCTGACCGCCGTCAGCTCCTGGATCGCCTGCAGATTGCCTTGGCCAATCCGGCCGTGGATGGCGTCCTCGCCTCCCCGGACATCATGGATGACCTGCTGCTGCTCGGCGCACTGGAGGGCAAGCTCGTTTTCGGCTCCATGAACCGCGGCGGCCTCACGGGCCTGGTCAACGAATTCGATGACCGCTTTACCGGCCACACCGCCGCGGCGCTGGAAGCGCTCGGGGCCGACGGCGGAAAGATGCTCACCCGCATCTGCCTGGGCGACCCGGACACCGTGTCCCTCCTCGAAGCGACGGCCAAGGCTATCGACTCCCTCGCGGAACGCAAGCTGATCGCGATGGTGGAGCCGTTCCTCTCCGTCTGGGAGAAAGGCAAGGTCCGCAACGACCTCTCCACTGACGCGGTGATCAAATCCATCGCGATCGCCGAGGGGCTGGGTTCAACCAGCGCCTACACCTGGATGAAGCTCCCGGTGGTCGCGGAAATGGAACGCGTCATGGCCGCAACCACCATGCCTACCGTGCTCCTTGGCGGCGACCCGGACGGCACCCAGGAGGAAGTCTTCTCCACCTGGGAAGCGGCCCTGTCACTGCCCGGCGTGCAGGGCCTGACCGTCGGCAGGACCCTCCTCTACCCGGCCGACGGAGACGTTGCCGGCGCGGTGGCTTCCGCGGCGTCCCTCCTTCACCACACAGCATCCGCCGGCCTCCCGTCAGCCCACACCGCAGAAGTTACGGAGTAATCTCCCATGGAAATGAAGAATTCATCGGGAACACGCAGGATGACGGTGGCCCAGGCCGTGGTCGAGTACCTTTCGAAGCAGTACACCGTGGATACGGTCGGCGGAGTGGACTACCGCGAACGGCTGATCCCGGGCACCTTCGGTATCTTCGGCCACGGCAACGTCGCCGGTGTGGGCCAGGCCCTGAAGCAGTACCAGCAGCTCGATCCGACGATCATGCCCTACTACCAGGGACGCAATGAGCAGGCCCAGTCGCACCAGGCCGTGGGCTACGCCCGGCACACCCGCCGCCGCCAGACCTTCGCGATCAGCACCTCGATCGGGCCCGGGTCCTCGAACCTGCTGACCGGCGCGGCCCTGGCCACCACGAACCGTTTGCCGGTGCTGCTGCTGCCGTCCGACACGTTCGCCACCCGCGCCGCGGACCCGGTGCTGCAGCAGCTCGAGCAGCCCCACGCCTACGACATCACGGTCAACGACGCGTTCCGTCCGCTGTCGAAGTTCTTCGACCGGGTCAACCGCCCGGAGCAGCTGTTCTCCGCATTCCACCACGGCCTGCGCGTCCTGACCGACCCCGCGGAAACAGGCGCGGTGACCATCTCGCTGCCGCAGGATGTCCAGGCCGAGGCCTTTGACGTTCCGGAGGAGTTCCTCGCCGAGCGTGAATGGCGGATCCGCCGTCCGGACGCCGACGACGACGATATCGCCCGCGCAGCCGCTGCCATCCGCGCGGCCAAGCGCCCGCTCATCATTGCCGGCGGCGGTGTCCTGTACGCCTTCGCAAACGAGGAGCTCGCAGCCTTCGCCGGGTTGACCGGAATCCCGGTGGGCAACACGCAGGCCGGCGTCGGTGTCCTGCCCTGGGACCACAGGTTCAGCCTCGGCGCGATCGGGTCAACGGGCACGACGGCGGCGAACGCGATCGCTGCGGAAGCTGACCTGATCATCGGGATCGGCACCCGGTACGAGGACTTCACCACCGCGTCCCGGACCGCGTTCCAGAACCCTGACGTGAAGTTCATCAACATCAACGTGGCCGCCATCGATGCGTACAAGCACGGCACCTCGCTGCCGATCGTGGCCGACGCCCGCAAGGCCCTGGTCAAGCTGAACAAGGCCCTTGGCGGCTACCGCGTCGGCGCCGATCTGGAGCAGCAGGTCGCTGCCGAGAAGAAGCGCTGGGACGCCACCGTGGACGAAGCCTTCGACACCCGGTACACGCCCCTGCCGGCGCAGAACGAAATCATCGGCGCCACCTCCCGGGCCATGGACGCGGCCGACGTCGTCATCTGCGCCGCGGGCTCCCTTCCCGGGGACCTGCACAAGATGTGGCGGGTCCGGGACCCCTTCGGCTACCACGTGGAATACGCCTACTCCTGCATGGGCTACGAAATCCCGGGCGGGCTGGGCGTCAAGCGCGCGGCACTGGCCGAGGCGGCAGGGGGCGGAACCCAGCGCGACGTCGTCGTGATGGTGGGGGACGGCTCCTACCTGATGATGCACACCGAACTGGTCACCGCCGTCGCCGAACGCATCAAACTGATCGTGGTCCTGATCCAGAACCACGGCTACGCCTCCATCGGCTCGCTCTCCGAAATGCTCGGTTCGCAGCGGTTCGGCACCCAGTACCGGGCCCTGAACGAGGAACAGCACAGCTTCGACGAAGGCGAGACCCTCCCGGTGGACCTGGCACTCAACGCCGAGTCCCTGGGCGTGAAGGTCATCCGGATCGAACCGGGGGAGAAAGTCATCGCCGAACTCGAACAGGCCATCCGCGATGCCAAGGCGGCACCGGAACGCGGCGGGCCCATCCTGATCCACGTCGAATCAGACCCGCTGCTGGACGCCCCGAGCTCCGAATCCTGGTGGGACGTCCCCGTGTCCCAGGTCTCCGAACTCGAGTCCACCAAGCAAGCCTTCCAGACCTACATCGAGCACAAAGACCGCCAGCGCAAATTCCTCGGCTGACCACACTTTCCACCTACTCAAGGAAGAGTCCCCATGACTGCCACCAGCACTGAGACCACCACCATCAACCACTTCATCAACGGCGCCGAAACCGCCGGCGAGGGCACCCGCACCCAGCCCGTCTACAACCCGGCCACCGGCAAGGTGTCCGGCGAACTCCGCCTGGCCAACCGCGCGGACCTGGACGCCACGGTCGCGGCCGCCCGCAAGGCCGCGGACTCCTGGGGCGACATTTCGCTGGCCAAGCGCACCGCCGTCCTGTTCAAGTTCCGCGAACTCGTCGCCGCCCACGTGGACGACCTCGCCGAACTGATCACCGCCGAGCACGGCAAGGTCCTCTCCGATGCGAAGGGCGAGATCGGCCGCGGCCTGGAAGTCATCGAATACGCCTGCGGCATCCCCACCCTGGTCAAGGGCGATTACTCGGACCAGGTCTCCACCGGCATCGACGTCTTCTCCTTCCGCGAACCGCTCGGTGTGGTCGCCGGCATCACGCCGTTCAACTTCCCGGTCATGGTGCCGCTGTGGATGGCGCCGATGGCGATTGCCACCGGCAACGCCTTCATCCTCAAGCCCTCCGAGCGCGACCCCTCCGCCTCCATGCTGCTGGCCAAGCTCTGGAAGCAGGCCGGCCTGCCGGACGGTGTCTTCCAGGTCCTGCATGGCGACAAGGAAACCGTCGACGGCCTGCTGACGCACCCGGACGTGGACGGCATCTCCTTCGTCGGCTCCACCCCGATCGCCCAGTACGTGCACGAGACCGCCACCAAGCACGGCAAGCGCGTCCAGGCCCTGGGTGGGGCGAAGAACCACGCCATCGTGATGCCCGACGCCGACCTGGACAACGCGGCCGATCACCTCGCCGCCGCCGCGTTCGGCTCCGCCGGGGAACGCTGCATGGCCATCTCCGTCGCCGTTGCCGTGGGGGACGCCGCGGACCTGATCGTGAAAAAAGTCGAAGAGCGCGCCCTTGCCGTCAAGGTCAACAACGGCACCGCCCCCGACGCCGAAATGGGCCCGGTCATCACGCCCGCCTCCAAGGAACGCATCGTCCGGATCGTCACCGAAGCCGAAGCCGCAGGAGCCGCTATGGTGGTGGACGGCCGCGACCTGGTGGTCCCCGGCCACGAAGACGGCTTCTGGGTGGGCCCCACCGTCATCGACCACGTCAAGACCGGAATGACCGCCTACACCGAGGAAATCTTCGGCCCCGTCCTCGTGGTGGTCCGCGTCGATACGCTCGAAGACGGCATCACGCTGATCAACGCCAACCCCTACGGCAACGGCACCGCCATCTTCACCTCCTCCGGCGCCGCAGCCCGCAAGTTCCAGCGCTCCGTCACAGTCGGCATGATCGGCATCAACGTGCCCCTGCCCGTCCCGGTGGCCTACCACTCCTTCGGCGGCTGGAAAGCCTCACTCTTCGGCGACAAGCACATCTACGGACCCGAGGGCGTCTCGTTCTACACCCGCGGCAAAGTGGTCACCTCCCGCTGGCCCGAAACTCACCACGACTCCGGCGCCTCCTACAACTTCCCCTCCAACTAATCCCCACCGCCGCCCTCGCCTCGCAAGCCCGGCCAGGGAACCCTGGCGGCGTGGGCCCAGCCGATACAAGAAAGACAACGCTGTTATGACTGACGTACAGAACAAGCTGATCATCGGCACCGCACCGGATTCCTGGGGCGTCTGGTTCCCCGATGACCCCCAGCAGACCCCCTGGGAGCGGTTCCTCGACGAAGTAGCAGAATCCGGCTACAAGTGGATCGAACTTGGCCCCTACGGCTACCTCCCCACCGATCCCACGCGCCTGGCCGAGGAGCTCAAGGCCCGGGACCTGAAGGTGACCGCCGGAACGGTTTTCACGGCCTTCCACCGCGGGCTGGACCAGTGGGAGACCGCCTGGGAACCGGCCCGCAAGGTTGCCGAGCTCACCGCTGCCATGGGCGGGGAACACATGGTGGTCATCCCGGCCATGTGGCGCGATGACGTCACCGGCGAGGCAGTGGAAAGCGGCCAGCTCACCGAGAAGGCCTGGAGTGACCTCTTCGCCGGCCACAACCGCCTCGGCAAGACCCTGCTGGAGGACTTCGGCCTGAAGCAGCAGTTCCACTCCCACGCCGATTCCCACGTGGGCGCCCAGGCAGACATCGAGACGCTGCTGGCCGCAACGGACCCGCAGTACCTCAACCTATGCCTGGACACCGGCCACGCTGAGTACTGCGGCGCTTCCAGCCTGGAGCTCATCAAGAACTACCCGGACAGGATCGGCTACCTGCACCTGAAGCAGATCAACCCGGACATCCTGAAAAAGGTCAATGAGGAAAACATGACCTGGGCCGCGGCGAACCTGGCCGGCGTCATGACCGAGCCGCCGAACGGCCTGCCGGACCTGCGCGCCGTTATCGAAGCAGTTGAAGCACTGAACCGGCCGATCTTCGGCATCGTGGAGCAGGACATGTACCCCGTGGCGTTCGACGTTCCCATGCCGATCGCCAAGCGCACCCGGAACTACCTGCTCTCCTGCGGCTCCCGCACCACCGTCAACTGACGCCCCGACCCGCTTCCGCAAGCTCACCCGAAGGACACCACCATGACTGAAACCCTCCGCGTCGCTGTCATCGGCGCCGGCCGCATGGGCGCCGACCACATCCAGCGACTCACCAAGCGGATCAACGGAGCTGAAGTGGCCGCCGTCGTCGACGTCGACCTTGCCCGCGCCCAGGCGGCCATCGAAGGCATCCCGGGCGCCGTCGCGCTGGCCGATGCTGAAGAGGCGCTGAACAACGGCGACGTCAACGCCGTCCTCATCGCCACCCCGGGCTTCCTGCACGAGGACATCCTGCTGAAGGCACTGGCGAAGGACATTCCCATTCTCTGTGAGAAGCCGCTGACCCCGGACGCTAGGTCCTCCTGGAAAATTGTCCAGGCGGAAGAGAAGCTGGGCCACAAGCGGATCCAGGTGGGCTTTATGCGCCGCTTCGACGCTGAATACGCAGCGCTTGGCCAGATCATCCAGAAGCACGAACTGGGCGAACTGCTGATGCTGCACCACCAGCACCGCAACCCCACCACCCCGCCAGGGTTCACCAACGAAATGCTGATCAACGACTCCGTGGTCCATGAATTCGATGCGATCCGATTCTTCACCGGCGAGGAAATCACCAGCGTCCAGGTGCGGCTCGGCAAAGCCACAAAGAACGCCCCCGCCGGGCAGCACGACCCCCAGCATGTCCTGCTCGAAACCGAGTCGGGTGTCCTGGCCGACGTCGAGATCTACGTCAACGCCAAGTTCGGCTACGAAGTGGCCACCCAGGCCTCCTTTGAAGAGGGCATCGTGAGCATCGGCGGGGACAAGGGCCCCTACACGCGCAGTGCCGGGCACTGGGGCGGCAACGTCACGCCCGGGTTTGAGGAGCGCTTCGGTGCCGCGTACGACGTCGAGATCCAGTCATGGGTGGACGCCGCCCTTCGCGGTGAGATCGGCGGTCCCACCGCCTGGGACGGCTATGCCACCGCCGCCTGCTGCGAAGCCGGCGTCGAGGCGCAGAAGAACGGCGAAAAGGTTGCCGTGAAGCTCAACGCCAAGCCCGCCCTCTACAACTAGGGCATGCCCGCAGCCACCCTTAAGAGCCCCTGAACCACAATGGAGTGTCCTTCGTGAAAATCGCCCTTGACCCCACCCCGTTCCACCACTCGCACAGCCTGCTCGAATTCCCGCGGGTGGTAGCCGATCTTGGCTACAAGTACATGCAGATGACCCCGCATGCCGACCTGATCCCGTTCTACAACCACCCCAAAGCGGACGACGCACTGGTGGGGCAGCTGAACAAGGCCTGCAAGGATGCGGGCGTCGAAATCGCCTCCGTCCTGCCGGTGCTCCGCTGGTCCGGTCCGGACGAGGACGCCCGCGAAGCTGCGGTCCGTTACTGGAAGCGGGCCATCCAGATCACCGTGGACCTGGGCGTCAGCACCATGAACACCGAGTTCAGCGGCCGGCCGGAGAAAGCCGAGGAGTCGGAGCGGGCCTTCTACCGCTCCATGGAAGAACTGCTTCCCATCATCGAGCGGGAGGGGATCGATCTCCTCATCGACCCGCACCCGGACGACTTCGTTGAAGAAGGCCTCGCGGCCATCCGCGTCATCCGTGGGCTGAACTCGAAAAATGTCGGCCTGGTCTACGTCGCCTCGCACAGCTTCCACATGAAGAACGCGCCGCTGGACATCATGCGGGCCGCGGGGGACAAGCTTCGGCTCGTCCACGTGGCCGACACCATGGACCACCACGCCTCGCACGGGCTGCGCTACATCACCAACCCGCCCGGCAATCCTGTCCGGGTGCACCAGCACCTGAAGATCGGCGACGGCGACGTCAACTGGGATGAATTCTTCGGCGGCCTGCAGGAGATCGGCTTCCTCGACAACGAGAACGCTGTGATGGTCTCCAGTGTCTTCGCCGAGGACGACAACGCCGAGGAGGTTTCCCGCTACCAGCTGGAGACGATGAAGCAGTACGTCCGGAAGGTCAGTGTATGACGGGGACGTCCGCGCACACCACCACAGACCCGGCTGCAGTCCGTACGGCGCTCGCCGGTACAGCCAAGCCGGCCAACCCGAAGAAATTCATGCGGAAGGTGGCGCTGTTTTCCACCTTCGGCGGCCTGCTGTTCGGCTACGACACCGGTGTCATCAACGGTGCCCTGCCCTTCATGCAAAGGGACCTGGGGCTGACGCCGCTCACCGAAGGGCTGGTGACCTCAACGCTGCTTTTCGGCGCGGCATTCGGTGCCATCAGCGCCGGAAGGCTCTCGGACCGCTTCGGCCGGCGCAGGGCCATCATGGCGCTCGCCCTGGTGTTCGCCGTGGCCACCGTCGCCTGCACCATCGCGCCCAGCACAGAACTGCTCATCGCGGCCCGGACCCTGCTGGGCCTGGCCGTTGGCGGCGCTTCCGTCATCGTTCCGGTGTACCTGGCGGAGATGTCGCCGGCCGCCCAGCGCGGCCGCATTGTCACCCAGAACGAACTCATGATTGTCACCGGCCAGTTCCTGGCCTTTACGTTCAACGCCGTGCTGGGCAACCTCTTTCCGGGGACCGACCACGTGTGGCGCTGGATGCTGGTCATTGCCACCCTGCCCGCCGTTATCCTGTGGTTCGGAATGCTGGTCCTGCCGGAGAGCCCGCGCTGGCTCGCCTCGGCCGGACGCTTCGGCGCCGTCCTCGAGGTCCTGCGAAGCACCCGCGCAGCGGGCGAGGTCTCAGCGGAGTTCGACGAGGTCCGGCAGGCAGCCCGCGAGGACTACCAGGCCAGGATGGGCACGTTCAAGGACCTCACTGTTCCGTGGATCCGCAGGATCTTCGTAGTGGGCCTTGGCATGGCCATCATCAACCAGATCAGCGGCGTTAACGCCATCATGTACTACGGGACGTCCATCCTGTCGTCGTCCGGTTTCGGTGACCGGGGCGCCCTGATCGCGAACATCCTCAACGGCGTCACCTCCGTGGTCGCCGTCATCGTGGGCATGTATTTCATGACCCGTGTGGCCCGTAAATCCATGCTGGTTGTGGGCCTGAGCGGCACCGCCGTTTCACTGTTGGCCATCGGCCTGATCTCCATGCTCCTGCCGGAGGGCACCCTCCGCGGGTACCTGGTGCTGCTGTTCATGGTGACCTTCCTTGCCTCCATGCAGTCCTGCATCGGCACGGTCACCTGGTTGACGATGTCCGAGATCTTCCCCCTGCACGTGCGGGGCATCGCCATGGGCATCTGCGTTTTTGTCCTGTGGATGATCAACTTCCTGATCGGCTTCTTCTTCCCGCAGATGATCTCGTGGATAGGGGTCTCTGCGACCTTCTTCATTTTTGTGGCGCTGCAGCTGGGAGCCATCGTCTGGGTCAAGCGCGTTGTTCCCGAGACGCGTGGAAAGTCCCTGGAGGAGTTGGAACATCTTTTCAAGCAGCGGACCGTTGTGAACGTCTAGCCCCGCACAACGAACGCTGAAAATGCCCGACGCCGGCCGGCGTCGGGCATTTGCCGTGGATAAGGTTCCCAGGTTTTCCGCAGCCTCAATGCCCCCGAGGTCCCGGAGAAGACCCCCACCAGCCCCAACTTCAAGGGTGTGCGCATTGTCCTGGTCCATGGTTGAGCGGATCCGCCAGCCGGGAATCCGGACGTACAGCAGAGGGACGGCGCCTGGGCGCCGTCCCCTGAGCCGTTTGTCCACGGGAGGTATTGCCGGGATACGCCCGGCTGTTGCTGCTAGGCCGTGGGCTTCAGCGATTCGGAGAGGGCCGCGTCAGCGTCGCGCAGCACCTTGGCCGCCACCTGAAGGCCCTCGATCCGGCCCAGTTCGACGTCTTCATGTTCGATGTTGACGAGCATGTCCGGATCGACGTCGTGGAGGGCACGGAGGAACTCTGTCCAGTAGGCGGTGTCGTGCCCGCGGCCAAGTGCCACGAAGTCCCACGCGGAGTCCTTGGGCCATTCGTTGGCCCACTCGTCGCCGCCAAGGTTGGTCCGGTTTTCCTCCGGAGAGAGCCGGCGGAAGCTGTTGTCCAGGACTCCATAGAGGGCAGCGTTACCGGAGTTGACCCGTACGTCCTTCGCGGCCGCCTGGAAGACCAGTGGGCCGAGTTCGCGGACCACTGCCACCGGATCCATCTGCTGCCAGAACAGGTGGGAGGCATCCAGTTCGACGCCGACGTGGGTGGCGCCAGTCAGTTCGATGAGTTTGTACACGTCAGCGGTGTTGAAGACGATATTCTGCGGATGCAGTTCGAGGGCCACCTTGACGCCATGGTCCGCAGCAAGCCGGTCGGTTTCCTTCCAGAAACCGGCGGCGATGCCCCACTGGTAATCGAGGACGTCCAACGCCGCGGAGTTCCACGCGTTGACAATCCAGTTCGTCACCGTCGCACCGGGTTCCCCGCCGGGCAGGCCGGACATGGTCACAACCCGGTTCTGGCCGAGGCGCGCGGCGAGCCGGATGGAGCGGCGGATATCCTCGGCATGCTTCTCGCCGATTTCGCGCTTGGGATGCAGCGGGTTGCCGTTGCAGTTCAGGCCGGCGATGGCCACGCCGGTGCCCTCGAAGATCCCGAGGTAGTCATCGCGGGCGGTGTCGCTTTCCAGGATCTGGTCCATGGTGGGAACGTGCACGGCGGGAAGGAACCCGCCCGTGTTGATCTCGATGCCAGTCAGGCCCAGGTCTGCGATGACCTTCAGTGCCTCGGGGAGTGGCCTGTCATGCAGGATCGCGTTGTAGACGCCGAGCTTCACAGGGTGACCTTCTTTCCGTTGTTAAGCGCGGATTCCGTGACGGCACCGAGCAGTTCCATGTTGCGCACGCCCTCGTCGAACGTGGCGCAGCGGGGCAGGGACTCTGCTTCGCTGAGTCCGGCAACCTCTTCGAGGAAGGCCCGGGCCTGGTAGCCGAAGGCGTCGTTCTGTCCGAAGCCGACCTCGGGGGCGTCCATGGCCAGGCCGCCGGCAATATAAGGGTGTCCCGGGCCGAGGATGACCTGGCGGTAGCCGTTCTCGTGGCCGGAGCCGTCGTTGAGGAACAGCTGGATTTCGGCCGGGCGGCGCTGGTCAAACTTGGCAGCGCCGTTCTCGCAGAACACCTCAAACTGGAGGCTGTTGGCGTGGCCGGCCGCAACCCGGGAGACTTCAAAGCTGCCGGCGCCGGTGCCGAACTCTGCGTTGAATGCTGCGTAGTCGTCGTTCTCGACGGCTTCGAAAGTGTCGCTGACCGCTGCGTGGTCGTGGCCCATCACAGCCGCTAGCGGCAGGGGCCGCTTGTTGATCACGGTGCTGAGGCTGCCGCCGGTGATCGACTTGATGTCGCCGCAGAGGAATTCGGAGACGTACGTCAGGTGGCTTCCGACGTCGGCCAGCGCGCCTGACCCTGGGCCGCCTTTGTAACGCCAGCTCATGGGAGCCGAGGGGCTGAAGCCGTAATCGGTCCAGTAGCGGCCGCTGAAGTGCAGGACGTTGCCCAACACTCCGTTCTGGATGAGGTCCCGGATATAGGCGATGCCGGGCGTCCGCCGGAACGTGAAGCCGATGCGGGCGATGCTGGAGGCGCTGCGGGCCGCTTCCGCCATCGCGCGGGCGTCCTCAAGGGAGTCGCTCAGGGGCTTCTCGCACAACACGTGCTTTCCCGCGGCGAGCAGGCCTTCCACTACCTCGCGGTGAAGGGAATTCGCGATTACGACGCTGACAACGTCGATGTCATCCGCTTCTGCAATTGCCTGCCACGAGGTGTCATTGCGTTCGTAGCCGAACCGCCGGGCCGCGAGGGACCCAAACTCGGCGTTGACATCTCCGATCGATACGAGTCGCACCGGCGGAAGCACCGGGCTGTAAAGGGAAGACGCTGTGCGGTAGGCCGCCGCATGCGCCTTGCCGGCCATTCCTGCGCCGATGACGGCGACCCCTAGGCTCTCAGCCATTGATTTCTCCTTCGAAATTCAGCCCGGGTGCCGAACACCCCTTGTGGCTTTTTAGAGCGCTACAATTTAGCACTGGACTCAAAGCATATTCATGTGAGTATGTCCTGTCAATGTCTCCGGACGTTCGAATACAGATGAGAAGAATGGCTCAGGATATGACTGCTACAAGCCCCGGAACCGGCCGTCCCACAATCTACGATGTCGCCAAGCGCGCCGGCGTCTCGCCGTCGCTGGTGTCCCTGGTCCTCCGGTCACCCGCCCGGGTCAGTGACAAGCGGCGGGAAGCGGTGCGGGTGGCGATGTCGGACCTGGGCTACCGTCCCAGCCGGGCGGCAACAACGCTTGCGAGCAGCCGGACCAAGAGCATCGGCCTGGTGATCGACGACTACCGGAACCTGTGGTTCGTTGACCTGTTGCGGAGCATGCAGGCAGCCCTGTCCAGCCATGGCTATCACGTGACTGTTGCCGATTCGCAGCCAGGGGAAAACCGCATCCACGAGGCAATCGACGGGCTGCTTGCGATGCATGTGGACGGCTTGGTGATTGCGGCCGAACCTGGCGGGTCCATGCCAAGCAGGAGCTGGGTGCCGATGGTGGTGGCCGGCTGGCGTAACGGGGTGCCGGATGGTGCGGATCTGATCACGGGCGACGACGACGGCGGCGGCCGCGCGGCGGTGGAGCACCTCCTCATGCTCGGGCACACCCGGATAGGTCACCTCTCCGGAACGGGAGGCGCCGCGGAACACCGGCGGAAGGGCTTCCAGGGCGGCATCCTGGAGGCAGGGCTGGAGGTGCGGATCGCGGGCGAGGCGGGCGGCACTTCAGAGGAGGATGGCTATGCCGCTGCATGCCGGATCCTGGAGCAGTATCCCGACACGACGGCCATCTTCGCCGCCAATGACACGATGGCCGTGGGCGCCTTCGCCGCACTCAAGGCGCGGGGCCTTCGTGTGCCGGATGACATCTCCGTGATCGGATACGACAACTCCCCACTGGCGAAATCGCGGTACCTGGACATCACCTCAATCGACAACCGCAGCGACCTTGTCGGGAGTGACGTCGCAAGCAGGCTCTTGGCCAGGCTTGAGGACCCCGCCCTCAAAGCCCGGCGCACTCTGATCGAACCCGTCCTGGTGGTCCGCTCGACGACCGCCCCTGTTGCGCCCTGAGAATGGGCAGCTTGCTTATCTGAAGTAAAAACATCCTAATGTCAGGACAAAGTATTGACATCTGTGAGCCGAGTCACCATGATCTGTGTAGGGGGCTTTGAGCTTCTGCAGAGTGGCAGGGCCGCAACCCCAATCAAAGGAGATAAATCGTGAAGAACTTTTCGTGGCGGAAGGCGGCACTCGTGTCGGCCGTCGTTCCGATGCTGGCCCTCAGCGCCTGTTCGAGTACGGGCGGCAGGCCGGCGGACAGCGGCAACGCGGCCGGTGGTGGCCAGGTGGCAACGACCGATCGGATAAAGATCGCAATGATCGCCCACGCCCCGGCCGGTGATACCTTCTGGGACACCGTCCGCAAGGGCGCCGAGGAGGCGGCCGCAAAGGACAATGTCGAGCTGCTGTACACCTCGGATCCGGAGGCTGGCCGGCAGGCACAGCTGATCGAGCAGGCCGTGGACCAGAAGGTGGACGGCATCGCCGTGACTCTGGCCACCCCTGACGCGCTGAAGGATGCACTGAAGAAGGCCTCTGCTGCGGGCATTCCGATCGTCAGCTTCAACGCCGGCGAAGCGGCCTCTGCGCAGCTGGGGGCATTTACCCACTTCGGTTCCAACGAGCAGCTCGCCGGCCAGGCCGTGGGATCAAAGCTGGCAGCAGGTGGTTTCAAGCACCCCGTCTGCGTGATCCAGGCGCAGGGCCACGTGGGCCTGGAAGCCCGTTGCGCCGGCGTGAAGGCCAAGGTGCCCGGGACAGAGATTCTGTACGTGAACGGCGCGGACATGACGTCGGTTGAATCGACGGCCACCGCGAAGCTTCAGGCTTCCAAAGACGCGGACGTCATTATTGGGCTGGGCGCTCCCATCACACTGACGCTCCTTAAGTCCGTGACCACCGCAGGAAGTTCGGCCAAAGTTGCCAGCTTCGACCTGAACAAGGAACTGGCCCAAAAGGTCTCCGACGGCAGCGTGCTGTTCACAGTGGACCAGCAGCCATGGCTGCAGGGCTACGAAGCAGTGGATGCGCTGTGGCAGAACAAGCGCGGCGGCTTCCGGCTCGGTGGCGGACAGTCGGTCCTGACCGGACCGGCAATCATCGACCAGTCAAACGCGGCGGATGTCCTGAAATTCGCCGAGCAGGGTATCCGCTAACAGCCCGCTGGCCGGGCCGGCCATGGCCGGCCCGGCAGCAAGGAGAGTCATCATGACCATCACCCAGACAAAGACAAGCACGAAGGCAGCGGCGGCCGATGAGCGCGTCGCCCAGCGCAGTCCGTTCCAGAAGCTCCTCGGCCGGCCCGAGGTCGGTGCCCTCGTGGGTGCCATCGTCCTCTTCATCTTCTTCGCGTTGGTTTCCTCAACGTTTACCCAGCCCAACGCCCTGGCGACCATTCTTTACGGCAGTTCCACGATCGGGATCATGGCGGTGGGGGTGTCCCTGCTGATGATCGGCGGGGAATTCGATCTGTCCACCGGTGTCGCCGTGATCTCCTCGGCCTTGACGGCATCGATGTTCAGCTGGTACTTCAGCACGAACGTCTGGGTCGGTGTGGCACTGGCCCTGGTGGTCTCCCTGGCCATCGGCTTCATCAACGGCTGGATCCTGATGAAGACCAAACTGCCCAGCTTCATCGTCACCCTGGCGACCTTCCTGATGCTGACCGGCCTGAACCTGGGCCTGACCCGGCTGATCGGCGGCTCCGTGTCCTCACCGTCGATCTCCAACATGGACGGTTTCGCCTCCGCCCGCGCAGTCTTTGCGTCCTCGGTCACCATCGGCGGCATCGACGTCAAGATTACGGTGTTCATCTGGATCGCCCTCGTGGCGGTGGCGACCTGGGTGCTGATGCGGACCCGGGTGGGAAACTGGATCTTCGCCGTCGGCGGGGACGAAAACGCCGCCCGCGCCGTCGGTGTTCCGGTCAAGGCCACCAAGATCGGCCTGTTCATGGCCGTTGGTTTCTGCGGCTGGATCCTGGGCATGCACAACCTCTTCGCCTTCGACTCGGTGCAGTCCGGCGAAGGCGTGGGCAATGAATTCCTCTACATCATCGCCGCGGTCATCGGCGGGTGCCTCCTGACCGGCGGCTACGGTTCCGCGATCGGCGGCGCGATCGGCGCCTTCATCTTCGGCATGGCGAACAAGGGCATCGTCTACGCCCAGTGGAACCCTGACTGGTTCAAGTTCTTCCTGGGCCTGATGCTGCTGCTGGCCACCATCGTCAACCTCATCGTCAAGCGCCGCGCAGAGCTCAAGTAAGGGGCCCGGAGAATGAATGCCAAACAGATCGACCAGCAGACCCTGTTGCAGAACGAACGGGACCCGCTCACGCACACCCCCGTGCACCTGCTTTCCCTTGACGGGGTAGGCAAGCACTACGGCAACATCATCGCCCTGTCCGATGTCACCATGGCCGTGGACAACGGCCGCGTCACCTGCGTCCTGGGCGACAACGGTGCGGGTAAGTCCACGCTGATCAAGATCATCGCCGGCCTGCACCAGCACGACGCCGGGGTGCTGAACATCATGGGCGAGGAACGGAAGTTCAGCTCACCCCGGGACGCCCTCGACGCCGGTATTGCCACCGTCTATCAGGACCTCGCGGTGGTGCCGCTGATGCCGATCTGGCGCAACTTCTTCCTCGGCTCCGAACTGACGTCCGGCTTCGGCCCGTTCAAGAGCATGGATGTCCAGAAGATGAAGGACATCACCAAGCACGAACTCGCCGAGATGGGCATCGACCTCCGCGACGTGGAGCAGCCCATCGGCCAGCTCTCCGGCGGTGAACGCCAGTGTGTGGCGATCGCCCGCGCGGTGTACTTCGGTGCCAAGGTCCTGATCCTGGACGAGCCGACGGCGGCACTCGGCGTCAAGCAGTCCGGTGTGGTTTTGAGGTACATCCTGCAGGCCCGTGACCGCGGACTGGGCGTCATCTTCATCACCCACAACCCGCACCACGCCTTCCCCGTGGGGGACCGGTTCCTGCTGCTCAAGCGCGGCAAGTCAATCGGCTACTACGACAAGAAGGACATCACCCTGGACGAGCTCACGGCCCAGATGGCCGGCGGCGCCGAACTCGCCGAACTCGCCCACGAACTCGAACAGCTCGGCGGACACAGCGACGTCGTGAAGGAAGTCAAGGCAGAGGTCGCGGACGTTGCCGAAGTCGCCGAGACCACACGGGAAAGCAGCCCGCGGCACGTGTAGCCCCGCACATGTGCGGCACGGACAGGGTCGGGGCCCGCCGGAAAGACCGGAGGGGCCCCGCTCGCCATGCCACGCACCATATGCCACTGGCAAACGCAACGAAAAAAACAGAACGGAACATAACATGCCGATCCGGGTTGGCGTCATCGGCGCCGGTGTCATGGGCGCGGACCATATCAGGAACCTCTCCACCACCATCAGTGGGGCTGAAGTCACCTTCGTGGCAGACCTCGACGGCGGCCGTGCGGCGGCCGCAGCGCCCCCGTCGGCGCGTGTCACCACGGACCCAACCGAGCTCATCAATTCTAGCGAGGTTGACGCCGTCGTCATTGCCTCGCATGACGACACCCACGCCGGCCTGGTCCTGGAGTGCTTTGAAGCGATGACTCCGGTGCTGTGTGAAAAGCCGTTGGCCCCGACGCTTCTGGAAAGCCGCGAAGTGGTGGAAGCCGAGGCTGATATCTTTGCCGCAACCGGGGCGCGGCTGCTCTCCATGGGATTCATGAGGCGGTTCGATCCCGGGTACGCCGCGCTGCGGGAAGCCACCCAGGCGCGCAGCCAGGGCGAGCCCCTGCAGGTGCACTGCATCAGCCGGACGGCAGCCTCAGGGCCAGGCGCAAGCTCCGAATCCGCAATCACCAATTCGGCCATCCACGAGTTCGACATCATTCCCTGGCTGCTGGGCTCACCTGTCACCGAGGTCTCCTGGCAGGCAGGCCGCAGTTCCCGGCACAGCACCGGCGAGCTGCGGGACCCTTCCTTCATGCTGCTGCGCGCAGCAGACGGCACCCTTGCCACCCTGGAACTCTTCCTCAACGCCCGGTACGGCTACACCACATCATGCGAGGTCGTGTCCGAATACGGCACCGCCGCCCTGCCGGAACCCACCGCCCTGGCCGTCCATCAGGAGGGTCAGCGGCGGTCCGATGTCCCCGCTGACTGGCGCCCGCGGTTCGCCGACGCCTACCGGCTGCAGCTCCAGGCCTGGATTTCCGCGCTCCGCCGCGGTGAACCCGCCCCTCTCGCCACCGGGGAAGACGGCCTGCGGGCATCGCAGGTTGCCCAGGCCATGATCCGTTCGCTCCACAGTGATGGAGCCTTCACGAAAGTGACCCACTGATGCCCCTGCGCACCCTGCCGGCATCACGCGTGCCGGACTCACGGGACGCACCCGCCCTGCGGTGGGGGATCATGGGCCCGGGGTGGATTGCGGAGCGCTTCACGGAATCGGTGCAGGCCCACACAAACCAGATGATCGCCGCCGTCGGCTCCCGCTCCCTGGCCCGCTCCAAGGCGTTTGCCGACACCTTCGGAGTGCCCGCCGCCTACGGGAGCTACGAGGAGCTGGCGGAATCTCCCGACGTCGACATCGTGTACGTCTGCACGCCCCACAACTTCCACCACAGCGCCGCCCTGCTCGCGATCGACGCCGGCAAACACGTCCTCATCGAGAAACCCATCGGCCTCAACGCCGCACAGGCGCGTGATATCGCCGCGCGTGCCACCGCTGCCGGCGTCTTCGCCGCCGAGGCAATGTGGAGCTTCTTCCTGCCGAAATTCGACGTGATCAGGCAAGTGCTCGATCGCGGCACGCTGGGGACCGTCACCACTGTCCTCGCCGAATACGGCGAGTACTTCGACCGCAGCCACCGCATCTTTGATCCCGCACTGGCCGGCGGCCCGCTGCTGGATTTGGGAACCTACCCGCTGGCACTCATCACCGAGGTCCTGGGCTCACCCGAACGGCTGCATGCCGCGGGCCAGCAGCACGAATCGGGGGTCAACGCCCAGCTCTCCGCCATCATGGAATTCCCCGGCGGAAGCCAGGCCGTGATTAACACCCAGCTGCACAATTTCACGCCCACCGCGGCAACGATTGTGGGATCCGCTGCCACGTTGACCATCGACGGCCCGTTTAATATGCCCGGCGGCTTTGAGGTCCGGTTCCCCGACGGCAGGCGGCTCCGCCACGAAGAACCGGCCGGGGGCCACTTCGAGGGCCTGCACTATGAAGCGGCGGCGGTGGCCCGCGCCATCGCCGCCGGTCAAACGGAAACCACGCAGCGGCCCCTCGCTTCCTCCATCCGGACCATGGAAGCAGCGGATGAAATCCGCCGCCAGCTTGGCATTGAGTTCCCGGGCGAACACAGCGGTTCCGCCTGAGCAATTGTTGTACTGACTATCGAAAGGACCTGGCCCATGGCCTACATCGAACAGCGTTCCACCGAAATGCCCGCCCCGGTGCGGCTGGGCCTCATCGGCTCCGGCTGGATGGGGGCATTCCACGGCGAAAGCATCGCCCGCCGGGTTCCCGGTGCCGTTCTGGCCGCCGTCGCCGATCCCAACCTGGACTCGGCAGCCTCTGTGGCAGCCGGGCTCGGGGCAGCAAAGGTCACCGCCGACGCCGCGGACATTCTGGCCGATCCGGGCATCGACGCCGTAATCATCGCCAGCCCGGCGCGGTTCCACGCCTCCCTGATCACCCAGGCCGCGGCGGCGGGCAAACATGTCTTCTGCGAGAAACCCGGTGCGCAGAACCTCGACGAACTCGACGCTGCCCTCCGCGCCGTGGAAACGGCAGGGATCCACTTCCAGATCGGATTCAACCGCCGCTACGCAGCTGACTTCCAGGCTGCAAAGAAGGACCTGGCCAACGGAGTCGTCGGGACGCCCCAGCTCCTGCGCTCGCTGACCAGGGACCCAGGCACCGGGAGCATCGGGCAGGCAGCCAGGATTCCGGCCTGGACCATCTTCCTCGAAACGCTGATCCACGACTTTGACACCCTGAACTGGTTCAACGAAGGCGCCGAGCCGGTGGAGGTCTACGCCGCCGCGGACGCCCTCGTGGAACCAGGGCTCCGCGATCAGGGATTCCTGGACACGGCCGTGGTCACCGTCCGCTACAGCAACGGAGCCCTGGCAGTGGCGGAAGCGAACTTCAGCGCCCTCTACGGCTACGACGTCAGGGGAGAAGTATTCGGCTCCAAGGGTATGGTCCAGGCGGGACGCACCACTGAAACGGCAGCGGTGAGGTACACCGCCGAAGGCCTCTCCGCTGACACGCCGCGGCTCAACGTTGAGCTGTTCCGCGATGCTTACACCGACGAACTCGTTGACTTCAGCGCGGCGATCCGCGCGCACCGCGACGGCGACCAGCCGCCGTCGGGCGCGTACACCCTCACCCCGGGGGCTGCCGACGCCAGGCGTGCCCTCGCCATGGCGCTGGCGTGCATAGAATCCGTCCAGCACGGCGGTCCGGTTGCTGTGGCCCAGAAGGCGGCCGTCTGATGCGGCTGGCCGTGTGCGCCGAAATGGTGTTTACGGGGCTGCCGTTCACCGATCGGGTGCGGCGGATCCACCAGGCAGGTTTCGACGTCGAACTCTGGGATTCGAGGACCAAGGACATCGCCGCTCTCAAAGCCACCGGCGCCGTCTTCTCCTCGATGACCGGTTACACCTCCGGCAGCCTGGTGGACCCGGACACAGCCGACGACGTGGTGCGTACCGCCGAAACACTGATTCCCACAGCGTTGGAACTTGGCGTCAGCCGGATGGTGGTCCACTCCGCGGAGCTCATCGACGGGAAGGCGGCGCGTCCTGTCTACCGCTCCACCGGCAGGATGTGGATCACCGGCGCACGTACCCTCGAACGCCTTGGTGCGCTCGGCGAGAAGCACGGACTCACCTTCTGCCTCGAAAACCTCAACACGGTGCTGGACCATCCGGGCATTCCCCTGGCCCGTGCCAAGGACACACTGGCCCTCGTGGAAGCAGTGGCCCACCCCAACGTGAAACTCATGCTGGACCTCTATCACGCACAGCTGGGGGAGGGGAACCTGATCGAGCTCATGCGCACGGCCCTGCCGCACATCGGCGAGATCCAAGTGGCCGACGTTCCCGGCCGCTGCGAGCCCGGCACCGGCGAAATCAACTACGCGGCCGTGGCCCGGGCGCTCGCAGCCGCCGGCTATGAGGGAACCGTCGGCATGGAGGCGTGGTCCAGCGGCGATGACCTGGCTGCACTCGACGCCTTCCGAACCGCCTTTACCGTCTATGCAGAGGACAAACTGTGAAAAATACCATTCTCGGACTGGTCGGCGTGGGCCGGATCGGCGTGATGCACGCCAACAACATCGCAGCGCTCAACGCGGAATTCGCTGGCCAGGGCAGCGGCGTCACACTGCGGCTGACCGACGTCGCCGCAGACCACGCGCGCACGGTAGCAGCGGGCCTCGGCGCAGAATTCCTGCCGTCGGTGGATGCCTTGATCGCTTCAGGCATCCAGGGCCTGGTCATTGCCACCGGAACAAGCACCCACCCGGAACTGATCCGGGCGGGTGTGGACGCAGGTATTCCCGTTTTCTGCGAAAAGCCCGTGGCCATGAATGTGGCCGACTCCCTGCCTGTCCTGGAACACATCCGCGCCAAGAGCGGCGTGGTCCAGATCGGCCACCAGCGCCGCTTTGACGCCGGGTACCTGGAAGCGAAGCGTGCCTACCAGGCCGGAGAGCTCGGCTGGATCCACTCGCTGCGGGCCGTCACCTGTGACATGACGCCCCCGCCGGTTGAATTCCTTGCCACCTCCGGCGGGCTCTTCCGCGACTGCTCCGTCCACGATTTCGACATCCTGCGCTGGCTGACCGGGCGCGAAATCGTGGAGGTCTACGCCCGCGGGTCCAACAACGGGGATCCCGCCATCGGCGGGGTGGGCGACGTGGACACTGCGCTGGCTGTGATTACGTTCGACGACGGCACCGTGGGCACAGTCTCCGCCAGCCGCTACAACGGGGCCGGGCATGACGTCCGCCTCGAGATCCAGGGATCCAAAGGTTCCCTGATGGTCGGCCTGGATGAAAAGTCCGCCCTGAAATCAGCCGAGGAAGGGATCACGTTCCCCACGGGCGAGTCCCACAAAACCTTCGCCGAACGATTCGATGCGGCCTACCGTTCGGAAATGGCAGCCTTTGTTGAGCTGGTCCTCGGCCGCCGGGCGAACCCCTGCACGCCCGAGGACGCCGTCGCTGCTTCACGGGTGGCGGACGCCGCGCAGGAGTCCCTGGCCAGTGGAGTCCCTGTCAGGGTGGCGCTTGCCGCTGAGCAGGCTGTCTGACGCCGTCCTCCACACAAAAGAGCCCGCTCCATAGCCCTCCCGCTCCACGCAAAAGCTCCCCTCCGGAAAATGCTTCCGGAGGGGAGCTTTTTGGTTCACCGAAGAATCAGGCGCCGAACGGCAGGCGGGGGTCAACGTCCTGGCCGTCCCAGCTCTGCCGCACCCAGCCGTGGTGGGGGTCATCGCTGATCAGCCATTCGCGGACCGGGCCGGGGCCAGCCATCACGTTGAGGTAGTACATGTCATAGCCGGGGGCGGCCATGGCAGGGCCGTGCCAGCCGTACGGAACCAGCACAACATCGCCGGTGCGGACCTCTGCGGCGACATCAATGGGACGCTCGTCCGAGGCGTACACACGCTGGTACCCGATGGCATCGGCGTCGGCCGGAGCCCCGCAGCCGTCGGCCACCCGGGTCTCGAAGTAATAGATCTCCTCGAGCCGGGTCTCCCCGTCCTTCTCCTCATCGTGCTTGTGCGGGGGATAGGAGGACCAGTTGCCGGCGGGCGTGAGTACTTCACAGACGATAAACCGGTCAGCTTCCAGTGCTGCAGGCGTCCCGAAGTTGTGGACCTGGCGTGAGCAGTTTCCGGCGCCGCGGAGTTCCACGGGGGTTTCGGCGGCGGTGACCAGCCGGGTGGGGTAGGACGACCTGGCGGGAGCGGTGGCGACCGCCACCCTGCCGCCGTCGGCCGAACTGATGGTGACGGCCTTGCCCGTGCCTGTGTAGAGCACATCGCTGGGGCCGTGGAAAACCGACGCCCGCCCGCCCAGCCGGTGCTCAACGCCGTCGACCGTGGCGGTGAACGAGCCATTCAGCGGAACGATGATCCGTTCCTCCTCCGCTGCAGGAAGGACGACGGCGGCGCCGGCTGCCAGGGTGGCCACCTTCAGGCCCGTGTGTGCCCAGCCGTCCACGGCCAGTGATGAATCGGAGGTTCCGAGTGAGATGTCCCAGCCGCCGTCGGCGGCGGTGCCCAGGGGATAGACCCAGTTGGCCATGGAGTTTTTTCCTTGCGTTAGCGCTGTACGAGTGTCATTTCAAAGCTGTAGGAATCGGCACGGTAGACGTGGTTGCCGGTTTCGACACGCCGTCCGGTGTCGTCGGTGGCGGTTCGCTCCATGGTGACCAGTGCCGAGTTCACCGGCGTCTCCAGTAGCCCGGCCTGGTATTCATTGGCGATCACGGCCCCGATCCGCTGGGTGGCGAGGCGGAAGTTGACCCCGCCACGGCGCAGGATGGCGTAAAGCCCCTCGGCGGCGAGGGTTGCCTCGTCGATGGTGACGATGTCGTCCCGGACCCAGTTCTCCATCAGTGCCAGCGGTTTTCCGCCGACTTTGCGCAGCCGGGTGAAGTGGTAGACCGTGGATCCGGCGGGGATCTGGAGGGCGGCCACAGTGGCTGCGTCTGCCTCGCCGTGGGAGAAGCTCAGCACCTCGGTGGTGGGCTTTTTGCCGTTGTTGGTGAGATCGTCGAACAGGCTGGAAAGCTCCAGGGGCCGCCGGACCTGGCTGGAGACGACCTGCGTCCCGACGCCACGCTTGCGCACCAGAAGCCCGGAGCGGACCAGTTCGTCCATGGCCTTGCGCATGGTGGGCCGGGACAGGTTGAGCTGGGCGGCAAGGTCGATCTCGTTGTCCAGCCTGCTGCCAGGTTCGAGGACACCGCTGTGGATGGCCGCCTCAATCCCCTGGACCACCTGGTGGTACAACGGGACGGGGGAGGACCGGTCGATGATGAGGCCGAGTTGGTTCGTCACTGAAATGCTTCCTCAGGTTCCGCGCTGCCCGGCCGGCGCCCCTTGTGGAGGCGCTGGTCTGCATATGTTCGCTTGATAGGACATACTTCCAGTTCGATGATATCAGCAGGTGCGGGGCCGTCAAGGGAACGTTGGAGGTGTGGGGAAGGCGGCAAGGAAACATGTCCGGACATGAGTACGAAGCGCTTCCAGTGCGTGGCCCGCCCATCCCGGCCGTGACTGGCTGCCTCTAGGCTGGGGGAATGACTAACCGATACCTCATCTCCCGTGAGCGCTTCATCGCGGCCCCGCCGGAAGACATTTTCGAAATCCTCGCCACGCCGTCGATGCACAGCGTCATCGATGGCTCCGGCACCGTCAAAGGCGCCCAGCCGCGCGGGCCCGAGCGGTTGTCGGACGGAGCGAAGTTCGGCATGGAGATGAACGTCAAAGTGGACTACAAGATCCTCAATACGGTCTGCGAGTTCGAGGAGGGCCGGCGGATTGCCTGGCGCCACTTCTACGGCCACATCTGGCGCTACATCCTCGAACCGGCCACGGGAGCTGACGGCACCCCCGGGACCCGGGTCACCGAACAGTGGGACGCCCGGGCCGTCCGGGGCAGATTCTTCCTGCGGCTGGCAGGGTACCTGCGCCGCCATCCGGTCAGCATCGAGGAAACCCTGGTCCGGCTGGATCGGCATCTGACGGGCACCGCCGAAGTGGCAGGCTAAGAAACCGTGGTGGACCTCACCGCCAGCCGCGGCCACAGCCCCCGCACCCTTGAGGTTGAGAGCCTGGAAAGCTTCGACCGGCTGGTGGGCGCCGGGGCCGTGGCCATGCACGGCTGGCATGCCCAGTCCCTGGACCTTCGCGGCCGGCAGGCTGCGCTGGACACCCTGGATGTCGAAGGCGCCATTTTCCTGGGCTGTACTTTCGATCCGGGGGTCGAAGACCGCATCCGCCGGCGCGGCGCCCTGATATTTCCACGCTTGGAAGGTGTTCCCTTCGATCCCTACCGGGCACGGTTGTACACGCCGCAGGAGTTGTACACAGGATTGGCCACGTCACCGTACGAGGAGCTCCCGGATGCGCTCGTGTACCAGTGGAGCATCCAGCCCGGACAACGGCACCGGCTGGAATCCACCTTGGCCTCGGCGCTTCATGATCATGCGATCGGCGATTCGTTGGAGGAGTTCCTCGGCTCGGACCTGGTCGTCGGCCGGCCAGTGGTCGGCGTGATGGGCGGCCACGCGGCCCAGCGCGGCAGCGAAGAGTTCTCCCAGGCCGTCTCGCTGGGGAGATTGCTCGCCCTCAGCGGGCGCGTCGTCGCAACAGGTGGCGGGCCGGGCGCCATGGAAGCTGCCAACCTGGGCGCCTACCTCAGCGGCGTCGCTGAAGCCGACGTACAGGCAGCGCTCGCAGGGCTCGGCTCCGTCCCCGGGTTCCGGCCCTCCGTGTCCGCGTGGGCGCGGGCGGCTGCCGCCGTCGTCGAACGCTTCCCGGACGGTACCCCGTCGCTGGGGATCCCCACCTGGTTCTACGGGCACGAGCCGCCGAACTACTTCGCCACGCACATCGCCAAATACTTCGCCAACGCGGTGCGGGAGGCGATCCTCTTGGAGGTCTGCGACGGCGGCATCATCTTCCTGCCGGGCGCGGCCGGTACCGTGCAGGAAATCTTCCAGGACGCGTGCGAGAACTACTACAGCGCCCGCGAAGCCGTCACGCCCATGGTGCTGGTGGGAAAGCGGCACTGGGAGGAGGAGTACCCGGCGTGGCCCATCCTCCAAAAACTGGCCGCCGGACGGGTCATGGAGGACCGGATCTTCCTGGTGGACAGCGTGGAGGCCGCGCTGGAGGTCATTGCCGGGTAAGGCCTACCGGTGCGGTACAGGGACCTGGAGCTACAAGTCCTTGCGGCACTGGGCTTTGCTGAGTTCGTACAAGCCATTGAGATCGCCGGCTGCGAGTCCTTCCGGGGTGCCGATTTCGGGGTACATCAGCTGCCTCGGGTCGTCCACGTGTTCCAGGCCCATCACATGGCTCAGCTCGTGCAGGATCACCGCCGTGGCATACAGCTTCCCGTCGGGCTGGCGCAGGTCCTCCCTGATCTGGGGTGCGTCCAGTTCCAGGCTGCCGGTGACAAAGGCCTTCGGCCCGTCGTCGAAGCTGTAATGCGTACTGCCGCCGGTGCCAATGACCTTGCCCTTGAGTTGCGGGGCAGTTTCAGGGGTTGTCCAGGAGATGAGAAGGGGCGCCCACCGGTCACCATAGGCGCCGGGCTGGTAAGGGGCGCGCTGCCCGGACGGCTGCTCCGTGGTGGCTCCGTCATAGATGAACCGGATGCCGGTAGCCCGGGAAATGGTGCTGATGGCATCCGGAACAAGCTGCTGGGCACCGGCCGGAACCAGTTCGGCATTCACCACGTAATGCAGCGGCCGGCAGGGAGAGTATCCCACCGGGGTGCCGTCGCCGTTGACCGCGAGGAAACCGTACGAATCGCTTCCCACTCCCGGGACCTCAGGGACGCCCAGTGGCTCTGCGGCCTCTTCCAGCCCGGGCGGTGGGGCTTCGGCGCCCTTTCCGCTCAGTGGTCCGGCCCGGCCGGCTGTTCCCGGCTCCGGCGTTCCGGTCTGGCCCGCGCCCGGTTGAAGGCCGCCCGGACCCAGCCGCAGATCCAGCAGTCCGAGGAGGCGCGGATCCCCGTACACAAACCCTGCGAGCAGGAAAGCCGCAGCACCGATCGCCGTCACCAGCAGGAAATTCCGGACAATACCAACCCGCCACCGCGGGCGCCCGCCGGAGGGAGTCCGGCGGGAGTGGCGCCCTTCGGAGTGGCGCCCTTCGGAGGGGCGTCCGTCGGAGTGGCGCGGGGGCCCGGCGTCCACTAACCCACCACGGTGCCGAAGGCCAACCCAAGCAGGTACGTGACTCCGGCAGCGCCCAGGCCGATCGCCAGCTGGCGCAGCCCCCGCGTCAGCGGCGACGTGCCGGACAGCAGCCCCACGATTCCACCGGTCACCAGCAACGCCAGGCCTACCAGGACGCCGGCCACAACAAGCGCCGCCACTCCCGTCATTCCGAACAGGAACGGCAGGATGGGCACGATGGCGCCGGAGGCAAAGAAACAGAAGCTGGAAAATGCGGCGCCCCACGCGGTCCCGATCGCCTCATGCTGGTCCGCGGCTTCGGGCAGTTCAGGCTGCAGGGACAGGCTGGGGTCGCAGTCGCAGGCAAGCAGCCCTGTGCGTTCCGCCACACGGTGTTCGGCGGCCTCGCGGGACATGCCCCGGGCCAGGTACACCAGCAGCAGTTCATTGTGTTCAAGGTCGAGTTTGGGCGCGGCCGCCAGGGTGATCTGGGTCGGCCTGGTGGCTGCGAGGAGTTCACGCTGGGAACGCACGGAAACAAATTCGCCGGCTCCCATGGACATGGCGCCGGCCAGGAGCCCGGCGATACCGCTGAGCAGCACCACGCCGCTGGCAACGCCGGAGGCAGCCATGCCCATCACCAGCGAGAGGTTGCTGACCAGACCGTCGTTGGCACCGAACACTGCAGCGCGGAAGGTGCCGGCAAGGCGGTTCCGGCCACGGGTGGCCAGGCCGCGGACTACTTCTTCGTGGATCTGTTCATCTGCCGCCATCGCATCGGTGGCGTTGGGGTCCCGGGCGTAGGGGGAGCGGCCCTCGGCGCGCTGGGCCAGGGCAAGGACGAACACCGAGCCGAAGTGGCGGGCCAGGAAGCCCAGCAGCTGGCTCCGCAGCGACGCGGGCCGGGACTTCTCGGCGTTCTCGCCCAGGAGCGCCAGCCAGTGGGCTTCGTGGCGGCCTTCGGCTTCGGCGAGGGCCAACAGGATGGCGCGCTCTTCACCCACGCGGTTCTGGGCCAGATCGCGGTAGACGGCAGCTTCGGCGCGCTCGTCCGCGAGGTACTGGCGCCAGCGGCGGATGTCTCCTGCAGTGGGCTGTGGTGCTGAGGGGCTGGATTCCGCGGAGGGATGGGTGCGGTTGGGTTTGGCGTGCTGAGTCACGGAGGCTCCTGTGCTGGATAGGGCATGGTTCTGCCCCATTGCAAAGCCCAGCCTACCGCGGAAATCCGCGGATTTTCGGCTGGCAGACCTCACTCGCAAGTTTCGGCGGCCCGTAAAATATCCCGCTGCGGCGGGTCAGCCAACGCGGGTCGTCCGGCCCTTGACCCGGCATTCCGGCGGTGCTGTTATGAAGGTGTGGGCGCCCGCCACCGCCCGGCCAAGAGAGCACGTCACAGGCGAAGAAACGGAGGTTGGACTAATGAACACCACCGGAGAGCACCCGGACCTGCCGCACCTTGAGTCTGTTGAGGCGGATCCCGCGTACGACTATGCCGAAGACATTCCGGTTGACGAGGACGACTGGGACGCAGAGGACGAGTTCCTGGACGCCGAGGAAGTCATCGTTCCGACGCCCCCGGTCAAGGTCGACGCCGAGGAACGCGTGGTTCCGCTGGATGAGGACGAGTTCCGCGGGATTGAATAGCGCGGCACAGGGCCGCACGTCCAGATAAGGCACACAAGTCAGAACGGACGACGGCGGCACCTCCGGTTCGCTGGGATGCGAACCGGAGGTGCCGCCGTCGTACGTCTTTAAGTGCGCGAAGCTTCTAGCGTGCCGGAACCGCCACTGGTACTTCCTCATTGTCCCTGCCGGCAACGCGCCGGACCCAGTTGCGCATGACCTGGGGATCCGTGGGCTTGGTCAGCAGCGAGACCGCAACGTAGACCACGGCCGATGCGACCAGGCCGAAGTAGATCGGTTCGTTGGCGAAGACGCCGTCCAGGGGGACCTCGGCATTGATCTCCAGCACAATCATGGTGCCGAGCGTAATGACCGAACCCACCGCCATGGAGGCGGCAGCGGCGAGGCCGGTTCCGCGCTTCCACACCAGGCCGCCCAGGATTGCCACGAGCAGCCCGCCCACCAGGATGTCGTAGGCGATGGTCAGGGCCGCCACCACGTCCTTGGTGATGATGGCGATGAGGATGGCTACGATCCCGAGTCCCAGGACCCACCTGCGGTTTGCTTTGACGTCGTGCTCCGGGTTGTCGGTGTCCTCGGTGTTGATGTCCTTGCCGAACCAGCTGGCGACGAAGGGCAGGACGTCGGCGCGCGCCACGGTGGCCGCCGCGATCAGGGCGCCGGAAGCGGTGGACATCATGGCTGCCACGGCTGCGGCGAGGACCAGCCCGCCGATGCCGACCGTGAGCAGGTTCTGGGCTACCTCGGCATAGACGATGTCCTTGCCGCCGGTGGCAACATCGATCTCAGGCAGGGCAACTTTGGCGCCCAGGCCGATCAGCGCGCCGGCCACACCGTAAAGGATGCAGTAGATGCCGGCAGTGGCGCCGCCCCAGCGTGCCACCTCCGGATTTTTTGCCGTGAAGACGCGCTGCCAGATGTCCTGCCCGATCAGGAGGCCAAGGGTGTAGACCACGAAGTACGTGATGATGGTCTGCACGCCGATGCCGTCCAGCTGGAAGAAGCTTTCATCCACGCGGCTGCGGATACCGTCGAGACCGCCGGCGGCGTTCAGGGTGAAAGGGAGCATCAGCAGGAAAATGCCTACCGTTTTGATGACGAACTGCACCTGGTCGGCCAGGGTGATGGACCACATCCCGCCGATGGTGGAGTACACCAGGACGATGGCTCCGCCAATGGCGATGGCGAGCCAGCGCTCCCAGCCGAAGAGGACCACGAAGATGGTGGCGTAGGCGCTTGTCGAGGTCGCGCACAGCATCAGGGTGTAGGCCAGCATGACGATTCCGGAAGTCTGAGTCGCGTTGCTGCCGTAGCGCAGGGTGAGCATCTGGGAAACGGTGTAGATTTTCAGCCGCTGGATGGTGCCCGCGAAGAGAAGGCTCAGGAGCAGCACGCCGGCCCCGATCGCCACCACAAGCCACATGCCGGAGATGCCGAACTTGTAGCCGAGGCCCACGCCGCCCACGGTGGAGGCGCCGCCGAGGACCACGGCAGCCATGGTGCCGGTGTAGAGGAACGGGCCCAGGCGGCGGCCGGCCACAAGGAAGTCGCTGTTGTTTCTCGTGCGGGATTTGCCCCACCAGCCAAACGCCAGCATTGCAATGAGATACACCACCACGATGGCGATGTTTACGAAGTTAAGGTCCATGTCGGGGTTCCTTGGGAGCTTAGGTGCAGCGTCTTGAGGCCGGCAGTGCTGCTGGAAGCCGGTATTTCTGCTGCTCTTGTGGCGTGGGAAAGGGCTAAAACGAACCATGAATTGCCTGACAGGCAACATTTGTTGTCCGTCAGCGTATTCTGTGACCGGCGTAACAGTCAACGTTGCTACGCCACATGCTTTTCTGCGACGTACCGGGCCGCACTGTGCGGGTTGCTGGCCATTAGGATTGCTCCAGAGATGGGGCCGGACCCCCGGCTACGAAAGGTTCGCACATGAAGGCACTGCCAGTAGAGCCGAGCAACACACCGGTAGCCATCGGTTCCCGGATCCGCGCGGCCCGGCAGTCCCAGCGGCTGACCATCGAGCAGGTGGCCGATGCCACCGGCCTGACCAAAGGGTTCCTCAGCCGCGTCGAGCGCGATCTCACCTCGCCGTCGGTCGCCTCGCTGGTGACGCTCTGCCAGGTCCTCTCCATCTCCATCGGGGACCTGTTCATGGCCCCGGAGACGCACCTGACCAAAAAGGGCGACGGGCCCAGGATCTCCCTGGGTGGCCAGGGCATTGTGGAACGGCTGCTGACGGCGCGTTCCGAACGCCGGGTCCAGATCATCCAGGCCGTCATTGCACCCCGTGGCCGCGGGGAATCAGAGCTGTATGCCGTGGACTGCGATGTGGATGTGCTGCACGTCATCAAGGGCCGCATCCGCCTGATCCTCACCAATGAGGAATATGAACTCAACACCGGCGACACCGTGACATTCCCTGGCCGCGAACCGCACACCTGGGCCAACCCCACTGACGAGTCCGTTGAAGTCCTCTGGGTCCTGGTGCCCGCCGCCAGCCGGTAGCTTGCATCGTTTCCTGCTGGGTGCGCTCCAGCCCCGGTTTGTTTCCGGGCCGCTTGCCGTCAGTCCCGGTGCACCGCGCCCCGATCCTGATGTAAACATTTGGTGCACATCACGAAACTTCTGGGTATGATGGGTGTCACACCCGCCGAACAATCCCCGAAGGAGGGGCCACTGTGAAAGAGCTGCGCATCGAAGCCAACGGAAACCTCGGCCCGATCGACTCATCCCGTATCCCGCGGTACGCCGGCGCTGCCACGTTTGCCCGCCTGCCCCGGCTTGACCAGGTCACGAAGGCCGATGTGACGGTGGTGGGGGTGCCCTTCGACTCGGGCGTCTCATACCGCCCCGGCGCGCGGTTCGGTGCCAACCATGTCCGGGAGGCGAGCCGCCTGCTCCGCCCCTACAACCCGGCCTGGGATGTCAGCCCGTTCGAGAACATCCAGGTTGCCGATGCCGGTGACATGGCGGTCAATCCGTTCAACATCAACGAGGCCATCGAGACCATCCAGCAGAACGCGCTGAACCTGACGGCGGCCGGCAGCAAACTGGTGACCCTCGGTGGCGACCACACCATCGCGCTGCCCCTGCTCCGCGCAGCCGCGGAACGGGCGGGCGGCCCTATCGCCATGCTCCACTTCGACGCTCACCTGGACACCTGGGACACCTACTTCGGCGCCGAATATACGCACGGCACCCCGTTCCGCCGGGCCGTGGAAGAAGGCATCCTGGACACCGAAGCCATCAGCCACATCGGTACCCGCGGCCCGCTCTACGGCAAAAAGGACCTCGACGACGACCACCGCTTCGGGTTCGGCATCGTCACCTCCGCTGACGTCTACTACCAGGGCGTCCTCGAGACGGTGGCCAAGGTCCGCGACCGGATCGGCAACCGCCCGCTCTATGTCTCCGTCGACATCGACGTCCTGGACCCGGCGCACGCCCCGGGCACTGGAACCCCCGAGGCCGGCGGCATCACCAGCCGCGAACTCCTGGAAATCATCCGCGGCCTCCGCGGCATGAACCTCGTGGGCGCCGACGTCGTCGAGGTGGCCCCCGCGTACGACCACGCCGAAATCACCGGCGTTGCAGCAAGCCACGTCTCCTATGAACTGGTCACCCTGATGGCGGACAATGCTGTTCCAGGGGACCGGTTCGGCGCAGCCAACGGCTACGCCGCCCAGGCCCTCGGCCAGGAGATCCGCCAGCCTGCCGGCTTCGCAACCGCCACTAAGGAGTCCCGACAAGATGATTGATTTCGACCCCGGCACAGCAGCTCCCACCAAGGGGACCAGCCAGCGCAACGGCGGGGACCTCGTCGTCGAGACCCTCGAAGCACTGGGGGCCAAGACGGTTTTCGGTATCCCGGGCCAGCACGCGCTGGGCCTGTTTGATGCCATGGGCCGGGGAAACCTGCATTTCGTGTCCTCTCGGGTGGAGAACAATTCAGCCTTCGCCGCCGACGGGTATTCGCGGGCGACAGGTGAAGTGGGCGTCCTGTTCCTGTCCACCGGCCCGGGTGCGCTGACTTCCCTGGCCGGGCTGCAGGAGGCCTACGCAACGGGCGTCCCCATGGTGGTGGTGGCAAGCCAGATTCCGCTCGACGGGTTGGGGGCCCGCCGCAAGGGCATGCTCCACCAGCTCGATGACCAGAAGGCCTCGGCCGCCAACGTCACCAAGAGCCAGCGCCTGATCCAGCACGCCTCCGGCATCCCCTCGGCCATCCAGGATGCCTGGACCGAGGCGATCTCCTCCCCGCAGGGCCCCGTCTGGCTGGAAATCCCGCAGAACGTGCTGCTGGATCCCATCATGGTTCCCCCGGTCGAGGACGCGCTTGCCGAGGCGGCGGACAATCCGCCCCGGGTTGAGCTGATCCGTGAGGCAGTGAAGTGGCTGTCGACGGCGGAACGTCCAGCCATCATCGCCGGCGGCGGTACGCGCCGCGGCCGGGCCGAAAAGTCCCTGCTTTCCATTGCCGGGAAGCTTCGCGCCCCGGTGATCTGCACGCCTGGCGGCAACGGCGCATTTCCCTGGAACCACGAGCTCTCCCTGCAGTCCTGGATCGAGGACCGCCACATGACGGACCTCCTGGAAGACGCCGACGTCCTGATTGTGATCGGATCCTCCCTGGGCGAGGTCACGTCCAACTACTTCACCTTCGAACCCCGCGGCCGGATCATCCAGATCGACGCCGAACCACGGGTGCTCGAATCCAACAGCCCGGGCCTGGGCATCCGCGCGGACGCCGGCCAGGCGCTCGCCGCCCTGGACAAGGCGCTTCAGGCCGCACCCGGAATCGAACCCGACTGGCACGGGGTGACCCCTGAGACCCTGGTGAAGGAGTCGTTGGCCAAGGTGCGCGAGCGGCTGGAATCGCAGGACCTGGGCAAGGAACTGAAGTTCATGGCCGATATCCGGGAGGCAGTTCCCGCAGACATGCAGACCTTCTGGGACATGACCATCGCAGCGTACTGGGGATGGAGCTGCTGGGATGCCAGGGACGGCCAGTTCCACTCGGCCCAGGGCGCCGGCGGCCTGGGCTACGGTTTCCCGGCCGCCATCGGCGGGGCCGTAGGGCTGGAAACGCTGGGCAAACCCGGCAGGGTCCTTGCGGTTTCCGGCGACGGTTCGTCCATGTACTCCATCTCCGAACTTGCCACGGCGAAGCAGCACAATGTGCCGGTGACGTGGCTGATCGTGGACGACGGCGGCTACGGCATCCTGCGCGAATACATGGTGGGCGCCTTCGGCAAAGCCACGGCCACTGAGCTTGCGCGCCCCGACTTCGTCAAACTCGCCGAGGCGTTCGGCGTCCCGGCCACCAAGGTGGCCCCGGAGGACGTGGGGGACGCACTCAAAGCGGGCTTCGCCGCCGACGGCCCTAACGTCGTCGTCGTCGAGACCTTGCTCAGGATGTTTAGTCCCACCCATCTGGACAGCTGAGAACCGCTCCGGAAACAGCGCGGACCGGCAGTTGACAGCCCCTCGAAACCGGGCTGTTGGCTACCGGTCCGCGTTCGGCGTTTAAGGCACCTCCGCCTGTTAGTTTCCCAAAGCAACCATTATTCGATATAGTTGCCCGAGGCAAGCAAAATCAGGGGAGCTCAATCATGGCAGTTGCGCCAGATACCGCGGCGGACCTCGTCTCCCGCATTTTCGACCTCCAGCGCGTGGTCCGATGCGTGGCGAACGCGAGTTTCCGCGGCATGGACACCGGGGTGGCGCTGCAGGGCGTCCTCAGGTTCGTGGGGGAGGGCGAGTCCCGTGCCACCCACCTGGCCGAACGCCTGGGCGTCAGCGCCCCTGTCCTCAGCCGCCACATCGCGGACCTTGAAACGCAGGGGTACGTCACCAGGCGGCAGGATCCCGACGACGGCCGGGCCCAGTTGGTTGCCTTGTCGCCGGCCGGGGTGGATAAGCTCCGGCAGATCGAGCAGCACCGGGCGGCCACCCTGCAGGACTACCTCAGCAACTGGAGCCAGGACGACGCCGAAGATACGGCGCGCACACTGGCAAGACTCACGGATTCCCTGAAGCACTCAGCCCGGGCAACGGCGACCGGTCCCATCACCACGACCCAGACCCACAAGGAGCACTGACATCTCAAGGAGCACTGACATGCCGAATCCACCCGCCGCAGCGCCGCCCTTGGCGATGACCCACCGCCAAATCATGGAAGCCCTCACCGGGATCCTCGCGGCCTTCTTCACCGCCATCCTCAGCAGCACCATCGTGGCCAATGCGCTGCCCACCATCATGTCCGATCTCCACGGCACCCAGACCGACTTCGCCTGGGTGATCACGGCCGCACTGTTGGCCAACGCCGTCACCACCCCGATCTGGGGCAAGCTTGCGGACCTCTTCAACAAGAAGGTCCTGGTCCAGCTGAGCATTGTCATCTTCGTGGCCGGCTCGGTGATGGCCGGATTGTCCGAGACCATCCCGCTGCTGCTCACCGCCCGCGTCATCCAGGGCATAGCCATGGGTGGGCTCACGGCCCTGTCACAGGCCATCATCGGCACCATGATCCCGCCCCGGGACCGCGGCAAATACTCCGGCTACATGGGTGGCGTGATGGCTGTGGGCACCGCCGGCGGCCCCCTGCTGGGTGGTTTCATCGTGGACAGCCCGCTCGGCTGGCGCTGGACGTTCTTCGTCTGCGTGCCGCTGGCCGTGGTTGCCCTCATCCTGCTTCAGGTCACCCTGAAGATCCAGCACATCCGGCGCCCCGCCAGGATCGACTGGCTGGGCTCCATCCTCTTGACCTCAGGTGTCAGCCTCCTGCTGATCTGGGTCTCCTTCGCCGGCAACCCCGCCTACTACGACTGGGTTTCGTGGCAGTCCGCCGCAATGGTGGGCGGCGGTGTGGTGCTCCTGGCACTGCTGGTACTGGTCGAATCCAAAGTGGAGCAGCCCATCATTCCGCTCAAGATCATCTCCGAGCGCACCACCGCCCTGGCCATCCTTGCCTCCGTCGCCGTGGGCGTCGCGATGTTCGGTTCAACGACCTTCCTGGGCCAGTACTTCCAGGTGGCCCGGGGTGCCACGCCCACCGAGGCCGGCCTGCTGACGCTTCCCATGATCGCCGGAAACCTGACCGGCTCCGTCATTTCCGGCCTCCTGATCAGCCGCACCGGAAAGTGGAAGGGCTACCTGATCGGCGGGTCCGTTCTCTTGATGGGCGGACTGGGCCTGGCCGGCACGATGGACCACACCACCGAGCTGTGGCAGGCAGGGGTCTTCACCGCAGTCCTGGGCATTGGCCTTGGCATGCTGATGCAGAACCTGGTGCTGGCCGTGCAGAACACCGTGCGGGCATCCGACATCGGAACGGCCAGCGCATCGGTGGCATTCTTCCGCTCAGTGGGTGGCGCGATCGGCGTGGCCGTGCTGGGCGCCATCCTGAGCAGCAGGGTCAGCCAACTGGCTACCGAAGGCCTGGCCGCTGCCGGCATCCCCGTGGCCGGCGGTACGGCCGGAGCCAGCATGGACCTGGTGGACATGCCCGCTCCCGTCCGCGAAATCATGCGCGCCGCCTACGGTGATGCCACTGCCGAGGTGTTCCTGATCTCCGCCGTCGTCGCCGTCGTCGCCCTGGTCTCCGTGCTGTTCATCAAGGAACGCCCGCTGCGGCGCACCGTGGACGTCCAGCCGGACACCCGGCCCGACCTCCAGCCGGACAGCCACCTGGAGGCAGACGCGGAACGGCCGACGCCGGCACTCACATCCGTGAACAGCTGACCGCCGCGGGAACAACAGCTGAGGCCCGGTTCCCTTCCCGGGGAAGTCCGGGCCTCTTTTGTCCGCGCCGGGACGTTCGGATGAACTCTGCCGCAGATGTTACGCCGGGCCAACTGATTTCGTAGAGTTGGAACCGCAGGAATGTCAGCCCAGGCTGCTACTACTTGAACTCACCTATTCGCGCTCTCTCCTTAAGGACCCGTGGGCATGCTCCTCACCCTCATACGGCAGTACTCCAAGCCGTATTTGCCGTACATCGTCACCGTCGTCCTCTTCCAACTGGCGTCCACCATCGCGGCGCTCTACCTGCCCAGCCTGAATGCGCAGATCATCGACGAAGGCGTTTCCCGCGGGGACACGGATTTCATCTGGCGGACCGGCGGCCTGATGCTCCTGGTCGCTTTTGCCCAGGTAGGCACCGCGATTGCCGGCGTGTACTACGGCTCCAAAACGGCCATGGCTGTGGGCCGGGACCTCCGCCGGGGGGTCTTCCGCAAGGTCACCAGCTTCTCCGCCAAGGACGTCAACACGTTCGGAGCGCCCACCCTGATCACCCGCGGGACCAACGACGTCCAGCAGGTCCAGATGCTGGTGCTGATGGGCCTCAACTTTATGGTGGCCACGCCCATCATGTGCATCGGCGGCATCATCATGGCGCTGCGCGAGGACATCAGTCTGTCCTGGCTGGTCTGGGTGTCGGTTCCGGTGCTGATTGTGGTGGTGGGGTACCTGGTGGTCCGGCTGATTCCGCTCTTCCGCACCATGCAGAAGAAGATCGACCGCATCAACGCCGTCCTGCGTGAGCAGATCATCGGCATCCGGGTGGTCCGCGCCTTTGTCCGCGAACCTTTTGAAACCGAGCGCTTCGGTGTGGCCAACAAGGAATTGACAGACGTATCGCTGAAGATCGGCGCCCTGTTCGTCCTGATGTTCCCCACCATCGGCATGATCCTGCATCTGTCCACGGCAGCAGTGCTGTGGTTCGGCGGCCAACGCGTCGATTCCGGTGACATGCAGGTGGGCGCCCTGACGGCATTCCTGCAGTACCTCCTCCAGATCCTCATCGCCGTCATGATGGGCACGTTCATGGCCATGATGATCCCGCGCGCCTCGGTGTGTGCGGACCGCATTGGTGAAGTGCTCGACGTCGAACCCTCCATCCATGACCCCGAACGTCCGGAAACGCCTGCTACCCTTGCCGGCGTTGTGGAATACCGGAATGTCACCTTCGCCTACCCCGGCGCAGAAGCGCCTGTGCTGAGCAACATCAGCTTCACCGCGAAGCCGGGGGAGACAGTGGCCATCATCGGTTCCACCGGTGCGGGCAAAACCTCCCTGTTGTCCCTGCTGCCGCGCCTCTACGACATCGCGGACGGCGAGGTACTCCTGGACGGAGTGTCCGTGGCCAACCTGGACCGGTCCGAGATCACCAGGCGCGTAGCACTGGTGCCGCAGCGGCCATACCTGTTCTCCGGCACCATCGAGCACAACCTGCGCTTCGGCAAGACCGACGCCACGGACCAGGAACTGTGGGACGCACTGCACGTGGCCCAGGGCGAGGACTTTGTCCGGGCCAAAAAGAACGGCCTGAACTCCCGGATCGCCCAGGGCGGCACCAACGTTTCCGGCGGACAGCGGCAACGGCTCTGCATTGCCCGGGCGCTGGTCACCAAGCCCAAGGTCTACCTCTTTGACGACTCGTTCTCGGCACTGGACGTTGCCACCGACGCCCGCCTCCGTGCGGCGCTGAAGAACACCACCGCCGAAGCCACCGTGATCATCGTGGCGCAGCGGATCTCCACCATCATCGAGGCGGACCAGATCCTGGTGCTGGACAACGGCCGGATCGTGGACCGCGGAACCCACGAGGAACTCCTGGAAACCTCACCCACCTACCAGGAAATTGTTGAATCCCAGCTGAGCGTGGAGGAAATGGCATGAGCGGCCCCAAGAAGGACGCAGCACCGGCCGGGGCCCAGGGCGCCGAAGCGGCAGCGGACACCGACGTGGCATTGGACGCCCGCGTGGCAGCGGATCCTGAGGCAACGCCGGACCTCCTTGACGACGACTTCGTCGAGGAGGAATTCAAGCCCTCCGAGGCCGACGGCGACATGTTCGGCGGAGTGCCCGCCAAAAAGGCTGAACACTTCTGGCCTTCGGCGAAGCGCCTGATGGGCCTGCTGAAACCGGAAGCAGCGGGCATTTTTGCCGTGGTTGCCCTGGTAATAGTGTCCGTGGTCCTGAACGTCATCGCGCCCAAGATCCTGGGCCAGGCAATGGACGTGATTTTTGGCGGCGTAGTGGGCAGGCAGCTTCCCGCGGGAGTCAGCAAGGATGACTTCGTGGCTGGCCTGCGCCAGCAAGGGCAGGACAACTTCGCTGACATGGTGTCCCGGATGGAGCTCATTCCGGGGACAGGGATTGACTTCCAGAAACTCTCGGTCCTGATCGCGATTGTCCTGCTCATGTACTTTGTGGCCAACATCTTCCTGTGGCTCCAGGGCTACGTGCTGAACCGGATCGTTATGAAGGTCATCCGCAAGCTCCGCGACGACACGGAAAAGAAGCTGAACCGGCTTCCGCTGAACTACTTCGACACGCGCCAGCGCGGCGACGTGCTCTCCCGGGTGACGAACGACGTCGACAACGTCCAGCAGGCGCTCCAGCAGGCCTTCGCCCAGCTGATCAGCTCGCTGCTGACCGTCATCGGCATCGTCATCATGATGTTCATCGTGTCCTGGGAGTTGGCCCTTATTGCCCTGATTGCGCTGCCCCTCGCGGGCGTGGCGGCGGGCATGATCGGCGCACGCAGCCAGAAGCTCTTTGCGGCGCAGTGGAAGAACACCGGTGCCCTGAACGGCCAGATCGAGGAATCCTTCTCCGGGCACGACCTCGTGCGGGTCTTCGGCCGTGATGCTGACATGCTGGCCCGCTTCGAAGAGCGCAACGAGGAACTGTACAAAGCGAGCTTCGGCGCACAGTTCGTCTCGGGCATCATCTTCCCGGTGATGCAGTTCGTCTCCTACCTCAGCTACGTGGGCATCGCCGTGGTGGGCGGCCTGCGCGTCGCCTCCGGCTCCATGTCCCTGGGCGACGCCACCGCCTTCATCCAGTACTCACGCGAGTTCACCCAGCCCCTGGGCCAGATGGCCGGCATGGCCAACATGCTGCAGTCCGGTGTGGCGTCCTCGGAGCGCGTTTTCGAGTTCCTCGACGCCGATGAGCAGGATTCGGAGACGGCCACCGAGCACCTGCCGGCAAAGACGGACGGGCACGTCGAATTCCAGGACGTCACGTTCAGCTACACGGAGGACAAGCCGTTGATCGAAAACCTGTCCTTCACGGCTGAGCCCGGCCACACGGTGGCCATCGTTGGGCCCACGGGCGCCGGTAAGACCACCCTGGTCAACCTGGTCATGCGGTTCTACGAGCTCAACTCCGGCTCCATCACCCTGGACGGCGTGGACGTGACGCATCTGAGCCGGGCCGAGCTCCGCTCGAAGGTGGGCATGGTGCTGCAGGATGCCTGGCTGTTCGGCGGGTCCATCTACGACAACATCCGGTACGGCAACCTGGATGCCAGCGAAGAACAGGTCATGGCGGCCGCCAAGGCCACGTTCGTGGACCGGTTCGTGCGTGCCCTGCCCGATGGCTACAACACGGTGATCGACGAAGAAGGCAACAACGTCAGCGCCGGCGAAAAGCAGCTGATCACCATCGCCCGCGCGTTTGTGGCCAACCCGTCGCTGCTGATCCTGGACGAGGCAACCAGCTCTGTGGACACCCGTACGGAACTGCTGGTCCAGAAGGCCATGGCGGCGCTGCGGACGGACCGGACCAGCTTTGTGATCGCGCACCGGCTCTCCACTATCCGGGACGCGGACACCATCCTGGTCATGGAGAACGGCAAGATCGTGGAGCAGGGCAACCACAAGAGGCTGCTCGCCGCCGAGGGTGCCTACTACCGCCTGTACATGTCCCAGTTCGCCGGTTCCAACGTGGAAGAAACCATGGTGGATGATTCGACGGCGGTGCACAGCTGAGCATGCACGCGGACCCGTCCGATCCCCAGCGCACTGGTCCCCGGCTCACCGATCCCGGCCTCACTGAACCTGGCCTCACCGAGCCCGGCCTCACTGAACCCCAGCGAAAGGATCCCCATCCCCCTGATCACCGGCGCATCGAGGTCCTGGTGCCGATGCGCTGGGGGGATATGGACGCCTACGGGCACATCAACAACGTCCAGATCGTCCGCATCCTAGAGGAAGCGCGGATCGCCGCTTTCGGCCCGCCGCGGGGGGCCGGCCTGCCCGGAATTGAGCCGGAGGTATCGCTCTTCAACGATGTCCCTGAGGGTGTTTTGGCTTTGGTGGTGGACCACCGGATCCGCTACGTGAAAACCCTGGAGTACCGGAACATCCCTGCGGTAGTGCAGGTGTGGATAGGCGCCGTGAAGGGTGCCAGCTTCGACATCCACTACGTGATCCAGGACCCCGTCACGCGGGAGGACTGCGTCCGGGCCAGCAGCCACCTCGCCTTTGTGGATGAAGGCACCGGCCGGGTCCTGCGCCTGACCCCGGAGCAAAAGGAGCGGATTGCGCCGTTCGTGCTCTGAATGATTCGTGCTCTGAAAGGTTCGTGCTCTGAATGATTCGTGCTCTGAAAGGTTCGTGCTCTGAATGAACGTCAGAGTGAACACTGCATGACCTTTCTGCGCAGAAAGTTTGCCTTTCAGATCCCGGCAGGTGGGCCTTTGGCCCGTTGCGGGGGCTTGGCGCACACTGGAAACTGAAAATATCTATCAAAGGAGCGTTGACCATGGCCAAGAACCGCCAGCAACACAAGGTCCCCAAGCAGCGCAAGAAAACCTGGAAAGAGATGTCCCCGGCTGCACGGGCCTCATTCGTGGCGATCGGGATTGTGCAGATGTCCTTGATGGTGGCCGCCCAGCGCGACATCTCACGCCGCCCGGCAGCGCAGATCAACGGTCCGAAGGCGGCGTGGCGGGCTGCGTCCCTGATCAATTTCATCGGACCCATAGGCTACTTCGTGCTGGGACGCAAGAGGCCCGGAGCAGCTACTTAGGCCTTCACGCCGAAGCCCACATGGCAGCAGGCTGTGGAGCAGGCACCCAGCTTGAGCCTGTAAATTTGAAGCCATGACTCCAAGCCCTAAACCCGTCATGCCCCGTGCCCCCGGCATCTCGCAGGAGATCGAGGATGCGGCCTGGTTTGTGCTCGGGCCGGGCCTGCAGGGCAAGCCGTCCGCCCTTGACGGAACCACCCCGACGTGGACGTCGGAGGCAGCCGCGGAGCTGCTGGAGCGGCTGGAGAAAGGCGGCACGGACGCCAAAGCGCCCATGATGACCAACCTCCGGCAGAACCTCGAGGGGGCCTCACGGGAAGCCAAGCAGCTGGCCGTCGAGCTGCTCTTCCTGCAGTCGCTGCCGCTCGCCCACGAGGTCAAATCACTCAAGGTCAAACGCGCCAGGGTCACTGAGGCCGCATCCTGGCTGGAGCCCCCGCTGGAGCTGCCCGAGGAACTCTACAAGGGCATGACGGACCACGGCGTGATCCGGGACCGTACGGCCGAGTTCAACTGGACCATCTGGGACCACCTCAAGTGGCTTTGCCGGTTCGTGCAGCACGTGGACCAGCAGGCTCCGCCATCGATCGCCAACGCACTGAAGGACCCGCAGAAATTCCACCAGCTTGCCGCAGGCACCCCGGGGGACCAGCCCGCCATCCGCCGCAGCATCGAGTACCTTGCCTGGCCCAGCTATTTTGAGCCGGTGGTGGCCGACGTCGAGCGCCAGGAGATCAGGGACGCCTTCGCCTCCCTGGTGGGCGGCGCCAAGGGTGACACCGACGAGGACATTACCGCGGACATCCACCGCATCCGCGTGCACCTGGACGAGCAGGCCGGCCAGCGGATCGACTGGTACGCCCGGCAGCTGGTCAGCCAGTGGCGCAAGGTGGGGGATCCGGGCCGCCGCGCGTGGCTGCTCCGTACCCACAGCGACAACACCGAGCTCCTCGCCGCTTGGCAGGGGGAGGAGAAGGTAACACTCGACGTCGAACATCTCCGCCTCCTGGACCCCGGCGTGACTGCCGGGCTGGTCCAGCACGCGGTGGACGAGGACTACAAGCACCTGGGCTACGTGGAGCGTGAAGACACCAAAACGGCCGTTTTCGCCTTCCTCACCGTCATGAAGCCCGGGGACCTGGTCCTGTGCCAGCACGCCGGTGCCGTCCGGCTGGGCGTGGTGCTGGGCGAACCGGAGCACAATGAGGACAACCGCCAAATGCGCCGCAAGGTCCGGTGGTTTGAGGACGCCCACACCACCGCGGACCTGCCGCGGCATGTCCAGCGGCAACTAGCCACACCGGGAATCATCGTTGACGTCACCAAAGTGGTGCAGGCACTCCAGTCCCTCGTGCCGGCCGAGGCGGAACCGGACGACGACGACCCCGCTACGGCCGCCGTCGAGGTCGTCCCCGTGCAGGAGGGCTTCCGCCCGCTGAGCCGCGACTTCGCGGATTCGCTGCACATGGACCTGGAACCGCTGCAGGAAATCGCAGAGCTGCTGGAGGAAAACCGCCAGCTGGTCCTGTACGGCCCGCCCGGAACAGGCAAAACGTATCTGGCCAAGCACCTCGCCGCGGAACTTGCTGATGACAGCACCGATGAGCGGGTGAAGCTGGTCCAGTTCCACCCGTCGTATGCCTACGAGGATTTCTTCGAGGGTTACCGGCCGGACAAAACGGACGAGGGCCAGGTGTCCTTCAAGCTCGTTGCGGGGCCGCTGCGCCGGCTGGCAGAGGAAGCTGCCAAGCCCGGGAACGAAAGCAAGCCCTACTTCCTGATCATCGACGAGATGAACCGCGCCAACCTGGCCAAGGTGTTTGGCGAACTGTACTTCCTGCTCGAATACCGTGATGACCGGATCTACCTGCAGTACAGCCCCAATGAGCCGTTCACGCTGCCGGACAACCTGTACATCATCGGGACCATGAACACCGCGGACCGCTCCATCGCCATGATGGACGCTGCCATCCGCCGGCGCTTCGCGTTCATCGAGCTGCATCCGCAGACCGAACCGGTGAAGGGTTCACTGCTGCGGTTCCTGCAGGCAAGGGAACTGGATACCACACCGGCGCTGTTGCTGGATGCCCTTAATGCGGCCATCGACGAGTGGGACCGGGACCTGATGATCGGGCCGTCCTACTTCATGAAGCCCGCCGCGCAGACACCGGCCGGCCTGCGCCGGATCTGGAAGTACGAGCTGATGCCGCTGCTGGAGGAGCATTACCATGGCCAGCTGAACCGGGCGCAGCTTGAGGAACGGTTCGGCCTGGACCAGTTGCTGGGACGCCTTGCTGACAGATAAGCCGCTCCAGGCCAAGCCGCTGACGGATAGGCCGCTGCCGGCCAAGCCGGCGGATAAGCCACTACCGCCCGAGCAGCTGCCGGCCAAGCCCGCCCATGATCCGGCGCATGGCGGGGCAGCGCTTGCAGTTGCAGCGCGGGCAGTGGCTGCGAGGGCGGCGGCGCGGGGTAAGGGCCAGGCTGCCCGGCACCTGGTGCTGGATGAGCTGTCCGGCGGCATCGTTGAGCGGCTGGATGCCGCCAGTGCCGCGTTCCTTAACGCCAGCGGACTGGCCAAGGCCTCGCCGATGGGGATGGGCCTGTACCGGATCGAGCCTGTGGGAAAAGTGGGTTCAATCCGCACCTCGACCGTGCAGCTGGAGGTGCGCCCCAAGGACCGGCTGGGCCTGAGCCGTTTGCTGTTCCTGCTCAGTTTCGCCGGCGAGCAAGGTTTCCGGCCCGATTCCGTGGCCGCGAGCGAGGACCGGGAGCTCTGGAGCGCGCTGGCCGAATCCCTGGCCCAGCTGGCGGAGCGTGCCTTGGGGCGCGGGGTGCTGCAGGGGTACCTCACCGTGGACGAGTCGCTGCGCACGGTGAAGGGCCGCATCCGGATTTCGGACCAGATTTCCCGACGTCCCGGCATGCTGGTTCCGCTGGAAGTCTCCTACGACGAATTCACCGAGGACATTGCCGAAAACCGGATCCTGCGCGCGGCGCTCGAGCGCATGGGCCAGGTCCCGCGGGTCAGGCCTGAGGTCTTGAGCCGCCTCCGGCAACTTAAGGGAAAGCTCGACGCCGTGACCCGTCTGCCGGCCGGAGCTCCGTTGCCGCCGTGGACCCCGGGCCGGATGAATGTCCGCTATCACGCAGTCCTGCGCCTGGCTGAACTGATCCTGCGCAACGCATCCGCCGAGGCCGGCGAAGGCAAACAGCAGACAGCGGCGTTTGTGGTGGACATGGAGCAGGTGTTCGAGGACTTTGTGGGGACCGCGCTCCGCGAAGCCATGGCCGCGTACCCGGGGGAGATGCGGCTCCAGTACAACGCGCTGCTGAGCGAGGCCGTCCGGGACTCTGACCGGCTCTCCGTGCGGCCGGATGCCGTACATATGCTGGGTGGCCGCCCGGTGGTGGTCTATGACGCCAGGTACAAAGCAGCTTCCGACCTGGGGGCGTCCCTGACAGCTGACCACTACCAGATGCTCGCGTATTGCACCGCGCTGAAGGTGCCCACGGCCTGGCTGGTTTACGCCGGTGCGGGCGAGGTTAAACTGCGGCGCATCCTGAACACGGACATCGACGTCGTCGAGTTTCCACTGGATCTGTCGCGTCCGCCGTCGGAAATTCTCGCGGCCATCGGCGAACTGGCGCGGCAGTCGTGGGGCGAAGTGGTCCGGACTGCACGCACCGGCGCATAGTCCCCGCTGATTTAGACCGGCACGCGGAACGTAAAGGTGGTGCCCTGGCCCAGCTTGCTTTCCACGTCGATGGTCCCGCCGTGGGCCTCAACGATGGCCTTGCTGATGGGCAGCCCCAGTCCCACACCGGGAATTGCCGTGCGGCGGACATTGGACGTCCGGAAGAACTTGGTGAAGACCTCGGCCTGGTCAGCAGGGGTCATTCCCATGCCGGTATCGCTGACCGTGCACTTGAGAAAACCGTCCTCCCGCGTCAGGGAAACCGCCACATTGCCGCCGTCGGGTGAGTATTTGATGGCGTTGGATACAAGATTGTCCAGCACCTGGGAGATGCGCGCCCCGTCAACGCGGCCTTCCAACCGCGCGGGGACGTCCGTTTCCAAAACCACTCCCGTCGCGTCAGCCCTGGGCTGGGCGGCTGAGATGCTGGCACGCACCAGGTCGGCTACATCAACGGCGTTCGGCTTCATGAGCAGCTGGCCGTTCCTGCTGGCGAGAAGGTCAGAAACCAAGGTGAGCAGCCGCTCGGAGTTCCGCTTGACGATCTCCAGGGGCTGCCGCTGTTCCTCGTCCGGCCCGTCGGAGAGCAGGAGTTCCACATAGCCAAGGATTGAGGTCAGCGGCGTCCTGAACTCGTGCGACACGCTGGAGACAAAGTCATCCTTGGCTGCCAGGGCATCCACCAGGTCTGTCACATCGCTGAAGACAATTACCGACCCGGCGAAGTTCCCGTCGGGGTCCTTCATGGCGCGGGCCGAGGTGCTGATGGCCCGCTGCGCCGTCCCGGCACCCAGGAAGACCAGATTGTCAGTGAAAGTCTGCCCGAGTACTGCCCGGCGCACAGGACGGTCGCCAACGGGGACCATCGTGGTGCGGTCCGCGGCGAAGACCAGCAGCTGCGACTCGTTCGGATCCTCGATGTCCGGAGGTGTGGCCAGCGTGTGGTTGGCCCGCTGTTTCCGGTTCATCAGGATGTCGTGGCCGTCGGCGTCTACGGCGAGGACACCTACGTGCACCGTCTCCAGGATGGTGTTGAGGAGGGCTTCTTGCCGCATGGATTTTTCAAGGCCGGCCTGAAGCTGAAGATCCTTCTCCTCCAGGGTCCGCTGCTGGCGCATCATGCTCTGTGTCAGGACACTGACGGAAATTCCAATCCCCAGCATCATCAGTGGAATGAGCATGGCCTTGGCAAGGCTCGGACCGGACACGTCCCCACGAATGAAGAGGGGAACCCAGATGATGGCGAGCGGCCCCACAAAGGACAGCCAGCGGGAGGTCTGCGGGTAGTAACCGGAGGCGCAGAGCCAGATCACCGGGAACGCGGCGAGCAGGCTGAGGCCGGTGAGGCTGTCCTGGCCACCCTCGCGCCCCAACCCGATCGACACGAAGTCCAGCAGCGGGATCAGCAGGAAGCTCGTATATGGCATCCGGTCCCAGGGAACCAGGAAACACAGCGACATAATGACGAGCTGGGAGACGAGGAAGGCCACGAACAGCGGGCTGTCGAAGACCTCCGGGAAAAAGGCCAAAACCAGGCACGCCGTAAAGAGGGTGGTGACTGACAGCGGTGCCTGGCTCATGACCACCCTGCCGGTCAGGGAGTTCTCGTGGAATGGCCGTCCGAAAAATCCCAGCCAGCCCAAGCCACGCGGGGCCGCGGAATCACGCATGGATTTGTATCTGAGATGGGACGATAGACAGACGCATACCAGCAGGATATCGGCAGCGGGCTATACTTCTGACGTTGTCAAGCTGGCTGAGGGGGCTGGGATGAGTGAAGCACGAGTGGGGCTGGTCATTGAGGATGACCAGGATATCCGCGAACTTGTACGCACGGTCCTGACCCAGGCGGGTTTCGAGGTGACGGTGGCCAGCAGCGGCCACGAAGGGGTCCTGGCTGCAAAGACCTTGAATCCTGACGTCATCACCCTTGACCTGGGGCTGCCGGATATCGACGGTTTTGAGGTTTCCCGCCAGATCCGCGAGTTCTCAGATGCCTACATCGTGATGCTCACGGCGCGTGCGGATGAACTGGACACGCTGATCGGGCTGGAGTCCGGGGCCGATGACTACCTCACCAAGCCGTTCAGGCCGCGGGAGCTGCGGGCGAGGATCGCTGCCATGATGCGCCGGCCCCGGTCGCTGCCGGATCCGGCCGAAAGTCCAGGCGGGGACCAGCCCGTTGACGCCGAGACCGGCCACAGTGACGGAACTTACAGCCACAACGGCCTGGACCTGAGCTACGCCTCACGGTCCGTCAGCGTGGATGGGGAGGAACTCAACCTGACGCGGACCGAATTCGAGCTCCTCTACGCGCTGCTCGAGGCGGGGCGGACGGTCCGGACCAAATCGGATCTGGTGCGTCGGCTCCGGGACGAGGATTACGACGTCGGCAGTTACATCAGCGAGGCAGACGAGCGTTCCGTCGAAGTCCACATGGGAAACCTGAGGAAGAAGCTCGGCGATTCGCCGCAGCGTCCACGCTGGCTGCAGACAGTGCGCGGCGTCGGCTACCGCCTGGCGCCAGTCGAACGTTGAGCCTGCAGCCGGTGGACCGTTTGGCGGCTGCAGTAGCCGATCGGCTTCAAGTATTCAGCGGCCAGCCGGGGCAGCACCACTGAGGGGTCCACGCCGCGGGACTCTTCGCGGATGCAACGTTCCAGGGTCATGGCCAAACCCGCCAGCCGTTCGGCGCCCACCATCTGGCTGGACGTTTTGAGGCTGAGGATCGCATCCACGGATCCGTCCAGATCGCCGGTCGTCAAAGCGAGCCGCAGCCTGTCGATCCTGACAGGCAGGTAACCGATGAAATTGCCCACAAAAACGGTGCTGTAGCCTTCATCCTCGTCCAGCTCAACCCGGAGCCGGTCCAGGACAGACTGGTCCACCAGCGGCCGCCCGGCGTCATCGGAGGGAACCATTGCTGTCCTTTCCGCAGGGGGTTGCCACCCGGGAAAGGGGGCGTCGCCGTCGGGCATTTCGTCCACTTTCAGACTAAGACTGTTCCGTAGCCCGGGTAGCGCCCCAGCCAATGTATGTGGCTTTTCTGAGGAGACTGCGGGTTTATCTTCAGGGGCTCAATCCTCCCCGCCGCCCATCAATACCCGAGGCAGCAAACGGTCAAGATTGTCTCAAGTTCCCTTTGCCGGCTGCGGCAGTTCCATGGCACCAACCGCGGGGGAACCGAGGAAGCGTACCAGCTGGGCTTCCAGGGACGAGCCGTCTTTCAACTCGCACTCCCACACGGTCAGCACTTCCCAGCCCGCGTCCTCCAGTTCGAGGCGCTGCCTGGCGTCGCGGAGCATCGTGCGCGTGCGCTTGGTCTCCCAAAAATCAGCGTTTGCTTTGGGGGCGTGCTGGCCCACCCGGCAGTCATGGAAATGCCAGAAGCAGCCATTGACGAAGATGACTTTACGCCGCCCCGCGAACACCAGGTCCGGACGGCCTGGCAGCCGCATCTGGCCGGACTTTCCGTGCAGGCGGTACCTGTAGCCCTTGGCGTGAAGGAGGCGGCGCACCAGTAACTCAGGCTTGGTGTTCTTGCCCCTGATCCGGGACATGTTCCAGCTGCGCTGCTCGGGAGTCAGCTTGTCCGCCATGACTCCAGTCTAGAAGCCGCCCTGTCCAGGAGCTCCTAGATCTCGCGTTCGGGCTGCTCGCCAAACTCAAAGTGGCGGCCGCTGACAGAGCGGGGCGCGATCTCCACGTAAAAGTCCTTCAGCGTGGGCACCCAGGTCTTGAGGCCAAGCCCCTCCACTTCGGCCAGTTCCGCTGAGTTGCTCAGGACGCGCGCCGTGCCCCGGACCACCACCGACCATGCCTCGTCCTCGAGGATGCCGTCAGCCTCCAAAAGCACAGTGGAATTGATGGTCAGCTGGGCGAGTTTGTTTCCCGGCGCCGTACGGAGGTAAAGCTTCCGGCCAGAGGCAAGGTAATTGACGGGAAAAATATCGGGTTCGCCGGCGACCGAAACTACCAGGCGACCGTGCTTGGTAGCTTCCAGGAGTTGCCAGGACTGCGCATCGTCGAGTTCGAGGACAGGGTTTCCATCTGCGTGGGAGAACATCATGGGGCCATTCTTCTACGATCGGTAGAAGATTACTAGTCCCCTAGGCGAAGTGGGATGTCCCCAACCGCCGGGGGAGGTTCCTTGATGGCGAAGCCATGATCCGCGTCTCACCCGGAATAGTTGCAGGCGCCGATTAGTTGGGCACAACAGTACTCAATCATTTTCGAAAGGAACCGCGCATGCTGTTTTCCCCGTTGACCCTTGGCGAACTTGAACTGCCCAATCGCCTCGTGATGGCCCCGCTGACCCGCATCCGTACCGGCGAAGAAGGTATTCCGGGCCCGCTGGTGGTGGAGCACTACCGTCAGCGTGCATCCCTGGGACTCATCGTCAGCGAGGGCATCTACCCCAGCCCCGCCGGACGTTCCTACCCAGGCCAGCCAGGACTGGTCAACGCCGAGCAGATCGCCGGTTGGAAGAAGGTCACCGACGCCGTCCACGCCGAGGGTGGCCGGATGTTCGCGCAGATCATGCACGGTGGCCGGGTGTCCCACCAGGACATCACGGGCGGCCGGACCATCGTGGGCCCGAGCGCCGTTGCCATCGACGGCGAAGTCCGGACGCCGTCGGGCAAGCAGCCGTACCCCGTGCCGCACGCACTGACCACCGACGAGCTGTCCGTAGTAATGCAGGAAATCGTTACCGGCTCGGTCAACGCAATTGAAGCCGGTTTCGATGGCGTGGAGCTCCACTCGGCCAACGGTTACCTCCTGCACGAGTTCGTGGCCCCGAACTCCAATGTCCGCTCCGACAGCTACGGCGGCTCGCCGGAGAACCGCGCACGCTTCGTGATCGAGACCGTCAATGCCGTGGTGGCCGCCCTCGGCTCAAACCGCGTCGGCATCCGCATCTCGCCTGAGCACAATGTCCAGGGCATCGCAGAAACGGACGCAGCCGATGTCCGTGCCACCTACGAAGTCCTGGTGGACAGCATCGCTTCCCTGAACCTGGCCTACCTCAGCATCCTGCACCACGAACCGGCCGGAGACCTGGTACAGGATCTCCGTGAGCGCTTCGACGGCCCTTTCCTGGTCAACACCGGCTTCGGCGTTGTCACCACCCGCGAGGAGGCGCTGGCCCTTGTTGCCGACGGCCATGCCGACGCCGTAGTGGTGGGGCGTCCCGCCCTTGCCAATCCGGATCTGGCGCGTCGCTGGAAGGAAAGCCTTCCGCTGAACGATTTCGACCCGGCCACGTTCTACACCGAGGGCGCCAAAGGCTACACCGACTACCCGTCGTACTCGGGCTGAGCCGGGCCCCGGGAAACACGTCCTGGCAGCAGTAACGACTGCTGGGCAACACTGGGGCTGAACTAACGGCGACGGCGGCACCCGGGCTTGGGTGCCGCCGTCGTCGGCTGCTCGGTGTGCTGTTCCGGCAGCGCGTGCCAATTAGCCATCCGACGGCTGTTTTGGCTGAGTTATAAGTTGGCCCGCCCAGGTCCGCATAAAACCGGGCGGTGATGACAGGATACTCCAGCGAATGGAGTATCGCTAGAGGCGATCTTAGAGGAACGCTTCCCGGCCGGTGCCTTCGCGCATCACCAGTTTGCCGTCCTGGATGGAGACCAGCAGGCTCTTGGGCTTTCCGCTGACTTTGAGGATGCCCTTGAGCCCACGGTTGGTGACTTCCACGCCCACCTGTGCACCCTTCGCGGGCAGTTCGACTGACGTTTCGAAGGCTTCGCCCAGGAGCGGATTGGTGGATACCCCGACGTCGCGGCGGACCTCCTTGCCGTTGACCAGTACGGTGATGTTGGCCTCGTCGAATCCTTCCTGAAAGACGATGAGCAGTTCCCGCATGGTGGCCTCTTCCTCGAAAATGATTACCGATGACGGCAACTCAACTACAGCACTTCAGAGCCCGTAGTGGAATACCCGCTTGCGCGGCGGGCGCCGGGCAACAGCCCTCGGACCCGCCAGGATGAGCGGTAACAGACCAGGCAGCAGCTCTGGCTGCACACAGGCCGCCGGCCCACTCCACTGGTGGAGACCGTCAGGGCAGTAGGGCAAAATGTTCTGGTGACTCAACTCCCGCAACGCCCTTCCGCCTCCTCTTCCGCCCGCGCCGGCGTCCAGTCCGGACCCCCGGCTGGCAACCCGGCCGGCAACCAGTCGCCGGATGACGCAATTCATGCCCAGATTGCCGCTGAGCTCGGCGTGAAGGCCTGGCAGGTGAAGGCTGCAGTGGAGCTGCTCGACGGCGGGTCCACAGTCCCCTTTATCGCCCGGTACCGCAAGGAAGCCACGGGGACGCTGGATGACACGCAGCTCCGTGAGCTCGACGAGCGCCTGCGGTACCTCCGCGAACTGGAGGACCGCCGTCGTACCGTCCTTGAGGCGATTGCCGCCCAGGGCCAGCTGACGACCGAACTGCAGAGGGCGGTCCTCGCCGCGGACACCAAGTCGCGGCTGGAAGACATCTATCTTCCGTTCAAGTCCAAGCGGCGCACCAAAGCCCAGACCGCCCGTGAGGCCGGGCTGGAGCCGCTTGCCGAGGCGCTGCTGAAGCGTCCGGACCTGGATCCGGAACGTGAGACGGCCAAGTTCCTGAACGCGGTGCATTCCATTGACGACGCCGCCGCGGCGCTCGCCGGCGCCCGCTCCATTCTTGTGGAACGTGTGGCGCAGGATCCGGATCTTGCCGCCACCCTGCGCGAGCGGCTCTGGACCCAGGGCCGGATGGCGTCGCGGGTGAAGAAGGGGAAGGAATCCGAGGGCCAGAAGTTCGCGGACTACTTCGACTTCGCCCAGGCGCCGTCGGGGATGCCCTCGCACCGTGTGCTTGCCCTGCTGCGCGGCGAGAAGGACGGCGTGCTGGAACTGGACCTCGCCGAGGCAGACCCGACTAACGACGACGCCCTCACCGCCGCGCGTGCCCGGTACGAGGCGGCGGTGGCCAAGTGCCTCGGGGTCGCCGACCGTGGCCGTCCAGCTGACGCGTGGCTGCTGCAGACGGCGCAGGTCGCCTGGCGCTCGCGGGTCCTGGCGCGGCTGACCGCGGACCTTCGCGGCCGGATGTTTGCCGCCGCCGAAGACGAGGCCGTGAGGGTATTCGCGGCGAACCTGCGCGACGTCCTCCTTGCAGCGCCCGCCGGCAACCGGGCCACCCTGGGGCTGGATCCGGGATTGCGGACCGGTGTGAAGGTCGCCGTGGTGGACGGAACCGGCAAGGTGGTGGCCACCGACACCGTCTACCCGCACGCGCCCGCCCGGAAGTGGGATGAAGCGCTGGCCGCGTTGGTCCGGCTGGCCCAGAAGCACCACGTTGAACTTGTGGCGATCGGGAACGGCACGGCGTCCCGCGAGACGGACAAGCTCGCCGCGGAGCTCATCAAGATGCTGCCCGCCGCAGAGCAAAAGCCACAGAAGCTGGTGGTCTCCGAGGCCGGGGCGTCCGTGTATTCGGCGTCAGCCCTGGCCGCCGCCGAACTGCCCGGCATGGACGTGTCCCTGCGCGGTGCTGTCTCCATTGCCCGGCGGCTGCAGGATCCGCTGGCTGAACTGGTGAAGATCGATCCAAAGTCCATCGGAGTGGGGCAGTATCAGCACGATGTCACGGCGGCCAAGCTGGACCGCAGCCTGGACGCGGTGGTGGAGGACTGCGTTAACGCGGTGGGCGTGGACGTGAACACGGCATCACCCGCGCTGTTGAGCCGGGTGGCCGGCGTCGGGCCGCTGCTGAGCGAAAACATCGTGGCGTACCGGAACGAACATGGTCCGTTTGCCAAACGCAGCGAACTCAAGAAAGTGCCGCGGCTCGGAGCCAAGGCCTTCGAACAGTGCGCGGGATTCCTGCGGATCGCCGGGGGAGCGGAGCCGCTGGACGCGTCGAGTGTCCACCCGGAGGCCTACTCCGTGGCACGCAAAATCCTGGTGGCAGCGGGGTCAGCGCCGGCGTCGTCCCTGGATCCGCGGACCTTCGTGGATGGGACCTTCGGCTTGCCCACGATCCAGGACATCCTGGCCGAGCTGGATAAGCCCGGCCGGGATCCGCGCCCCGCCTTCGCCGCGGCGACGTTCGCCGACGGGATTGAGAAGATCTCCGACCTCAGGCCCGGCATGGTGTTGGAGGGGACCGTGACTAACGTGGCTGCCTTCGGCGCTTTTGTTGACGTGGGTGTTCACCAGGACGGGCTGGTCCACGTTTCGGCGCTGGCCAACCGCTTTGTCTCGGACCCGCGCGAAGTGGTGAAGTCCGGGCAGGTGGTCCGCGTGAAGGTGCTCGAAGCCGATCCGGAACGGAAACGGATCTCGCTGACTTTGAGGCTCGACGACGAGCCGTCGCCTTCCGGGGCCCCGCGAACCCCGGGCGGCACCCGAACCCCGGGCGGCACGCGGGATTCCGGCGGGCGTGGTGGCAGAGGTACAGTCCGTGACAGCCAAGGCGGACGCGGCCAGGGCGTGGAACCAAGCAAGGGCTCGGCGGGCAAGACTTCCGCCGGCCGGCCTCCCGTCCCGAAGCCTGTACCGGTCAATACGGCCATGGCGGAGGCGCTTCGCAAGGCTGGCCTCGGCAAGTAGCTCCTGGCTGCAGCCAGTTGGCCGGCGCGGATGAGCGGGGAACGACTAGGTATCCAGAACCCTCGGCCGGCCGAACTGGGTCCGAACTCCTGGGGAGAAAAGGACCGAGTCCGGGGGCCCTGCCACTTTGATTCCGGCCGCGTGGACGAGTCCGTCGTCGAGCGTGGTCAGCTCTGCCTGGTGAAGGGGCCAGGCCGCATGCGTGTTGGGCACGTACAGCGTGCGGCCGCGGAATCTGGTGTGGAGGCCGAACCTGGCGGTGAGGTGAACGGACAGCGGATCGGCGGCGACGCTTCCCAACTCAGGGACAGCGGCGAACTCGCTACGAGCTCCACCCCGGAACCGGCGGACGGAGTAGCCCGTTGACTTGTCCACCTGCGGGCGGTGGAAGCCAGTTCTGGACCATACGTAAGGTATACCCGCTGCTCTGGCTGCCAGGACTACCGCCAGCCGGTTAGCGTCGAGGCTCAGGAACACCACGCCGCGTGTGCCGTCTGGTTCCCGGGAGTAAAGGCGGACGTTGACCTCGTTGAAATCCCCGAAGAACGGCACCGCTGGTCCACCGCCGAGCCCGGCCTGACGCATCCGAAAACCTATCAGGCCCACCCAGGACGAACCGTCGAAAACGTCAGGCACCACCCCGGCCGGCATGAAGGCGGCCGCCGTCGCCTCGGGCAGGCGCCAGTGCAGGAACAGGGCATCTGTCCAACGCTGGTCCATGATGACTGGACCCGCCAGCGCTGGCGCCTCCGGCCAGGGGTCGGGGCTACTGGATTGGGTCTTCATGGTTTGCCTCTGTCAGAAGTTGCGGATTCAGAAGTTGCGGATTCGGGAGGTGCGGTGGGCGGGGCCGGGGTTTGTTATGACAGCTCTCGGAGGCCTTTGACCCGAACAGCAATCTTCGGGGCCTTGGCACTCCTGTTTTTAGTCGTGGGTTGCAAGCCTAACGGCATGCTCAAGGACCTCACGGTGCTACCAATCCGGATCAGTTTGGGGTGGACGTGGCAGATCAGGATCCGCGCAGGCGTCGAAAGTCAGGTCAGGGTCGAGGTCTCTGGCCTGACCAACGTCGAAAGTCACGTCAGGGTCAAGGGCTCTACGGGGCCAACGTTCCGGTCCCCGTCGGCTTTCCTCCAGCCGTGATCCCCTTGGCTTGCCTCCCTTCCGTCTGGTTTCGTTCGGACTGGTTTCTTTCGAACCAGCTGTGATTGCCGGGGTTCCCCGGGCCCTCGATCTTGCCGATATTGGGGCAGCAGGGGTGGTTCCCAGTCGGGGTATTCGCTGGCGTAGCGTCGGCCGGTGGGTGAGGTCCAGCCCGGCGGATGGTCTTTGGTGGCCGGGCCGGGTTCCCAGCCGCCGGTGTGCCGCAGCTTGTGGTGTTTCGGGCAGGGCTGGGCCAGATTGCTGATCCCGGTGCTGCCGCCCTTTGTCCAGGCGAGGAGGTGGTCCGCTTCGTTGTCCAGGGACTGGTTGTGGCAGCCGGGGAACGGGCACTTCCCGTCCCGCAGCCGCAGCCATTGGCGTTGGGCTTTGGTGACCGGGTAGCTGGTCCGGCCGATCTCCAGCGGTGCACCGTCCCGGGGGTCGATCAGGACGCGGTGGAAGGACGTGGCGCCGTCGGCGATGAGCCTTCGTGCCATGGTGACCGGGATCGGACCGTACCCGTCCAGCATCGCCGGCTCATCGGTGGCGCCGAGCAGGGACATGATGGGCGCGGTGAGCAGGACCTGCGCACGGGGAACGGGGACACGGCCGCCCAGGGCGCCATGCATGTCCGCCGTGAGGCCCGCGCCGGCGTCAGCGGGAACCACGGTGCCGCTGGCTTCCGTGTTGGGCGTGATGCCGCCGAGGAGCAGGTTGGCGGCGATGTCGGCCCGCCTCTGGGTCATGGTGCGGTCCTCGTCCGGGCCCTGCAAGGCCCGGGCGGCGGCGGTGGTGCGGTTCCAGATCCCGGCGGCCTGGTCCGCGGGCAGGTACGCCGAAAGCCAGGCCATCCCGTCCCGGTCCGGCGTGTATTCCAGCCGCCGGTCCGCCACGGACCGGGCGTGGCGTTTCTCGATGCTGACCGGGTGGTGGCGTTCCCGCCAGATCCGGGCTTTGTGCCGGAACCGGGAGGGAACAAGTTCACCGGCCGGGCAGCCCCGGTTGGGGTTCTCCACCCCGGGGTCCAGGAAGTGCGCCTCCAACGCAGCAGCGGCGCCGGGTTCCAGGCTGGTGGTCTCATCCACCATGACCCGGGCATGCTGCCACGACAACGACCCGGCCGTCAGCGCGGACAGGGTCAACGGCAGGCCGGTGGTCAGGGCGTGGGATTCGGCCAGCAGGGCTGAGGCGGTCCGTTCGCCGACCGTGAGGACGCACGCGACTTCGGCCACGACCGCCATCTCCTGGGCGCGATCAGACATGTCAGGGGATGCCAGTGCCTGGGCCGTATCTGCGTAACCTGCCGCGGCGTGGACTGTCACGGCGGCGACCTGCGCATTGATCCTGGTAGTCAGGGCCAGCGTGTCCAACCAGCCATCAGCTTCCTGGCGCAACGGATCATCATCAGCACACCCGGCAGAATCCGCGGTCCCGCTCGAATCAGTCCCGCGCTGAGCCGCCGCGAGCAGCAAGGCCGCGGAAGCACAAACAGCCTCCGCCGCCTCAACCGCCGCCCTGTTTCCCATACCCACATCATCCCGCCGGTCACCGACAAAAACCGCGAAGCTAAATGCCTATGTGGATAACTCCAGGCGAAGTGAAATCCTAGGCACGCGCCCCCGCCGGGTCGGCAGTTTCGCCTGAGTGGGGCTCCTTCTGCCACGGCCAGCGACCGGTGATTTCCAGCTCGAGCGAGAAGCTCAGGAAGGTCCGGATCAGCACGATAATGGCCAGCACACCCACACTCTCGAACGTGGGTGTCACCGCTACCGTGCGGATGATGTCGGCCGCCACCAGGAGCTCTAGGCCCAACAGGATGGACCTCCCCAGCAGCTGCCGGTATGCACGGTAAACCGAAAGCTTCTCAGACCCGGCGGGAAGCTTTCTTGGCTGGTAGCCGCGTAAGGCCATGGGAATCGACACAAGGGCGCCGATGACCATCACTGCCACCCCGGCGAAGTCCATGTATTTGCCCACGGCCTCAATGATGTGCTGGAAATCCACCGTGCTCCTCGTCTGCAGGGGTCAGTCGTTTGTCTGGCCCAAGCCTACGGGTGGCGGACTCCCGTGCCGGCCAGGACTTCCCGGTAGCCTTCACGGAACGAGGGGTAGGCGAACTCGAAGCCGGTCCCTCGGAGCAGCGCATTGCTCACCCTTTTGTTTCCGCCACGGGCCTCGCCGGCCGGACCAACCGGAGGTTCCGGATAACCCATCTCGGCTGCCAGGAAACGCAGAACTTCGCCCAGTTCGGCGGGATCGTTATCCACTCCGACATAAACCGGTGAGGGGACGGAGTCCATGGTCGCCAGGTGAACAATGGCAGCCGCGGCGTCGTCCCGGTGGATCCGGTTCGAATAACGCGGCTCGTCGGGAATCACGGCGGTCCCGGTGCGGACCTGGTCGATAAGCCTGGTCCGCCCGGGGCCGTAGATTCCACCAAGCCGCAGCACAACCGGCGCCGATCCTGTGCCGCGCAACCGCGACAGCAAAAGGTCCTCCGCCGCTCGGATGACGCGCCCGGAGAAACTGCCAGGTTCCGGCGTCGTACGTTCATCAACCCAGCCGCCGCCGGCATCTCCATAGACCGCGGTGGAGGACACAAACAGCACGCGGCGTGGCGTCACGCCGTCGCGCTCCAGAGCGTCCATGACGTGCGCAAGCCCGTCCACATAGGCGGCCCGGTAGGCCGCTTCGGTGGGTGAATCTGCCGCCACGGCGACGACGACGGCGGTAGTGTCCGCCGGGATGGCCGGAAGGCCGGCGGAACTCAGGTCAGCCGCCACGCCTTCGATGGCCGCCGGCAGCTTTTCGGGCGAGCGGCGCCAACCGACGACGCGATGGCCAAGGGCGGCAAAGCGCAGGCCCGCTTCGGTGCCTAAATCGCCGCAGCCGGCCAGAAGTACCGTCACGCGATCAGGGTGCCTGGACCGGGAAGAACACGCGGGGATCCTGCAGGAGTGCGGGGTAGTCGAACGCGGACCGGTCGATCACCTCGGTGACCGTGAAGTGGCGGCCGAAGCGGCCGTCGTCGAGCGTGATGGGCCTGCCCAGAACCTGACCGACAGCGAACCTGGCGCCATCCTCCAGCATGACCGCCACCGCGGTCTTGCCCGGCAGGGTGGCGAAGGCGCTCTCCTGCGCCTGGCGCTTCCGCGTTGGCTTTTTCACCAACTGTTTCGGAGGAAGCTTGCGGGGCTGCTTTGAAGGCCGGCGCGAACCGTCGTCGACGTAGACGGGGGAGTATCCGTCCGGATCGGCCGCGGCGGGCGCTGCAGCATGGCCGCGGACCGGCGGCAGGGCCACCGTGTCCAGCGTCTGGGGATCGATCTCGGCGTGGGGGTCGCGGAGGATCCAGAGGATATCGCCCTCGGGTTCCGCGGGATAGAACTCGTGCTTGGGCTCGGGCCAGAGGTAATCGAGGTCCACGTCAGCGTCCGGAAAGACTTCCTTGTAGAACTTCGGTTCCTTGTGGACCAGCTTGGCCCGGTGGCTCAGGTGGAAGTCCGGATTCCCGAGCCATTCCGGCATGGGGATCTTGGCGGCGTAGTCCGGGTGGGCTGCCTGGGGCGCGAACTCGGTGATGTTGGCGCGCGTGTTGTCGGCGTGGCCGCGGGCGGCCCATTCGTCCACCATCGCCAGGCCGTACATGGTCAGGGCCGGCACGTGGCCCATCCACATGCGGACCGCGGGGTGGGTCTGCCAGCCGTACTCGGGGATCACCAGCGCACGGAGTGTCTGCAGCGCTTCGACACGCTGTTTGCCAAGCCTGGCGGTGTCCAGTGCTGCGGCGCTCTGCCGGAAATCGGGGTACGGGAGGAAAGTTTGCATTCTTTCAGTCTGACGGCACCGGGCGGATGTGCCAATTGCAGTGCCCGCCGCCACACGCGAGCAGGCCGCCCATTCAGCAAATGTTCACATGCTGGACCGATGCATACAGCGGATACCGTTATCCACTAAGATCACCAAAACGTCCCACCGTCCCGGAAGCCCCCTCATGACAATTTCAGCTGATTTGACCCCCGGAAACACGAGTTCTTTTGTGCCCCGCTTCGGGCAGATGCTCAGCCCGGAGGCCAAGGGCATCCTGGTCCTTGATGAATTTACCCTCGATCCGGCGGCCGCGCGCAAGGAGCAGCACGGCTTCCGGGCGGCCCTGGCCTCAGTGGCTTTGACCCTCCGCCGGATTGTGGCCCTGCGGGTGGTGATTGCCCTGGTGGCGATCGGGAACCTGCCGCTGTTCCTGCTCTCCAGCGGCTGGTGGATCTATGCCGTCTCCCTGACTCTGGTGGTGGGTGTCCACCTGGCCGTCTCCTGGCTGAACCGGCACGAGCCCAAGATCCGCCAGCGCCAGATGCTCGAACTGCACCTGCACCGCGAGCGCAGCGCCAACTACCGCAAAGTCCGCGACGCCGTGAAGTACATGATCGACACGCCCAGCCGCATGAACGAGCACCTCTACCTCGAACTGCTGGCAGCCAAGCGCGTGGCCCTGAACCTCGCCCACGGGACCGTTGCCCTCCTGGACACCAGCGACGACGCCGCCTGGAAGGTGCGCATCATCCGCGAAATCAAGGTCGCCGTCTAGCGCTGAGCACCAACCAAACACAACAAACGTACGACGCCGGAGCTCCCCTTGTGAGGGGAGCGCCGGCGTCGTCGTTTGGGGGCGTCGTCTGAAAGGACGTCCGTTCCCGGCTGTTAGAACCGGGCAGAGCGTTAACCCTTAGGCAGGAAGCTGGATGACCTGTCCCGCGAATACGAGATTGGGGTTGGAGATCGTGTCCAGGTTGGCGTCAGCCAGGTGCTGCCAGCCGCCTGCGATGCCAAGTTTCCCGGCCACGGTGCTCAGGGTGTCGCCGGCTTCCAGCGTGTAGGTTTCGCCGCTGAGTGCCACCGGTGCTGCGTGCTGCGGCACCGTCACAGGGGCGGCCGCCGGGGCTGCCGGCACCTGGGCGACCGGCACGTTCTGTACCGGGGCAGTCTGGACCGGAACGCTTTGCGGTGCTGCCGCCGTGGCGCCTCCTCCGCCGCTCAACCCGAGCTGCGCGGCGCAGGACGGCCACGCTCCCCAGCCCTGCGCGGCCTGGACCTGTTCTGCCACGGCGATCTGCTGCTCGCGGCTGGCGTCAGCGGCGGAACCGGTGCCGCCGTACGCTGCCCAGGTGGTGCTGCTGAACTGCAGCCCGCCGGTGTAGCCGTTTCCGGTGTTGGTTGCCCAGTTGCCGCCGCTTTCACACTGAGCCAGGGCGTCCCACGTTGAGGTGCTGGCCGCATTGGCTCCGGTGGCGGAAAGTGCGACGCCTGCCATGGAAATGGCGGCAACAGTTGCTCCGCGACGCGCGGCAGTACGGATGGTGGTGTTGTTCATGGTGTTGATGCTCCTGAAGGCCACCTGCGCTCGGTCCGTCCCCGGAGGTTATCGCGCCACTGCCCGCCCCTGACGAATAGAGGTCATTTTCGGTGTCTGCCGGCCGGGCAGTTCTGGTGGAGGCAGCACCGGGCATTCATTGGCCCGCTTGGCGGGCCTGTATTTCACGCTAGGACATCACGGCGGCGATATCAAACCGGGGTGGTGGCCGGAGTCTTGGCTGGTGGCAGGCTTGCGGCGGGCCGGGGAAGGGCCGCCGCCAGGTAGGGCGCGGTGCGGCTGTGCGGGGAGCGGGCGACGTCGGCCGCGGTTCCGGCGGCGACGATCCTGCCCCCGGCGTCCCCGCCCGACGGCCCCAGGTCAATGACCCAGTCCGCGGCGGCAACCACCGCCATCTCGTGTTCGACCACCACCACGGTGTTGCCGCTGTCCACCAGGCCGTGGAGCTGGGCCATCAGCAGTTCGACGTCGGCAGGGTGGAGTCCGGTGGTGGGTTCGTCCAGGAGGTAGAGGGTATGGCCGCGCTGGGCGCGCTGCAGTTCGGTGGCGAGTTTGATGCGCTGGGCCTCGCCGCCGGACAGCTCAGTGGCGGGCTGGCCCAACCGGAGATAGCCCAGGCCAACGTCCCGGAGGCTCTTCAGGCTGCGGGCGGCGGCAGGAATGCCGGCCAGGAACCCGGCTGCGTCATCCACGGTCAGCCGCAGCACCTCGGCGACGTTCTTGCCCCGGTAGGTCACCTCCAGGGTTTCCGGGTTGTACCGGGAACCATCACACTCCGGGCAGGGACCGTAGCTGCCCGGGAGGAACAGCAGCTCCACGGCCACAAAGCCTTCGCCCAGGCAGGTCTCGCACCGGCCGCCGGCCACATTGAAGGAGAAGCGCCCGGCGCCGAACCGCTTTGCACGCGCCTGCTCCGTGGCGGCGAATTCCTTGCGCACCGCGTCGAACAGGCCGGTGTACGTGGCCAGGTTGGAGCGCGGGGTGCGCCCGATGGGCTTCTGGTCCACGGTCACCAGCCTGTCGATCCGATCCGCACCGCTGACCGGCCCTACCGACAAGGGCGTCGCCGGGCCCGGCTCTTCAGGATCTGCCGGCTGTGCGGCTTTGGCCGGCCGTGTGGCCTGTGCCGAGGGTTCAGGCTGGTGGTCCTTCAGGCCGGACCCCACCACTTCCCCGAGGACATGGCTGACCAGCGTGGACTTGCCTGAGCCGGACACTCCCGTGACTGCCGTCAAGACGCCCAGCGGGAACCGCGCATCAACGTCCTTGAGGTTGTGGCGGCTGATGCCTGCCAGCTCCAGCCAGCCGTCGGGCTCCCTGGGGCTTATCCCGAGAGGCGCGCTGCCTCCACGTGGTTCGCCGCCGCCGTCGGACGCGCCGCTCTCGTGGGAGGCGCCGCCGCCGAACAGGAACGGGCGCGTGACCGATGCCTCAATCGCCGCCAGCCCGGCAACCGGGCCGCTGTAGAGCACCTCGCCGCCGCCTTCCCCCGCCCGCGGGCCCACATCCACCAGCCAGTCGGCGCGGCGGACCACGTCCATGTTGTGTTCCACCACGAAGACGGAGTTGCCGGAGGCTTTCAGCTGGTCAAGGACCGCCAGGAGCGGCTCGGCGTCGGCAGGATGGAGGCCGGCGGAGGGCTCGTCCAGCACGTAGATCACGCCGAACAGCCCGGAGCGGAGCTGCGTGGCGATCCTCAGCCGCTGCATCTCGCCGGGGGAGAGGGTGGGGGTGGCGCGGCCCAGGGCCAGGTATCCCAGGCCAAGGTCCAGGAGCACCGTGACGCGGTTCAGGAGGTCCGCGGTGATGGCCACTGCCACCTCGTTCCCCTCCCCGGAGGTCTGCCTGCGGGACGCGGTTCCTGCTTCCTTCAGCCCGGCGGTGGGGCGGATGATCTCGGCCAGTTCCACCATCGGTGTTGCATTCAGCTCGGCGATAGTGAGCCCGGCGAAGGTGACGGCGAGGGCTTCTGCCCTGAGCCCGGTGCCGCCGCAGAGGGGGCAGGGTCCGGACTCCATGAATGTCAGGACGCGCTCGCGCATGGAGGCGCTCTGGGAGTCGGCAAGGGTGTGCAGCACGTAGCTTTTGGCGCTCCAGAAGCGGCCCTTGTACGGCTTGGCCACACGGTCGCGCTCCGGGGTGACTTCCACCACGGGCTGTTCCTCGGTGAACAGGATCCAGTCGCGCTGCTTCTTCGGCAGTTTCCGCCAGGGCACGTCGACGTCGTAGCCCAGGTGGCTGAGGATGTCGCGGAGGTTCTTGCCCTGCCAGGCGCCCGGCCACGCGGCGATGGCACCGTCGCGGATGGTCAGTGCCGGGTCCGGAACCAGGGATTCCTCGCTGACCGTGTGCGCGACGCCCAGCCCGTGGCATTCCCGGCACGCGCCCGCGGCGGTGTTCGGCGAAAAAGCGTCGGAATCCAGCTGCCCGGCGCCTGCAGGGTACGTTCCGGCCCGTGAAAACAGCATCCGGAGCGAGTTGGAGAGGGTGGTCACCGTGCCCACGGTGGAGCGGCTGCTGGGTGCGCCGCGGCGCTGTTGAAGCGCGACGGCGGGAGGCAGCCCGGAGATCATTTCCACCTTGGGATTGTGGCCCTGCTGGATGAGGCGGCGTGCGTAGGGGGCCACGGATTCGAAGTAGCGCCGCTGGGCTTCGGCGTAAATGGTGCCGAACGCCAGCGATGACTTCCCCGAGCCGGAGACGCCGGTGAACGCCACGATGGAGTCCCGCGGCACATCCACGTCGACGTTCCGCAGGTTGTTCTCCCGCGCGCCCCGGACACGGACAAAGCCGTCCGAAAGATGGTCAGGAGTGGGAAGGGAAATATCGTCAGCCTGCTGAGGGTTCCGCATTGATCCGACTCTAGCTGCGAACCGGCCGGCGGGCGATATCCTGACCCGATGGACAATTACAGGGACACAGCCACCGAACCGCTGCCAGGGACGGATCAGCTTCCAGAGGCGGAGTTGACCAGCGAACAGGCCGCCGAGGTGTTGCGGCCCCTGACCGTAGCCGAGCTGCACCTGCACATCGAGGGCACCCTGGAGCCGGAGCTGATCTTCGCGCTCGCGGAACGCAACGGCATCACCCTGCCCTACGCGGATCTGGACGAACTCCGCGGACGGTACGAGTTCACCGACCTGCAGTCCTTCCTTGACCTGTACTACGCCAACATGGCGGTGCTGCAGACCGAACAGGATTTCGCCGACATGACCCGCGCGTACCTGTCCCGGGCCGCCGCCGCCGGGGTCCGGCACGCCGAGATCATGATGGATCCGCAGGCACACCTGTCCCGCGGCATCGCGCTGGAGACCTGTGTCAACGGCGTGGCTTCGGCGCTGGCGACGTCGGTGGAGGACTTCGGCATTTCCACCCTGCTGATTGCCGCTTTCCTGCGCGACCTGTCCGAGGACTCCGCGCTGGAGGTTTTGGATGCCCTGCTGGCCATGAACGCGCCGATTGCAGCGATCGGCCTTGACTCGGCGGAGGTGGGCAACCCGCCGTCGAAGTTTGAACGGCTGTTCGCCAAAGCCCGGGAAGCGGGGCTGCGGCTGACCGCGCACGCGGGCGAGGAGGCGCCGCCGTCGTACATCATCGAAGCGCTGGACATCCTGGGCGTGGAGCGGATCGACCACGGCATCCGGTGCATGGACGATCCGGATCTGGTGGAACGGCTGGTTGAGGCCCGGATTCCGCTGACCGTATGCCCGCTCTCCAACGTCCGGCTGCGCGCCGTGGACACGCTGGCGGACCATCCCTTGCCGGCCATGCTCGCCGCAGGGCTCAACGTCTCGGTGAACTCCGACGATCCGGCCTACTTCGGCGGGTACGTGGACGACAACTTCGCCCAGCTCAGGGCCGTGTTCGAACTGTCCGAGTTCGACGTGGTGCGGCTCGCGGCGAATTCAATCCACTCGTCGTTCGCTTCCCAGGAGCGCCAGGCCGAGCTCCTGAACGAGCTGAACGGCATGTAGCTCCTGGCCGCCTGCTCGCTTACACTGGTGCGCAGGCGTGTCCGGGAAGAGTCCGGCGGTACCTGGTTACCAGCGCGCAGGGTTGAGCAAACAGCCCCTTTTACCGAGACTCCTGCCTCAGTTCCGGTGTAATTCTCGTCATAGACGGTCACGACACGCAGAATTAACCATTTCAAGTCGCGCGATTAACAGGCTGTTGGCAGGATGCCTAGTGACCGATCGCATTACTCAAGGGGAATCATGGCCAAGTCCACCGCAGATAACACCAACCTCCGACTCAAGACCGTACTGAACGTCCTGACCGAAGGCGTGTGGTCCGGCGACACGTTGAACGCCGGGGAAGTCCTGGCGGAAGCCACCGCCCGTGTGCCGTTCAGCGACCACGAGGCGGCGTTGCTTACCGGCGGCATCCCCCGTGGCCACAAAGCGCTCACGTCCGCCACGGCCAAGCTGGTCAAGGCCGGCTGGCTGGTCAAGGGCCGTTCCGGCTGGACCATCACCGAAGACGGCATGCGCGCCACCGTTGCGTTCCCCGACGCGGCGTCGTTTGCCGCAGCGCTCGACGCCGGCACTCCCGTTCCGGCCGACGTCGCCGTCCCGCCGGCACCGGCCGTCAAGCCGGCCCGTGCAGGGGCGGCGAAATCCGGTACGGCGAAGGCAGGCACGGCGCGGACCGCCGCGGCGCGCACAGCAGGCAAGCCGGCCGTTCAGGAAACCGCAGCAGCCACCGCAGCAGCCCAGGAGGACACTGTGACGAAGACTCCAGCGAAGAAAGCACCGGCGAAGCGGACACCTGCCAAGAAGGCAGCGGACGCGGTGGGCAAGGCGGCAAAGATCATCGAGGACGCAGTGGAGCCCGTGGTCAAGGCCGTGCGCTCACGCAAGGCAGCACCGAAGGAAGAGGCCGCAGCTGGCGCGGCGTCGGCCAACGGAGCCTCGCCCCACACGGTGGCCAACACCGCCGAGACCTTCCCCCAGCCTGAGGCCGTTGCTGTTGCCGGCGACTTCAACACCATCCTGGGCGCGCCGGAAAACTGGGCTCCGCAGTACGACGAGGCCCAGCTGACGCTGGATGCCCTGGACCAGCTGTGGAAGATCCGCGCCGCACTGCCCGCCGGCTACTACACCTTCAAGATCGCACTGAACCGCTCGTGGGAAGAGAACTACGGTGCGTTCGGCACGTTCGATGGCCCCAACCACGAACTGCACCACGACGGCGGCACGGTCACCATCAGCTACGACCACCGCACCCGGGACATCACCATCGACTGACATCGGTCTCTGGACAAAAACTCCGTGGTGAAGCAGTGTGGAAACCGGTCGTCCTGACCGGTTTCCATACGTTTAAGGAGATGCTGAAATGACCCTTCCTTCTGGCCTTACCCCGGGCATTTGGACGTTGGATATGTCGCACAGTGAGATCGGCTTCACGGTCCGGCATGCCGGCATCAGCAAGGTCCGCGGCCGCTTCACCGACGCCACTGCCGAGGCCCGCGTGGGCGATTCCCTGGCCGACGCCTCGCTGCACGCCACAGTGAAGACGGCCAGCTTTGAATCCGGTGACGCCAACCGGGACGGACACGTTAAGGGGCCGGACTTCTTCGACGTGGAAGCGTTCCCTGAGATGACGTTCCGAGCCACGTCCATAGAGGGCGACGGCGAGGACTACACACTGACCGGCGATCTCACCATCCGTGGGATCACCAAGCCGGTGGATCTGGAAGTCGAATTCACCGGGGTGGCGGTGGACCCGTTCGGTGCCACCCGCGCCGGTTTCTCGGCAGAAACCGACATCAGCCGCAAGGAATTTGGCCTGACCTGGAACGCCGCCCTGGCGGCCGGTGGCCTGCTGGTCAGCGACAAAGTGAAGATCAACGTCGACGCTGCGCTGGTCAAACAGGGCTGATCCGGCATCCTGCCATGACCTCCGACAGCCCGCAATCCGGAAATTCCTGGCCGGGAGATTCCCGGTCCGGAGATCCCCAAGCGGACAATGTCCGGCTCTCTGCCCGCGTCTTTGGCGTGGTGCAGGGCGTCGGATTCCGCTTCTGGACTATGGGCAAGGCTGACGAGTTGGCGCTTAAGGGCGTGGTGAAAAATCTCGACGACGGCTCAGTTTCCATCGTTGCCGAAGGACCCCGGCAACAGGTCCAAGAGCTCCTGGACTGGCTGAGGTCAGGGAATGCTCCGGGCCGGGTGGAGCGTGTGGAGGAGTCCCTCTCCGCCGCTGAGAACTCGTTCCGGGATTTCAGGGCCCGCTGAGGTCGCCGGCCCGGTCGCCGGGGCTAAGCCCGATGAACGCTCCGAGCTCTTCAAGGACCGCCGGTTTCGTGGGCATGTAGTTGGTCAGTTCGGGCGAGCGGACCACCACGGCACGCCACTGGCCCCGGGACACGGCCACGTTGATCCTGTTCCGGTTCAGCAGGAATTCCGCGCCGCGCGGGGCCTCGGCAACGGCGGAGCAGGCCATGGAAACCAGCACCACCGGTGCCTCCTGGCCCTGGAACTTGTCCACCGTGCCCACCCTGACCCCCGCAAGCCCGGCCTGCTGCATGGCCAGCCGGATCAGCTGGACCTGGGCGTTGTAGGGCGCCACCACCAGGATGTCCTCAGCGGTGAGGGTCCTGGCTGGTTTGTCACCGCCCGGCAGCCATTTCAGCCCGATGTGACGTTGCGCCTGCCGGACCACTTCCTCCGCCTCTTCGGGGGATGCGGTGGTGTTCCCGCTGTGGTGGACGAAGACGGTTTCCACGCCTGCGGGCAGCTCGGCGAGGCTGCGGAGGGAGGCTGCCGGAGCCGACTCCAGCTTGCCTTCGTAGCTCAGGAGGGAGACGGCCCGGCATAGGTCCGGATGCATCCGCCAGCTGTCTGCCAGGAAGTAGCCCAGGCTTTCGGGCAGCGTGGCGTGGCCGGCGGCGAGCCAGCCCAGGGCCGATTCGTCCACAGGTTCCGGGTGCGAGCCCTGGGTGACCTGAGGAAGCTGCTGCGGGTCACCCAGGAGCAGGAGCCGCCTCGCGGACCGGGCCACGGCCAGGGTGTTAGCGAGCGAGAACTGGCCTGCCTCATCAATGACAAGCAGGTCCAGGGACCCGGCAGGGACGGACTTTCCGGTCATGGTCCAGGCTGTGCCGCCCACCAGGCAGCCGCCGGGGGAGGCCAGCAGTGTGGCGACGTCCGTGTCCTTCACGCGGGTCCAGGGGACGTCGTGGTCAGTGATGAGCTTCTTGGCCACCCGCGCCGCGTCCACACCCGCGGTGTTGATCGCAGTGCACAGCATGTTCTCCACCACGGCATGGGACTGGCCCACCACACCGATCTTCCAGCCGGCCGCGACCAACCTGGCGATGACGTGGGAGCCGACGTGGGTCTTGCCTGTCCCGGGGGGTCCCTGCACGGCCAGGTAGGAACGGTCCAGGTCCAGCAGGGAGGTGGTGATCGCCGTGGCGTAGTCCGGCGCTCCGGAACTGTCGGAACCGACGGCGGCGGGCCCGGGCAGGGACCGGAACCGTGGCGGCACCTTGCGGAGGATGTCGATGCCCGGGTGTGCCGGCAGGTGCGGCACGGCGGCGCCGACTGCCTGGGCAAGCTCGGCGAGGGCTGCTTCGATGCTGGCGGTACCCACCGGCTGGTCTTCGGTGAGGGCCACGGGAAGGTGGGGGTAGGCCGGGACCTTGCCCGTTTCCCGTTCCTCGATGGTGATGATGGTCCGGCCGGGGATCCCTGGGTGGTCCTCCACGGCGGTAACCAGGGTTCCGAAGGTGAAGCCGCGGCCCCTGGTGCCTCCGTTGGGATTTTCCAGTCCGTCGGGGACCGGTGCGTCGTAGAGCCGGCACCAGGTGCTTCCGGGTTTGAAGTCCGAGCCCTCGCTCATGGTGCCGGCGAGCCTGAGTGTGCGCGTCCGCATCCGCTCCCGGGGTTTGGCAAGGACCCAGTCCGTGAGGATCTCAGCGGTGTCCACCACAAACACGTTGCGGTGCTCGGACCAGGTGTCGAGCTCGGCTTCGGTCCGGTCGAAGTGTTCCCACCAGAACTGCTTCCGTTCGCGCCGGTGGTACCCGACTGCCGCAGCCACCATCGCGATGGCGCGTTCATCGTCCGTCCACGGCCGCGTGTCCGGCAGCGCTGCCAGGTATTCCTGCAGGCGCCGTTCCTCCGGCGAGGGCTCGGGTTCGGGGACCGCGGCCACCACGTCCGGCACCGCAGCCTGCCGCAGCAGCTGCCCGCCGTCGTCGGACGTTCCAGTTGGCCCCGTGCTGGCGGCGGTGCAGGCGGCGCCCGTACCGCGCAGGGCAAGCAGCCAGTCGCGGAGGCGGAGCGTGGAGAGGCAGTCGTACTCGTTGTAGTCGGAGATCGAAGCGAGAATTGCCGCGGCCAGCCCTGCGTCGCCGCCGTCACGGGCAGCGCAGTACGCGGCATACGCCACGACGGAGGCGCCGGCGTCCTTGACGTCGCCTGAGCGGAGGTTGTTTCCCATGTAGAGCGGCTCGAGCATTTTGATCGAGTAGGACGGCTCGGAGATCCGGAGGGAATGCCGGGCGGTGGCATAAAGGTCCACCAGGACGCCGTGGCGCAGCCAGTTGTCCACGATGTCCTCGCCGGCCAGGTGCGTCACGGACAGGTTCCGGAGCGCCGATTTCTCGTAGGCGGCGTAGTGGTAGACGTGCATGTCCGGGTACCTGGCGCGGCGCTCCTCGACGTAAGCGAGGAAATCCAGGAAGGCCTGCCGCTCCTCATGGCGGGAATGCGCCCAGAAGGGCCGGAACACGGGCTTCTCAGTGGTGCGGGCGTCAGCTGCCGGCGCGACCAGGGGCGCCTCGATGACGCCGAAAAGGTACTCCAGGCCCCACTTGCCGGTGGCGGGATCCTGCCACAGGGGATCGCCCTCGAAGTCGAAGAAGATGTCGCCGGGGCTGGGTGCCGGAATGGTGGCCAAGGCGTTCTCCGGCAGCACTTTGTACGTGACGGTGTGGTCTTCACCGTCCTTGGTGAAGGTGCGGGAGCCGTCCGGCGTGTCCCGGCCCAGCTGCATCCGGGCCTGGTCGCGGAGGCGCACCAGCGAACCGGTGGCGTGGCCGGCAGGAAGGTCTGCGAGTGCATCAATGGTGCTGATGCCCGCCGCGAGGAGCTTTTTCCGCCGCACCGATGTCATGCCGCCCACCATCAGGAGGTCGCGGTGGGACTGCACCTGCTCGGCGCAGTAGTTGCACCGGCCGCAGTACATCACCCCGGGCTGCTGCCACTGCACCGGCGACCGACGCTCCCGGTGCCCTGCAGTCAGGGCGCGGAAACGGTCCCGGCGATCACGGAAGACGGGCAGCAGGTCGGTGAGGGAGTGGACGCTGCGGAGGTACTCGCCGTCCACCATGGCGCCGAGCACCAGGGTGAGCTTCGGCGATGGCTCCAGGCCCATCCGGATGAGCTGGTCGCCGTAGGCGGCAAGCTGCAGGAGGGCTCCCACCTTGGCGTGCCTGGCCAGCTTGGTGTCCCAGACCTCGTACCGGCCGGGGACCCCCGTCCCGGCGGCCTCGTTGACGATGAAGTCGGCGTAGCCCAGGAACTCGCCGTCAAAGAATGTTGCCTGGAAGACGACGTCGGCCCCGGCCCTGAGCGCGAGGTCTGTTTCGGCCTGCTTTGCGAGCAGGGCACCGCGGGAGTTCTCTCCCCGCTCCACTGAGTACACCCCGGCGCCGCGGCCGGCGTCCCATTCGCCGTACTGCGCAACAAGGCCGGCCAGGACCTTGGCCTCGTGCCTGTCACCGAGCGCCCCGGCACGGCGCTGCATCTCGTCGTCGGGAAATTCCGCCTTGGGGGAGCGGCCCAGTTTCTCGTCCAGGATCCGGAGCGTGCGGTACTCGCATTCGCTGGCCGCCACGAGGTCGCTCGCGGAAAACACCAGGTCCTGCTGCGCGCCGAGACCTGCCGCGCCGAGACCTGCCTTGCCGAGACTTGCCTGGCCAACACCTGCCTGGCCAACACCGACCGGATCAAGCAGAAACACGGGGCCTCCCCATTAAGAGCCTGGCCGGGAACAGTTTCCGGGGCCATGGTTCGAATCTACCAACAGCCACTGACAACGCGGGGTCACTAGATGCGCTTCCGGGGGCTCCGGAAGGGCATCTAGTGACCCCGCGTTGCTTTGGTTTGGTTTTGGTTTGGTTTGGGTTTGGGGTTGCTTTGGCTGCGCGTCGCCCTAGTCCTGGGCTGCCCGCACCTGGGCTTTGTCGTGCTCGATGTGTGCGCTTCGGATGAGGTCCATGAACTCGGTCTCGTTGCGGATGAGCCGCTTGTACTTCTCCGGCAGTTTGCGGATCTGGTCTTCCTCGCGGACCATGTTGGCAAAGATCTTGTCCCGCTCGTTCATGTCCGTTTCGTAGTTGAGGTCAAGGTATTCGGTGGCGTGCCGCTTTGCCCCGGACACTGCATTCTTGGCCTTGCCCTTGGGGCTGAAGATCGAGGCCAGGACGGTGACCGCCAGGACGCCGAGGATCACGCTCAGGGAGACTTCCGTGCTGACCTCCACCACGTTGACTTTCTTGCCGTCGTTGATGAACGCCAGGGTGTTCTCGTGGAGTGCGTGCAGGATGAGTTTGACGCCGATGAAGCCCAGGATGGCCGCCAGCCCGTACGCGAGGAAGATCAGCCGGTCCAGCAGCCCGTCGATGAGGAAGAACAGCTGGCGCAGGCCCATCAGGGAGAATGCCGTGGCGGTGAAGACGATGAAGACGTTCTGCGTCAGCCCGAAGATCGCGGGAATGGAATCAAGGGCGAAGAGGATGTCGGTGCCGCCGATGGCCACCATGACCAGGAGCATCGGCGTGAGCACGCGTTTGCCGTCCTCCATGGTGAAGAGTTTGTCGCCGTCGTAGTGCTGCGACGCCGGGAGGTACTTCTTGGCGAGCCGCACCACCAGGCCTTCGGAGTCGTCGTCGTGGTTGTCCGGCTTGAGCAGGTTGCCGGCGGTGATCAGGAGGATCAGCCCGAAGATGTAGAAGATCCACGCGAAGCTGTTAATCAGCGCGGCGCCCAGGAAAATGAAGGCGGTGCGGGCAATCAGGGAGAAGATGATGCCGAACAGAAGCACTTTCTGCTGGTCGGCACGGGGAACCTTGAAGCTGGCCATGATGATCAGGAAGACGAAGAGGTTGTCTACTGACAGGGCCTTCTCCGTGACGTAACCCGCGAAGTATTCGGTGCCCATGGTGGGGCCGCCGAACCACAGCACGCCGAGGCCGAAGAGCAGGGCGATGCTCACGTAGATCGCTGACCACGTCGCGGATTCCTTCAGCGAAGGCGTGTGGGCCTTGCGCACATGGAAGAAGAAATCGAAAGCCAAGAGGCCCACGATTCCCACAAGGGTCAGGGTCCAGACATAAGCAGGTACTTGCACGCGGCAGGCCTTTCCTCGGAGTCTCCGTCCAGCCTACGGGGTGCCGCAGTCATGCCGCAGTCAATCCGCAGTCAATCCAATCCGGCCAGCCGTCGCAGAATGTCCGCGGCCGGTTCTTCGGTTGCGTCCCGGAAGCCGGTGCCGGCCCACAGATTGATGGATTCCGAATCGCCTGCTGCTGCAGCGGCCCTGCGGAGCGGACTGGTCAGATGATGGATCGCCGGATACCCGCTGGGCGCCAACGCATCGAACCTGTCCACGAACCGGTTGCGCAGGGCACGGGCAGGACGGCCGGAGAAGGCGGTGGTCACCACCGTCCCGTCCCGGGCGGGGGCGGCCAGACCGGCCTTGTAGGCTGCGGACGCTCCGCTCTCAGGACTGCGCAGGAGGACGGTGCCCACCACCACGGCCTCGGCGCCGTGTTCCAGGGCATCCCTGACTCCGGCCGGTGTAGAGATGCCGCCCGCTGCCCACACAGGCAACTGGACTGTTGACCGGACGCGGTCCAGCAGGGCCGCCAGCGGTATGTCCTGGACCGGGACAGCCGGGGTGAGGGTTCCGGAGTGGCCGCCGGCTTTGTACGACTGGACAACCAGCCCGTCGACGCCGAGCGAGGCGGCCTGTTCGGCCTCGCCGGGACTGGTCACTGTCTGGAACACCAGGGACCCGGACCTTTGCAGGCGGTGGACAAGGTCCGCGGGGGGAAGCCCGAACGTGAAGCTCACCACCGGGACGGGGTCGCTGAGCAGGAGGTCTGCCTTGGCCTCCCAGCCGTCGTCGTCCTCGAGGGCAGCCACCCCGTCCAGCGGGATGTTGTAGTCCGCCGCCAGTTCCCGGAGGGCGTCGGCATAGCGGGCAAAGGCGCCGGGATCCACCGGTACCGGGTTCGGCGCGAAGAGATTGACGCCAAAACGGGAGGCTCCGCCGCGCACTTCGGCAATCTGGGCGGCGAGCTGGTCCGGCGTTTTGTAGCCACCGGCGAGGAACCCCAGGCCCCCGGCGTCGGCGGCCGCCAGCACCAGCGCCGGCGTGCTGGGACCCCCTGCCATGGGCGCCGCGACCAACGGTATGGCAGCACCCAGGCCGGCCAGGAGCCCGTTCATGCGCCGGCGGTCAGCAGACCGCTTTCCACCACCGCGGCGCGGGAGAGAGTCTTGTAGCCCTCCTGCTCAAAGAGGACCGTGATCACATCGTCCTCGTAGCGCATCACCAGCCCTGGCCCCCACGCCTTATGGGTCACGGTCGACTGAAGCGGGAACGGCAGGTCGCCGTCGTCCGGCTGGAGGGCCGCGCCGCCGCCGTCGTTCTTCCGGGACTCCTGCGCCGCATCCTGCCGGGCGGCAGCCTCGGCGCACACATCGCAGTTGCCGCACGGCTTCGGCAGGTCCTCCCCGAAGTAGCCCAGCAGGAACTGCCGCCGGCAGCCGTCCGTCTCGGCGTAGCCGCGCATCATATTCAGCCGGGACTGGTCCACCCGCTGCCTCTCCTGTGAACGTTCGACGGCGAGCTGTACCAGAGCGGGCAGCTTGGCCTTGGAGGCGAGCCGGATGCCGCGCTTGCCGGTGCTCACGGCGCCCACCTCCTCAAGCTGGTTCACCAGCGCGGTCACCCGGCGGGCCGGAAATCCCGTGAGCTCGGCCAAAGCCGTTTTGGGAGCGGGCGCACCGGCAGCCCGGAGGACCTTCAGCACGGCCAGGAGCGAATCCGGGTCAGCCGGGTGCGTGCCGAAGAACTTCCGCAGGCCAAGGTCCTCGGAGCGGTAGTGGAGCACGGCCGAGGCAGGCTTTCCGTTCCGCCCGGAGCGGCCGATCTCCTGGTAGTACGCGTCCAGGGACTCCGGGATGTCCGCGTGGACCACGAAGCGGACGTTGGGCTTGTCAATCCCCATGCCGAAGGCTGTTGTGGCAACCACCACGTCCAGCTGGTCGTCCAGGAATTGCTCGTGGATGCGCTCGCGGTCCGCCCCCGGCCGGCCGGCGTGATAGGCCTCCGCGCGGAGCCCGCCCTGCGCCAGCTTCGCTGCGTACTTCTCCGTTTCCTTGCGTGTGGCGGCGTACAGCAGCCCCGGCCCTTCCGCGGCCAGTGCGGCGACCTGCGCGAGCACGGCCTTGGACTTGCCCTCTTCCTCGTGATGGCGGACCACGTCCAGGCTGATGTTGGGCCGGTCGAAACCGCGGACCAGCACCAGCGGGTCCGTCATTCCCAGCCGTACCGCGATTTCCTCGCGCACCGGCGGAGAGGCGGTGGCCGTCAGCGCAGCCACCGGAGGGTTGCCCAGCCGCCCGCGGACGGAGCCCAGGGTCAGGTAGTCCGGCCGGAAGTCGTGTCCCCAGGAAGAGACGCAGTGTGCTTCGTCCACCACCAGCAGGGGAACCCCCAGGGCGGCGATCCGCTCCACCGTCTCCTGTTTTGCCAGCTGTTCCGGCGCGAGGAAAAGGAACACGGCGCGGCCCTCCTCGACTTCCCGCCAGGCCTCCGCCACCTCGGCGTCGCTGCGCGAGGAATTGATGGCGACGGCGGTGTCCGGTCCCAGCCGTTCATTCAGTCCGTCCTGCTGGTCCTCCTGCAGGGCGATAAGGGGTGAAACCACGACGGCGGGGCGTCCGGTCTGTCGGTGCAGGTGCAGTGCCGCCACCTGGTAGATCGCGGACTTGCCGTAACCGGTGGGCATCACAGCCAGGACATCACGGCCGGCGACCAGGGCGGCCATGCCGGCGAGCTGTCCGTCGCGCAGTTGCGGGAAGGAAAAAGTGGAGGAGGCAAGCGCGCTTAACGCAGGAGTCTCGGACATATAACGGCTCCGGGGAGTGGTTGCTGCGGCCGCTTGCTTGAGCCGTCCGGAACAGCCTATCGCGTGGCGAGCCGCCGACGTCGCACGTTGTCAGGGTCCCACGGCCTCACCTTCGGCTTGGGCGGCGTTGTCCTTGACTTACGCCGCCCCCTGAACAACTGTGGAAGTGACCGTTCCGCCGGTGATGCCGGTGCGCCTGCGGTGTAGGCAAAACCAAGGAGATTTCAGAGTGACGCGCAAAAACCCGCAGGTGGAAGAGGTCAACGAGGCTGACATCGAGGTCAGCGGCGAGCCGAAGTCCTGGGCCGCCGGCGTCCCGGGCGTCTACCATTCCCTGGAGCCTGCCATCAAGCACATGGGCCCGGGCCGGGCCTCGAAGACGCTCCTGGCGCTGAACCAGAAGGACGGCTTTGACTGCATGAGCTGCGCCTGGCCGGACCCCGGGCACAGGAAGACCTTCGAGTTCTGCGAGAACGGGGCCAAAGCGGTCACCTGGGAAGCCACGCCCGTGGTGGTCGGCTCTGAATTCTGGGCTGAGAACCCGGTCAGCGCGCTGCGTGGGCGGTCCGAGTACTGGCTGGGGATGCAGGGGCGCCTGACCGAACCCGTCTACAAGCCCGCGGGGGAGGACCACTACCGGCCCGTCAGCTGGGAACAGGCGTTCACCATCATCGCGGACAAGCTGAAGGCGTTGCCCAGCCCGGACCAGGCCACGTTCTACACCAGCGGCCGGACCTCCAACGAAGCCGCGTTCCTGTACCAGCTGTTCGTGCGTGCCTACGGAACCAATAACCTGCCGGACTGTTCCAACATGTGCCATGAATCCTCCGGCTGGGCAATGGGTCAGACCATCGGAATCGGCAAAGCCACCATCTCCTACGATGACTTCGCCAAGGCGGACCTGATCATCGTCATGGGCCAGAACCCGGGCACCAACCACCCCCGGATGCTCACGGCACTGGAGGAAGCCAAGGAAGCCGGGGGCAGCATCGTGGCCATCAACCCGCTGCCCGAAGCCGGGTTGAGGCGCTACAAGAATCCGCAGAAGGTCAAGGGGATCGTCGGCCACGGCACGCAGATTGCCGACCAGTTCCTGCAGATTCGGCTCGGCGGCGACATGGCGCTGCTGCAGGCAATCTCCAAGCGGGTCCTGGACGCCGAGGCCGCGAACCCCGGATCCGTGCTGGACCATGCATTCCTGGCTGAACACTGCCAGGGGCTTGAGGAACTGCGCGCACACCTTGCCCATTTGGACGAGGCGGCCGTGCTGGAAGCCACCGGCCTGAGGGTCGAGGAGATCGACGAACTGGCGCACCGCTACCTTAAGGCGGACAAGGTGATCATCACCTGGGCCATGGGCATCACGCAGCACAAGAAGGGCGTGGCCACCATCAAGGAGATCATCAACCTGCTGCTGCTCCGGGGGAACATCGGCAAGCCCGGCGCCGGCGCGTCCCCCATCCGCGGCCACAGCAACGTCCAGGGCGACAGGACCATGGGCATCTGGGAACAGATGCCGCCGGCATTCCTGGACGCCCTGGGCAAGGAGTTCAACTTCGAACCGCCCCGCGAACACGGCGTGGATGCCGTCGAAACCATCCGGCAAATGCGCGACGGCGGGATCAAGGTCTTCCTCGGCATGGGCGGAAACTTCGTGGGAGCCATGTCGGACACCGACGCCGGCATCGCGGCCATGGAGAACACGGAAATGTCGGTCCAGATTTCCACAAAGCTGAACCGCTCGCACACCGTCACAGGCGCCGAGGCCCTGATCCTGCCCACCATGGGCCGCACCGAAATCGACATGCAGGAATCCGGTCCGCAGTTCGTCTCGGTGGAGGACACGGTCTGCGCCGTCCACGCCTCGCACGGCACCGTCAAGGCGGTGGCTCCCGGGCTGCTGTCAGAGGTGGCGATTGTCAGCAGGCTCGCCCACAAGGTGCTGGGAGATTCCGTCCAGGCCGACTGGGCCGGGTTCGAGAAGAACTACGACCATGTCCGGGACCACATCTCCCGCGTGGTGAACGGCTGCGAGGACTACAACCGCAAGATCCGCCAGGACGGCGGCTTTGTGCTGCCCAACGGGCCACGGGACTCCCGCACCTTCCACACGCCCACAGGCAAGGCCATGCTCACGGTCAACGAACTGGAGCACGTGGAGCGGCCGGCAGGAACGCTGATCCTGCAGAGCATGCGCTCCCATGACCAGTTCAACACCACCATCTACGGAAACAACGACCGCTACCGGGGCATCAAAAAGGGCCGCGAAGTGGTGTTCGTCAGCCCCGAAGACCTTGTGGAACTGGGCCTGAGCGACGGGCAGCACGTGGACATCCACGGCGTGTACAAGGACAACGTGGAGCGCGTCCTGCGGAACTTCCGGGTGGTCTCGTACCCCACGGCGACCGGGTGCGCGGCCGCCTACTACCCTGAGGCCAACGTGCTGGTCCCGCTGGAAAGTGTGGCCGAGGGAAGCCAGACACCCGTGTCCAAAGCCGTGATTGTGCGCCTGGAGCCGCGACTGGTGTGATCAGCGGCCTCGACAAGGCCATGGTGCCGGCGAAGAATTAAGGCAGGACGCGTGACTGCCGTCGGAGGGCACCATGAGCGAAGTCGTTGTCTATCTTGATACGTCCGATGTCCGGCCCGGGAAGCTGGCCGAACTGAAGACGGCCATGGCGGAACTCGCCCGCTTTGTGGACGCCAACGAGCCCCGGATCATCTCCTACAACGTCTACTTTTCGGGCGACGGCACGCGTATGAGCGTCCTCAACATCCACCCGGACGTGGCATCGCTGGAGTTCCACCTGAAGGTCGCGGGCCCACGGTTCCCTCCGATTGCTCCCCTGGTTGCGCTTCGGACCATCGAAATTTTCGGACCCGTCACGGAGGGGCTGACCAGACAGCTCGAGGGGAAGACCCAACTGCTGGGCGGCAGCGTGATCGTCCACGATCGCCATGCCGGGTTCGCCAGGGTTCCCGCGGCCTGAGGAGGAGCGCTGCGGGATTACTGGGCTGTGTCCGCCCAGCCCTTGGCGGCAGGCCCGCCCTCGTGACCGTCGCCGCACAGCTGGAACGCGACGTCGGCCGCTTTGGCAACTGATGCCGTCGACGCCATCTTGGAGCCGGCGCTCCCGGTCCCGGCTTCGAGTCCGGCGGCGTACCCCACCAGGAACGTGGTGACCGGGGCGGCCGCGTGGATCACGGACTCGGAAGACTTCCGGGCCAGGTCGAGCAGCATTTCCTGGTCCACCTGAAGGTCCAGGATCTGCAGCGCCTGGGCCAGCCGGTGGGTCCACTGGTCCAGGACCTGCGCTTCGTCGTCGCTGACAGCCATGTTCTCTCCTAAGTTCTGGTGCGTTGGGCTAGCGGAATCGGTGCTTGCCCGGTGCCCTCGACACTACAAGGCCCGGCACGCTAAGTCACCGCCGCTGACCCTGGCCGGCAGCACGTCGCTGCTCCATCGCGGACACTCGGCGCTCCGCCTGGTGTGTTAACCAGCGCGGATATCCGTGGCGCTAGGCTGGAGGCAGAGCAGCTACCCAGGAGATACCCGATGACTGAAATCACCATCCGCCACAATCCTGCGCGCGAGCGCTTCGAGGTGCTCGTGGCGGGAAACCCGATTGGCAAGGCGGCCTACAAAACGTACGACGGCGGCGGCTCACCCCAGCGGATTTTCTACCACACGGTGATCAACGAGGAATACGGCGGCCAGGGCCTTGCCGGGAAGCTCGCCGCGGTGGCCCTGGATGACACGGTCGAAGCCGGCCTGGGGATCGTGCCCGTATGCCCGTACATCAAGAAGTTCCTGGTCAAGCACCTGGAGTACGCTGGCAGCACGGTGGCCGTTACTCCGGCGCACCTGCAGTTCCTGGAGGACGCGTTGGCTGCCCGGGCAGCCAGGGCCTAAGGGCCTCGGGCGTTCACGAAGTCGCAGTCCGGCAGCCAGGTGCACCAGACTGTTTCCGTGAGCAACAATCCCCGGACCGGCCTCGCAGTGGCCGGCCTCAGCCTGGGCACGGCACTGAACCCGCTGAACTCGTCCATGATCGCCGTGGCGCTGGTGGTGCTGCGCGCCGATTTCGGGCTCGACGTCGCCACGGTCACCTGGGTGGTCACGTCCTTCTATCTGAGCTCCGCCGCAGGCCAGCCGCTGATGGGCCGGCTCGCTGACCGGTTCGGGCCGCGGCGGATGTTCATGCTCGGGATGGCGCTGGTGGCCGTGACCTGTGCGCTGGCCCCGTTTTCGCCGAACTTCGCTTTGCTGTGCGTGGCCCGTGCCGTGATGGCGCTGGGCACTGCCACGGCCTACCCCAGCGCGGTGGTGATGGTGGGCGCCATGGCGCACCGCTCCAGGCTGGAGTCCGCCCGCCCGCTGGGCCGGATCCAGATGGCCAACACCTCGGCGGCAGCGGTGGGTCCGGTGCTCGGCGGCCTGCTGGTGGGTTTCGTGGGCTGGGAGGCGCTGTTCCTGGTCAACGTCCCGCTGGCGCTGGCGGCGCTGCTGATCGTCAGGCAGACGGCGCCCGCGGATGAGGCAAGGGAACGCGGACGCCTCAGCGAACTGCTGCGTGACTCGGACATCCCCGGCATCCTGGCATTCGTCAGTTCCCTGCTCCTGGTGATGATGGCCCTGCTGGACGTCGCTCCGGGCTACCGCTGGTACCTGCTGGGCGCCGGAACGGTGGTGGCCGCGCTGTTCGCCTGGCGGGAGTTCCGCTTCAGCCCGCCGTTCCTGGACCTGCGCCTGCTGGGCCGCAACCGGCCGCTCATGCTGGTGTACGTGGGATTCGCGGTGTTCAACGGCGTCTATTACTTTGTGTTCTTCGGCCTGCCGCAGCTGCTGCAGGAAGCCGGCGGCTATGATCCCGGCCTGGTGGGCCTGCTGATGCTGCCCATGGCAACCCTGTCCGTTCTGGCGACGCCGTGGGCTGTCCGGGCCATGACCCGGTTCGGCGTGCGGCGGGTGATGATTGCCGGCGTCGTACTTCTCACGGGGGCCGCCGCCCTCACGTGGCTCCTCACCGCCTCACTGGCCATCCCGCTGGTCCTGGCTCTCACGGCGCTGATCGGCATTCCGTACGGGGTGGTGAGCATCGCCTCGAACCAGGGCATGTTCGTGTCCACGCTGCCGCAGGAACGGGGCGTGGCCGCCGGCATCTTCCAGACCTGCCGCTACCTGGGTGCGATCACCGCCACCGTGCTGATCGGCGTGTTCGCCGGCAGCGGCGTGGACCAGGAGAGCTGGGGGCTGATGGTGCTGGCCATGCTGGTGCTCAGCGCGGTGGTGTTCGGCGTGACGCTGCTGTGGCGGGAGCGGACGGACTAGGGTTCCTCCGCCGCCCCCGCCTCCTGCACGTGCCGGAATCTACAGCTGCGCGGGGTTCAGCGGCGGGGGAACGATCGGCTGGTCGTTTGCCGTGAGGTCGATGCCCAGGTCCTTGGCGAAGACGAGCCGGGTGTCCTTGTAGATATCGGGGTGGTTCTCATCCAGCTCAAAGACACGCGCGCCGCGGAGGCGGTTCCGCTCGGGACCGGACAGCCCGTAGGCGCCGAATCCGGTGCCGGGTGCGTAGCCGAGCTGTACGCCGTAGTAGTTGCCCACATAGGTGTTCACGTGGTCGTGGCCCACGAAGTAGCCGCGGACGTCACCCCGCTCGAGGAAGGCGCTGAACAGGCCCGAGTTGATGGGGCCGGGGCACTCGTCCTCGTTCCGCTCGCCCACGATGCTGTGCTTTGTCAGCGCACGGGCGTGATCGGCATCCGTCCGCGAGTCGAGGCTGGCGAACCACATGTTGCGGTGCTCGTGGAGGGCGATGTGGCCCCACATGAGGGACGGGATCTTCTTGCCGTACTTCTGCTCTGTAGCGATGGACGTGTTGCGGTACCAGGTGACCTGGTCCATGCGTACCCAGTCCCAGTCGGGGTAGCCCTGGAAGTCCTGCCCGTCGATGGTGTCCGGGGCGTAGCGGCCGGTGTCGATGAGCCACAGGCCGAAGGCGGGTGCCTTGGTTTTGGCGGACTGCACCAGCACCAGCGAGTTGGAGGTGCCGGTGAGGCCCTCGGTGGAGTCGCCGTTCATGTTGAACCCGTAGGTCTGCAGGAACTGCAGCATCCGGGCCTCGGTCATGCCGGTGCGGGCCACCGAATCCTCGTCGTGGTTGCCGAACGTGACCGCCCAGGGGATCTTCCTGCTTTCCATCGGCTGGACGACGTTGTTCAGCGCCTGCTTGACCTCCAGCTCTGAGTCGCAGCCGCCGTTGATCACGTCACCGTTGATCACCACGAAGTCGGGCTTTTCGGCGTCCAGGGTCTTGTCCATGAGTTCGATGGTGCGGCGATCGGTCTGCTCGTCGTCCTGGGTGTCGTTGAACTGGACCACCTTGAATCCGCCGTCCGGGCGGAAGGCGAGGGCGGGCTTGGGCGCCTTTGTTCCCGGTGCCGCATTGCCCGCCACGCCGGAGGCGACTGTGAGCCCGAGAGCTCCAAGGGTTCCGGCGGCGGCGAGGGCCGCCCGCCTGCTCAGTTTGGCCTGGTGGATTCCGGTAGTCATTATTGCCTTTCGTCGCTGTGGGGGCCGTGGTTCAGGCCGCCGCTCCCGTGAGCGTAGGAGAGCGAAGCGTCACTCCTTGAAACACCCGGTGAACGCCGGATGCGGGACATGTCCTTTGACTGCGGGCGAGCCTATGATGGCCGCATGTCACCTTACGAAGTAACGCGCAGCGCCCTCATTCCCGCCCCTGCGGAGGCAGTCTTTCCGCTGGTCAACAGCTTTCACGAGTGGACCAGGTGGTCCCCGTGGGAGGCCGTCGATCCCACCATGGACCGCTCCTATTCCGGCAACGACGCCGGCGTCGGGGCACGGTACGCCTGGAGCGGCAACCGCAAGGCAGGCAGCGGAAACATGGAGATTGTCGAGTCTGATTTCCCGCGCAGCATCAGCGTGCGGCTCGAATTCACCAAGCCCTTCAAAGCCGTCAATCCCACCACGTTCACGTTTACACCGTCCGACGGCGGCACGCAGGTGACGTGGCGGATGACCGGCGAGAACAAGGGACTCGCGAAGGTCTTCGCCCTGTTCATGAACATGGACAAAATGGTCGGCTCCGACTTCGAGCGCGGGCTGGCCTCCCTGTCATCCGCTGCGAAGGCCAACAAAGCCTGACCCCTCCGGGCTGGTGGGCGCTTCGCACCATCCCGGCGGAACTACGCAGACCTCAGCCGGCGAGGATCTGCTCGCGCAGGATGTCCGCGTGCCCGCAGTGCTGGGCCAGCTCGCGCAGCATGTGCAGGTACACCCAGCGCAGGGGGAGCGGGCCGCGGCGGTTGCCCGGGAGTTCGTCGTCGAGGTTCAGCAGCGATGTGGCCCGGCGGGACGCTTCGCAGGCCTGCCGGTGAGCCGCCTGGACGGTGGCGATGGTGTCCTCGTCCGTGAGGATGAACGACTCGTCGGGCGTGGCGGGGATGCCGATCTCGGCGCGGGATCGGCAGGTGATGGCTTCGTCGAACCAGACTTTCTCCACGAAGACCGCGTGTTTGACCAGGCCCAGCAGCGTGGTCCGCGACGGCACCAGCCGCCGCCGCGCCTGCTCCTCGTTCAGGCCGTCCAGGCAGGCATTGAGCAGGTTCCTGTGGTCATCGAGGAAGGCCTCGAACTGGGCGCGGGCAGGTTCATGGATGACGGTCTCGGCCAGCGGGGCGGGATGGGCAGGCATGGACGAAGTATTCCATGGCCATCGCCGCGCCCCGAGCCTATGGTGGATCCATGGCTGATACTTTTTCGTTCCTGGTGGAGGCAATGAAGAACGTCGGCGTGTCCAAGGCTTACGGGCAGCCCCGTCAGGTGGGTGGGGAGGAAGTCATCCCCGTGGCAATCGTTTCCTTCGGGTTTGGTGGCGGCAACGATGCCGAGGGTGGTTCATCCGGCGGAGGGGGAGGCGGCATGGTGCTGCCGCTGGGCGTCTACCGGAACGTCGGCGGGCACGCGGTCTTCCGGCCCAACACCATCGTCACGCTGGTGTGCCTGGTGCCGGTCATCTCAGTCATCGGATCAGCGGTGCGCCGGTCCATCCGGGCCGCCCGGTCCTAGGCAGGTGATCCCGTCGCCAGAGCCGACGACGGGCGTTCAGAGGAAGGAATACGGCATGGGATTGATCCACATTGACCTGTTCAGCACGCTCGACGGCGTCGCGCAGGCGCCCGGCGGACCTGAGGAGGACGCTGAAGGCGGGTTCGCGTTTGGCGGCTGGCAGGCGCCCCTCATCGACGAGGTGGTGGGCGGGCAGGTTGACGCCGGGATGGCGGGGATGGACGCGCTGCTGCTGGGCCGCCGGACCTACGACATCTTTGCCGGGTACTGGCCGCATGCCCGCGGGGATATCGCAGAGTTGTTCAACCGGCTCCCGAAATACGTTGCCTCGCGCCGGACGCCCACCCTCGAGTGGGCCGGCTCCACGCTGCTCGGGCCTGATGTGGCCGCTGCTCTTCGCGAATTGCGCGACCGGCACGAGAATATCCACGTCATCGGCAGCCTCGACTTCGTACAGACCCTGTTCGCGGAGCGGCTGTTCGATCGGCTCACCCTCTGGGTGTATCCGATTCTCCTCGGCAGCGGAAAGAAGGTGTTCGCCGGAGGGGTGGTTCCGACCAACCTGAGGCTCATCGAGCCGGTCATCGCCTCGCCGAAGGGCGCAGTGCTGCAGCGCTATGCGCTCGCCGAGGGCACGCCCGGCGTCGGCGACATGTCAGCCGTGGACCAGCAGGGTTAGGGCCTGCCGTATTTCTCCACACCCGTTGCTCGAAAGGGCGCTAGCTTGAGGGGCGGCGCGTGCGGGCCTGCCGTACCAGCCGGATGAACGCAAAGATGAAGATGGCCTCGATCGCGGCCATGAGGGCGAGCAGGAGCCACTCGCCCTGGGCGATGAAGACCACGGCGCCGGTGATGACAAGCGTTGTTCCCAGAACCAGTGCGTAGACGGCGAACCCGATGGCAACTTTGGCGCTGCGCACGCCGGTCCGGAAGCCAAAGCCCACTGGCTCGCCGCCGGGGTAGCCCTCAACACGGTCCGGGGCGGCGGGCTTGAGCCGGTCAAACTCCTCCCAGGGGTCCCGGTCCTGATCCTGATAGGTCATGGTTCCATTATCCCGCCCCGCGGCCGCCGGACTGATGCTTCGGGCGCATAGAGTGTGGAAAGCATTACCCGTCACGAAGAATCGATCGGGACACCGGACCTGCTAAGGGGCAGCCATGGCTCACGCCGAAAATGAAACCACCATCAACCGCACGTCGGAGGACGTTTACGCCTTCCTCGCGGACGGTTTGAACAACCCGGCCTGGCGGTCAGGAGTGCAGGCCATCTCCCTGAAAAGCGGTTCGGCCGGGGCCCTGGGCTCCGTGTACAGCCAGACTTTGTCCGGTCCGGGCGGCCGGCCCCTCGCGGGCGACTACGAGATCACCGCCGCAGAGCCTGGCAGGCGTCTCGCCTTCCAGGTGGTGGCCGGCCCGGCCCGCCCCGCGGGGGAGTACGTCCTCAGCCCGGTGGACGGCGGGACGAGGGTCCGCTTCAGCCTGGACCTGCAGCCCAAGGGCCTGATGAAAATCGTGGGTCCCCTCATCTCCCGCACCATGGAGACCGAAGTGGCGCAGCTGGCGAAGCTCAAGGCCGTCCTCGAAGCCGCGTAAGGCCGCCGAAGGTGCCTAAGGCAGGAGCAGCCCGCGGCCGCCGAGGCGGTGCCGCCGCGGCCGGAGGCTAGAGCAGGCGTGCGAGGGACCGCCCGGCAGTCCGGCCGGTGAAAATGCACCCGCCCAGGAAGGTGCCTTCGAGGGCGTTATAGCCGTGGGCCCCGCCGCCACCAAAACCTGCGGCCTCCCCGGCAGCGTAGAGCCCGGGGATCCGGGAGCCGTCCTTGGCGAAGGCCTGCCCCGTGAGGTCGGTCTGGATGCCGCCGAGGCTTTTGCGGGTGACGATGTGCAGCTTCACGGCGATCAGCGGTCCGGCCGCGGGGTCCAGGATCCGGTGCGGCTTCACGGTCCGGAAGAGCCTGTCCCCGAGGAAACGGCGGCTGTTGCGGATGCCCATGACCTGCACGTCCTTGGTATACGGGTTCAGGATTTCCGCGTCGCGTTCGGTGACCTGCCGGTGGATCTCCGTGACGTCGAGCAGCTGTTCCCTGGTGAGGCCGTTCATACCTCGGACCAGATCCGTCAGGTTGTCTGCCACAACGAAGTCGGCGCCGTGTTCCTTGAAAGCCTCGATGGGAGCCGCGGCACCGCGGCCCAGCCGGGTCCGGAGCAGCAGTCTGATGTCCCTGTTGGTGATGTCGGGGTTCTGCTCGGAGCCCGACAACGCGAACTCCTTCTCGATGATCCTCTGGTTGAGAATGAACCAGGAGTAGTCATGGCGCTGGAGGCCAGGGGTGGTCCGCAGCAGCCTGAGGGTGCCCAGGGTGTCGTAACCGGGCAGGGCAGGGGTGGGCAGCCGGCGGCCCAGGGCGTCGAACCACATGGACGATGGCCCGGGCAGGATCCGGATGGCGTGATCCGGCCAGACGGGGTTCCAGTTCCTGATGCCCTCGGTGTAGTGCCACATGCGGTCGCGGTTCACCAGCCGGACGCCGGCTCCGTCAGCGATGTCCAGCATTCGGCCGTCGACGTGCCGGGGGACCCCGGTGATCATGGTGTCCGGCGCTGTGCCAAGGCGCTGGGGCCACCACCTGCGCACCAGTTCGTGGTTGCCGCCGATCCCGCCGCTGGCGATAACCACGGCCTGTGCGTGCAGCTCAAACTCCCCAACAGCATCCCGGTTCGAAGACACTCCGCGCGGCGACGAATCCGGTGCAAGGACCGTGCCGTGCACGCCGGTGACGGTGCCGCCGTCGAACGTTAACCCGTCCACCTGGTGGCGGAAGAAGAACCGGACGTGGCCGGTCTCCGCCGCCGCAAGGGCCAGGCCGGCGAACGGTTCGGAGATCCCGGTGCCGGTGCCCCACGGGACGTGGAACCGTGGCACGGAATTGCCGTGACCGCCTGCCCTGCCGTCGCCGCGTTCCGCCCAGCCCACCAGCGGGGTGAACCTGATGCCCTGCGCGCGCAACCAGGAGAGTTTCTCGCCCGCCGCGAACTCGACATAGGCCCGGCCCCACTGCCGTGCCCACCCGTCCTCCGGATGCTCACCGGACAGCCGGTCCCATTGCGCTGAGCCCTGCCAGTCCTGCCAGGCAAGGTCAAACGAATCACGGACCCCGAGCCTCCGCTGCATGGGGCTGTTGACCAGGAACATGCCGCCGAGCGACCAGAACGCCTGGCCGCCCAGGTTGGCCGGGTTCTCCTGGTCAAGGATGGCCACCCGCTTTCCGGCCCGGACCAGCTCGTTGCATGCAACCAGCCCGGCCAGTCCGCCGCCGATGATGATGACGTCCGCGTCCATCCAGTACCTGCCCGGTTAGTTGGTGGCTGACAAGAGATCCCAGCATAAACACACCTCGGGACGATTGACCCTCGGCAACGGCGGCAATCGTGGGTACGGTGACCACATGCAGAAAATATCGATCGAAGCCCTCGCCCGCCAGCAGATCGCGGCCGCTGTGGTGGCCCCCAGCGGACGCGCTGCAGACACAGCGTTCGGCGGGCACGAAAAGAGGCTCCGCCAGACCGTGATGGCCTTCCGGGCAGGCACGCAGCTGAGCGAACACCAGAACCCCGGCGAAGCCACGGTCCTGGTACTGAAGGGCACCGTCTGGCTGAAGGCCGGCAGCGAAGCCTGGCAGGGTAAGGCGGGGGACCTGCTGATCGTGCCGAACGGGCTGCACAGCCTCACAGCCGATGAGGATTCTGCCGTCCTTTTCACGGTGGTCAAGACGGACCGGTAGGTGACGCGCCGGGTCGGGCCGCCGTCGGGAATTACGACGGCGGCACCCGGCTTGGGAGCCCTATTATGCGCCTACCCCGCCGGACCTCGCAGGAATACAATCGGCTGCATGGGCACCGTCGATGATTCCTTGGCCGAACTGCCTGAACCGAACCGCGGCTGCCTGCAACGGGTGATCGAGATCGCCCGGACCGTGGTGCCCGAAGCTGAGGAGGGGATGAGCTACGGGATGCCTGCCCTGAGGTTTGAGGGGAAGCCGCTCCTCGGCGTCACGGCGGCAGCGAAGCACCTCTCGGTCTTTCCCTTTTCACCCGCGGTGATCGACGCCGTCGCGGACCGGCTGGTAGGGTATTCGCTGTCCAAGGGGACCATCCGCTTCACCCCGGAACATCCCCTCCCGGAGGACGTGGTGACGGAGATCGTCAGGCTTCGCCGGGCCGAAATCCTCAGGTAGGCCGCCCGGGAATTTCACCAGGGAGGCGCAAGCAATCCCCTATTTCGGTCTGCCCCGGATCGTTCCATAATGGCCACATAAGCTTCGGGGACCCTCGCGCCGATGATGGCTGGCGGGGCGTTGCAGAGTCCCAGGTAGCCGCCCCGGCACTTGGCGCATGGGACGGCCACGCGGACCGGGTCAAGGAAGTTCCCGGACCGCACCAGGGGGAGAGCATCGCCATCAATGCGAAAGCAATGTACAGAAGGAATCAACATGCTCAAGGATTCAGCGCTTATGGCTGTCCTTCCCGCGAAGGACATCAACCGGGCAAAGGATTTCTACCGGGACAAGCTGGGACTGGAACCCTCCGACACCATGGAGGACGGCCTCCTCTACCGGGGCAGCGACGGAACGGGCTTCCTTATTTACGAGACAGAGAATGCAGGGACCGCCAAGAACACCCAGATGGGCTGGGTCACCGACAATCTCGAACGCGAGATGGAGGAACTGAGGGCAAAGGGAGTCACCTTTGAAGAGTACGACCTGCCCGGCCTGAAGACGGAGAACGGTGTCGTCGACAACACCTGGGGCAAGGGAGCCTGGTTCCTGGACAGCGAGGGGAACATCCTCAGCCTTTCGCAGCGGACCTAGCTTCCGGCCGATACGTCCGCGCGGGCAAGGTGACCCGCGCGGGCTTAACCGGAACGGGGAACGCATGGGCGCCCTTGAATACTCAGAGTGGATCAAGGCCCCGCCGCAGGATGTCTGGCGGGCCTACGTCGACCCGTCCCGCCTCCCCGAATGGCAGACCGGTGGGCCCGTCATCGCCGACATCCAGGGCTCCGGAGGCCAGCCGGGATCCAGCTACACCTCGACCCGGGGACCGGGAACCGCCCGCACCACGGTGCTTTCGGCGGACCCTCCGCACCGGATTGTCACCAGCACCGTGGCCTACTTCGGGCTGAAGTTCGACGTCGACAGCCGGCTTCAGCCCGAAGGGAACGGCACTGTGCTGCGCCTTCGGGCCGAGACGCACTGGCCCCGCGGGCTCGGCCTGGTGGGGAAGCTGGTGGAGCGGGCCATCCTCAGCGGAGCAGAGGCCCGCAAGGAACTCGCCAACCTCAAAGCCCTCGTTGAGCGTGAGGGAGAAGGGGCTTAGCCCTTCAGCTCATACGCTTTGGGCAGCTTCAGCCCGCGTTCCTCCATCAGGGTGCGCAGGCGGGTGGGGTAGTCGGTGATGATGCCGTCCACGCCCAGGTCCATCAGCCGCGCCATGTCGGCGGTGGTGTTCACGGTCCAGGGGATGACAGGCAGGCCGAGCTTGTGTGCTTCGGTGATCATTCCGGGGGTGACGGACCGGAAGGCGGGGGAGATGACGTCGTAGCCCTGCGCGGCCGCAGCCTTGGCGAGGGACCCATCGTAGGTGTCGATGTCGATGCCGCCGAGGTTGGGGCTGGCGCCGGGCTGGCCGACCTCGAGCCAGGCGTCGCCGCTGGAGAGGGCGACTAGCGGGAGCTCCGGAGCGATCTGTTTGGTCAGGTTCAGCGATGACCAGTCGAACGACTGCACCGTGGAGCGGTCCGCCATGCCGGACGACTGGATCTGGGCGACCACGGCCTTGGTCAGGGCGACCATGCCCTCGCCGCCGGATTTGCCGTCCTCCACCTTGGTCTCGATATTGAAGCGGACCTTGTCGGCGCCGGCATCGCGGACCAGCTGGTAGACGTCCTTGAGTTCGGCGATCCGGTTGCCTTCGATGACGTCCTGCTCGGGGTAACCGGGCAGCTGCATGAAGCCGCAGTTAAGCGTTTTGATCTGCGCAAGGGACAGCTCGGCCACACGGTCGCCGACGTACGGGAAAGCAGTGTCCCCTGCGGTGGCGGGTGCGGTGTCGATGCACTTGTTTGCCTGGATGGTGTCGTCGTGCCAGACGATCACCTTGCCGTCGCTGGTCAGATGGGTGTCCAGTTCGAGGGTGGTCACGCCCAGCTTCAGGGAGTTGGTGAATGCGGCGAGGGACTCCTCGGTCCATTCCCCGCGGCCGCCACGGTGCGACTGAAGGTCGAAGGACCCGTTGCGCTCGTTGACCTTGATCTCTGATGTGGCGGCACCGGGGGCGGGGGCAGCCACGGCGGGGCCCGCGACGGCGGCGATGAGGGCGGCGGCTGCCGCTGCGGTCAGGACTGTGCGCATGGTGGTGGTTCCTCCTGGGTGGGCCTTCCGGCTGTTCGCCGATGACCCGTCCACGCTAGGGAACGCACATGGCCCAGGCGGTGCCGGGAGTTGGAGGGGAGGTTAACGGAAGGTTGAAGCGCAGGAGGCGCAATAGGCGCGGGCCGGGGCTAGCATGGGGCTCACCGACAATGCGCGTAGCAGCGCACAGTGAGGGGACCCGATGAAATCCAACGAACTGCTGCTGGACGCCTTCGGCCGGATCCGCGAGACCGTGGAAGCCGCGCTGGAAGGGGTCGACGACGACGCGCTGGTCCGCCGGCCGGGCGGCACCGGTAATTCGATCGTGTGGCTGGTCTGGCATCTCAGCCGGGTGGAAGATGCGCAGGTTGCCTCCGCCGCCGGCCTGGAACAGGTGTGGACCGCCCAGGACTTTGTGGGCCGGTTTGGGCTGCCGCTGTCCAGGCGTGACACCGGCTACGGCCATACAACCGACCAGGTGGACTCGGTCCGGGCCCGTCCGGAGCTGCTGCTGGAATACTACGATTCCGTCCACCGGCAGACGGTTGGGTTCCTGGAGACGCTTGACGACGCGGATCTGGACCGCGTCGTTGACCAAAGCTGGGACCCGCCCGTGACCCTCGGCGTGCGCCTGGTCAGCACTGTTGCTGACTGCCTCCAGCACGTGGGGCAGGCCGCGTATGCCAAAGGCCTGAAGCCGGAACGAAACGGCAAACCGATCACCGGCAAGACCGAGGCGGTCCTGCACGACGGCACCACCATTCCGCTGACCGTCCGCGGAGGCGGCCCCGCCATCCTTCTGCCGGTCAGCCTTGCCCCTCACACCGCGGCGGAGGCGGAGACGCTGCGGCAGTGGGGCGGGGACCCGGACCTGGGGCCGAACCTCGTCGAGGGATTGGCCGGGACGAATTTGGTGATCGCGGCCGACTATGAAGCCCACCGGATGGCGCACCCGGCGCCGCTTACGCTCACCCCGGAAAACATCGCAGCTGACCTGCTGGCCATTGCCGACGCCGCCGGCGCCGAAACCTTCGCCTATTACGGCTACTCCTGGCTGGCACTGAGCGGGCTGCAGCTTGCACTCCGCACAGACCGTCTGCGGGCGCTCGCCATGGGAGGCTTCCCGCCGCTTGACGGCCCGTACCAGACCATGCTGACGGTCACCCGGGCAGCGCATGTGATGTCGGTCCAGGCCGCCGGCGAACCGGCGGCATCGGTCCCTGTACCCGAACCGGGGGACTGGGACTCCTCGTCTGTTCAGACCACCAAGGAACAGACGCAACAGTTCGTCACCCTGTACGAGGTGCTGCAGGACTTTGACGACATTGCCGCCGTGCTTCCCGCCGACCTGCCGAGGCTGGCGTTCGCCGGCGCCGAGGACAGCATCGACTACAAACCCGTCTGGGGAGGAGTCCGGGTGAAAATCGGAGAGCCGCTGGCACGGCACCAGGGCACGCTGACCAAGGCAGGGTGGGACGTGCGCGTCCTGCCGGGACTGGACCACATGGGCGCGATGCACAGCGCCGTGGTCCTGCCCATCCTCAAGGATTGGCTGCAGAAGGCGGGCTGGGTGAAGTAGTGGGACTCGTCCGGGACGGCTCACTGCGCCCGCGGATCAGCCGCCCCACAGCACCCACGAGCCGTGCGGGAGGACTGGCCGCAAGCACAGCATGGCAGCATCCAGTGGCGGACCCACTGTGGCGCACCATTCACCACTGGGGGTGAGGCCTTTGAAAGCGGGGACTGTGTCGCCCACAACGGCGGAGGCGACGTAGCTGGCCTCGGCGGGGCTCACGTCCGCACATTCTTCGTCAGGCCGCAGGTCGCCGAAGGCCCGGGTGAAAATGTCGACGTCCTTGTAGGTTCGCTCCCTGCCGCGCAGCAGAGACTGTACCCCGGCCGGAAGATATCCCATCCGGGCTTCCATGTTTGCCGACGGCTCGTAGCAAGCCGCAAAGGTGGCCGCAATGTAAGGCTGCGCTTGAGGATCCGCCCATAGCCCAGCCGGCAGTAAGGAGTCGGGTTGCACTATCAGGGCGCCCGGGTGAACGTCTCCTGAACGAACCAGTTCGGTGCCCCTGGCTGTCAGCCTTCGTTCCGTGAGCCCGCTGTCCAGGTCCAGCCGATGGATGACCCTGCCGTCGTCGTACACGATCACCCAGCCAAAATGGTAGATCCCGTGCACAGCCACAATGGCCGCCGGATTCTGGGCGACGGGTAGTGGCATCGCCGGCGGCTCATTGAGTGAGCGCCGCTGTTGCGGGCCGAGTGGCGGCACCAGGAACGCAGCAAAAAGAGCCCCGAGAAGGGTAAGCAGAGCCGATATCAGGTAGACACCCCGTCTGTGCCGTGCGTGCTGCCTGGCCTCAGGGATCAGCGCTTCAGGGGTTTCTGCCCGCTCGAACGGCTCCGCAGTCCGGTTCCGGGAGCCTCCGGTGACAGTCATGGCTGCCTCCTCAATCCCAATATGATGCTAATATTACTAGCACCATGCTGACAGTCAAGGTGCGCAAGGAAGACCCCACGGACCTCTTTGAACAGGTCGCCGCGGAGCTCCGCCGTGCCATTGCTGAGGGTGAAGCGGCGCCCGGCGAACGGCTTCCGCCGGCGAAGGATCTTGCCGCCGTCCTGGGCGTAAATACCAACACTGTGTTCCGCGCCCTCCGGCTCCTGCGTGACGAAGGGCTCCTCGAGTTCCGGCGGGGCCGCGGCGTATCCGTCGTCGGCCTTCCCGAACGGAGCCAGGTCATCAAGCAGGCCCGCGATCTGGTCCACTACGCACGCCGGCACGGCTTCCGGACTGACGAGCTGGTTGAGATCATCCGGAACGTCGACTGAGCAAACGGGGAGGAGTGGCCGGAGCCCTGGCTATTCCGTGGGCCCGGACTTGCGGTGCCGGTGGTGGAGTTCGTAGCTGTCGAACACGTCGGCGGATGTTGTTCCGGAATGGCCGAACCTACCGCGCAGGACGTCCGCGAGCCCTTCCAGCGCTGCGTGCAGCATCCGCCCGGCGAACTGGAGTTCGGGGTTTTCGCTCAGCTGGGCATGCGACGCCAGTTGCTGGGCGTAGGCAATGGTTGCCGGCAGGGAACCCCGCTGCTCCACTTCGCGGAAGTAATAGCTTTCATGGAACGCCAGCAGGTCGATGCTCACCGCCGCCACGCTTCCGGCCATTGACTCCAGCAGCCCGGCAGCATGCCGGGGTTCCAGCGAAGCCAGGCCGTCGGGCCCGGCCGCCTCCCTGAACAGATTCAGCTGATGGGCCAGGGCGCGGCGGCGGTTCAGGGCCGGGTATGTCTGCAGGATCCATGTGACCGTCGCGGTCAAGAGCCCGAATCCGGTCACCGCCTGCAGGGCGGCAACCAGCCTGAGCAGCGGATGCGCCGGGACGATCTCCCCGAAGCCCACCGTGGAAAGGGTCACCAGGGAAATGTAGAGGGCTTCGGCAAAGTCGCCCCGTTGCGGAACCCCGGCCCCGAAAACAAAACCGTCCGGCAGGTGGGGCAGGTACAGCAGGGCCCAACCGATGGCTGCCAGGGCGGCCCACGCGGCGATCACGGCGGCCATGGCCAAAGGGGCTGCAATGAAGGGTCCGCGGCCGCGCAGTTCCCGGGACAGCAGCCAGAACCCGCGCATGATGGCCCGTCCCACCGGGCCGGAGCCGTGCGGATACAGGAGGGTTTGGAAGACGTCGGCGATCATCAGCAGAATCAGCACTGCCCCCACAACGGTCCAGAGCACTCCCACGAAGTCCATGCCTCATCTTAAGTGCGGCGGCAGGGCCACCAGGACAAAGGGAAGCCGCAGTGCTGGTCCGGTGGTGGATCCGCCGAGCCCAGCCTCCCGGACGCAGACCGCCCAGCGTGCGACCATCAGAGTGCCGGCGGAGTCAGCACCAGCCGGCAACAGCGACCAGGGGGAACGTTGTGCGCAGCGAGAATCGGCCAGGCAAAGGACCACTGCCACGTTGGGCGAAGGCCGCCGTCGTTATTTATCTGACGGTGACAGGGGCTGTTGTTGCCGCTGCGCTCCTGACGACTGCCTTTGGTGTCGGGCTGGAAGGCGGGCTCCAGCTGTGGCTGCTGCGGTCGCTGATGCTGCTGACGCTGCCCGTTTCGGCCGCGTACCTCGTGGTGGGTATCCTTCTGGATCTCCTGCGTCCGCCGTGGCCGCGCAAGTTCGGCTTCGGGGGGTTAACCCCGACGGCGCTGCTCTACTATCTGGGATATTTTGCCCTTGCGGTGGTCAACGCAGCGGTGTTCAGGTGGGTGGTCCTCAGCACCCGGAAGCGCGCGCCTGCTTCCGCCATGGCCGCCGCTACGGGGCCCGCTGCGACGGGGCCCGCCGGGCCTCCCCAACCACCCGCGGACCAGACGACAACCCCCGCAGTATGGCCCCGCGGGGTCAATTCCAACGCGAAAAACCTCTTCTGGGCCGTCCCGCTGGCAGTGGTGCTCAGCCTTCCGCAGTGGCTTGTGGCGCGGTTTTCGTGGTGCGGGATCAGCGGATGCAGCGGCGGAGGTTTCGGGGTATCCACCGGGAGCGAATGGGTGGCGATCATGCTGAGCGTAGTGAACGGCTTCATTCTCGCGGTGGCTGTGTTCGCCGTGCGCTGGCTGTATCCCGCCCGGAAACGGGCCCTGATTGCTGTAGCGGCGGGGACACTGTTCGGGCTCCTGGGCGCGGCAATTACCCACGGTTAGCACCCCGGGTGATGCGCGGCCGGCGGACACCGCGTCGTTGTCCGCCGGCAGCCAACAGCACTTTTCTAGTGGCTGGAGAGTTGCCTGGTCAGTGATTCAGGAAGGAGTCCGAGCTGTGCCATGTAATCCAGCTGGTCAAAGTAGAAGTGGTGCGATTTGATCTGTCCCGCTTCCACCTGGGCGATGTCGCAGCTCCGGACCCTGACCTTCTTGCCGGTAGGCGGCAGGGTTTCGCCGGACGGCAGCCTGATGGGCCCGGTGTTCGTTGCCACAACGTAGCCCTCATCGACGGCAACATCCCCGGCGTCGTACTTGGCCGTGTACTCATACCTGATGTCCGGGAATGCCTCCCAGAAGTGGTAAAGGTAGTTGGTGATCTTGTCGCGCCCTGTGATCTGGCCTTCATCAGGGGTGATGAGTACCGCTTCATCGGCGTAGGCCCGAGCCAACGCATCCCTGTCCTGAGTGTCCATGGACTCGGTAAACCGGTCCATGACCTCGCGTGCCTGTCCCATTTTCGACCTCCATGTGGTTAAAGGCGGCCGCACGGAAGCGTGGGCCGCTTCGTGGTTTTTGGCTCTGTTTACGAGCCAATTTAAGTACATGCCCGCTGCTCGGGACTGTCAACGAACCGGGCTACCCTCCCTCTTGACGGCAGGGCGACGAGGGCCAGCAGGGCACGGACGACGCCACCGAAGTGCCGGGGATGCCGTCGCGTTCTGGGGATAGAAGCTGGCTAGGCTGGGCTGATGGACTTTTACATCCGGCAGGCCACCCCGGAGGATGCCGAGGCGTTGGTGCTCATGCACACCCTGGTTCACGAGGAGTGCTACGGAGACCTGTTGTCGGCGGAGTTTTTCCGCGCCCGGCGGGCCAGCATTCCCGAACGTGTGGAACGCCGTCGGCCGTCCCTGGCAGGCGCCGACCCGCGGATCATCGCCTTCGATGCGGACGATGAATTGGTGGGTTTCGCCGATGCGGGACCGGGACGGGACGAGGACGGCCCCGAGGCGTTGGAGCTGTATTCGCTCTACACGCTCCGGCGGACGCACGGCAGCGGGCTGGGTGCCGCGTTGCTGGGTGCCGCCATCGGTGAAAGCCCGGCGTACCTCTGGGTGCTGGAGGACAACCCGCGAGCGCTCGCCTTCTACCGCAAGCACGGTTTCCTCCCCGACGGGAAGCGCGGGCTGCTGCCGCCGGAATGGGAGGAACTGCCCGAGCTGAGGATGGTCCGGTCCGCGGCCGACAGATAGAATCGGAAGCGTTGCCGCAGTTCAGCGGCGGTTTTGGGGGAAACTGATGAACAACAACTTGCTGCTGCGCCGTGCATTCCGCGCCTTCCGCGCCGGGATGGCATTCAGCGGCGGTGCGGCACTGCTGGTGGCAGCGGGGCTCCTGCTGGCCTCCGCCGTCGTCGCCCTTCCGGCATCGGCCGACGACGCCACGGTCCGCGCTTCAACCGAAGTCGACGTCGGCCTCCAGCCCCTGGGTGTGGTGTCCGCGCCGGACGGGACACTGTACGTCAGCGACTACCACTGGGCCGGCGGCGTCGCCGTGTTCAGTCCCGGCGAAACCCGGGCATCCCGCACCATCACGGTGGGGCGCTTCCCCTCGTCGCTGGCGATCACGCTGGACGGGACGCTGTACGTGCTGCAGACAACCGACTTGGGCCAGGCCGAGATCGGCGTGGTTCCCGCCGGTGCAGCCAAAACGGCCTTCGCCATCACCGTCAGCCCCGGCATGCACTGGCTCACCACGGGACCCGACGGATCGCTGTATGTGGCCAACCCGGCGGAGGGGAGCGTCTCGGTGGCCCCGCCGGGCCGGACCTGGACCGAGCGAACCATCCAGGCCGGGCCCTACCCGGTGGAGGTGACGGTGGCCACGGACGGGACCCTCTATGCCGCCAACGAATATGAGGGCACAGTCACCGTGGTCCCCGCGGGCTCGCCCGGCCCGTCGCATGCCATCAGCGTGGGTGCGAAAGCACACCCGCACGGCATCGCGGCCGCTCCGGACGGAACCGTCTATGTGGCAAACATCCTGGCGAACGACGTCGCGGTCATTGAACCCGGCGGCACTGCTGTTGCCCGGCGGATTCCCGTGGGCGGCGGGCCGCAGGAGGTGGTTGCCGCTCCGGACGGAACGGTCTACGTGTCCAACAGTTCGGACAACACGGTCTCGGTCATCCCGCCCGGAGCTGCGGCCGTTGCGGAAACCATTCCCACGGGCGAGGATCCGGGCCGGATGGCGGTCCGGCCCGACGGATCGGTGGTGGTGGTCAACCGGGGCGGGAGGTCCCTGACGGTGATTGGCGCGGTGCCGGACGGGCCCGGCTCTACGCCGTCTCCTGCCGGGGTGCCCGACGGCGGCGGGTCAGGGGCGGCGGCCCAGGCATCCGACGGCGGTTCCTCGGCTGCCACGGTACCGGGCCTTCCGGCAGTTGCCGCGGCGGCAGCCGTGGTGTTCCTCGGCGGTGCCGCTGCCCTGATAGCGGTGGCTCGGCGCCGGCGGAAGGACAGGCCTGAGGTTCCGGCCTGGACCCTCAGCCAGGGTCCGTGACCGAACGAAGCTTCTCGAAGGATTCTGTCCAGCCGTCCCGGTGCAGGGCCAGCCGCTCCCCGGTCCGGAACGGCCCCTGGGAAAGCACCAGGCGGGTGCCGGTCCCGTCACTTCCGAGCGAAAGGTCCACCACGGTTTCCGCGTCATCCGGCGTGGGCTCCTCCCAGTTGAAGGTGTAGACCAGGCGCCAGGGCGGGTCGATTTCCAGGTACTCGCCGGAGAGGTGGAACGGCTCGCCGTCCGGCGGCGTCATCCGGAACCGGTAACGGCCGCCCACCACGAGGTTTACCTCGGCCGCGGGGATGATGAAGCCGTGCGGCCCCCACCACTTCACCAGTTCCGAGGCTTCGGTCAGCATCCTGAACGTGCGCTCCGGGGGAGCGGCGAGCGTGCAGTCAAGATTCAGGACCAGCCCTCCGGTTTGCTCAGTCATGGTCCCACTCTGGCATCCGCCGGACGCGGGCGGAAGGCCATGTGACTCCCTCCCGGAACCCTCTGGCACTTGCTGCACCGTTTCAGGCAACGCTCTTGCAGTCCCTGATGGACGCTGGCGCCGTTGACCAAGCGAAAGTACATCCCTCTATATCCGGCTCCCTCTTCTCAATGCTGGTTAACTGTCAGGTGAACCGAAAGAAGGAGCCATCCATGCCCGATCTGGCCGCGTCACGGAAACTGCGGGTTAGCCTGCCCGATCAGAACCTGCTGGCGGCACTCGAGCCGTCCGCCGGCGTCGAACTTTTCCTGTGGGACCTCAGCGGGCCCGCTCCGGAGGGCAGGATCGATCTGCTGGTGCCGCCGTACATGGGCAAGCCGGACGGGCTGGCCGCGCTGGAGGGCGTCGACGTGGGGCTGGTGCAGAGCCAGTCCATCGGGTACGACGGCGTGGCCGACGTCCTGCCCGACGGGTGCGTTTTCGCGAACGCGGCGGGAGTGCATGAGACGTCGACGGCGGAACTCGCCCTGGGCATGATGATCGCCAGCCAGCGTGGCATGGCGGACTTTGCGCGGAACCAGGCCACCGGGACCTGGGACAATCGCATGCGGCCCAGCCTGGCCGACCGGCGCGTGCTCCTGGTGGGCTACGGCGGAGTGGGGAAGGCGATTGAGGCCAGGCTGCTGCCGTTCGAGACCGAGGTGACCCGGCTGGCGAGCCGCGGCCGCGACGATGAGCGCGGCAGGATCCACGGGATTGATTCCCTGTTCGAGCAGCTGCCGCTGCACGACATTGTGGTGGTCAGCGTTCCCCTGAGCGAGCAGACCCGGCACCTGGTGGATAACAGGTTCCTGGCAGCGATGGCCGACGGCGCGCTCCTGGTGAACGTGGCGCGAGGGCCCGTGGCGGACACCGAAGCCCTGCTCCGCGAGACTGCTTCCGGCAGGCTCCGCGCGGCTTTGGACGTGACGGATCCGGAACCGCTGCCGCGGGACCACCCGCTCTGGAAAGTGCCGGGCGTGCTGATCACCCCGCACGTGGGCGGTGCGAGTTCGGCCATGCTGCCCCGGGTGGCACGTCTGATCCGGAAGCAGATCGGGCTGCTGCAGGCCGGGCAGGAACCGGTGAACGTGGTGCTGGGCGGGGCTGCCGGAGGGTCCAGCTAACCGAGCGACGCAAGGAACGCCGTCGTGTCCTCTGCCACCTGCTCCGGGCATTCCCACAGCACCACGTGCCCCACGTCCGGATAGACCTTCAGCACCGCGCCGGGGATCCGGGCTGCCAGGGTTTCCTGGTCACCACGCGGCAGAAGGCTGTCCAGGCCGCCCCAGAGAATCAGGGTGGGCGCCTGAATGGTTCCCGATTCGGTGGGCGGCATTGCCTCAAACAGTCCGTTCAGGATGCCTTTCCAGGCGCGGGCGGGCATCCTGAGGCCGTCACGCACGCGGTCATCGATGTACCACGCCGGGACCTCGTGGTGCAGCGGAAACCAGGACAGCGAATCCCGCACCCAGCCCTCGTCCAGCGGGTCGGTCAGGGCGTCCACCTCGTCGGCGAATGCGGGCCGCCCCTGAAGGCTCAGAGGCGAGCCCACCAGCACCAGCGCCGTCACCTTGTCCGGATGCGTAACGGCGAGCTGCTGGGCGACGTAACCTCCGCTGGAGGAGCCGACGACGGCGGCCCGCGGCACGTTGAGGGCCTCCAGGATGGCAGCGGCGTCCTCAGCCTGTTCCGCCAGGGAGTAGCCACCCTCCGGTTTGTCCGCTTCGCCCTGCCCGCGGAGGTCCGGCGCGTAGACCCTGAAGCCGGTCAGCAGGGGGATCAGGCGGTCAAAGCTGCCGCGGGATTCGGCCCACGCGTGGAGCAGCAGCACCGGTTCCGCGCCGGCGTCGCCGTCAATGCGGCACGGCACCGAGATGCCGGTCCGCAGCGTGAGGCCGCGGACCTCGGAGTCCATGGCTGCTCACCGCGTGACCCGGTAGCGGATGTGGGTGACGAGGCTGCTGCCGCGCACTTCCGTCGGCTCAAGCGTGAGGTTCCCGACGCCGTCGAGCAGCCGTTCGCCCGCTCCCAGGATCATGGGCGCGATGTGGAGCCGAAGTTCGTCGATCAGCCCGGCCGAAAGGTATTGCCGGGCGGTCTGCGCCCCGCCGGCAATGGCCACGTCCTTGCTGCCGGCGGCTTCCCGGGCCTGGGCCAGTGCCGCCTCGAACCCTCCGGTCACGAAGTTGAATGTGGTGCCGCCCGCCATCTCCAGGGGCTCGCGTGCATGGTGGGTGAGGACATAGACCGGTGCGTGATAGGGCGGCTCCTCACCCCACCATCCCCGCCAGTCCTCAGCCCACGGTCCGGGGCCGGGCCCGGCGAACATGTTCCGGCCCATGATGAAGGCGCCCGCCGCGAGGATGCCTTCGATCTCGGCCGGATGGGCCTCGGGTTCTTCGATCTGCCACCGGTGCAGGCGCTCGCCGCCCTCGCCCAGCGGTTCGGCCATGCTTTGGTTCGGGCCGGCGAGGAAGCCCTCGAGGGAGATGGTCAGATCGCACGTGACTTGGCTCATGCGCCCATCATGCCACCCGGTCACGGACCCTGAGTAGGGCCGGGATGCTCGACCATGCGCAGCAGCGAAATAATTACGCAAGCCTTGTATGGCGTAATTTTACTTAGGTGAGGCTTATCTAATATCATCGTCCGGGTGACCACGCAGCTTGATTTCTTGCGGGTGCCCTTTGCCGCGGATCTTGCGAGCTACGGGGACCGACCCGCCATCCTTACCGACACCATGGCTCTGACCTACCGGGAGCTGGCGCAGCGCGTCGACGAGCTGGCCGTCCGGCTCGGCACCGAACGGCGCCTCGTCGCGCTGGCGGCAGCAAACGACGTCGACTCGCTCGTGGCTTACCTCGCAGCGCTGGCCGGCGGCCACCCACTGATCCTGCTGCCTGAGGACAAACCGGCTGCCCTGGAATCCCTCCTTGAGGCTTATGACCCGGATGTTCTCGTGCGTTCCGGGAACGGGCGCGCTCTAGTTGAGGAACGCCGCCCGGGCACACGGCACGAGCTGCACCCCGATCTGGCCCTCCTGCTCAGCACTTCCGGGTCCACCGGCTCGCCTAAGCTGGTCCGTCTCTCCCACGCGAACCTGCAGGCCAACGCCGAGTCCATTGCCGAGTACCTGGCCCTCGGCCCGGACGACCGGGCTGTGACGACGCTGCCGATGTCTTACTGCTATGGACTCTCGGTGATCAACTCCCATCTGCTCCGCGGTGCGGGACTGGTCCTCACTGAGCTGTCCGTCGTTGATCCGTGCTTCTGGGAGCTTTTTCGCAACCGCGGGGCGACGTCCTTCGCGGCTGTTCCCTACACTTTCGAGTTGCTGGAGCGGGTGGGTTTCGCCGGTTTGGAGCTGCCCGGCCTGCGCTACGTCACCCAGGCCGGCGGCCGGCTCGCACCCGAGATGGTGCGGCGCTACGCCGGGCTCGGCCGCGAGAAGGGCTGGGATCTGGTGGTGATGTACGGCCAGACGGAGGCCACCGCCCGGATGGCGTACCTGCCGCCCGGGCTGGCAGCAACCGTCCCGGGCGCCATTGGCATCCCCATCCCCGGCGGCGACTTCCGCATCGACCCGGTTGCCGGCTTGGAGCACGGCGAACTCGTGTACACGGGCCCCAACATCATGCTCGGGTACGCCGAATCGGCCGAGGACCTGCGAAGTGGCCGGACCATCGAGGAGCTCCGCACAGGCGACCTCGCCCGGCAGCACCCCACCGGTGTCTACGAAGTCGTGGGACGCCGCAGCAGGTTCGTCAAAATCGTCGGACTACGCGTTGACCTCGGGCAAGTGGAGAAGATCCTGGCCGACCTCGGCGTGCAGGCAGCCAGCTCCGGTACCGACGACGGCCTTGTCGTCGCAGTGGAGGGCGGCCACGACACGCAGCTATTGGGCAAGGTCCTTGCCCAGGGCCTGGGGCTGCCGCGTGCCGCTCTCCAGATCCATGCTGTCCAACACCTCCCGCGCCTGGCCACCGGCAAACTGGACTATCAGGCTGTCCAGGCGCTGACCCGGCCCGATCCCGCGCCACCGAGCGTTGACGCGGCAGCGGACGGCCCCGCCAGCGTCCGGAAAATTTTCGCGGACGCCCTGGAAGTCGCCGACATTGCCGATGGCGACACCTTTGTCTCCCTGGGCGGGGACTCGCTGTCCTACGTGGCGGCATCGGTCAGGTTGGAACGGGCCTTGGGCCATCTCCCGCCGGACTGGCATCTGACTCCGGTCCGGGACCTGGAACCGGGGCCCCGCACCGCACCGGTCAGGAAGCTGCGACGATTCTTTGCACCGCTCGAGACAAGCATCGTGTTGCGGGCCGTGGGGATTGTCCTGATCGTCAGCACACACGTCGGTCTGTTCACGTGGCAGGGTGCGGCCCATGTGCTGATGGCCGTGGCCGGGTACAACTTCGCCCGCTTCCAGCTCTCGGGGGAGCGGGTCCCGCGGCTGCGCCGTCAGCTGGCCAGCTTGGCCAGAATTGTCGTACCCAGCATAGTGTTCATTGCCGTCGCGTATCTGGTCACCGACAATTACACGCCGGTCAATATTCTGCTCCTGAACGCCATTCTCGGGCCGGAGGCGGTGACCACGCAGTGGCACTTCTGGTTCATCGAAATACTCGTCTACCTGATCGTGGGGATGACCGCCCTGTTGGCTGTTCCCTGGGTGGACCGCGCCGAGCGGCGTTTCCCCCTGCTGCTGCCGCTTGCCCTGACCGGAGCCGGACTGCTCACGCGCTACGAGCTCATAGATCCGGGTGTGCCGCACACGGTTCCCGCCCTCTGGCTCTTCGCACTTGGTTGGGCCATCGCCCGGACCAGGACGGTAGCTCAACGCTGCCTCGTCTCGGCCATTGCCGTACTTACCGTTCCGGGGTTCTTCGACAACGCAACCAGGGAAGGCACGCTCCTGGCCGGGATTCTGCTCCTCATCTGGCTGCCCGGCATCCCGGTGCCGAAGGGCCTGCGCCGGCTCACAGTGGTGTTGGCCAGCGCCTCCCTCTACGCATACCTGGTGCATTGGCTGGTCTACCCGCCCCTGGCCGGGATCAGCCCGGCGCTGGCCGTCGCGGCCTCCCTCGCGGTGGGAGCAGCGTACTGGGTGGTGTGCCTGCGGTTCGCGAACGCAGTCACCCGACGACGGGCCCGGTCAAAGAAAACGGCGATGCGCTAGACGCGCTGGGGGAAAGACTCCACCTTGGCCGGGTCCCGCTCGATGATGTCGCCCAGTGCGCCGTCGATCAGTTCGAGGGTTGCCTGGTCGAGGATCAGGTCGGCGGCCTTGACGGTTTCATCGAGCTGCCCGGGACGGCTGGCACCTACAATGGCCGCGGAGACGTTGGGGTTTGCCAGCACCCAGGCCACTGCCAGGGTGGCCAACGGCACATCGAGGTCCGCAGCAATCGGTTTGAGCTTCTCAACCCGGTCGATGACCGCCGGCTGCATGAATTTGTGTTCTGTCTTCAGACCGCCGTCATCTGCGCTGAACCGGCTTCCGGCAGGGATGCTGGAGGCCCCGTACTTGCCGCTCAGCACGCCTTGGGCCAGCGGCGACCAGCACACCTGGGTGATTCCGAGATCCTCGCAGGCCGGCACGACCTCGGCTTCAATGACCCGCCACAGCATGTTGTACTGCGGTTGGCTGGAGACGAGCTGGATTCCCATCTCGTCCGCCAATGCGGCCCCGGCACGTATCTCCTCCACAGTCCATTCCGAGACGCCGATGTAGTGGGCCTTCCCGGCGCGGACGATGTCCGCGAAGGCGCCCATGGTTTCGGCCAACGGGGTCTCGTAGTCATAGCGGTGTGCCTGGTAGACATCCACGTAGTCCATCTGGAGACGGCGCAGCGAGCCATTGATGGATTCCATCACGTGCTTGCGTGAAAGCCCGCGGTCGTTCATGCCGGGGCCGGTGGGGAAGAACGCCTTCGTCATGACCTCGATGCCTTCGCGGCGCACATCTTTGAGAGCCTCCCCAAGCATGGTCTCCGCCTTGGTGCCCGCGTAGGCGTCGGCAGTGTCGAAGGTGGTGATGCCCAGATCCAGTGCTTTGCGGACACAGTCCGTGGCCACGTCCTGCTCAACGGTTTCGCCGTGAGTTGCCCAGTTGCCCAGCGCAATCGCGCTGACGTACATGCCGCTGTTGCCGAGTTTGCGGTAATCCATGAAGTTTCCTTTCAAAGGTTGCCGGGCTGACCGGCGGAAGGTGGAGAGCCCGGGCCGCGGGTTGTTGCCCGCAGGTCACGGGGCGGTGCCGTGCTCTCCCGGACAACAAGGCGCCCAGGACGGGCAAGGACGGCCGTGCTGCCTCCCTGCATGATGTCCAGGAGGAGACGGGCGACGTCGTGACCTTGTTCTGCGACCCCGTGGTCCATGGAAGTCAGGCCCACCACGTCGCAGAGCTCGTGGTTGTCGAAACCGAGCACCGAAAAATCCCGGGGAACATCCAGGCCGGCCTGGCGGAGGACTTTGAGGACGCCGAAGGCCATCTCATCGGAGGCGACGAAGGCCGCGGTCGGGGCCTGTTCCGCAACCAGCAGCCGGGACATGGCCGCCGCACCTCCGCCGACACTGTTCTCATCGAACTGTTCCCAGGAGTCGTTCAGGCCCTGTCCTGCCTCGGCCAGGGCATCCCGGTAACCCAGCAGCCGCTGCAGCGGCGGAACGCCGCCCAGATTGCTGTCCTCTTCTTCGCGGATGCCGATGAAAGCGATCCGTTCGTGGCCGAGGTTCAACAGATGCCGCACGGCTGCCCGCCCGGCCTCGAAATCGTCTACGGAGACCGATCCAATGCCTTCCGCCTGAGCACCGAGCAAAGCCACCGTCTGCCCCTGGGCGGCGAGGGATTCAAGCTCCTCCGGGCTCGGCTGCAGAGCCAGGATGATGACTCCATCCGTTCGGCCATGCAGAGGAATGGTTCCGAAGAATCGACCACGCTGCGCGGCCGTGGCCAGCTCGTAGAGGAGCACGTCGAATCCGGCTTCCCGAAGCGTTTGTGTGGCCGCGCCGATGACTTTCCCAAAAAACCACTTGGCCAGCACAGGCACCACGATGCCCACGGTCATGGTCCGGCCCGTCGCGAGCCGGGACGCGGCGGGGGAAGCCGAATAGCCCAGCTGGTCGGCCGCATTCTGCACGCGCTTGCGCGTTGCCGCTGAAACGCCCGGGACGGCGCGCAACGCACGGGAAACCGTTGATACGGAGACTCCTGCATGTGCTGCGACAGCTTCAACACTGGTTACCATGCAACCAATGCTAGCCAGGGATTCGTTGCTTTTGCAAGCGCTTGCAAAGGATTTATTGCGTCTGACATTGGGGCGATCGTCCCTGCCGGCTCCGGACGTGGCCCCGTAATCGTGGGCGGCGGAATGGGCCTTTTGACGCTTCTTGGAGGCCTGTCCCGCGTGCGACCATGGGCCCATGACGTACCTGCGTGACCGTATTGAGCAGTTGTTCTTCGTTGTTTCCATCGCTCTTCTGCTGGGAGGTGGCGGGGCATGGCTAATCGGTTGGAACCCGGCCGCGGAAATTCTTTGGGCGGCAGGGACAGTTCTCGGTTTGGTGTTCGCCACCGCCTGGGTGGCGGGCGCGCTCCGGCGCCGGCAGGCCAGCGTGGACGTCATCGCACTGCTTGCCCTCGGCGGTGCTCTGTGGGTGAATGAGCCGTTCGCCGGGGCGATGATCACGGTAATGCTCGCGACGGGCAGGCTTCTGGAGGCGCGTGCGCAGGCCCGTGCCCGGCGGGAGCTGAGCCTACTCGTGGAGCGTGCGCCCCGCACAGCCCGCCGGCGGGACCCGGGCGGCGTGGAGATGGTTCCAGTGGAGGCACTCGCGGCAGGCGACCTGATCGTCGTCGGCACCGGCGAAGTCCTCGCCGTGGATGGACGACTCCTGTCGGCCGGGATCCTTGATGAGTCGGCGCTGACCGGAGAGTCACTGCCGGTGGAGAGGGCCGTGGGCGAAGACGTCCGCAGCGGCGTGGTGAACGCCGGTGCGCCAATCGACCTGATGGCGACGGCCTCCGCCGCGGACTCGACCTATGCCGGCGTGGTGCGCCTGGTGGAGCAGGCTCAGGCGGCTTCCGCTCCCTTCGTACGCACCGCGGACCGGTTCGCTGTCTTCTTTGTCCCGCTGACCCTGGTCTTGGCAGCGGCGGCCTGGGCGCTCAGTTTGGACCCGGTACGGGCCGTGGCGGTCCTGGTCGTCGCGACACCCTGCCCGCTTCTGCTGGCGGCCCCGATTGCCATCATGTCCGGCCTCTCCCGGGCCGCGAGTATCGGAGTCGTGATCAAAGGCGGCGGCGCCCTCGAGCGCCTTGCCGCAGGCAGGGTGGCCCTTTTTGACAAAACGGGCACCCTGACCCGGGGCCAGCCCACCTTGGCGGATACAGCCACTGCTTCCGACAGATTTGATGCCGACGAGATCCTGCGGCTGGCAGCGTCCCTGGACCAGGTCTCACCCCACGTGCTTGCCAGTGCGATCGTGACTGGGGCGACCCGACGGGGCCTCGAGTTGGAAATGCCCGAAAACGTCCGCGAGGAACACGGCTACGGGCTCCGGGGAATGGTCGGAGCCCACGAAGTCAGGCTCGGCAAGGCCGCCTGGATCGCGCCCGGCGCCGAGCCGGGATGGGTACGCCAGGTGCGCCGGCGGGCTGATCTCGACGGATCACTGACCGTGTTCATCGCGGTCGACGGCGAGCCCGCCGGTGCGTTTCTGTTGGAGGACCCGGTCAGGCCGGATGCCCCACGGATGATCAGGGCCTTGCGCGGTGCGGGCATCAGCAGGATTGTCCTGGTGACAGGTGACCGGGAGGACATTGCGCACACCGTGGGCCGGATCGTCGGAGTCGATTCCGTCCGGGCCGATTGCGATCCGGGTGAGAAACTCCAAGTGATCACGGATGAATCCGCCGGTGCCGCGACGATCATGGTCGGTGACGGAGTGAACGACGCGCCGGCCCTTGCAGCCGCCGGGGTGGGCGTGGCCCTGGCAGCACGCGGCGCCACTGCCTCATCGGAGGCTGCCGACGTCGTGCTGACCGTGGACCGCATTGACGCGCTTGCCGACGCCATTCTCATCGCCCGCCGGTCCATGGGGATCGGCCTGCAGGCCGTACTTGTGGGCATGGGCTTATCGCTGGCCGCGATGATCGTCGCAGCCGCCGGTTTCCTCGCACCTGCAGCCGGAGCTGTCCTGCAGGAATTCATTGACGTCCTGGCGATAGGGATCGCCCTTCGCGCAGTGATTCCCGGCAAATCCCACACCATCAACATGGCCCCGGCGGACATCGCCACTGCTCGCCAGCTCAAGTTCCAGCACGACGCCGTGAGCGCTGTCGTCGAACAGATACGCGCGGTCGCAGACACCCTCACTACCCGGGACAACGACCTGGCCCCGGCAGGCCTTTTGCTGCACCGCCTTGAGACCGAACTGCTCCCGCATGAACGCGCCGACGAAGAACTCCTCGTGCCGCTGGTCGCCCGCGCCCTCGGAGGGTCGAACGCAACAGCTGACATGAGCCGCACCCACGCCGAAATCGAACACCTGATCAGCCGGCTCCGCCGCCTGTTGAACGGGCTGGAAAAAGATGCCCGGCCCGAGGACATCATCGAGCTCCGCCGCCTGCTTTACGGCCTCTACGCCATCCTCCGACTGCACAACGCCCTCGAAGAAGAAGGCGCCTTCAGTCTCGTGCCTGATGACCGGTCCTCCGCCAAAGGCTCCGTCGCCCGCAGCACCCCGACAGCCAGCAGCGGCCACAGACCGCAGGACGAATCTCCACCCGCACTGACCTGATGCCGGCCAGGTGACAGCGAGCTCCATGCTTCCTGGCAGGCGCGCTGACCCCTGAAACTGACGATTTCACCTTGGCAGGCCCTGCACAGGGCCTGAGCTGATTTCCGGGCGAGGCCCTTTATCGTTTCCGGGTGTCATTTCGCAGCGACCGGGAGCAGAATGGCGCTCAGGGGATCCGCATCCAACGCCATCCCCCGGGACCGAGGACGGCACGCTATGAAGACCGGGAAGGTAAGGATCTCGCTGTTTCTGGCAGCGCTCCTGACCGGGGTGGCCGGGTGCGCCTCCGGCGGCGGATCACCGGCCCCGACGTCGGCGCCGGCCAGCACCCCATCCGCAAGCACCATCACTGTCAAGGGCTTCGCCTATGGGGATCCGATCACGGTCTCTCCCGGCTCGACGGTGACGGTGACTAATAGGGACACGGCGAAGCATACGGTGACCGCGGATCAGGGCCAGGCATTCGACGTGGAGGTCAAAAGCGGCGGTGGTACGGCCACCTTTACGGCGCCGTCACAGCCGGGGACCTACGCATTCCATTGCACGTATCATCCGACTATGCACGGGACGCTGACGGTCAAGTGAGTCCACGTCCAGCCCCTGCCGGGCGAATTCCGCCGCGTCTCCTGACGGCGCAGAAGCGCCTGGCGGGCCCGGGCAGACAGGCAACAGCCGCCGTCGGGAATTACGACGGCGGCGCACGGGCGGGAGTGATGGTCGCCTTAGCATTTACGGCAAATTATTTTCCAATAATTAAGCCGTGAATTCCTGCATGACTTATCACCTCAAGATCAGCTCAAGTCTCAATCAATGTTGTGCCAGGATCTCCCCAGAAACGCTGTTCCCGGCCGCCGGAGAAATAGGATCCATTTGACGCAGCTTTCGACAGGGTAATAGAGCCCGGCAAATTGTCGGGCTTTATTATTGGGGAAAATAATGTCGAACAATGAAGTTCCGGGTGCTCTGGAACCAGCTGGTTCCGGGCCAATGCCACCACGCAGGCCGCGCATATCCACGGCGTTGGTTTCGGTGAAGCGCATGGCGGGGACCATCGCCCTCGCGTTGACACTTTCCCTCACGGTAGCTGGCTGCCTCGCGCAGCCGGAGGCCACCACGGGAACCTTCCAGCCGGGCTCACCGGACAGCACAGCAGCTTCCGCAAAGGTGACGGCCACGCCGTCGTCCGTTCCAACCGCCCAGGCGACGGGCGCACCGCTCGATCCTGAGAATCCTTCCCTGGTTGCAAACGGCGTGGCGGCTCCTAAGACGCAGCCGGCCTTTGCCACCAAGGCGATCGACCTGCTGGCTGCCCTTCCCATCAAGGGCCGGGCTCCGAAAACCGGATATGACCGAGCGCTCTTTGGGCAGGCCTGGGCGGACGTGGACCGTAACGGCTGCGACACCCGGAATGACACCCTCAGGCGCGACCTGACGGGGATCACCTACACCAACAGCGTGCCCTGCAAGGTGCAGTCCGGGACGCTGGCGGACCCCTACACGGGCACCACCATCAGCTTCCTGCGGGGGAGTGCCACCAGCAGCGCCGTCCAGATTGACCATGTTGTTGCCCTCAGCGACGCCTGGCAGAAAGGCGCGCAGCAGCTGACCACGGAGCAGCGGACCGCGTTCGCCAATGACCCGCTGAACCTGCAGGCGACGGACGGCCCCACCAACATGAAAAAGGGCGACGGCGATGCGGCCACCTGGTTGCCGCCGAACAAGGGCTTCCGGTGCGAATACGTGGCCCGGCAGATCTCGGTGAAGGCAACCTACAGCCTCTGGGTCACCCAGGCGGAGCACGACGCGATGGCCAGGATCCTGGCCGATTGCTCCGGCCAGCTCGCACCCACAAATGAGCAGGCCCCGGCCGCTCCGTCGCCGGCGCCCGCGGCTGAGAAGGCACCGTTCGTGGCGGCCGCCCCGGCAGTCCCCGCTCCGGCGGCTGTGGCACCGGCCCCTGCCCCGGTTGCTCCCGCACCGGTTGTGGCGGCCCCTGCAGCGCCCGCGGCCGTCTACTACGCCAACTGCACTGCGGCCAAGGCCGCCGGCGCCGCACCGATCTTCGCCGGGCAGGCCGGCTACCGGACTGCGTTGGACCGCGACGCCGACGGCGTGGCCTGCGAAAGCTAGACCACATTCCATCACTCCAAATGTTTCAAACTTTCCAAGGGGGAAAAATGATAGGTAGTCCAATTGCACCAGCGAGCCCAAAGCGCCGCTGGAAGCCGTCCGTGCTTTTCTGGATCGTGGCGGCGCTGGTGCTGCTTCTGGTCATACTTTTTGCTGCAGCAGCCGGGTTTGGGGGCGTCCTCTTGATTCTTGGCCTGGTGGCACTGCTCACCGGCCTTTATGCATTGCTATTCAAGCGCCGGTCCTGGGTTGGTCTGCCGCACCGGAGGTCCGGCGGGGTTGTTGCTGCCGCTGGACTTGTTGCCTTGATTGTCGGGGTGGGCGTGGCAGGCGCCACCGCCGCGCCGGGTGGCAACACCGACAAAGCCGCGTTGGTAAGTCCTGTTCAGCAGTCCGCAACACCAACGCCTACTCCAACGAACCCTGCTAACTCCGCCTGCCTCACCGCTGCTGAGACGCGCCAATACAACAAACAAACATTGGTCTGCACCATGGGCAGCGATCAGCGCCTGGTGTGGATGACCGAGGCTGACTCGAAGCGGGTTGTAGCCGAGAAGGCAGCGGCTGACAAGGCGGCCGCCGACAAGCTGGCAGCCGAGAAGGCCGCCGCAGAGAAGGCAGCAGCAGACAAAGCAGCGGCCGACAAGGCGGCGGCAGACCAGGCGGCCGCTCAGTTGGCTGCCGAACAAGCTGCAGCTCAGAAGGCCGCCCAAGAGGCCGTCAAGCCAGCACCAGTAGCTCCGGCTCCGGCACCTGCAGCTCCTGCTGCACCGGCCGCGGCCTACTACGCCAACTGTGCGGCGGCCAAGGCCGCTGGCGCAGCACCGCTGTACGCCGGGCAACCTGGCTATCGCCCTGGGCTTGACGGCGATTCAGACGGCAAGGCCTGCGAGAAGTAGTCTCCCGCAACCTGACAAACCTTCCTGCTTTCCGGCAGGACATCCGCCAAGGAGATAGCACCAATGAAAACTTCAGAAACAAACACTTCGCCGCAGGACGAACCACCCCAATCAGAGAACCCCGGCGTTTTTGCGGAAGACTCGATCCCCGACGGGGTGTCAGAATCGAGCGACCCTCAGGAACCGCAAACCAAGGTTTGCCGCAAATGCAGTGTTCAGAATCTGACCCCTGGTGACTATTGCCCCAATTGCGGAGCTCCCTACATCGCCCGCCGACGCCTCGCGAATGTGAACAGGCGCATTGTGCTTATCGTTACTGCTGTTCTCATCGCTGTAATCGCGGGAGTAGCAATCACATTGAATGTTCAGCACACAAATCAGGTCCAGGCAGAGCAGGCTGCGGCGGCGTCAGTGGCCGAAGGTGAGAACAAGCGGCAGGCAGAGGCCACACGGGCATCGGAAGCCGCGGCCGCTGCCAAACAGGCCGCTGATGCTACCAAAAGGGCACAGCGAAAGCTGGTAGTCACATCCCTAGAGGACTCAGTCAAGAAGGACGCAGAGTCGCGCGTCACTAAGGGAGTCCTGGAAGGCCCGATCACCCGGGCTTCCTGCACTCCGCTGGGTGGGGGTTCGTCCGATGACCTGACGGCCATCACCGGGACGTTCCAATGCATTGCAGTCAACAAAACCGAGGCGGATGGCTCGTCCTCGGGCTACCGATTCTCGGCCACCGTTAACTGGAATGACGCCAGCTACTCGTGGCATTTGGGCAGCTGATAGTAAACAGCCCCAGGCGCGCCCGGATTTCGCAACAATTATGTTGTCGTTAGCGACGCCGAAGAGGCCTGTCCCTCTGGCGATCATCGGCGCCAAACAACGGTTCCGCTGCAGTCGCAGGGCTACTACATGAAGATCATCCGTGAGAGCGCCGTGGTCACACTCAATGGCGCGAAAACTCTACGCAACTGACAGTCGCTGGCCTGCCGGGGCCGCCGCGGTAGCCGTCGGAATCTACGGCGGCGGCGCTTCAATGCGGGGCGAGACCAGAATCAGGGCCTCAGCGTTCGCGCTGTGGGTGCCGGTGCTCAACGAGCAGCAGGCACTGTTGGTGCTCGCATCCCACGGTGTCGCGGCCGGCGGTGCCTCGGGCGGGGCGATCCGCGGCGGCCACCGGCAAAGCATCCGCCTGGCGATCGGCAGGCAACTGGAACGGCCGGACGAGGTTGCCGACCTGTACGCCATGGCGTCCCGGGCGCTTTAGGCCCTCGCTTCGCCGCCGGCCGGCCGCTTCCACAGCGCCACCGCCAGGACTGCCACCCAGAGCAGAAAAGCGCCGATGCTGATTCTTTCGCCGATGCCCAGCACGAGGTTCGGTCCCGGGGCGGCCATGAACGCGACCATGCCCATGACCGCAGAGACGGCAAGCGAGACGATCGAGTACCAGCGCATCCGGCCGTGGAACCCCGCGGCCACGAAGCACATTGCGGCGACCATGAGGGCGAGCTGCACGTTGGTGGCCACGATGTGCATGGGAACGGAGGCATCGTCACCCAGCGTCAGCGGGTAGAAGGCACCCACGATGTTCCACAGCCCGTAGCCGATGAGCAGGCCGCCGCCGGTCCGCAGCGAACGGTTGCCGCGCGCGGAGATCCAGACGCCCACGCCGAACGTGGTGAACAGCAGCGTGTAAAGCCATGTGAAGGGGACCAGGACGTCGCGGCCGGGGGAGCCGACGGCGAACAGTTCGCTCACCATCTGTTCGGTGCGGCGGTAACCGTCCCAACGGGATGCCGCCAGGCCATCGGTGGCAACCACGTAGGCCAGCGACGACAGCGCTCCTGCAGCGAGCAGCCCCTTGCGGAACGCGTCGCGGTGTTGGCTTCCGGGCGGAGCTCCCCGTCCGAGCTGCGGGAGCCGGTGCTTATCGATTGACATGTCCGGATGTCCTCAGAGCCCGCGGGCTGACAAGGGGCTGACCGCAGGGGCCCGCGGGCGCCCGCCCCACGCGTCTTCGCCTACCATTACAACCCTGCGCCGGGCTGCCGGGCGCCGCTAGGGGCGAATGGCCTTGGCCTGTGCCCCGCGCCCCGCAGACGGGTGCCCAGGGTTGCCTGGGGAAGCTTTCGGGGGAACGGGGCCAGTGGGAGGATGAATTCGTGGACCAGTTCTTTGACTTCCTTCGCCATTACTGGTGGCTCGCCTTTCCCCTCAGCGGACTGGCCGGCGGGTGGGCGCGGCAATGGTCCAGGGCCAGCGAACGCCGGCACCGCCGCCGCATGGAGCTCTACAAACTCAAGAACCAGGCGGTGCAGGCGGAACAGGCCAGCCAGGCCGAGGTTGCCGCCCTGATGGCAGCGCACGATGCTGTGAACCGGCGCTGGCTGGACTACGAGCTCGACGTTGGGAAACTGATCGACTTCCCCGTCATGACGGATGTGCGGGAACCACTGACCGTCACTTTCCTCCGGGCGAAGAAAGCGGCGGACGGTCTGCGGCCGGCCGCCCCGGCTGACATGACGACGCCGGCCCGGCTGGCCGAGTACCGGACTGCCGTTCACGGCTTCGAGCTGGCGTTCGACGTCGCAGAGCGCGAAGCCAAACGGATCAAGGACCACAACTTCACGGAGCCGGAACGCCAGCGCTTGTCTAGGGCCAGGAAGCTGCTCAACATCGCCTCCGACAACGCCGCGACACCTGCCGAACGGCAAACCGCGTACAGGCGCGCCCGGCGGGAACTGGACGGCCTCATCGTCCTGCCCGAGGCCACGATAGCTGCGCTGGAAGTGAAGATTGCAGGCGAACTGAACGCACCGCACGCCACGGACTGACCGCAGCGCCGCCGGCTCAGGTGTACATCAGGGAACCCGGGGTGGTGAGGAGTTCGCCGGTTTCCAGCCAGGTCTTGAGGCCGGACAGGATCATCGGCCAGCCGCCGTAGAGCTGGTCGTTGGCGCCTTCGCGGAGCTGGTCGTGCGTGACGGTGAGGTGGCACGAATCGCCCACGGGTTCGATCTCCCAGGTGATGCGGGAGGTGCCTTCGGCCTTGACGTCCTCGCCCCAGAGCGCGGTCATGGTCTGGACAAGCTTCCGCGGCGGGTCGACTTCGATGTTCTCGCCCTCACCCAGCAGCCCCCCGGCCTTGGCATTGCCCATCTCAAAGCGGGACCCGGGTGTGAAGTCCGAGGTGATGACGGCGCCGAACTGGTATTTGCTGCGGATCCCGCCGTCCGTGATGGCCTCCCAGAGCCGCTCCGGGGTGGTCTTGATATAGATTTCGAAGATCTTTTCCATGGGACTTTCCAATCTGGTTTTGAGGTCGCTGAGGCCAGCGGCCCATGGTTCGGCGTATTTGCTCACCCAGCGGTCGTGGACGAGCCGGATGGGCACCGGATTCAGGAAATGGAGTTTCTCCCGTCCCCGACGGCGGGTCACCACCAGGCCGGCGTCCTCCAGCTGCTTGAGGTGCTTCATGACCCCGTAGCGGGTCATCTCGAAGCGCACCTCGAGTGCATGAAGGGTCTGCCCGTCTTCCCGGAAAAGCTCATCAAGGAGCTCTCTGCGGGTGGGGTCGGCGAGGGCCTTGAATACGGCGTCCACACCTCCAGAATAGGTGACTGATCGGTCACATGTCTAGGGGTTTGTGCAGGACATCCGGGACTTTGCGGAAGCTGTTGTCACTGCACAGGACAGGGCCTAGGCTATGGCCACGGCCCCGCCTTTGGGACCGGCCAGGACCCTCCCTCACCGGGTGCCAGGCAAGCTGGGATGCCCGTGTCCTGGACAGCACGGGACAGGAAAAACCATGACCAAGTATCTGTTCGAAGCCAACTATGTGGGTGACGGAATCAAGGGACTCATGCAGGAAGGCGGCACCAGACGCCGCGACGCGGTTGTCGAGGCCCTCAAGTCCGTCGGGGGAACGCTGGACAGTTTCTACTATGCCTTCGGGGACATCGACGTCCTCGGAGTCTTTGATATTCCCACCGACGCGGACGCGGCCGCCCTTTCCCTGATGATCAACTCCACAGGCAACGTCGACGTCCGCCTGAAGCCGCTCATGACCGTCGAGGACATCGACGAGGCCGCCAAGAAGACCCCGTCCTATCGGGCGCCGGGACAGTAGGCCGGCTACGGCACCCGGCCAGCGGGCCGCCGTCGGGAAGTACGACGGCGGCGCGCGGCCCGGGGGCCGGAGGTGGGGTCTGGCCTCTCCCTCCGGAGCGGCGTAGGGTCGGGAGGACCATGACTGAGCAGCAACCTTACGAGCTGGTGCGGAGCTATCCGCACTTCGAGCTGCGGCGCTACCCTGAGCATGTTGTCGCCGAGGTCCAGGTCAAGGCAACCTTTGACCGGGCCGGCAATGCTGCGTTCCGGCACCTGTTCAATTACATCAGCGGCAGCAATACCGCCCGGCAGAAGCTGGCGATGACAGCCCCCGTTGTCCAGGAGACCGCACAGTCACAGAAGCTGGCGATGACCGCGCCGGTGCTCCAGAGCGGTCCACTGCCGGGAAGCAGCGGGCCGGCGGATTTTGTGGTTGCCTTTGTGCTCCCCGCCGGCCTGACTGCCGAAGCGGCACCGGTCCCCATCAACCCCGACGTCAAAATCCGGGCGGTACCCGGCTCCCTTGCCGCGGTGGTCCGCTTCTCCGGCAGCGGCTCGGAGAAGGCATTTGCCCGGCACAACATCGGTCTGCAGGCTGCCCTGACCCTCGCCGGGCTGACCCCCGTGGGGCCGCCGCGGTTTGCCCGCTTCGATCCGCCGTTCAAGCCGTCGTTCCTCCGGCACAACGAGCTGGTGCAGGACGTGCAGGAACCTTCCGAGTCCTAAACGGCAGGTCCGGCTGATTTCAGCCTGCCTGGTCCCCGGTTTCCAGCAGCAGAAGGACTTCCTCACCATCGGTAAAATCCGCTGACTCCCGCGAAAATTCCGAAACTTTCCATACTCTTGCGCAAGCGTGTAACGCCGTGAACGCGTCAAACTTGCGCGGTTTCCGCGTTACTACAACCGCATTGGCGGCGTCCTGCTCCCTGAAACCGTAAAGTGCTCACGGGGGACAGCCTTGCTGCAGCACATATTGCTTGTGCTTGCGTAAACTTTACGATACTTTCTAAGTGTGATGCAGCTCGCATGGTCTGTGAACCGCGCGTGGCATGTTCGCCGACCAAAGGACAATGATGACCAGCGAGCCAGGTACGAGTACGCCGGAACAGCGACTCAAGCACCTCCACCAGCGATTGGGCGGCATAGCCTACGGTGGCGACTACAACCCGGAGCAGTGGCCCCGCGAGGTCTGGCAGGAGGATGCCCGCCTCATGAAGGAGGCCGGCGTCAACCTGGTGACTCTGGCCGTCTTTTCCTGGAGCCGCCTCGAAACCGCCGACGGCGTATACGACTTCGGCTGGCTCGATGAAGTTATGGACCTCATGCACGCCAACGGCATCGGCGTGGACCTGGCAACCCCGGATGCCGTCCCTCCGGCCTGGCTTATCGCGCAGCACCCGGACATCCTTCCCGTCCTGGCTGACGGCACCACCTTCGGGTTCGGCTCCCGTCAGCACTTCGATGTGTCCCACCCCGCCTACAGGGCGAAGTCCTTGGCCATGGCGGAAAAGATGGGCGGGCACTACGCCGGCCACCCCGCGCTGTGCATGTGGCACGTGAACAACGAGTACGGGCCCGTCTCTTACGGCCCGCACGCGGACCGTGCGTTCCGGGAATGGCTCCAGCGCAAATACAGCAGCCTTGCTGAACTCAACCGGGCCTGGAGCACCGACGTCTGGGGCCAGGTCTATTCGGACTGGAGCCAGGTCAACGCCCCCGCCCAGCCCCGCACCTGGTCCAACCCCTCCCGCCGGCTGGACTATCACCGCTTCACGTCGGACAGCATGCTGGAGCACTACAAGGCCGAACGGGACATCCTCCGCCGGCACACCCCGGATCTTCCGATCGTCACCAACTTCATGCGGTTCTACAAAAACAACGATTACTGGGCCTGGGCCGCCGAGGAAGACGCCGTGGCCCTGGACATCTACCCGGACCCGCGCGAAGAAGATGCCCACGTGGCCGCCGCCCTGAACTTCGACCTGATGCGTTCGCTCCGCAAAGGCCAGCCGTGGCTGGTCATGGAGCAGGCCACCGCAGCCGTCAGCCAGTGGTCCGTGAACGTTTCCAAGCTCCCCGGCAAGATGCGGCTTGGCTCGTACCAGGCCATCGCCCAGGGTGCGGACTCCATCCTCTTTTTCCAGTGGCGCCAAGCCCGGGGCGGCACCGAGCGGTACCACTCCGGCATGGTCAACCATGCCGGGCCCAACACCCGCGTCTTCCGTGAAGTCTGCCAGCTCGGGCAGGAACTGAAGGGCCTCGGCGGCATCACGGGTACCCGCTCCGCCGCCAAAATGGCCATCGTCTTCGACTGGGACTGCTGGTGGGCCCTGGAACTGGGCAACTCGCCGCGCTCGGACCTGAACTACGCCCAGGAGGTCCTCCGCCTCTACCGGCCCTTCTTCGATGCGAACGTCCCGGTGGACTTCGTGGACACCAAGAGCGACCTGAGCCAGTACAGCCTGGTTGTCCTGCCGGCGTCATATCTGCTCACCGATGAGGTTGCGCAGCGGTTTGAGGACTACGTGTCCGACGGCGGCCGCCTGGTGGCCAGCTACCTCTCCGGGATCGTGGATCCAGACAACACCATCCGCCTGGGTGGCTACCCCGGTGCGCTCCGGAATGTGCTGGGCGCGTGGAGCGAGGAGCTGCATCCGCTCGCCGGCGAGGGCGAGGAAGTAAAGCTTTCGACGGCCGACGGCGGTACGGCCTCCGCCAGTTACTGGACTGAACATCTGCACACCGAAACGGCGGACGTCCTGGCCAGCTATGCGTCGGGACGACTGGCCGGTTCACCCGCCGTCACCCGCAACCAGTTCGGCCAGGGCACCGCCGTCTACCTGTCCGCGCGGGTCGACAACGCTTACCTGGCGGAACTGCTCGCGGCGGAGCGTGCGGCTGCGGGGATCCTTCCGGAACTTGACGCTCCGCTGGGAGTGCAGGTCCGCCGTCGTACCGGCGGCGGGCGCAGCTACCTGCTGGTCCTGAACCACAACGACACCCCGGTCAGCGTGGACGTACTGGCCGGCGGCATCGACACCATCAGCGGCAGGCAGTTCCAGGGAACTGCCGATCTCGCCGCCAACGGCGTCCTCATCCTCGAGGAAGTCCCTGCCAAAGAACCCGCCAAAACCACCGCCGATCTTCCCACTCCACTACGCGTCCGATAGGAGGACCCCATGGCCATGCAACTGGAAGTACCTCCCGAGGCCGTCACCGCTGACCCGCCCGGCGCCAAAGGCAAACCGCGGAACAAACCCAACGGCTGGAAGCTGGCGCTGAAGCGGGACTGGCGCCTGTACACCCTGGTGGCGCTGCCGCTGCTGTATTTTGCGGTGTTCCGCTACCTGCCGATGGCCGGAAACGTGATCGCATTCCGGCAGTTCCAGCCCGGCGGAAACATCTTCGGCGAGAAGTGGGTGGGGCTCAAATACGTCACTCTGTTCATCAACGATCCCAGTTTCTGGCAGGCGTTCCAGAACACCATTGTCCTGGGCGTGCTGACCCTGCTGTTCTGCTTCCCGATGCCCATCATCTTCGCCCTGATGCTGAACGAACTACGCTCGCAGAAATTCAAGAAATTCGTCCAGACCGTAGCCTACCTGCCGCACTTCATGTCCGTGGTGATCATTGCCGGCATGATCCTGCAGAACTTCTCCATGACCGGCACCGTGAACCAGATCGCCAACGGCCTGTTCGGCGCAACGGTTAACTTCACCCAGGACGCCGCCTGGTTCCGGCCCATGTACATCAGTTCCGAGGTGTGGCAGACCATGGGCTGGGGCGCCATCCTCTACCTGGCGGCGCTCACCCGGGTGGACGAGTCGCTTTATGAGGCGTCACGGATCGACGGTGCCAACCGGTGGCAGCAGACCTGGCACGTGACACTGCCTGCCATCCGGCCCACCATCATCACGCTGCTGATCCTGAACATCGGCACGTTCATGGCCGTGGGCTTCGAAAAGATCCTGCTGATCTACAACCCGCTGAACTACGAAACCTCCGATGTCATCTCCACCTACCTGTACCGGGTGGGCCTGGAGTCCAGCAACTTCAGCTACGCCGCCGCGATCGGAATGTTTGAATCCGTCATCGGCCTGACGCTGATCCTCTCCGCGAACGCCATTTCCAAGCGCGTCGCCGGAACGAGCCTGTGGTGAAAGGGGCAGCCATGAAGGATTCACTCCTGACCCGGCAGGCCAAGAAGGGAACCGGCGTCCTGATGAAGGACATGAAAGTCTCGCGCGGCATGCGGGTCTTCCGGGTGGTCAACCTGGCTTTCCTGATGGTGGTGATGTTCCTGACGCTGTACCCGTTCCTGAACATCATTGCGCAGTCGTTCTCCAGCGAAGGGTTCATCAACGCGGGACAGGTGAACCTGTTCCCCCTGGGGTTCAACGTGGAGACATACAAGCTGATCCTGGCCGACTCTACCTTCTGGAACAACTACGGCAACACTGTCCTCTACACAGTGGTGGCCACCGCGATCTCCATGGTGCTCACCACGTCCTTCGCCTACGCCATTGCAAAGAAGGACCTCAAGGGCCGCAGCGTCTTCATCGGCATCGCAGTGTTCACCATGTTCTTCAACGGCGGACTGATCCCGAACTACGTGCTCATCAGCTCGCTGGGAATGCGCGACTCCATCTGGGCCGTGGTCCTGCCCAACGCCATCAGCGTCTTCAACTTGCTGATCATGAAGTCCTTCTTCGAGAACATGCCCCGCGAACTTGAGGAAGCCGCCGCCATCGACGGCCTCACCCAGTACGGCGTGCTGTTCAGGGTGGTGCTGCCGCTCAGCAAGGCGATCGTGGCCACCATGGTGCTGTTCTACGCCGTGGCCAACTGGAACTCCTGGTTCCAGGCCTTTCTCTACCTGGACAAGCCGGAACTGTTCCCGGTGACCATCTACCTGCGCAACATGATCGCCGGAGTGACGACGGCCGGTTCGGCCGGCGGCACCGCAGAAAACGTGGGCCAGATCGCGGCCAACATCCAGTCCGTCACGATCGTCCTCACCGTCATCCCCATCCTGTGCATCTACCCGTTCGTTCAGAAGTACTTCTTTTCGGGCATCATGCTCGGCTCCGTCAAGGAGTAACCCCCTCATGAAAGGAAAGCCCATGATCCGCAGACGAGATTTCCTCGGCCTCGCATCTGTAGTCACCATCGGCCTGATGATGACCAGCTGCGACTCCGAGCCCGCGAAGGTGGACACCTCGAAGGCCCGCAACGGCGCCATGGACAGCTTCAAGGTAGGCGACACATTCAAGGCGACGGCGCCGCTGACGTTCAGCTTCCTCTTCAGCGACCAGCCCACCTACCCATTCAAGAAGGACTGGCTGATCCTGACCAAGATGGCCAGTGACAACAACGTCACGCTGGAGACCACGGTGGTTCCGGGCAGCGACTACGAACAGAAGCGCAGCCTCCTCATCAGCTCCGGCAACGCCCCGGAAATCATCGCCAAGACCTACCCGGGCCAGGAAGCGGCATACGTTTCCTCTGGTGCCGTCCTGCCGGTCAGCGACCATGTGGACCAGATGCCGCACTTCCAGGACAAGGTCAAGAAGTGGAAACTGGAGCCGGAGATCGCAGCGCTCACCCAGGAGGACGGCAAGTACTACGTCCTGCCGGGCCTGCACGAAGAGCTCTGGCCCGACTACTCCCTCGCGTTCCGCAAGGACGTCCTGGAGAAGGAAGGCCTCAAGGAGCCCAAGACCTGGGATGAGCTCCGCGACGTGCTGCGGTCGCTGAAGAAGGCTTACCCCGACGTCGTGCCCTTCTCCGACCGGTTCAAGGGCGACAGCGCGCTCAACATCGCCGGCAACGCCTTTGGAACCGTGGCCGGTTGGGGCCTGGTGGACGGGCTGAACTTCAACGAATCCAAGAAGGAGTTCGAATTCGGCGCCGGCACCCAGGAGTTCAAGAAGCTGCTGGAGTACTTCAATTCACTGGTCTCCGAGGGCCTGATGGACCCTGAAAGTTTCACCCAGACCGACGATTCGGCTATTCAGAAGTTCGTCTCAGGCAAGTCGTTCGTGATCAGCGCGAACTCGCAGAACATCATCACGTACCGCACCTCCATGGAACAGTCCCTGGGCAAGGGCAACTTCAAGGTGGGCAAGATTACGGTGCCGGGCGGCCCCGCCGGGGACATCATCGGCGGTTCCCGGCTGGAGAACGGCATCATGCTGAACTCGTCCGTGAAGGACAAGGACAACTTCGTGGCGCTCATCCAGTTCATCGACTGGTTGTTCTACAGTGACGCTGGCCAGGAATTCTCCAAGTGGGGCGTGGAAGGCACCACGTTCACCCGGGAGGGCAACAAGCGGGTCCTGGCCAAGGACATCAACTTCCAGGGACTGAACCCGGCTGGCACCAAGGACCTGCGCGTTGAGTATGGCTTCTCCGGCGGTAACTTCGCCTACGGCGGCACCACGGATTTGCTGCACTCCACGTTCAACGAGGAGGAGCTGGCGTTCCAGAAGGCCATGAAGTCCAAGAAGCCCAAGGCTGTGGCGCCGCCCGTGCCGTTCAGCGACACAGACCGCGAGCAGGCCACGCTGGTTCTCACCCCGCTGAAGGACCACGTCAAGCAGAACACCCTGAAGTTCATCACCGGCCAGCGCAACCTGAGCGAGTTCGACGCCTACCTCAAGGAACTCGACGCCAAGGGCCGGACCAAGTACGTAGAGTTGGCGAACAAGGCGTACAAGGCCTACGCAGACAAGAAGTAGGTGCGGCCGACGGCGGCGGGCCGGCCCGGGCGGGCAAAGAGCCCGCCCGGTGGTCCGCCGTCAGTCCGTGATGGGAAAGGCAGTGCGGTGGCGCAGAAGAAGGCGGAGTACGGTTCCGGTCCGCTGTTCAGGGCGGCCGGAGTGGTCTACGGGGTGATGGTGGCCGACGTGCTGCTGGTGGTGGCCAACATCCTGCTGGTACTGGCCCCCTTGCTGGTAGCCCTGTCCGCCGGGATGCCCACCGCGTCCGTATCCCGGTCCGACCCGGGATACGGGGCGCAGCTCGGGCTGGTCCTGCTGGCCTTCATACCCGTGGGACCTTCGGTGGCGGCCGCGGCCTACGCCCTGAACCGGCTGCTGGCCGGGGAGGAGACCGGTGTCTTCCGGGACTTCATCCACGGCTACCGGGCCAACTTCCGCCAGGCGCTCGCCGTCTGGCTCCCGTACCTCGCGGTAATGGCCGTCATCGTGACCAATCTCTTGCTCCTTCCCGGATCACTTGACGCCGGCAACCCAGGCCAGTCGGCGGCCCGCGTGGGGCTGCTGGGGCTGGGGCTCCTGGTGGCCACCGCGGGTGTCACGGCGCTGCTGCTGCTGTCCCGGTTCGCGTTCCGGACGCGGGACCTCTACCGGCTCTCGCTCTACTGCCTGGGGGGTCGGGCCCGGGTGTCCTTGGGAAACGCGGCGATCCTGTTCATCGCGGCGTTCCTGCTCACGGCCACCACTGCCGGTCTGCTGATCTTTATCGCGGGGCCCCTGATGTTCCTGATCTGCCTGAACTCCCGTCCGCTGCTAAAGTTCATCCAGCAGAAGTTCACGACTGCTGACCCGGGGGCGCAGGAACCTTCCGCTGGCCCGGCTCGCAAAGCTTAGAGGGAAGGCCGGCAAACGGCCGGCTCCGTGCTAGTCTCCCCGCTATGGCTGTGGATCCCGCCCTTCTTGACTGGATGCTTGACTCCGACCCCGCGCTGCGCTGGCAGGTCCAGCGCGACATCGCCGGCGAGCCGCCGGAGGTCTGGGAGGCCACGCGGGCGCGGATAGCCACCGAAGGGTTCGGCGCCCGGCTGCTCACGCTCCAGGAGCCGGACGGACAGTGGGCAGGCGGGGCATACTTCCCCCAGGACTTCGACTTCGACGGCCCGGAAGCGGCTGAGGATGCCGGGCAGCCGTGGACCGCCACCACCTGGTCCCTGAACGCTCTCCGCGACTGGGGCCTGGACGCCGCAGCCCTCACCGGTACCGCCGAACTCCTCGCCGCGAACAGCCGCTGGGAGTACGAGAACCTGCCCTACTGGGGCGGCGAGGTGGACTGCTGCATCAACGCCTTCACGCTGGCCAACGGGGTGTGGCTGGGCGCGGACGTTGCCGGCGTCGCCCGGTGGTTCCTGGACCATCAGATGGCCGACGGCGGCTGGAACTGCGAGTGGGTGGCGGGTTCCAGACGGTCCTCGTTCCATTCCACGATCAATGCGCTGAAGGGGCTGCTCTACTACGAGGCTGCGATCGGGGGCAGCAGCGAGCTCCATGCCGCCCGGCGCGTCGGCGAGGAGTACCTGCTGAAGCGCCAACTGCTTTACAGCAGGTCCACGGGGGAGTTCGTCGGCCCCTGGGTGGCCCGGTTCGTGTACCCGTTCCGCTGGTTCTACAGCGCGCTCAACGCGGCCGACTACTTCCGGGCCGCGGCCCTGCACGACGGCGGCGGCCCGGACCCGCGGCTCGCCGCGGCCATCGAGGCGGTGCGGTCCGGCCGGGAGGCGGACGGGACGTGGCTGCAGGAGCGGCGCCATCCCGGCCGGGTCTGGTTCGAGGTGGACGCTGCCCCCGGCGAACCTTCCAAATGGCTCACCTTCCACGGGACACGCGTGCTGGAGTGGTGGGACAGCGCTGTTCCCTCCTCAGCCCAGTGGGGCGACTGAGGCCGGTGTGAGCATTTCACGTTCGAAGCCCACCACCCGGCGCGGGCCGTGCAGGATCAGTTCGTGCGTGTGCACGTCAGACGTGCTCGACGTCGACACGTGCAGCTTCACGATGCCAGGCGCCACGATGCGCTCCAGGTCCAGCCCGGTGAAGGACGTGCGGTCCGCGTGCACAGTGAACTCCACAGTGGCCGACGCGCCCGCGGCGAGCTCCACCCGGGCGTAGCCGATCAGTTCGCGGACCGGGCGGACCACTTCGCCCACCGGGTCGGCCAGGTACAGCTGCACCACTTCGGCGCCGCCCACGGCGCCGGTGTTGGTGACGGTGCAGCTCACGGTGACAGTGTCCGACGTCGTCATGGTGGGTGCACTGGCCACATGGTCCGCGAACTTAAACGCTGTGTAGGAGAGGCCGTGTCCGAAGCCGTAGAGCGGCGACGGGTCCAGGGCGCTGACGCCGCTGGGGCCGGCCAGCCTGCTGTGCAGGTAGGTGCCGGGCTGCCCGCCGGATGTGCGGGGGATGGACACGGGCAGCTTTCCGGAGAAGTTGTCGGCGCCGGTGAGAAGGTCCCAGAGGGCATCGGCGCCTTCTTCGCCGGGGAAGAACCCCTGGACAACCGCGTCCGCACGGTGGGCGAAGTCACCCAGCGCGTAGGGCCTGCCACTCAAGACCACCAGGACGGTCCGTGTGCCGGCAGCCTCTGCCGCCGAGAGGACCCGGTCCAGCATGGCATGCTGGTCGCCGGGGAGGCGGAGGTCCGCGGCGTCGTTGCCTTCCCCGGACGTGCCCCGGCCGAACAGCCCGGCGTTATCGCCCACCACCACGACGCATGTATCCACGGCTGCGGCGATCCGGCACGCCTCTTCGATCTGCTCCGGCGTGGCAGCCTCGCACGTCCCGGTGGCCGCACTTTGGACCGACCGGAAGCGGGCCAACGCCGCCTCAGCGACGGTGGGCACGGAAATTCCCATCGGCACGTCCGGGTACGAGGCGCCCACGTGCGCATCGAACGAGTAGCAGCCCAGCATCGCGTACGGGTCCTCCGCCAGCGGTCCCACCACGCCGATGGACTGCACAGCCGAAGCGGGCAGCGGCAGGGCAGGGCCGCCGTCGTACTCCCGGTTGGCCAGCAGCACCAGCGACTGCACCGCCAGCCTGCGCGCCAGGGTGCGGTTTTCGGCCGGGTCCAGGTCAATCGCGCCGCCGGACAGCACGGGGGGAGCGGGGTCAAAATCGGGGGAGAGCAAGCCGGCTTCCAGCTTCTGGATGAGGACCCGGCGTAGGGCGGTGTCGATCAGCGCTTCATCCAGCACACCCTCGCGGACCCGCTGGATCAGCGGGCTGCCGTAGCAGTTCACGGTGGGGAGTTCGACGTCGACCCCCGCAGTCAGTGCCAGCACCGCGGCGTCGCCGGTGTTAGCAGCCACCCCGTGTGTGACATTGAGGAAGGCGACCCCGAAGTAGTCGGCAACCACGGTTCCAGCGAAGCCCCACTTACCTCGGAGCAGGGTGGTGAGCAGGGCGCGGTTGGCCGCTGCGGGCACGCCGTCGATATCGGTGTAGGCGTGCATCACTGAACGCGCGCCACCATGCTTGATGGCCATCTCGAACGGCGGCAGCATCACGTCTGCCACTTCGCGCGGACCCATCGAAACGGGCGCGTGGTTGCGTCCGGCGCGGGAGGCGGAGTAGCCCACGAAGTGCTTGAGGGTGGCCACGATGCCCTCGGATTCCAGTCCCTTGACGTACGCGGAGGCCACAGTGCCCACAAGGTACGGGTCCTCGCCTATGGTTTCCTCCACCCGGCCCCAGCGAAGGTCCCGGACCACGTCCAGCACGGGGGCCAGGCCCTGATGCACACCCAGCGAGCGCATGGCGGCACCGATCCGTTCCGCCATCTCCCGCACCAGTTCCGGGTTGAAGGTGGCGCCCCAGGCCAGCGGCACGGGAAATGCGGTGGCTTTCCATGCGGCCAGGCCGGCCAGGCATTCCTCATGCACCTGGGCCGGAATGCCGAACCGGGATGCGGCCATGATCTGTTCCTGCGCGGCGGCCAGGCGCCGTGCCCCCTCGGCGGGCTCCAGGGGGGTGGTGCCGTACATCCGGGTGATCTGGCCGAGTCCGTGGGAGATCATGTCCTCCCAGGATGCTGCATCGCCGGTCATCTCCGACTGCAGCGGAGCCACGGCTTCGCCTTCGATGGACGCATTCACCCATACTCCCGCCAGTTGGGCGGCCTTTTCTTCCAGGGTCATCTCGCGGATCAGCCGTTCGACGGCGTCCGGCCCGGCGTTGCGGGGGAGTTCTTGCTGTTCGGCGGCACCGCTGATCACGCGCTTCTCCTACGGTTGAGAGTTATTCTAAGAAACTATCAGAAATTTATATTTACTTTCTAGGGCTGAAACCGTTGACTTTTCGGTGCAGCGGTTTCTACGGTTGAACAGCGGGCCTCTCGATGCCCCATCACGCATCCAGAAACTTCTATGGCAGTTATGAAAGTTTCGGAACCTCAGCAGGGGCGTGTTCAATGAATGACTGCAAAGGCGGAGAATCTGGATGCGGACGTACAAAGTGGCCATCGTGGGAACGGGCGGGATCGCGGCGGTGCACGCGGACAACCTGGCGCGGACCAGCGGGCGGGCGGAACTCGTGGCAGCCTGCGATGTTGACCAGGTCCGGCTGGACGCCTTCAGTGACCAGCACGGGATCGCCGGCCGCTACCGGAGCCTGACCGAGCTGCTGGCCGGGGCCAAGCCGGACGTCGTGCACCTGTGCACCCCGCCCATGATGCACATAGACCAAGCCATCGAATGCCTGGAAGCGGGCGTCAATGTCCTTTCCGAGAAGCCACCGGCGCTGTCCCTTGCAGACTTTGACCGGTTGGAGGCGGCCCAGGCCAAAGGCGGTGCGGAGTTCTCCTGCGTCTTCCAGCACCGCTTCGGCGATGCCTCGGCTGCTGCCCGCAAGCTGATCGGGGACGCTGGTTTCGGCAGGCCGCTGGTGGCCCGCTGCGACACGCTCTGGTACCGCCCCGACGCATACTGGGATGTGCCGTGGCGCGGAACCTGGGACGCGGAAGGCGGCGGCCCCACTATGGGCCACGGCATCCACCAGTTCGATCTCCTGCTTCACCTGCTGGGGCCTTGGGACGAGGTGACGGCGGTGGCCTCCCGACAGGCACGCGCCACCTCCACCGAAGACCTGTCCGCTGCGCTGGTCCGCTTCGCCAACGGAGCCGTTGCCACGGTGACCAACTCGCTGCTCTCCCCGCGGGAGACCTCGGACATCCGGATCGACTGCGAATTCGCCACCGTGGAGCTGAGCCACCTGTACGGGTACGGCACGGACAACTGGACCGTCACCGCGGCGCCGGGCCACGGGGATACGGTCACAGCAGCATGGGAAGCCGAGCCGCTGGAACGCAGGAGCGGCCACTCCGCGCAGTTCCTTGCGATGTACGACGCGCTCGACGCCGGCGGCCCGCTTCCAGCCGGCGCGGACTCAGCGCGGCAGACCCTTGAGTTCGCTGCCGCGATCTACGCCTCCGCCTTCACCGGCAAGCCCGTCCGGCGGGGCGAGATTGTGCCGGGCCATCCCTTCTATGCAGGCATGGACGGCGGGGGCTTGGGCAGCCGCGTCCTCGATTCCACCGAGCCTGCCGCCACCGCCACCGTTTGAACCCCACCCTAGATCCGGAGATCCACATGAGCAGCACCGCAGAAACCATCACCGCCGTCGGAGACCCAGTGGCGGACCGCCTCCTGGGCTATGCCGACGACGGCGCCACCCTCACCTTCACGGCCGGCGGCCAGGAGATTGCCCAGTACACGTACATGCCCACGGATGCGCAATACGAGAGCCCGCGGCCGTTCTTCCACCCTCTCACCACTCTTGAAGGTGACGATGTGACCATCTCCCGGCCGTGGGACCACGTGTGGCACAAGGGCCTGTCCTGGGCACTTCCCAACGTGGGGGACCACAACTTCTGGGGCGGCGCCACGTACACGCGGGCCACGGGCTACGCCAACCTGGACAACAACGGCGCCATGGCCCACGGATCGTTCGGGGCGATCGATGAGTCAGGCCGCGGGATCACGGCGTCCGAATCCCTGCACTGGGCCAGCCAGGACGGCCGGCCGGTGATCGATGAGCGGCGCCGCTTCAATATCCAGCTCCTGGACGTTCCGGCCGCCCCGGCCTGGGTCCTCCTGTTCGAGACGCAGGTGAGCAACGTTTCAGGCGTGGAGATCGGCATCGGCAGCCCCACCACCGAGGGCCGCGAGAACGCAGGCTACGGCGGGCTGTTCTGGCGCGGTCCTCGCTCCTTCACCGGAGGGCAGTTCCGGTCGGACCAAGGCGCCGGCACGGACGAATTCATGGGCACACGCTCGCCGTGGATCGCATTCACCGGCCAGCACGATGTCACCTGCAGGTCCTCCACCGTCCTGTTCGCGGAGGACGCCACCAACCCCGGAGCGCCAAACCAGTGGTTCGCCCGGTCCTCGATGTTCGCCTGCCTGGGCTCCGCGCCGTTCTTCAGCGAAGTAGTTCCGCTCACGGAAGGCCGGCCGCTGACCTACCGCTACGCCGTCGTGATTGCCGATGGAGCGGTGGACGCTGACTCCGCCGCTGCCCTGGCCGGCGCTGCCCAGGCCGCGCTGGCGGGCTGGACCTGAGCATGATCACGTCATTCCCTGGCGCCACGGGCCTGTCCGAGGTCAGTATCTACGATTGGCCCGGCGCCGACGGGGCGGCGGGCGGCACACCGCATGTGCACACGGCCTCCACCGAGGCCTACGTGGTCCAGCGCGGGACGGGCCGGCTGGAGACCCTGGATTCGCGCGGGTTCACCTCGACGGTGCTGGAGCCGGGGGTGGTGCTGTGGTTCACGCCCGGCACGGTACACCGCGCCATCAACGATTCGGGTGATTTGCAGGTGCTGGTGGTGATGCAGAACGCCGGGCTCCCGGAGAACGGGGACGCCGTGATGACGTTCCCGCCGGAGCACCTCGCGGACGCTGGTGCGTACCGCCGCGCGGCCGCCCTGGAACTGACCGATGCCGACGGCGGCGTGGCGGCGGGGGAGGAGGCCGCCCGGCGCCGTCGAGACCTGGCACTGGAGGGGTACTTTGCGCTGAAAGAGGCGGTGCTGGCCGCAGGGCCGGAGGCTTTGGCGGGGTTCCACGCGGCTGCGGCGCGGCTGGTCAGTGCGAAGACCGGGATGTGGGCTGAGTACGTGGCCGGAGGGGCATTGGAACAAGCTGAAACCACCCGACGGCAGTTGCATTCTCTCGACTCGGCCGAAAGTTTCTATCTCGGAGAAGCGCAGACTACCATGGGAAAAAGAGGGGCCCGGAGGGTGTATGGCATGTGTGGCCGCATCCGGACATGGGGACTTTCCGATAACTAGCGGCCGGGGACTGTCCCGGCTGGAAGGTGGGTTCCGTGGTGACCAAGCAGGAGACCGGGCGCGCAACGATCAGCGAGATTGCCCGGGAGGCCGGGGTCTCGGTACCCACCGTGTCCAAAGTGTTGAACGGCCACGCCCATGTGGCGGCGGAGACGCGCGCCCGCGTGGAGGAGATCATCGCCCGGCGGGACTATGCCAGGCGCCCGGCCAAGCGGAAGCAGAAGGCAGGCCTGATTGACCTGGTGTTTCCCGGGCTGGGCTCGGAGTGGGCGCTGGAGATCATTGAAGGCGTGGAGCGCGTGGCGCAGGACGCCGGCTACGGGACCGTGGTCAGCAGTCTGAACATGGATGGCTCGCGGATCCGGCCATGGCTGGCTAACCTGGCCGAGCGGAAATCGGACGGACTGCTGATGGCCGTCTACCAACTGGACGCCAAGCAGATCCAGCGGATCAAGTCGCTGGGGATCCCCGTGGTCCTGATTGATCCAGTGGGCCAGCCGGGGCCGGATCTCATGACTGTGGGGGCAGCGAACTGGGACGGCGCGCACTCGGCTACGGAGCACCTGCTGCAGTTGGGGCACCGTCGGATCGGCATGATCGGCGGCCGCGAGGACCTGCAGTGCAGCAGTGCCCGCGAGGACGGCTACATCTCGGCGCTGCGGCGGGCCGGCATCGCCGTGGACCCCGGGTTGATGGTTCCAGGTGACTTCACCATCGGTTCCGGCGAGGCAGCCACCCGCCGCCTGCTGGAGCTGCCCGACCGGCCGACTGCGATCTTCACCGGCAACGATGACCAGGCCCTGGGCGCCTACCGTGCCGCGCGTTCGGCCGGGCTCCGGATCCCGGAGGACCTGTCCATCGTGGGCTTTGACGATATCCCAGCTGCCGAGTGGATCGAGCCCGGGCTCACCACTATCCGCCAGCCGGTGGTCCAGATGGCCGAAACCGCCATGCGCGCGCTGCTCCGGCACCTGGACGGCGATGAGGAACTGCCGCAGCGGATCGAGCTCGGGACCGAGCTGGTGGTCAGAGGCTCAACGGCGGCGCCACCCAAGAAAGCGCAAGCCAAGAAGTAGTCCAGCCATGGTTCCGGCCCGAAGCGCCACCCCGGCCGCACCTTTAGCGTGTGCCTTCGCGTTCCTTGATCGGCCTCGGCTGCTTCCAGACGGACTCGCGGGGGCCGGGCGGGTAGGCGGCCGTCTTTCCCGCGTAGGCGATCACTAGGGCGGCGATGACCGGGAGGGCCGCGGCGGCCGGGACCAGCAGCGGACCTGCCACCACCAGGGCGGCGGAGCCGTAGAGGGCTCCGATGGTGATGCCCAGCTGGATGGTCAGGACGGTGAGGCCGTTGGCGGCGTCCTTGTTTTCACGGCCGGCACGGAGGATGGCTGACTGGTTGTAGATGCCGATCGCCCCCAGTCCGGCGCCCCAGACCGTCATCAGCACCAGGGCGAAGGCGAGGCTGCCGCCCACGAACGGCAACGCAAGCATCGAAGCGGCGATTGCCGCCGTCGTGATCAGGAGCGAGCGGCGGGGATGGGAGTCCACGGTGAGTCCGGCGATCCAGATGCCCAGCAGGCCGGAGACGCCCAGCACCGTCAGGGAGAGGGTGATGGCGTAGTCGGGGAGGCCGGCGTCGCGGATGTACGGGGCGATGTAGGTGAAGAGCGCGAAGTGGGCCAGGACCAGCAGCGGCCACGCGATGGCCACGGGTTTGACGCCGGGCTGGGCGATGGCCGCGCGGAGTGAGGGCCGGGCCTCGCCGGCGACGCGCCGGACGGACGGCAGGAGGAAGAACCCGAGGACGGCCAGGAGCAGACCGAAGCCGGCGAGTGAGAGGAACGCCGCGCGCCAGCCGAGGAAGCTGCCCAGGGCGGTGCCGATGGGTGCGCCTACGGCCAGGCCCAGGCTGTTGCCGCTGAAGACGATGGCCAGGGCCTTGCCCACCTTGTCGGCCGGGACCACGCGGGCGACGTACGGTGCCATGGTGGTCCAGAGCAGGCCGTGGGCCAGGCCGCCCACCAGCCGTGCGATCATCGCGGCGGCGAAGTCAGGGGCGAGGCCCACCAGGGCGTTGCTGACGGTGAACGTCAGGACAAGCGCCACGAGCAGCGGCCGCCGGGGGACTTTGCCGAGCAGCCGGGCGGCGGGCACCACGGTGATCACGATGACGGCGGCGTACGCGGCGGCGAGGTAGCCGGCCACCGGTTCGGAGACGTTCAGGCCGGTGCTGATCTGGGGGAGCAGGCCGGAGGGGAGCAGTTCGGTGGTGATGGCGGTGAAGGCGATGGTGGCCAGGACCATCATGGCTGCCAGCGGGAATCGATGGGGCGCGGGCGTGGGCGTCACGGAGGACATGGGGAAGGGATCCATTCAAGGAGGAGGGGGGGTGGAACCGGGGCCGCTCGCCCGTCGATTCCTCCCTTAAATTTACCCGATAAACGAATAGTTAAGGTACGGGGCGTGCTTTGCGACAGCCGTGCGGCGGCGCCCCGCCGCCACCGTTCGCCGTGAATCTCCTACCGCTCAACGCATTAACCGTACGTTTGCTTAGTATCTGCACCATGATTGCCGGAGGCGTTTTTCCCGTTAAGGGCCTTTCGCCCCCAGATCGCTGGACACCGACGTCTTCGAACAGGCAAGAGGAGCAAATATGGGCTGGCTGGACCGTGAACGAACTGTTGCCCCGCCGGGATTCAACCGCTGGCTGGTGCCGCCCGCGGCGCTCGCCGTCCACCTGTGCATCGGCCAGGCCTACGCCACGAGCGTGTACAAGACGGCACTGGTCAAGCACTTCGGCGCCAGCCTGACCGAGATCGGCGTGATCTTCTCCATCGCCATCGTGATGCTGGGCCTCTCGGCCGCCATCATGGGCACGTGGGTGGACACGAACGGGCCCCGCAAGGCGATGTTCACCTCGGCCATGTTCTGGGCCAGCGGCTTCCTGATCGGCTCCCTCGGTATCTTCACCCACCAGCTATGGCTCGTCTATCTTGGCTACGGCTTCGTGGGCGGCATCGGCCTGGGCATCGGCTACATCTCGCCGGTGTCCACCCTGATCAAGTGGTTCCCGGACCGGCCGGGCCTCGCCACCGGCATGGCCATCATGGGCTTCGGCGGCGGCGCGCTGATCGCCAGCCCCGTCTCCACCGCACTGCTGAAGATGTACGATCCCAACTCCGGCTCCCAGGGCTGGGTGGCCAGCGGCGACGCCGTGGGCAAGCTCTTCCTGACCCTCGCCGTCGTCTACCTCGCGTACATGCTCTTCGGCGCGTTCACCATCAGGGTCCCGGCCGAAGGCTGGAAGCCGGCGGGGTTCGATCCCTCCAAGGTCAAGGCCGCCACGCTCGTCACCACGGACAACGTCTCCGCCAGGAACGCCGTGAAGACCAAACAGTTCTGGCTCGTCTGGGTCGCGCTGTTCTGCAACGTCACCGCGGGCATCGGCATCCTGGAACAGGCTGCGCCGATGATCCAGGACTTCTTCCGCCAGTCCGACGGCGTGTCCCTGGTCAGTGCCGCCGTCGCCTCCGGCTTCGTGGGGCTGCTCTCGATCGGCAACATGTCCGGCCGCTTCGCCTGGTCCGCCACGTCCGACGTGACCGGCCGGAAGCGCATCTATATGGTGTACCTCGGCGTCGGCGCCGTGCTCTACACGGTGCTGGCCCTGGCCGGCTCCACCAGCACGTTCCTGTACGTGGCGCTGGCCTTCATCATCATCTCCTTCTACGGCGGAGGATTCGCCACCGTCCCGGCCTACCTGCGCGACCTCTTCGGGACGTTCCAGGTGGGCGCCATCCACGGCCGGCTGCTGACCGCGTGGTCCGCCGCCGGAATCGCCGGGCCGCTGATCGTCAACGCGTTCCTGGACGCCCAGGGCAAGCCGGGCCAGCTGGACGCCGCGTCCTACCAGCCGGCGCTGCTGACCATGGTGGGGCTGCTGGTGATCGGCTTCGTGGCCAACCTGCTGGTCAAGCCCGTCGACGCACGATTCCACGAACCCCGCCCGGACCGCGAGCGGCCGCACGAACCAGCCATGGAGGCCTGAGATGAGCACAGCACACACCCCCGGCACGCACACGCCTGTGAAACCGTCCACCGGCAGGCTGGGCGTGGCCTGGGCCCTCGTCGGGGTGCCGCTGGCCTTCGGCGTCTACGAAACCCTGACCCGGGTGGCGGCGCTGTTCGGCTGAGCCAACACGCCAGAACCGCCGCGTGCCGCCGTCGTGAATTACGACGGCGGCACGCCGCTTTTTCCTTCGCGGCCACCCTGGCAGGGCGGGGGAGCGGGCTGCCCCGGCTACGTCTTGACAGCTTTTTGCTGCCGGGCCAGTGTTTAAAGCGTCAATGCACGATGGTGCAGTCGCGCATTCTCCATGGTCTTGAATATCAACGAACTTCTCGGTTCGGTGCTGGGACGCCCCGCGGACTGCTAGAACGTCGGCCGCCATGTCTGTGCCCACTCCCGCGAATCACCGGTTCCGTCCCACCCGGGGGAAGGAAGCCAGGCGGCGCCTGGCATCCATGAACCTGGCAGTATTCATGCTGGCTTTGAGCTGGCAACCCCACGGCGGGACCGGCGGTTCTCCGGCAACTGTCCCGGCCGTAGCGGAGGAGCAGACGGTGGCAAACGTGCAGGATGTTGATCCGACGAAACTGCTTGTCGGTTCGCCTGAACTCTGGAAATTCCGCCGAATCAACGTCCCCTTCGCGTCCCGATAGGGGCCTCCTGCAACCCTGGCGGCGCACCGCTGCGGCGCATGGTGCCTATCCGGTCACAACGATGACGGTGGGGGCAGCGAGTTCCCCCTGAAAAATCACTGACGTGCCGATGAAGTCAACGGGCATAAATTCGAGCCGTACCTGCCCGGAATCTGCGGCGGTGATGCCGTAGCCCAGCTTGGCACTCTGGGATTCCCCGGGCATGACGGTGGTCAGGAAGTGGTCAGTGCCCTCGTCTATCGCAATCTCTGCCGGTGTTAGCGACGGGCCCACTCTCACGTCGGGGATCCCCATCAGTGTGCCGGCCCACTCCTTCTTCGAGCCGTTGGTGACCGTGACGGTGAACGTCGCAATCCGGCCCTCAACGGCGCCGGACGCCGCGGGAGTGGCCGCCACCCAGCCCGAGAAGTCGACCTTGATAGCCACGCCATCCGGAAACGTTGCCGTCTGCCCGAAGGCGGCCATGCGGTTGTCGGTGGGTGTCGGGCTCGGTGTGGACGCGGCCGCACTGGCGCTGGAGCCCGTTTCCCCGCCGCCCGGGTTCCCCGAGATCGTGGGAGTGTCACTGGCGCATGAGGTGAGGGCCAGGAGCAGGGCGAAAGCCGCACCACTCGCCAGTAGCTTCTTCATTTTTCCTGCCTTCTATCCGTGTCCCCAGCGGCAGTTCGTGCATCCACGACGTCAGCAGCCCTGAAAGCAAGCTATTCCGGCCGGTAGAAAGCAGATAGAGGCCTTGGACCCGAGGCAGCGGACCCCTAACTAGCCCGCTACCAGGATGTTCCCGATGCCGGGCAGCGGCAAAAGGGCAGCATCCGCCCGCTAAAGTCATGAAATGACCACTGACGCTCTTCGGCCTGTCTATTTCCTCTCGGACAGCACCGGCATCACGGCGGAAACGCTGGGCAACACGTTGCTGACGCAGTTCCCCGGGAACAATTTCGACCGCATCACCATACCGTTCATCACCACCGTTGAGCAGGCCCGGTCCGTCGTGGGGATCATCGACGGCGCCGCCGCCACGGGCCCGGCGCCGCTCGTGTTTTCCACGGCGGTCAGCAGCGAGATCCGGCAGACCCTCTCGGCCTGCCAGGGGATCATCGTTGACCTGATCGGGACGTACGTGGACCAGCTGGAGCAGGCGCTGGGCAGCCACGCCAGCGGGGAACCCGGGCGGGCGCACGGCCTGGGGAACGCCGAGCGCTACCAGTCCCGGATGGCCGCCGTCGAATATGCGATGGAGCACGACGACGGCCAGAGCCTGCGTGCGCTGGAGAAGGCCCAGATCATCCTGGTGGCGCCGTCCCGCTGCGGGAAGACGCCCACCACCATGTACCTGGCGCTGCAGCACGGGATCTTCGCTGCGAACTTCCCGCTGGTGGAGGAAGACTTCGAACGGGAAGGGCTGCCGAAGTCGCTGAAGCCGTTCGTGTCGAAATGTTTCGGCCTGACCACCAACCCGCTGCGCCTGAGCCAGGTCCGCACGGAACGGCGCCGCGGCTCACCGTACGCCTCGCTGCGGCAGTGCGGATTCGAGCTGCGCAGCGCGGAGCGGCTCTACGAATTACACGGGATTCCCTACCTGAATTCGGCCAGCGTGTCCGTTGAGGAGATGGCGGCCACCATCCTGCAGAGGATGAACCTGAAGCATTAGGGAAAACTTTCACAAACTGAGTGTGGTGCACATCATGTGGCGTGCCTCTCCCCGGCCTGCCAATGTAGAGGGGATTTGTGCCCTCACGCGGCCACCGCCGTGAGCAGGGCCCCTGCACACACCCTCTGCAAAGGAGCAGCAACTATGGCAACAGACATCCTGTGGTTCTCGGAACTCGGACTCAAGGACCTGGACCGCGTGGGCGGCAAGAACGCCTCGCTCGGCGAGATGGTGCAGAACCTGACCTCCGCCGGCGTCCAGGTGCCGGACGGGTTCGCCACCACCGCGGATGCCTACCGCAGCTTCCTGGCCGATTCGGGCCTGGACCAGCGGATCGTGGACAGGCTGGTGGGCCTGGACACCGACGACGTGACCGCCCTGGCCGCTGCCGGCCAGGAGATCCGGACCCTGATCCGCGAGACGCCCTTCCTGCCGGACTTCGAAGCGCAGCTCCGGAACGCCTACCGGGAACTGGTGGAAAAGCACGGTGGCACCGATGACCTCTCCTGGGCCGTGCGCTCCAGCGCGACGGCGGAAGACCTCCCGGACGCCTCCTTCGCCGGGCAGCAGGAAACCTTCCTGAACGTCCGCGGGATCGAGAACATCCTGGCCGCCATCAAGGATGTGTTCGCGTCGCTCTACAACGACCGCGCCATTGCCTACCGGGTGCACCACAAGTTCGAGCACGCCGACGTGGCACTGTCCGCCGGCATCCAGCGGATGGTGCGCTCCGACGTCGGGGCCTCCGGCGTGATGTTCACCATGGACACCGAATCGGGCTTCCAGGACGCCGTGTTCGTCACCTCCTCCTACGGCCTCGGCGAGGCCGTGGTCCAGGGCGCCGTGAACCCGGACGAGTTCTACGTCTACAAGCCGGCGCTGCAGGCCGGCCGCCCCGCCATCCTCAAGCGCGGACTGGGGGAGAAAGCCCTGCAGATGACCTACACGGACAACCAGGAGATCGGCCGCACCATCGATTTCGTCCCGGTGGAGGCGTCCCTGCGGAACCGCTTCAGCCTCAGCGACGAGGACGTGGAGCAGCTCGCCCGGCACGCCGTGGCCATCGAGAACCACTACGGCCGTCCCATGGACATCGAATGGGGCAAGGACGGGATCGACGGCGGCCTGTACATCCTGCAGGCACGCCCGGAGACCGTGCAGTCCCGCCGCGCGCCCGGCAGCCAGACCCGCTTCCGCCTCAACGAGACCGGCCCGGTCCTGGCCGAGGGCCGCGCGATCGGCCAGCGCATCGGCGCCGGCAAAGTCCGGATCCTCACCGCCATCGACCAGATGGCCGCGTTCCAGACCGGCGATGTCCTGGTGGCCGACATGACCGACCCGGACTGGGAACCGATCATGAAGCGCGCCTCTGCGATCGTCACCAACCGCGGCGGACGGACCTGCCACGCGGCCATCATCGCCCGCGAACTGGGGATCCCCGCCGTCGTCGGTACCGGCTCCGCCACGGACTCACTGTCCGACGGCGTTGAGGTCACCGTCTCCTGCGCCGACGGCGAGACCGGCACCATCTACGCGGGCCTCCTGGACTTCACCGTGGAGGAAACCGGGATCACCAAGATGCCCGACGCGCCCGTGAAGGTGATGATGAACGTGGGCACCCCGGAGCAGGCGTTCACCTTCGCCCAGCTGCCCAACCACGGTGTGGGGCTGGCCCGGCTCGAGTTCATCATCAACCGGCAGATCGGCATCCACCCCAAGGCGCTGCTGAACCTGGACACCGAACCGGCGGACGTCCAGGCGCAGATCCGGGAGCGGATCGCCGCCTACGCCAGCCCGCGGGACTACTACATCAAGCGCCTGGCCGAAGGGGTGTCCACCATCGCCGCGGCGTTCGCTCCGCACCCGGTGATTGTGCGCATGTCCGACTTCAAGTCCAACGAGTACGCCAACCTCCTGGGCGGCCCGGCGTACGAGCCGCACGAGGAGAACCCGATGCTGGGCTTCCGCGGCGCATCACGCTACCTGGAGCCGTCCTTCCGCGACTGCTTCGACCTCGAGTGCGAGGCCCTGTCCTTCGTCCGCAACGAGATGGGCCTGACCAACGTCAAGCTGATGATCCCGTTCGTGCGGACCCTGGACGAGGCCCGCGGCGTCATTGACCTCCTCGCCGAGAACGGGCTGCGCCGCGGCGAGAACGGCCTGGAAGTGGTCATGATGTGCGAGCTGCCGTCCAACGCGCTGCTGGCCGACGAGTTCCTGGACCACTTTGACGGCTTCTCCATCGGCTCCAACGACATGACCCAGCTGGCGCTCGGCCTGGACCGGGACTCGGCGATTGTGTCCGCCGGGTTCGACGAGCGTGATCCCGCCGTCAAGAAGCTCCTCAGCATGGCCATCACGGCCTGCAAGGCACGCGGCAAGTACGTGGGCATCTGCGGCCAGGGTCCCAGCGACCACCCCGACCTCGCCGAGTGGCTGGTGGAGCAGGGCATCGACTCCGTCTCCCTGAACCCGGACACCGTGGTGGACACCTGGCTGCGGCTTGCGGGTGTTGCGGCTGAGGCTGAAGGCGAGGCCGCGGCTGTGGCGGGGGCGCACTAGGTGTACTAACCCAAACAGGCGCCTTTGACCCCCTGAGCCGCGTGCCGCCGTCGGGAATCCCGACGGCGGCACGCCTCTTTAAGGCGTACGCCCGGCAGAGGTGCCGGGTTGGCCCGGCGACTTGTTCTCCGCTGCCTTGGACAGCGTGAATATCCCGTAGCGCATCGCACCGGTGCGGTAGGCCAGGATGAGGCGGGGGATGCTCAGAACGAAGATGCGGTTGCGTGCGCCAAGGGCGAGGCGGCGGGTCCCGCGATCGGCGAGCAAGGCCTTCATCAGCAGGCGGGCGCAGACCGTCCAGGTACGCGCGACGCGGCGGCTGACATCCTCATAGCCGTCGATCGCAAAGCCCGCCGCAATTGCCATCGCCTCATACTCCTCGCGGGTGCCCATCGAGGGCAGCCGCCCTTCGCGGCAGATCGGCTCGAGCAGGTGGCGGACCTTCCAGCCGCTGGCATCTGTCTCGGCGAGCCACGCGCAGACGACGAAGCGGCCGCCGGGCGCGAGCACGCGGTGCGCCTCGGCGAAGAACCGGGGTTTGTTCACCATGTGCTCACTCGACTCGATCGCCCAGGCGGCATTGGCCGAGGCGCCGGGCAGCCCGTTGACGAGCCAGTCGCGGAGATGGATGTCCACGCCGGGTACCGGGTGCGCTGCGGCGTAGCGGGCCTGCTCAGCGGAAAGGGTGACGCCGGTAACACGGACCCCGCGTGTCACCGCGAGCCGCCTTGCGGTGGAGCCATAGCCGCAGCCGATGTCGACGCACGCGTCGCCGGGTATCAGGCGAAGCCGATCGCCGGCCGTGTCGACCAGCGCTTCGACGGCCTCGGCGGGCGTCTCGTTACCCGTTGCCCATAGCCCGTGATGGACATGCTCGCCCCACACCCGGCGGTAGATCGGATCGAGCTCGTCGTAGTGATCCGCGACGGCCACGGCGTTCTGGGAAATATTGGGGACGATCACGCCATCACGTTATACGCCGGTCCCTGCCATCGGAAGGTCCCCTGTATCCTGACACTGTAGGTTCAAGGGCTCCAGCGGCCCGTATCCGAGCCCCCAATATCTTGGAACGGAACCTCTATCAGCAGCGAATCACCAGCTCCCGCGGCACTCCCGACGCCGGACCCCAAACCCCTGGGCGCAGCTGCGGCGGATGGGCCCGCCGTCGTGACCTGGGTGGAGGCCGGTGAGAGCATGACCGCGCGCTGGCGTTCGGCGAACGGCAGGCCGGCGCCCATACGCGTCGAAGTGGTCTCCGACTCCCTCACGGCCGATGATGCGAACCGGATGGCATCACAGGGGATCGCGATGCTCTGGCACGGAGACTTCCACAACGCGCGGCAGATCCTCAACGCCCTGGACCGCCGGGTCGGCGCCGGAAAGAAGACCGCAGGAACTCCGGCCGATCAGTTCTACCGGCACCGTCAGTCCCGCTCGCATCGTGCACGTATTCTCGGCCTGCTGCTGATTCCGCTTGATCCGGGCCCGGTGGTGCCGCTGCGCCGCGCACCGGATATCCAGGAGGCCGCCGCCGAAGCATACGGTGAGATCGGCGAACCCTCCGTGGTGTCCCTGCACGAGCTTGTCGGGGCCATCGGCGCCCACGAGTGGCGGCGGAACGGCGTCTACGTCGATGCCCTCCAGGGCCGCATCCACCCGCATTACGGCACGTTCTTCCCCACCCGGAGCGAGTATGTGGATCTCGTGGCGGCCGCTGCGCTGCCCTCTGACACGCTGGCGTTCGACGTCGGAACCGGCACCGGGGTGCTCGCTGCCGTCCTGGCCAGACGTGGCGTCCGCCGCGTGGTGGCCACTGACAATGAACCGCGTGCCATCGCCTGCGCCGCTGAGAATTTCCGGAACCTCGGTGTCCAGGACCGCGCCGAGGCCGTTCTGACGGACATGTTCCCGCCCGGACGGGCGCCGCTGATCGTGTGCAATCCGCCCTGGATTCCGGCCACGCCGCATTCCAGCCTGGACAACGCCGTCTACGACCCCGGGAGCAGGATGCTGTTCCGCTTCCTGAACGAACTCTCCGGCCACCTGGAGCCCGGCGGTGAGGGCTGGCTGGTCCTCTCCGACCTGGCCGAGCACCTTGGCCTGCGGTCGCGTGAGGACCTGCTGGTCGCCATCGAGGCGGCCGGGCTGACAGTGGTGGATCGGCTGGACACCAAGCCAACGCATCCGAAGGCATCGGACCGCGACGATCCTCTGTTCGAGGCGCGCACGGCCGAGGTCACGTCATTGTGGCGGCTTGTTCCCCGCTAGGCCTGTCTGTCGCGTCAGCCGTTTACTGTGTCGCCGTGCCGGTGTGCCACCTTCCATGCACCGTCCTCGCGCCGGTATATTTGCGTCACCCGGAGCACGTAGCTGCGAGGTTGGCCGTCGACTGAAGCTGAGGTATGTTCCAGCCCTGCCGTGTATGCCATGTCACCCCGGACGTCGTAAGCGAGCAACTCGAACCTGAACGAGACGCAGTCTGAGAATTGTTTGGCAAGGCCGGTGAACAAGGCGTCCAGTTCCTGCTGTCCGAAGGCATTACGCCATGCGCCAAGGACACTTACGGGTTCATTGCGGGACCAGAGTGCCCTGCGCGGGGCCGCATTACCGTTGTGGATAGCCAGTTCCGCATCGTGCAGCTCTGTCCTGACCCAGGCCAGGAAATCGGTACCATCGCTCATGCCACCAGTATGATTCAGCGCCGCTGACGGCGTAAGAGCGGCGGGGGCTGGCCGCCGCTGCGCTGCCCCACGGGACCGCTACTTGGGTGCGATCCCGTACTCGGTCAGGCCGTTCCTGATCGCGAACAACGTGGCACCCACCCGGTTGGTTGCACCGATCTTGGTGTAGATGTGCTCCACGTGGTTGCGGACGGTCTTCCGGGCAAGAAACAGGCTGGCGGCGATCTCGGCCGGAGTCATTCCGCGGCACAGCATGCCAAGGATTTCCACTTCCCGCGGGGTGAGTCCCGCCGCGGCGGCATGCGGACGGCGGGGCTGTTGGCCGGCCGCCACGAGCACGGCCTCCACAGCTTCCGCGGCGAGCCTCCCGGCCGAAACTTCCCGCCGGAGCCTGGCAGCCGCATCAGCCGGCGTGAGCACGGGCCGGTGCGGGCGCGGCTCCAGGGAGGCATGGTAGGAGTCCGCAGCCGCCAGGATCCGCTGCTTTATCCCCAGCTCCGTTCCGCCGATCCCTCGCGGATAGCCGGATCCGTCGAGCCGCTCGTGGTGTGAGCCGGTGAGGGCCGCCTCACCCTTCAGTCCGGAAACGCGGCTGAGGATCCGCTCTCCCAGGTACGGATGCATTCGGATGCGTTCCAGGTCCAGCCCGGAGAGGGGCTCCTTCTTATCCCACACCTGGTTGGATACGCCCAGCCGGCCCAGGTCGTGAACCCAGCCTGCGCGGCGGAGCTCCGTGACGTCGTCAGCCGGCAGCCCATGCTCCTCGCCCGCAGCGGCTGCAAGGGCCGCGACTGCGCGGGAGTGTCCTGCCGTGTAGGGAGACTTCAGGTCTGCGAAGTCGCCGATCGCGCGCAGCACCGCATCCAGCTGGCCGCCTGTCAGGGGAGCGTCAGTTGGAGCCAGGTCAAGGGCCGCCTGCCAGCAGTCGACGTCGAGAAGCCCTTCGGTGAGTGCCTCGGCCTGGTCGATGAACAGCCCGGCCAGTGCCGGATCGAACTGGCTGCCGCGGCGCGCCTGCACCATGGCCACCGCACTGGCCACGCCTTCCCTTCGCAGGAAGACCTCGGCCGTGTCCGCGAGGTGCATGATCCGCATCTCCAGCGGAATTTCCGGCCCCGCCACACCCTCCGGCAGGCCCTTGCCGTCCCACCGCTCGAAGGTGTGGGTCAGCAGTCCTGCCACGCCGTCGTCGAGCCCTACACTGCTCGCCAGCACCCCGGCGGAGACACAGTGCGAGGCAATCATGGTCCGCACCGCACCGCTGCCCGTCGCCGCGAAACGCGTCCACTGGGCAACACGGGCCAGCGGCGGGAGGCCGGCGCCGGCGTGGCTGAACATGCCGGCGTACATGGGCAGGCCGTGCTGGTCGCGGTTGTAGTAGTCGGCGCGGAAGGCGATATCGTCCGTGAACAGCGCGGCGAGTTCAAAGGAATCCGCGTGGCAGCCGATCCAGGCCAGCTGGTTGGCGTAGTAGATCCTGCCCTGGCCGGCGGCGTCAACGCCCGCTGCCCCGGCGATCCGTAACGCCAGCAGGGACGCACGCAGCATGTGCTCCATCGGCTGCCCCAGTCCCAGGTCAATGGCGAGCGACAGTGCGGCCATGACTTCGCTGCGGCGGGGGTCAGCCGATGACTGCTTCACACCTGCCATTCTAGGAAGCCGCCAGCCAAGGCAGTAGGGACCGCGCGGGCGGCCGTTATGCCGTCTGGTTCTTCCCGGTCCGTGCCTGGACAAGAGCCGGTCCGGCGGGATGGGCCGTGGACGGGAACCTGACGCCCACCTGCGCTCCGAACAGTCCACGTTGCGGAAGCCAGAAGTCCGCCAGGTGGTCCTGCACAGGCAGTGCACCCGGAACCCCGGCGTCCTCACCGCGGATGGTGGCCTGGGAATCCGTCACGAGCCACAACTGCCGCGGCTGGGCCTGGAACGTCTGGCCGTTGGGCACCACACCGGAGACCTTCATCCTGCCGGCACCGAGCAGCGGACCGGCGAATGCTCCCATGGCCCGGAGCACCAGCTCGTTCCGCCACAGGCTTTCCGGCATCCGCACGGCCATGGCGGTCAGCATCGTCGTGGCCGCGGACGTGCCCAGCTCCAGGCGCCAGTCAACAACGCCGGGGACCGTGATCACCGCGGTGAACGGCCCGCTCCACTGGATGTCGACGTCGGTCTCCACCGTATGGTGGACGGCTGTCCCGAAGTAGCGGGCGCAGCTGAACTCGGGCGCGGCGTTGGCGTAGATGGTCCACTCGCCGCCGGGCGTCCGGTGCCAGACGGAGCGGTAGCCGGGGCCAACGGAGCTCACCGGGAAATCCCGGAAGGCCAGGTAGTGGCCGCTGGTAAAAGGCAGGCCCAGGACGGCGTAGCCGGCGAAATGCTCGGCAGCGTCTTCGGGAAGTTCGGCAAGTTTCGGTGTTGCCTCTGCTGATGACTGCGGCTGGTAGATGGTCATGGCCGCCTCCTTTTCTCGATGACCCGAGCCTATGACCGGGCCGCAGCAGGGGCATGGGGCAACTGCCCCATTTTGTCCCGGCGGGCCGTCAACCTTACTGCCGGCCCGCGGCGCCCGGTCCGTCGAACAACGCGCTGGTGCTGCTCTGGGGCACCACGACGTGGACGGCGTTGCGCTGGATGGTGAAGTCGGCCGGCGTTGTGGTGGCGATCTCGCCGTCGAGGTTCACCGGCAGCGGCGGCTCGCTGACCAGCCGGACGCGTCGGCTGGTCAGGTGGTAGACCCTGTCGTGTTCGATGAAGCTTCCGTCCTTGAGCAGCCGTGCGATGCTCACGTGCTCCCGGAGCGGGCCGGCCAGGATGGCGTAGATGTCAAGGGTGTGGTCATCGATCCCTGCCGTGGGGGAGACCGTGTTGCCGCCGCCGTAGTGCCGGCCGTTGCCGACGGCCACCTGCAGCAGGTCCTCGAGCTCCAGCGGCTCGTGGTCCCCGTCCGGGAACTCGAGGCGGGCCCGGAACGGCGTGTGCCGGGCATAGGCCCGAACCGTGGCGATGCTGTACGCCAGCGGCCCGATGTACCGCTTCAAGCGGGGGCTCAGGGCCTCGGTCACCGCCACCGACAGGCCCACAGACGCGACGTTGAGGAACGGCTCGCCGTTGGCCCGGCCGAGGTCGATGTCCACCACCTTCCCTTCCGCGACGGTGGCGCATGCCCCGGCAAGATTGTTCGGTATCTCCAGCGTGCGGGCGAAGTCATTGGCGGTGCCCAGCGGAAGAACCCCGAGAACGACGCCGGTGCCGGCAACCCGGCCGGCCGCGTAGGACACCGTCCCGTCACCGCCGCCCACAACCACCAGGTCGTGCCCGTCCGCCACCACCCGGTCAAGCGTCCCGGCCAGGCCTGCGCCCGACACCACGTGGTGCACGGCGGAAATGGGCACGCCTGCCTTTCGCATCGTGTCCACCGCAAGCTGGTGCGCCGCCCCTCGGCGTGATCCGGCGTTGATCACAACGGCGGCAGAGCGTGCGTCCCGGGCAGCCTTCATGTGGGCCATGTTAGGCGGCGGACCTGTGGGTTTCCTATGGCGCCGGCCCAAGATCGGCTCGGTTGATTCTGCTCCGTGCCATCTTCGTTCGCCTGAGGTATGTCTGTTGGTCACCTTGGCGGCATAGGTTGAACGCACCGTCGTCAGACCCGCCATATTTTCGCCGCCAAGGAGTCCCATGTCCACGAGACGCCCGTTCACCGCTGCTGCCACCGCTGCCGTTCTCGGCAGCCTCGCCGTTGGTTTCGGCGGGACCCCGGCACTTGCCGAGCCCCAAAAGGACCACGCGGTTGACCTGAGGGTCGCCACCTACAACCTGTCGCTCAACCGGGCAACCGCGGGCGAACTCGAGGCCGATCTGAGCACGCCGGAGGACCAGCAGGCGCGGACCGTTGCCGAGGTCATCCAGCGCGCCAACCCCGATGTCATCCTGCTCAATGAGTTCGATTACGTGCCGAACATGCGTGCCGCTGACCTGTTCCGCGAGAACTACCTGGCGATCGGGCAGGGCGGGGCTGAGCCCGTTGACTACCCCTACGCCTACGTGGCGCCGTCGAATACCGGGATCCCCAGCGGATTCGACCTCAACAACAACGGCATCGTCGCCGGCGGCGACGATGCCTTCGGCTTCGGTGCATTCGAGGGTCAATACGGCATGGCCATCCTGTCGAAGTACCCCATCGACACAGAGAACGTGAGGACGTTCCAGAACTTCCTGTGGAAAGACATGCCAGGGGCGCTTTTGCCGGATAACCCGGCCACGCCCGAGCCGGCCGACTGGTTTTCCCCGGAGGAGCTCGAGGTGGTGCGCCTCTCCAGCAAGTCGCACTGGGATGTCCCGGTGAAGGTGGGCGGCGAAACGCTGCACGTGCTCGCCTCGCACCCGACGCCGCCGACCTTTGACGGCCCCGAGGACCGGAATGGCCGCCGCAACCACGACGAGATCCGGTTCTGGGCCGACTACGTCACCCCGGCGAAATCGGCGTACATCGTGGACGATGAGGGCAAGAAGCGCGGGCTCCTGCCGAGCGAACGGTTCGTTATCCTCGGTGACCAGAATGCGGACCCGCTCGACGGCGACTCCGTGGATGCCGCGGTCAACCAGCTGCTGGACTCCAAGCAGATCATCGACCCGTTGCCGGCCTCTGATGGTGCCGTGGAAGCGGCTGCCCTGCAGGGCGGAGCCAACGCCATCCATGAAGGTGACCCGCGCTACGACACCGCAGACTTCGGCGACACCGCGCCGGGAAACCTGCGGGCTGACTACGTGCTGCCCTCCCGCGGGACCACGGTGCTCGGTTCCGGGGTGTTCTGGCCGACCCAGGCTGACCCTCTCTCCCGGCTGACGGGCGTCTATCCGTTTCCCAGCAGCGACCACCGTCTCGTGTGGGTGGACATGCAGGTACGCGGCTGACCAACCCCCGCGTTCGGGCCAGTTCAGAGGTGGGGTGCGGGCCTTCTTCCCCAGCTAGCGGCGAACCATTGACTACTGGTTCCTTGGGTCTACCATGATGCGCATCAGGACATTTCAAGGAGGAGATGTGTGATGTCACGCGCCGAAGTGGAGCAGCTTGACGACCGCGGAATGGCGGCCTGGGACCAGCATGATACGGCGGCTTTCGCCGACCTGCTGGCCGATGATTTCACCTTTACCGATGTGATGGCCCCCGAACCGTTCCGCACCCGGGAACAGGTCCAGGCCTACATGGACACCTGGTTCATGGCCTTCCCGGATATGCGCATCAAGGCCACGCGACGGGTGGTCAGTGATGATGAGGTGGCTGCGGAAGTGGAGTTCACCGGCACCAACACGGGGCCGCTGAGGATGGGGGACCAGGAAGTTCCGGCCACGGGCAAATCCGTGGTGGGAACAGGGACCTATTTCGCGTCCATCACCGACGGGAAGATCGCCTCGTTCCGCGCCCATCCGGACGTCGCCTCGCTGATGGGACAGCTGGGGCTGATGCCCGGGATGTGACGCGGCCTCGTAAATTACGACGGCGGCCCGCTCACCGGTGCGCCAGGCGCGGCGCACTAGGGCGACGAAGGGAGCCGGGCGCTCAGGAAGAACCCGCGGTTCCTGGGCCCCCATTCGATGCTGCCCCCGGCGACTTCCACCCTCTCCTTGAGGCCCAGGAGACCATAGCCTGACGTACCGTCAAGATGGTTCTCGGGCCTGCCGGCGCCGTCGTCGGAAATGTTGAGGGTCAGCGTACGGGGTTCCCACCGAAGATCGATGAGCGCGTTCGTTCCGGATCCGGCGTGCTTGGAGATGTTCGTCAGGGACTCCTGCACAACGCGGTACGCGGCGTGGCCTACGCTGGGGTCCAGCTTTCCAGCCTGCCCGGATGCCCTCAGGTCCACCTCCACTCCCGCTGAACGGACAGGTTCGATCAGCCCATGAATGTCGCTCAGAGTCGGCAGCGGGCTTTGCTGTCCTTCGTCCGCCGTTCCACCGTGAGGCTTCAGCAGTCCCAGAAGGCGGGCCAGTTCCTGCGCAGCCTCAGTGCCAACGGACTCGATGACGTCCAGGGCCTGGGCGGCACGCTGGGGATCGGAATCCATCACTTTGCGTCCACCAGCGGCGTGCAGCGTCATCACGGTGACTGCGTGGGAGACGATGTCGTGCAGTTCCGCGGCGATGTGGGCGCGTTCCTGCGCCACGGCCGCTTCAGCCTTGCGCCGTTCCTCTTCCAGCGAGCTGATGCGTAGGCGGTTACGTGCCACAAAGCGGCCGAATGCCCATGCCCCGCTCAGCCACACGGCGCCGGTCCCGATGAACCACAGATCCTCATCAAGGGGCCTGCCGGGTGCAGTAACCAGGACAGGAAGGGCGATTGCGGTGATGCAGGCTGTCAGGGACTGCCGCAGCGACTGATCGGATGCCACTGCCGCCAGCGCCACCAGGACAGCCGTTATTGGCATGTAAGGGACGCGGTAAACCTCCGAGAAGGTGAAGTAGTTCGGAGTGAGGAAGACTACGAAGACCGCCTGATGCAGCAAGAGTCCGGCGAAAACCATCATGGGGGCGCGGTGCCTCCACAGCAGCGGAACAAACCCCGCCGCCACGTAAGCAAGAGCCGCCACGGCCAGGCCTCCCGAGAGCGAGCCGGACGTAGCCGGAAAAAAGCTGACGAGCTCAAGGGCAAATGCCAGCAGGACGACGGTGAAATCTGCCCTGGTGAAGCCGTGTGACCTTTTCACCCCATGCCCAGAGTGTGCCAGCTTGATCATTGAATATTTGTGGACCACTGCGCACCTCACAACGGGTTACCAGTCACGGCTGTGCCTCTGTCCCTAGTTTGCGCCCGGGCACGGCTACCGTCATCCATCCTTCGTTTGAGTGATGGCATACATCCCCGGGTGGACTATTGCGGTAGTCGGTGATGGCGTCGCAGGCTGGATTGCTCAGCCACGCCCGTCCGGCTTGACCAGTCCCAGACGGTAGGCCGCCGCCACAGCCTGCGCCCGGTCCGCCACCCCGAGCTTCATGAGGATCCGGTGCACGTGCGTTTTCACGGTCGCCTCACTGAGAAAAAGGGTTGCGGCGACCTCGGCGTTACTCATTCCGCGGGCAATTGCGGCGAGCACCTCCCGTTCACGGCGTGTCAGCTCATCCAACTCAGCAGGGGTGGGGAGAAAAGGTTCGGGTCTGTTGGAAAATTCCTCGAGGAGCTTGCGGGTGACGTTCGGGTCAAGCCAGCCGGCTCCGTCGGCAAGGGCGCGGATGGCGGATGCCAGGATGCGTGGCGCCGAGTTCTTGAGGATGAAGCCGGAGGCGCCGGCACGCAGGGCGGCGTGGACAGCTTCATCTTCATTGAAGGTAGTCAGGATGAGGACCGGTATCGCTTCCCTGCGGCTGGCATTGAACTCTTCGGAGGTGAGGATGCGGGTGGCCGCGATGCCGTCCATGACTGGCATCCGGATATCCATCACCACGACGTCGGGCTGCAGCCCCGCGACCACTTCAACGCCGGCGCGGCCGTCGCCGGCCTCCCCGACGACCACCATGTCGGGCTCTGACTCCAGCAGCAGCGCCAGGCCTGCCCGGATCAGGGCCTCGTCATCGACCAGGACCACACGCAGGCGGCCGTCGGCTTCACCGGCCGGTGCGGGCGGCTCGCCTGCAGCTGCTGGCTCACCGCTTCGTGTGCCATCCATGAGTGGACAATATCCATCCCGGAGCTGAAAAGCCACGGCCAAAAAGAGTCCGGGGACCGGGCGTCGCTACGCCGTGGGATGTAGCTGGTGAGCGCGCAGAACCCCCTAACGGTGTACATCGGAATGGCTACCGGGGGCCGACGCGCCACATACGTGCTGTGATCAACACTGATGGCTATCAACTCCATGAAAAAGCAGGTCATGGACGAGAAAAACCAAGGAGCCCCCGATGGCCCGGAAATCCAAACAGCGAACAGTATGGCTGATCATCACCATCATCTTCAGCCTTGGCCTCATGGGGACGGCTTCCTCCGTGAGCGCACGGGAAAGCACAGCACCTCCACCGTCAATGGACTGGCGGGACGCCCCAGGTCAGCAGAATGCTGCGGCCATACCGCTGAAGGGTTCACCGGAACTTTGGAAGTTCCGTTTCATCATCGACAGGTGAGCCGGCATAGGTCCGGCCCATCCACGCCAAAAGAAAGGAACCATCATGAAAAACCGTCCAGACCCAGCAAATGAAATCCAATCCGCGGGCCACGGAGGCTCGGTGCAGCCGGGGCCGCGACGGGCCATGACCGCCGTGGACCGGGTCGGAGCCTTCAGCGGAGCAGCCTACGTGCTGCTGGCTAACATCGGAAGCGCGCTGGTGGGTGAGGGTTCTACCCGTGGGGAATCGCCCGGGCAGCTGATACTGGATGAGCAACAGAGAATCGCCGAGAACCCGTGGGCTCGCGTGGCGTTTGCCATGTTGATCCTGGCTCAGCTGGCATTAATAATGTTCGTTGGCTACTTGTACACGCGGCTGCGGAACGCCGGCTGGCTTGCGGCCACTGCGCTCGTGGGAGGGATCGCGGCGATCATGGCGTATCTCGTCTCCCTCACGATGGTGATTGCCGTGTTCGTCCTCCGGGAAGACATGTCACCAGAGCTGGCCAGGGCCCTGATGGACGTTGATGGAGCGGGGCACCTGGTACAACTTCTGCCCTTGGGCGTATTTGCGCTGTTCGCTTCCGCCGCGGCTCTGGTGACCGGCGCGCTCGGACGGGTGCTGAGTTTGGCCGGCATGGCGATCGGTGCGACGAGCATTGCCGTGCTTGCCGCAACCGGCCTTCCCGCCAACGAGGATTTCTTCGTCTGGCCCTTCCTGCTCGTGGTGCTGTGGATGGCTGTGATCAGCCTGCGCTGGGGCTTCGCCCGCAACCATCCAAGGGTGCGGGCCACCGCACTCAGCCCGGCCAACCCCGTCACCAGCTAGGACCAGTGACATGTCCAAGGGAGCCAGCAGCGGGCTGCCGTGGCTTCCTGCAGCATGTTTCGTCGATCTTCTGCCTTGCTGCATGGTGCTGTGCCTGGATCTTGATCCAGGCACCACCTCCATGGATCACGTGTCCTCGGCCGTGGGCCTACTCGCTGCGGGAACCCTTCTGGTTATAAAACCGTCACCTGCCCGGGCGCTGCCGTCCATCCTGCCGGAGGATCACCGAGAGCATGTGAAGTATGCGGTCCGCTTGGGAGTCCTGCCACTGGCCAGTCTGTTCAGTGACTGGCGCGATGAACTCGCGCAACTGAAGAGGGTGTACTCGCTTGCCATCCGAGTCCTGCCGGCCGGGACAGCGCTGGCCATCATCATCGATGGCTACGGGATCCTCCGTGATCCCACTGGGTCCCTCTTTTTCCTCTGCTGCACCGTGGCCACCGCAATATTGGGGGTTGCGGTGTTTGCAGTCTCAGCGGTCCGGCTGACGAACATTGAGGCCGTGGAGGGCAAGCTGCGCGAACAGATCCGCCTACTGGATGCGCGTTTCTGACCGTTGCGGACGCGGGTGGGCGTGGCTCCGGTGGCCACTCCTGATTCCACTGTTGCCACCGTGCGGCAGCGGCAGGATGATCGGAGTGTTGGGCTCCTGCCGGTCAGGCGGGCCGGAAGAACGACGGCGAGTGCCCAGCCAAGGACTGAGGCGGCGGTGAGCGGGCCATGACAGAGCATCAACGGCAGCTGCGGCGGCTGCGGGTATCCGACATCAATGTCGTGAACCAGCGCACGCTGCGGAAGGCGCTGGGCGGGACCATCGTCGGTAACACGATGGAATGGTACGACGTCGGTGTGTTCGGCTACCTCATCACCACCATGGGGCCGGTCTTCCTGCCCGAAGCGGACCGGTCCGTGCAGAACCTTTTCCTGCTGGGAACGTTCGGTGCCACGTTCATCGCCCGGCCCCTTGGCGGTGTCTTCTTCGGCTGGCTGGGCGACAAGATCGGCCGGCAGAAGGTGCTGGCCATGACGCTGATGCTCATGGCTGCCGCGACGTTCGCCGTCGGCCTGCTTCCGGGGTACGCGGTGCTGGGCATCTGGGCGGCGGTGCTGCTGGTGGTCCTCAAGCTGGTGCAGGGTTTTTCGACCGGCGGCGAATACTCGGGTGCCACCACGTTCGTGTGCGAGCATTCGCCGGACCGCCGCCGGGGGTTCTACGTCAGCTTCCTGGACATGGGCAGCTACCTCGGATTTGCGGCGGGCGCGGCCGTGGTGTCCGTCCTTCAGCTGACCCTGGGCCAGGAGCAGATGGAGGCGTGGGGCTGGCGGATCCCGTTCCTGTTGGCCGGCCCGCTGGGCGCCGTTGCCGTGTACTTCCGGATGAAGATCGAGGAATCGGCCGCCTTCAAGGCCACGCTGGAAGCCGAAGCAGTGGCGGCCAAGCAACCGGAGACCGGTGAGGATCTCCGCCCGGTGGGGCCGGTGGGGATCCTGAAGGCGCACTGGCGGCCGATCCTGCTGGCCATGATCCTGGCGGCGGCCGCCAACACGGTGGCCTACGCCCTCACGTCCTACATGCCCACGTACCTGACCAGCAACAAGGGGTACAACGAGGTGGAGGGGACGCTGCTGACCATCCCGGTTCTGGTGGCCATGGCGCTGTGCATCCCGTTCACGGGGCTGCTCTCGGACCGGATCGGCCGCCGTCCCGTGCTGTGGATCGGTGCCGCCAGCACCGTGGTGCTCGCGGTTCCGGCGTTCCTGGCCATCGCGGCGGGCAGCGTACCAATGACATTGCTGGGACTCGCACTGATCGCCTTCCCGGTGGCGTTCTCGGTGCCGAACCTCGCCTCGGCGCTGCCGGCGCTGTTCCCCACCGAGCACCGCTATTCCGCCATGGGGATCGCCTACAACCTGGCGGTGGCCATCTTCGGCGGGACGGCCCCGTTCATCATTGCGTCCCTCATTGAACTCACCGGCGACGACATGGCGATTGCGTACTACCTCATGGCGGTGGCCGCGGTTGCCGCCGTGGCCATCTGGTTCCTGCCCGAATCAGCCCGGCGGCACCTGCCCGGGTCCATGCCCAGCGTGGAATCGGAGGAAGCCGCCCGCAAGCTGGTTGAAACGCAGGATACAAACCCGCTGCTGGACCTGGACTCGCTGCCGTTCGAGAGCAGCTTCGAGATCGCGCGGGCGGAGCACAAGGGGCGGCCCGGGAAGCCAACGGTGATGTGAGGCAAAAACGTACGACGGCGGCACTTGGGGGAGTGTCGCAGTCGCCATACCGGGATGCTATCCCTGTGACAGGTGTTGCGGCGCAGTTTTGTCCCGTGGCGCAGCCCGCAAGGGGAACTTTCCTGGCATTTCTGCCAGCGCCGACAACGACGTCCTGCGGACAACCGAGACTCATGGACGGCACCCCTGAGGATCTAAATTCGGCCCAGCGCGTCCGAAGCGCGTGGGAAGAGCCAGATGCCTGCGGACCTATTCGTCGTCAACTCCGTCAACTTCGTCAACTTCGTCTGCGCTCTCCGCGGCGACCAGTTCTCGGTATAGCAGTCTGGGACAGACCCCGCTGCAAGCTCCGTTGAGCGCTCCTTCGGCGCCAAACACAAGTAGGTAGACGCATGTGCTACGCAGTCCTACGCGGTCCGTATTCAGTATTGTTTTGTGCTAGAACATGAGCTACGCTGTTCTACATAGAGCTAGAAAGTAATAGAACATCTACTGGAACTATGAAGGACAGACTATTATGACCGAGTACAACGCCGATTCCCTCAGTCGAGCACTTGCCGCTGCTGCCGAGGCCTTTCTGACTACGCTTCGCAACGAGGAAGAGCACTTCAACCCAGTGACCCGGCCCGAGGACGTTACATGGGCACCTGCCACAGCGGAGCCAATCTTGTTCGATCCGTTGACCGACCCGCTCCCGATGAAGGCCACACCCGACAGGGAAGCGGACCAGAAGTTCCAGGACATGTGCTCACTGGTCTACATTGGCAGCATTGGTCGGTACTACGCCGAGACGGGCGAGGGCGCTGGCGCCGAAGAAATCCGCCGATTCGCCCTTAAGGCTGGATACAGGAACGGTCGTGCCGTGAACGGTTGGAGTTCACGGCCCGGCAGCATCCGTGCCGTGGAAGTGATAGACGGCAAGCGATATATCAATCAGACCGCCGTGAACTGGCTTCCCAAGCTGGAGCGCGCCCTCGGTGTGAAGATCAAGGGCGACACCCGGTGGGTCGAGGTCGATGATGAAGGGAACGTAACCTTTTCGTAGTTCGCAAACCGCGTAAGGCCCGTTGGCTTCTGACACGTGGACTTTCGCCAACCTTCGGGGGGAGTCCACGTGTCGGTCCCAGCTGAGTGCCGGACTGGGCCGATGCTTTTGGTGTCCCGCCATAAGAGTCCCACGTCTCGGAACTGGGCACCCTTAACTTTCATTTTTTCGTACTTTGGATCGATTTGGTTGATCATCATCTTCGTGGCGTGTATATGACCGCCGCCGTGAGGATCCGCAACTGTTACCGCCCTGACACAGCCCGCCTAAGGCCGGATAAGGGACTGAATCGGCCCACCCCGACGATTAGCCATACAGGCCGTTGACCCATCAGGAAACCGCCGTCGCCGGAGGCCAGCACCAGGGTGCGGCCGTCCTCCACGGCGCAGGCTGCCCCGCCGGCGCTGGCAAGGCCCAGGCCGATGGACTGGAAAGCGGTCCCCACCATGACCAGGTCCTGGGGCCTGGGGATGTGCAAGTACATGGGTGCCCAGGCGACGAAGTGCCCGCCGTCCCGGACCACCGTGCGGCGCTCCGGCAGCCTGGCAGGCGGCCGGCGAGGATCAGGGGCCGCTTCGCCTGGGCGAACGAAGGTGAACTGAGGCAAAGCTGGATTTCCTTGCGGGCTGGCGCTTCGTAAACCAGCCGTTAGTAATGGTAGCGGGCCTGCAGGATGGTCACGTACTGGTCATCCGCCATGTAGACGAGTCTGTGTTCCTGGTCGGTGCGCCTGGACCATGCTCCGGCCAGCGCGTGTTTCAGGGCCTCCGGCTTTCCGATGCCCTCGAAGGGATCATCGCGCAGCGTGTCTTCGATGAGGGTGTTGATCCGTTTGAGTGTCTTGCGGTCCTGGGTCTGCCAGTAGAGGTAGTCCTCCCACCCTTCGGCGGTCCATGCCAGCCTGCGGCCTTCAGTCACGGATCGGTAAGCTCGTGCTCGGTTACTTGACCATTCCGCACGGCAGCAAGGGATGACAGCAATCGCTGGGCGTTTTTAGGCGACCGCAGCAGGTGGGTGGTCTCCACCAGGGCGTCGTACTCTTCCTTGGACATGAGGACTGCGGATCCGCGCTTGGACGTGATCTCGACTTCGGTGTGATCGAGGTTGACGCGCTCGATCAGGCCGAAGAGATCACGCCGTGCCTCGCTTGTGGTGATTGCCATGTTTCCCTCCTTGCTGTACTGGATATGGTACCAGTCGGACCTGTGGTCACGCTGGTTGTTTGGCCTGCGGTCATTGCCCGGCAGGCCCCCAGGGCTCCGGTGAATCGCAGGCCTACCGGCCGCTGGCGGTTCGCTACCCCGCCACCGCAGCCTTCGCTGCCCGCGAGGCCTCCATCCACTCGCTCAGCCACGGGGCACGGACGCTCGACGTGATGCGGCAGTCGGCCACGAAGGTTCCCTTTGCGCCGGCGTCGATCCAGTCCGTGAGCGCGGAGAGGTCCGCCAGTGAGCGGATGATCGCCGACTCGGCACCGAGCGCGCGCGCCACACCGCTGAAGTCCACCTCCGGGATCAGCATGGGCTTTTCGGTCAGGCCTTGGGAGCCGTACTGGTGGATTTCGGCTCCGTAAGCGGCGTCGTTGTAGATCACCACGATGGCGCTGCTGGCCGCCCCGATGAGCGATTCGAGGTCGGACAGGCCCATCAGGAAACCGCCGTCGCCGGAGGCCAGCACCAGGGTGCGGCCGTCCTCCACGGCGCGGGCTGCCCCGACGGCGCTGGCAAGGCCCAGGCCGATGGACTGGAAGGCGGTCCCCACCATGACCAGGTCCTGGGGCCTGGGGATGTGCCAGTACATGGGTGCCCAGCCGACGAAGTGTCCGCCGTCCTGGACCACCGTGCGGCGCTCCGGCAGCACCGCATCCAGTGCCTTGGCGAGGGAACGCGGGTCCAGCCGGCCGTCCGCAGTCTCTACGGAGCCGGCCTCGTGGCCCGGTCCCTCGGCCAGGCGCTTGCGGGCTTCCGCGCGCCACGCTGCTGCGCGGCCGGCGTCCGGAGCCTCGGCATCCAGCAGCTGAAGCAGGTGCCTCGCAGCGGACTTCACGTCCGCGCTGACGAACGTGTCCACCCGGGGGTGCGTCGGCTGCAGGGCGGCATCGATCTGGATGACGGTGCTGTCCGGGCCGAGCAGGTGCCCGAACCGCATGGTGAACGGGCTCAGGCTTGCCCCGGCCACCAGGACCACATCGGCCTCGCCCATGAGCCCGGCCGCGGTGTCCGTGCCGAAGCCGCCGGCGACGCCCAAGTACCCCTCGCCTTTGAGGAGGTTGAGCGCCAGGGCTGTTCCGGCGGTCAGTGCGCCGAGGTGGTCGGCGAGTTCCCGGAGTTCCGGGCCGGCTCCGGCGAGGTGCGCACCGCGGCCGGCGAGGATCAGCGGCCGCTTCGCCCCCGCGAGCAGTCGGGCTACCTGCGCGAGGCCGCCGTCGACGTCGTCCGTCACCTTTGGTGCGTGCGGCGCCGGAAGTTCCTCGTCCGCAGCTTCGAGTGCCGCGAGGTCGTAGGGGATGGCAATTACGACGGCGGTGCGCCGGGTGAGGGCGTATTCCACCGCCTGCCGGGTGATGGAGCCCGCGGCGTCGCGGGTGACGGTGAAGGTGGCCGCGCCGAGGCCCGCGGCGATGGCCGCCTGGTCCACGTCCTGGGGCCGGGTGCCGGTGCTCGGGGCGTCCCCGGTGACCAGCACGACGGGGACCTGCGCCTGGACCGCCTCGGCGAGGGCGGTGAGGGCATTGGTGTAGCCGGGGCCGTAGGTGGTGGTGCCCGCCGCGAGGCGTCCTGACGTCCGGTAGTAGGCGTCGGCCGCGGCGATGGCGGCGCCCTCGTGCCGGACGGGGGAGAATCGGAGGCCCAGCTTCTCAGCGGCGTCCAGGAAGTAGACGTTGCCGTTGCCCATGACGCCGAAGACATCCGTGAGGTAGCTGCTGAGAACCTGCGCCACGCGGCCGGAGACGGTGAGAGTAGTCATGCAGGAATCTTGTGCGCTGGTTCACAGATCGGCAAGAGAGTCGAATCGGGTTGGGATATTTGGCAGGACGGAGCTAGCGGAACTGAAAATCTGCCCACTTGTGGCCCGCATCACTCGACTTTAGGTGGAGGGGCGGGATTCCTGTTCCGACAGCCGGTTCAGCAGGCCGTCGTAGCGCGGCGGCATGAGTTCCAGCACGGAAATGGCCGTGCTGGTCCGCTGGATCCCCTCGATTTCCAGGATCTGGTTGGTGATGCGGTAGAGGTCGGCCGTGCCGCGCGCCACCACCTTGGCCATGAGGTCCGCGTCCCCGGTGGTAGCGTGCACCTCGATGACCTCCGGAATCGCGGCGAGCCCGTCATCCACCGAACCCGTCCGCGTCTGGCTGATGGACAGTGAGAGGAAGGCCATCAGGTCATAGCCGAGCGCCGCGGGGTCCAGCCTGCGGCTGAAGGAGCGGAGGGCGCCGCTGCGCTCGAGCCGTGCCAGCCGGGCATGGACCGTGTTCCGCGCGACGCCGAGCGTCCGGGAGAGCGCCAGGGCGCTGGCCTCGGGATCCTTGTCCAGGGCAAGGATGATCCGGCCGTCGAGGGAATCGAGGGTGCGGGGGTTCGCGATGGTCATATTTTCACCACATGCAGTAGAAGTTGAGCAGAAGTCCCAATGGGTTGAGTGTATGTTGCAATGTGCGCCGGGTCACAACCATGATCGGTGTTCATGACCATCACTCAGTTCCGGACAACACCGGAAACGGCGCACCCCACCCTTCGTGACGCAGTGACCGGCCTTCCGTCCTACGTCCCGGGCCGGCGCAGCGCCGGCGTGGACATCGCAGCCCTCGCCAGCAACGAAAGCCACTACGAGCCCCTGCCCGCGGCCATCGCTGCGGTGACCACAGCGGCCGGTGCCATGAACCGCTACCCGGACACGGCCGCCGTCGAACTCCGCGAACGGCTCGCCACCCACCTCGGCGTCACCGCCGGGGAGATCGCGGTGGGGCCCGGCAGCGTGGGCGTCCTCCAGCAGATCATCACCGGGCTGTGCGACGCCGGGGATGACGTGATCTTCGCGTGGCGCTCCTTCGAGGCCTACCCCATCCTGGTGGAACTGGCAGGCGCCCGGCCGGTCCGCATCCCGCTTGATGCGGCTGAGGGCCACGACCTCGACGCCATGGCCGCAGCCGTCACCGACCGCACGAAGGTCATCCTGCTGTGCACCCCCAACAACCCCACCGGCGTGCCGATCAGCCACGAACGCATCGAGGCGTTCCTGCAGTCCGTCCGCTCCGACATCCTCGTGGTGATCGACGAGGCCTACGTGGAATACGCCGAGGCGGGCAGCGGCCCCGATTCCCTGGCCCTCTACCGCGAGTACCCGAATGTCTGCATCCTGCGCACTTTCTCGAAGGCCTACGGGCTCGCCGGCCTTCGCGTGGGCTACGCCGTGGCAGCGCCGGCCATCGCCGAGGGACTGCGCCGGACCGCTCTGCCTTTCGCCGTGAGCGCGCTGGCCCAGAAAGCGGCCATCGCGTCGCTGGACGCCGGCGGTGAGATGGAAGCCCGGGTTGGCGCCGTCAAGCAGGAGCGCGCCCGGATGGCCGCGCAGCTGGAAGCCCAGGGCTGGACACTGCAGGCGAGCCAGGGCAACTTCCTGTGGATCCGTGCCGACGAGCACCTCATGGCGAGCCTGGTGGACGCGTTTGACCACGCGGGCATCATGGTCCGGGCGTACCAGGGCGACGGCGTGCGGATCACCGTGGCCAGCCCCGCCTCCAACGACCGCGTGCTCCAGGTTTTCGAAGCCCACGCAGCCTGACAACCGACTGACCCTTAATCCCCAATCCGTTCCACCTACAACCAGAGGAATCCTCATGGAACAACAGACAAAGACGTCTGCCCGCCCACTCGGCGCCGCACTCAAACCCCGACAGCTCACCATGATGGGGCTCGGAAGCGCCATCGGCGCGGGCCTCTTCATCGGCTCCGGCGCAGGCATCCAGGCCGCGGGCCCGGCAGTGCTGATCTCCTACCTCGTGGCCGGCACCCTCATCATCCTGGTGATGTGGGCCCTCGGCGAGATGGCCGCCGCCAACCCGGACAGCGGCGCCTTCTCCGTCTATACCGCCAAGGCCTACGGCCCGGTGGCCGGTGCCACCGTGGGCTGGCTCTGGTGGCTGCAGCTCGTGGTGGTCATCGCGGCCGAAGCGCTCGGCGCGGCAGGCCTGCTGGCCACCATCTTCCCGGCCCTTCCGGTGTGGCTGATGGCCTTTGTGTTCATCGTGGTGCTCACCGCCGTGAACCTGACCAGCGTGAAGAACTTCGGCGAGTTCGAGTTCTGGTTCGCACTGCTCAAGGTGGCGGCCATCGTCGGGTTCCTCCTGGTGGGCGCGGCCCTGCTCTTCGGCTGGCTCCCGGGGGTGCAATCGCCGGGCCTGTCCAACTTCACCGGCGCCGGATTCGCGCCGGACGGTTTCGCCGGGATCGCCACGGCACTCTTCGTGGTGGCGTTTGCGTTCGGCGGCACCGAGATCGTGTCCGTGGCGGCCGCTGAGACCGCCGAACCAGCCCGCAGCGTGAAGAAAGCAGTCCGGACCGTGCTGTGGCGCATCCTGGTCTTCTACATTGGTGCAATCTTCATCATCGCGGCTGTTGTTCCCGTAGGTTCGGCCGGGCTGAAGAGCCCGTTCGCTGCGGTGCTGGACGCGGCTGGCATGCCCGGTGCGGCCACTGCCATCACCCTGGTTGCCGTCGCGGCACTGCTTTCCGCCCTCAACGCTAACCTCTACGGTGCGTCCCGGATGGCATACTCCCTCGCGGAGCGGGGCGAAGCCCCACGCCTGCTCGCTTCCGTATCCAAGGCACGGGTCCCGGTTGTCGCAGTCCTGGCCAGCGTCGCTTTCGGTGTTGTCACGGTGGTGCTTGAGCTGGCGTTCCCCGAGATGGTCCTTCCCGTCCTGCTCAACATCGTGGGCTCGACCTGCCTGCTGGTGTGGACCTCTGCATTGCTGGCCCAGCTCGCGCTGCGCCTCCGTGCAGACCGCGACGGAACGGCGCTTCCCCTGCGGATGCCCGGCTTCCCGTGGCTCACGGTGGTTGGTCTGGTCATCCTCGCGGCGATCTTCACGGTGGGCTTCATCGGCGAGGATTCCCGTCCGCAGCTCCTGAGCACCTTCGGACTCGTGGCGCTTCTGGCCGTGGCAAACTGGCTGCACCACCGGAACCGCAAGGTTTTGCCGGTTGTTGAAGCTTCGGATGGTGACAAGGAGCCGGTGCTGATCGACTGAACCAGGTGCCGTGAACCACTGACGGTTCAGGACACACGAAGGGCGCGTCCGGTCTGGCCGGGCGCGCCTTGCGTTTCCACCGGGACGCGGTTGCCGAGGCTCAACAGGCTTTGGCCACGGCGGCACCCGTGCTCAGATCCGGTCCTCTAATGGAGCATGCAACATTCTACGATTTCGCACGTTTTTCCCATCAGAAACGTGAACCGGTTACGTCAGCACTCGGACACGTCTACTGCTTAGCTGGCCACCTCTTCTGTGACGGCTACGCTTACGGGAAGCTCGCCGGCTTCTGCGCAATTAATGTGCTGCCACGTAATTAGGAACTATAGCTGGCGGGCGCACTGCTCTGGCTCCCGCTCTTATGAGCCGCGAACGGAGCTTGCATACCTAGAGAGGACCTCTGCTAGTGAACTGGTCGGAAGTTGAAAACGAAGTCCGGACTATCGCCGAAGCGGTTTGGTCGATGCCGTGCGTGAGCGAAGTCGTGTCGGGAATACAGTGCGACGGAGTGATCAAACTGAAAGAGGACTACTGGGTTCTCATTGAAATTTCCGTTCGAGATGACTTGGACAAATTGCGCAACGACATCACCAAGCTCAGTACATTGCGCAATATCCTCATTGGCCAAGGAACCTACGCCGAGTGTTTCTTCGTGACCTCGGGTGACAACCACCCTTCACTGCGTGAGACGGCCAGGGCGGCAAAAGTTCAGTTCCACACATTATCGACGTTCGCTGGCCACTTCTTGGGAGCCCGACAGTACATGCACGAACGGGCTCAGAGGCCGTTCGGAAGTGCAGTGATTCCTGAAACAGGCGACACTGACACGAGTGAATATACCCCAATTGCCTACACGGACGATAAGGGCAAGCGGTACAACGTGGCGGACATTTCGCGGGCCGTAAATGACGGGAAACGGTTCATACTTTTAGGTGAATTTGGTACCGGGAAGTCTCGATGTATTAAGGAGACTTTTAGTGAGATTACAAAGACCTCTGATGCCTTCGCGCCAATTGCCATAAATTTGCGTGATAATTGGGGGTACCGAAGCCTTAGTCATATCCTGCGGAACCACCTCGATGACATGGGGATGGGCCAGTATGCTGACAACTTGCTTAAAAGCCTCCGTCGAGGGAATCATCCACTCCTTCTCGACGGCTTCGACGAGATAGGCTCCCAGTCTTGGACTGGCGACCCGGCTCGGTTGGCCGAGACTCGCAGGAAAAGCCTGGAGGGTGTGCGCGACATCGTTCAGTCTTGTGCCAAATCCGGAGTTCTGATAACGGGACGTGAGCACTACTTCAGTTCTGATGCAGAAATGTTGGAAGGTCTTGGACTTAACTCTTCGTGCATCATCCTGCGATGCCCCGAGGAATTTACGGAGCAAGAGGCACGTCAATATTTGAGCCGAAACTCATTGATTGACTTTATTCCCGATTGGATGCCCAGAAAACCCCTGATATGTCAGCTTTTGGCTAAGTTGGACCAAGATGAGTTGGCGGCAATCCAAGAGAACTCCGATGGCGAAGTTCAATTTTTCGAGAGCGTCGTCGATGCAGTCTGTGGTCGTGAGACTCGTATTCATTCGGCTTTGGATGCAACTACGGTAAAGCGTATTTTGCTTCATCTCGCACAGTCTTCAAGGATACAAAGTGCAGTGGCCGAGACTCTTTCTGCAGCTGAAATAAATCAGGCGTTTTATCTAGTGGCGGGATTTGCACCTATTGATGAATCGTCTGTTTTGCTACAACGCCTTCCGTATCTCGGACGCGTTGGCTCAGGAAGCTCTGATCGAATCTTTATAGATGACTACGCGAAGAATGGCCTGCGTGGCCTTGCTATGAATGATACGTTCAGCCAAAGTGATCCGGACATAGCTCGACAAAGGTGGCAACAGCCATTGGATAACTTCGGGTTACGCGTTTGGGCTCAGAATTTGCCAGCCGATCAGTCGCCGTTAAAGTATGTCCGTCAGTGCGTTAACCATGGAAACGTTCAAGCCGCTGCGGACTTTGTCGCCGCCAGACTGTTACAGGACCGAGACGCTTGCGATTTTGAAGGCCTATCTGTTGATGGTGGAGCAATCACGGAGTTGCGACTCGTGGAGAAATTCGTTTCTAAACTTTCTTTGACGAATATCTTCTTCGATACGATAATTATTGAAGACGCTAAGTTTAGTGACGTCTGGATTGATGACTGCATCATAAGGGAACTAGAGGGAGTGAGCTCCCGAGATGCTCTTCCGGATGCTTTTGGGCCGCTGTGTGAAGTGGGAGAAATTCGCTACAGTCTAACCGCTTCTCGTATCAGCACTCTGAACCTCACAAACGGTCAAAAGACGCTATTGGCCATGATTAAGAAGCTCTTCTTTCAACCCGGATCAGGACGAAAGGAAGAAGCGCTTCTTCGCGGTACAGAGGCATACTGGGATGAGTCTTGCGCTCACTCCGCCTTGAATTACATGGAGCGCGAGCAGATAATAAGAAAAATAAAAGGCAATAGGGGATGGGTGTACGTACCAAGGCGTCAGTATATGACGCGTATGGGGGCCATTGTTGAATCGCAGAAAGTTTCAACTGATCCACTCTGGGAACTTATCAGCTCATCCTAACTAATGTTCCGTTGCCAGCTTATTTATGTTCAGCTGGAATGAGTATATTGAGCGCAGGATGTGATTGATGGTCTGGTCTGTTTTGGGCGTCGGGAAGCGCCTATCAGTGGCGGCTAGGTGATTGCACCTTGAGGTCTCGATGGGCCGTCACGATTACTTTATCAAATGATCGTGATTTTGCATTGCATTCAACTTCTTGTGAAACGTTATAAGCTAATTCACGTTCTTCGAGAGAATAGATTTATCGGCAGCTTCGCTCACTGCGGTTGTCTGGATTGTCGTTCTGTTGGAGTATTCCATGCCAGCAGAAAGCAGAAGCTTTTTGGTGGACGCGATGTATCGGTCAATATCGGACATAATAAGGATAGAAGCTCTCCGGCCGTATGCCTGGAGCTCCGCATGGGGAAGCAGCAAACACAGGAGCAGGGTCTTGACAGTTACATCCACACACCGGGAACTCAACGTCGCACCCGGTTCGGTGGTCCGTGTCCGTGACGAGGACTGGCTGGTCACCAGCGTCGAAAAGTCGATAGACGGCACGCTCATAAGGGTCCAGGGCCTCAGCGAGCTCGTCCGAGACACCACGGCGGCCTTCTACTCTGCACTGGACACCATCGAAGTCGTGGACCCGGCCAAGTCCAAGGTCGTAGCCGACGGCACCCCCAACTACCGGCGAGCCCGCCTGTTCCTCGAGACCACCTTTCGCAAGACACCGACACCCCAGTCGGCGGAGTACCTGACGGTCTCCACTCGCATGCTGTCGCGAAACCTCAAGTACCAGCAAATCGCCGTCGCGAAGGCCCTGGATACCAAGAACATCCGCCCGCGCATCCTGATCGCGGACGCCGTGGGCCTCGGCAAGACGCTCGAGATCGGCATGATCCTTAGCGAGCTGGTCAAACGCGGCCGCGGCGAACGCATCCTTATCGTCACCCCGCGCCACGTACTCGAGCAGATGCAGCACGAACTCTGGTGCCGGTTCGCACTGCCGTTCGTCCGCCTCGACTCCGCCGGCATCCAGAAGATCCGGCAGAAGCTCCCGGCCACGCGTAACCCCTTCACCTACTACAAACGCGCCATCATCTCGATGGATACCCTCAAAAGCCCTCGCTACCGGGCCCAGCTCGGCAAGCTGCACTGGGACGCGGTGGTCATCGACGAGGCCCACAACGTCACCAACACCCAGGCCATGAACAACGAGCTCGCCCGGGTGCTCGCGCCAAACACTGAGGCCCTCATCCTGGCATCCGCGACCCCGCACAACGGACGCAACGAGTCGTTCGCGGAAATCCTGCGGCTGCTGGACCCCACTGCCGTTCGCCCGGATGGCACCTTCGACCCCAAGCACGTGGAGAACCTCATTATCCGCCGGCACCGGCATAGCCCGGAGGTCGCTCAGGAAGTCGGCGCGGACTGGGCCGAGCGGGAAGAACCGGACAACAGGCTCATCTCCGCCTCCGCCGCGGAGAACGCTATCGCCGAGGAGCTCTCCGACGTCTGGCTCTATCCGGAAGGCAAACCGGCACCGTACTCGGGCCAGAATGGCGCGCTATTCTCCTGGATCCTTGCCAAGGCCTTCCTCTCCAGCCCTGCCGCGCTTCTCGAGACGGTCACGGAGCGTCTCAGGAAGCTCGACGCCGATTCCCCCTCCGAGGCCAAGGAAACCGAAGCCCTCAAGCGACTCAGCAAGCTCACCGAGTCCGCCAACACCGGTGAATCCGCCAAGTACACCGAGCTCGTCAGTTACCTGAAGAAGATCGGCGTCGGCAAGGGATCCCCGATGCGGGCGGTGGTCTTCGCCGAGCGCGTCGCCACCCTCAAATGGCTGAAGGAAACACTGCCCAAGGCCCTCGGCCTCAAGCCGGAAAACATCGGACTCCTGCACGGAGGCCTCAGCGACGTCGAACAGCAAAGCATCGTGGATCAGTTCAAGCGCGGAAACAGTCCGCTGCGGGTCCTGGTCACCGGCGACGTCGCGTCCGAAGGCGTGAACCTTCACGCCGAATGCCACCACCTGATCCACTTCGACATCCCCTGGAGCCTCATTCGGATCGAGCAGCGGAACGGCCGCATCGACCGGTTTGGCCAGCGCCAGAAACCGCAGATCACCACCCTGCTCCTGAACCCGCACAACACCCGCTTCTCCGGGGACATCAAGGTTCTCACTCGCCTGATGGAGCGCGAATACGAGGCGCACACGGTCCTCAACGACGTCGCCTCCCTCATGGGTCAGTACAGCGTCAAGCAGGAGGAAGACGCCATCCGCGACGTCCTGTTGGGCAAAAAGGACTTCGAGGACGTCGTCGGCGAGCCCGACGCCGATCCTGACTCCGGCGACCTCTGGGACTTCCTCGACTTCGAGGCCTTGCAGGACGGCGGGGAAACCGAAACCATCCCGGTGGAGAAACCGCTCGGTCTCTACTCCACGGACCTGGACTTCCTGGACGAAGCCCTCAACGAGGCCTTCGGCGATCCCCACAAGGTCCTCGGCTGGACCGTCCACAGCGGACACGGCCTCGCCGAACTCAACCCGCCCGTCGACCTACAGCACCGCCTGGGCTACCTCCCGCAGGACTATCTGTCCGAGCGGCGCGTCACCGAGCGGCTCAAACTCGCCACAACCGTCGACGCCGGCACACGGGAACTGAACCGCGCTCGCGAATCCGATCACATGAGCTGGCCCGAGGCCCACTACCTCGGCCCGCTCCACCCCGTCCTGGACTGGGCCAGCGACCGGGCCCTGTCCGAGATGTCCCGCAGCGAAGTCCTTGTGGTCCGCGGCGAAGTGGACGCTGCCCAAGTGCTGCTCATGGGGACCTTGATGAACCGCCGCGGGCAGGTAGTCTCCAAAGCCTTCATCGCGGTGGACTTCCCCGACCCCGCCAACCCGACGTTCTGCCTCTCCGAACCCCTCGAACATCTGGGCGAGCACCTGAGCAGCATCGGCGTCGACGCCAAGGCGACCAACCCCGGACCGGTCACGATAAACGGGCTGCAGGCCCTGCTGCCGCAGGCAGTGGAGAGCGCCCGGCAGACCATGCAGCTGACCTTTGAAGCAGCCGCCAACTCCGCCAATCAGCGGCTACAAGCGTGGAAGGACCGGGCCACCGGTTGGACCCAGCTGTCCTTCGACTTCGCTCAGCGGGCGGAAGTGAAGAAGCAACGCGCGCGTGTCAGCGAGGAGCAGCGCATCGCGGAGTCGCTCGCCCCGGCCCAACGCCTGGTCCGCCCCCTTCTGATCGTCGTTCCCCGCGCAACCCCTGTCGCCGTCCCGGAAGGTGCTGACCAGTGACGCAGTCCTTTGATTCAATCGTTGTAGGCGAAGACTGGATTAGCGAACACTTCTTCACCACGGACTCCACTAAGGAATCCTTCCAGGCCGAGGTCGTCAAACTCCGCAAGAACTGGGACGAGGAAGGCAAGCAAGGCCACTCCACGACCCCGACCCGCTTCGCCGAGGTCCGCGGACGCCTTCAGATCCTGCTCGCCGGGCTCTCGGAAGACCCGGCGCGTGCGTCCGAGGCCTACGCCCTGCTGTGCGGTGCCCTCGGGTTTAGGGGCACGACGGCGGCCGCCACCTTCGAGCGCAGCGGCACCGAAACGCTCGTCCCCGGCGTGTGGGCAACGGAGAGCTCCGAGGTCTTGTTCGTCGAGGCCGCCCCGGCGGAGGCCCTCGAAGACGTGCTGTCCACGGTGCTGCCCCTTGGGCGGGTTCTGGTGGACGGCAAAGAACCGTTCACGGCTTTGACGGTGGCGAAAACCGTGTCCGAGGCGTATCTGTCGGACAAGGCCCCGAAGTTCGTGGTGATCATGGCCGGCCGGTGGCTGGTGCTGACCGAACAGGAACGCTGGGCCGAGGGCCGCTACCTGGCCGCGGACGCGCTCCTGGTCGCGGACCGAAATGACACCAAGAAGAATGCCGAGACGGACCGGTTCCTGGCGATCTTCGGCCGGGACTCCCTTATGCCGACGCCGGACGGCTCCATCTGGTGGGAGGGCGTCCTCGAAGCCTCTGTCAAACACACCGTGGGCGTCTCCCAGGACCTTCGCGAAGGTATCCGGCGCTCCATCGAAATCATCGCCAATGATGTCCTGGACCGCCGCCGTGCAGCGGGTCTGGGCGTGGAGGACGTAGACGGCCAGGTCCTGGCCCGCCAGTCCCTGCGTTTCCTCTACCGGATCCTCTTCCTGCTCTACGCTGAGGCCTCCCCGGAGATGGGCGTCCTCCCGGTCGGAGCCGGCGAATACAACGAGGGCTACGGCCTGGACCGGCTGCGGGAACTGACTCTGGTCAACATCCAGACCCCGGAGTCCCGGCGCGGAACCCACATCTACGAATCGCTCGCGCAACTCTTTCATCTGGTGGACAATGGCCACGCCCCGGCAGGGACCAGCCCCTCGGATGATGCCTCCGGCCAGAACGAAGGCCTGGTCTTTCAGCCGCTCAAGGCCGACCTCTTCCACGATGCTGCAACGTCCCTCATCAATGACGTCATGCTCAGCAACGCCGAGCTGCAGCGCGTCCTCCAGCACTTGTTGCTGAGCAAGGAAGCCAAGGGCAAGGACCGGGGTTTCATTTCCTACGCGGAACTGGGCATCAACCAGCTTGGGGCCGTCTATGAGGGCCTGATGTCCTACACGGGATTCATCGCCGCGGAACCCCTGCACGAGGTGGCCAAGGACGGGAATCCGGAAAAGGGATCCTGGGTGGTCCCGGTGGACCGGTCAGAGTCCATTGACGCCAAGCACTTCGTTGTGGAAGAAGACGAAAGGACGGGGGAGCGCCGCCCTGTGCTGCACCCCGCAGGCTCGTTCGTCTTCCGGCTGGCCGGCCGCGAACGCCAACAGTCTGCCTCTTATTACACCCCCGAGGTGCTAACCAAATTCGTCGTCTCCCAGGCGCTCGAAGAGCTTCTGGACCAAAACGACCAGACGACGGCAGCGGACGACTTTCTGAACCTGACGGTCTGCGAGCCGGCCCTGGGGTCCGGCGCGTTCGCACTTGAGGCCGTTCGCCAGCTCGCGGATGAATACCTGAAGCGGAAGCAGGATGAGCTGGACGTCAGAATCCCCGCGGACGAATATCCGGAGGAGCTTCAGAAGGTCAAAGCCCAAATCGCGTTGCACCAAGTCCATGGCGTGGACCTGAATTCAACGGCGGTGGAACTCGCCGAAGTCTCCCTCTGGCTGGACACCATGGTGAAGGATCTGCAGGCGCCGTGGTTCGGCCTGCGCCTGCGCCGCGGCAACTCGCTGATCGGCGCCCGCCGGGCCACGTACTCACGGCAGGCAGTCACCGACAAGTCATGGCTGAAGAGCGCTCCGCAGGATGCACCCCTGACCGGGCTCGTCGAGGCCATGACTGCAGAGACCGACGACCCCAACGTGGTAGGCCGCATCCACCATTTCCTGCTCCCTGCCGACGGCTGGGGCGCGGCGGCCGACGCGAAGGAAGTCAAGGATCTGGCAGGGGAATCCCAGCAGGAGCTCAAGACCTGGCGCAACAAGATTAGGTACAAACCCAGCAAAACGCAGATCGACCGCATGGTGAACCTCGGGCGCCGGGTGGAATCCCTGTGGAAGCTCACGCTGCGCCGGCTGCAGGTCGCCGAGGCTGAGGCCCGCCGGGACATCGACTACTTCGGCAGGCACGCCACGGCTGTTGGGCCCGGTGATGCAGGCACTCCAGTCCAGGCCGTCACCCGCGAACAGATTGAGCAGACTCTCAACGACCAGAATGGCGCTTACCAGCGTCTCCGCCGGGTCATGGATGCCTGGAACGCGTTGTGGTTCTGGCCGCTGACCGAGCGGGCGACCGGCGGGGCCACACCTCCGACACTGGACGAGTGGCTCGCAACGCTGGAAATGATCCTTGGCCTGCAGGGCAAAGAGTCGAAGATGGCAGGGCAGCAGACTTTTAGTGCTGCATCGACCTGGGCAGAACTGAACGACGCCGAAAGGGCCGACCTTGAGTTTGCTCTGGTGTCCGACATCGAGATTGCCAAGAAGCAAAATTCATGGCTGCAGGTGTGCGAGAGCATCGCCGCTGACCAGGGCTTCTTCCACTGGGAGCTGGACTTCGCGTCCGTCTTCGGCCGCGGTGGCTTCGATCTGCAGGTAGGTAACCCTCCATGGGTTCGGCCGGACTGGGACGAGAATGCTGTCTATGCCGAGTTTGATCCGTGGTGGCAGCTGAACGACAAACAGACGCAAGCGCAGAAAGCCGAAAAGCAGCTCCTAGCCAGGGCGGATCTTACTCAGGTCGAGTTCATGTGTTCCCAGGCTGCCGGGATCGTGGCGGTTCGTGAGTTTCTGACGTCGCCGGCGTCCTACGCGATCGTGGCTGGCCTCCGTCCGGACCTTTATCGCTCCTTCATGGAGCGGACGTGGGCGTCTGTAGCGAAGACCGGAGTTGTGGCTCTTGTTCACCCCGAATCACATTTCACCGAAAAGAAAGCCGCACATCTCCGGGCCGAGACCTACCGCCGTCTTCGAAGGCATTGGCAGTTCATCAACGAACTGTCGCTCTTCGAAATACATCATCTGGTGACCTACGGTGTGCACGTCTATGGTGCACGTCGCGAATCCCCACGATTCAAGATGGCGGCGTCGCTCTATCATCCGGACACTATCGCCCGCTCTGAGGTCCATGATGGATCGGGCGAAGTTCCGGGTCTCAAGGACGGCGACGGAAAATGGGATACCCGGCCTCACTTGGAACGCATCATCAACGTAGACGAATCCGTTCTGAGTGTCTGGGCTGACATCCTGGACGAGCCGGGAACTCCCGCCGTCCAGGCCCGCATGGTATACCCCGTCAATAGGGCAAGCTCGCGGGTACTGGAAAAGCTCAGCAGAGCGCCACGCGTTCGTGAGCTGGGGCTGCAATATTCATCCGGTTGGAACGAGACGACAGACCGGAAGAACGGATACTTCGAGGTTGGATCTGCTGTCCCCGCTTCCTGGGACGATGTCATCCTGCAAGGCCCGCACTTCACCGTTGCGAACCCATTTGCCAAACAGCCCAACCCAACAATGAAGAACAATCTCGACTGGACAGAGCTTGACCTCGAGGCTCTACCCGCAGATTTCATACCGCGGACTAGCTACCAGCCCGCAGTTGACCGCAGAGCCTATGATTCGGACTACACCAAGTGGAAATTCGGTGCGACATCAAGCTCTGCCCGCACGCAGGCGAGGATTGCATGGCGCCGAATGGCGTCTGTCACTGGAGTTCGCACCTTCTATTCAACAGTCATTCCAGCCGGGCCAGCCCACGTAAACACGGTAATCTCAGCCGGAGGCCCAGCAGTTGCGGAACCTATGCGGTTAATGAGCCTTGTCGGATTCCTATCGGCACTTCCGGTCGATTTCTTAGTCAAGTCAGCCGGGATCGGAGATTTCTACGGCTCAGTTGTAGAGACATTGCCCTTTATCGAAGGGCATTCACTTAGCCTCGCAATCGCTTCAAGGGCTGCGAATCTCACTTGCCTGACCCAGCAATACGCCTATCTGTACGAAGCCGTAATCGGACTCCCCTGGACAAGAGAAAGAGTTTGTACAAGTGCTGCCGATCGAAGACTTACGCAGGTCGAACTTGATTCGGCAGTCGCTCTGGCAGCAGGCCTATCGGCAGACGAGCTGTGCACTATCTATCGCACTCAGTTCCCGGTCTTGCGCGGCTACGAGGAGAACGACCTGTACGACGCGAACAGCCGGAAGGTTCCCGGCGACATGAACCGGCTATATCGCAAAGTCGGCGAGAACTTGACCCTCGAAGATCGGACCTGGACCCACCCGCAGAGCGGCATCGAGTATGTCTTTGAGTTCCCGTTCCAGAGTTTCGACCGCGAGGAAGATATGCGGAAGGCCTACGCTCGCTTCTCGAGCATGCTTGAGGAGAAAGCCTGATGTCAGAGCTTCTGCCCACCACCCAGGCCGGGGATCTGCGCCGGGGGCTCTCTGACTACCTCGCCACCACGTTCGCGCTGACGGACGGGAACGCGCAGTCAGCCATCAAGGACTTCCTTTCGGATCCGGAGCAGGGGCTCTTCAAGGGCGCCTACGTCCGGCTGCGGCTTCCCTTCGAAACCGCCGAACCTGACTGGAGGGACTGTCTGGACTGGCATCATGGCTTGGAGCCATACGGCCACCAGGCGAGGGCTTTCCAGCGACTCAGCAGCAAAGGCACCGGTGGGGCCCGCCGTCGCCCGCTACCCACTTTGGTCACTACTGGCACAGGCTCCGGTAAGACGGAGGCGTTTCTTTACCCGATCCTGGACCATGTGCTGCGCGCCAAACGGGACGGCATCACTGGCATCAAGGCGCTCATTCTCTACCCGATGAATGCCCTCGCCAACGACCAGGCCAAACGCCTGGCCGAGCTGCTGACGACCCACGCGGAGCTGTCAGGCGTCACCGCCGGCATCTACACCGGCCAAAAGGACACCAATCGCACCCGAGTCGCTCCGGGCGGCCTCATCAATGACCGCGATGTCTTCCACCAGGATCCGCCGGACATCCTGCTGACCAACTACAAAATGCTGGACATGCTCCTGCTCCGCCACTCGGACGCACCGCTCTGGCAGAAGTCGGCAACCAGCCTGCAATACGTGGTCCTCGACGAATTCCACACTTACGACGGCGCCCAGGGCACGGACGTCGCCATGCTGCTTCGCCGGCTCGGGCTGACGCTCAAGAGCTACTGGCCGGACGACCTGACCGACCATCCCCACGGGTTGAGCGGGGAAGACCGGGCCCGCCCGCTCGGCCGGGCCACGCCGGTCGCCACGTCAGCAACGCTCGGCAGCAAAGGCGACCCGGACGCGATGCTTCGCTTCGCAGAGACCGTCTTTGGCGAGGTGTTCCCGCCCGACTCCGTCGTCACCGAATCGCGGCTCACCCAGGAGGCATGGACCGAGCTCGCCAGCGGAACCGTGCAGTGCCGGGATCTGAACGCCATCGCCCTCGACGTCATCACCGCCAATAACGCCGTCGCGGAACTGCGCGAGGCCGGTGGCGGCCCGGAAACCGTCATCGGGCCCGTCCTCGACACTCTCTTCGGCGAACACCCCGCAGACCTCTTGGACGCGATGCGCACGCACCCGCTGACCGCGGCTCTGCTGAGACATGCGAGCACCGCCGTCGCTCTCTCGGACCTGACCGACGCCATCTTCCCGGCCCATTCGCTACCGGCGGGGGTGCGACCGGACGCCGCGGAAGAATTCATCGCCCACGTCATCGCACTGCTCAGCCACATCCGCGCCCGCCACGGCAGGGCGGCAGTGACGGTGGAAACACATTTGTGGATCCGCGAGATGTCCCGCGTGGACGCCGCCGTCGACACTTCACCGCGCTTCCGCTGGTCCGACGACGGCGTGGATCAGTCCCACGACATGTTCCTGCCGGCACTCTACTGCCGGCACTGTGGCCGCTCGGGCTGGGGCGCTGTCCTGGCGCCCACCGGCCTGGACCTGGAGCTGGACGATTCCAAGATCCGTGAAGCACGCGTAACGAACAACCCGCGCTTCCGGACCCTCATCTCGGCCGCTGGCGAGGCGGACATCATCGAATTCCACCAGGACGGCTCGGAGCAGGTGCAGGGCCTGCACTGGCTGCACACTGTCAACCGTGGCCTCTCCACCATGCCGCCGAAGGCGGACAGCGCCGACCTTGCCGAAGGGCGCATCATTCCCGTCCTAATGCTCACCGGGCAGGACGCGGACGACCAGTCCAAGAAGGACGTCTGCCCGTCATGCCTGGCCAAGGACGGCATCGCCTTCATGGGCAGCGCCATCGCCACTATGCTCTCCGTAAGCATCTCTAACCTGTTCGGCGCCGAGGGCCTGAACGATGAGGAAAAGAAAGCCCTCGTCTTCACCGACAGTGTCCAGGACGCCGCGCACCGGGCCGGGTACGTGCAGTCCCGTTCCCACACCATGACGCTTCGCACCGCCCTGCGGCGAGCCCTCGACGTGCAGCCGGCCACGCTCTCGGAACTCGTGGACGCCGCGATTGCCCGCGCGGACACACCCGGGGCGCGGTACCAGCTGATCGCACCCGAATTCGTGGACCGGCAAAGCTTCCGGCCGTTCTGGGACCCGAAGGCCTCCCCGGCGGAACGCGTCCGGGCCCGGCGCTTCGCCAAACGCAGGCTGCAGTTCGACGCCCTCCTGGAGCTCGGCCTTCAGTCCCGGACCGGCCGGACCCTGGAACTCACAGGGTCCCTGGCCGTCGAAACCGACGCCGGTAACCCCACCCGCATGCTCTCCGTGGCCCGGAAAGCCTACGACTCGGCCCTTCACCAGACCATGGTCGGGGAGGCCGCGCCCACGCAGCAGCAGCTGCTTCAATGGATCCGCGGCACTGTGGAAAGGGTTCGCCTTCAGGGCGGCGTCCATCATGAATGGCTCAAAGGCTACATCGTGACCGACGGAAAACGCTGGCAGATCTGGGGCGGGCGGCCCAAGGGAGAAGGCATGCCGGCGTTCCCCTCCGGCCGGCCGGCCCCGGCCTTCCCCCGGATCGGCAACGCCGCCGCGGCGACCGACAACCTGGACGGCGTTACATCCTCGGCATCCTGGTACGCACGATGGACGGCCCGCTGCCTCGGCGTAGCTCCTGCTGACAGCGGCTACCTTGCCAAGGCACTCATCACGGCACTTGCAGACGACGGAACCCTCGGCAACTCCAAGACAAACTCCGGGGCCGATGTCTACTGGCTGGATCCGGAGAAGATCGTGCTCTCCGTCCCGGACGCCGAGGATCTGGCCGCCGGGCGGCACACGGTTCAGTGCAAGGTCTGCCAGGCAATCACCCCCGGAAGTCTCACGGTCATCGACCAGCTGGTCGGGGGCCCCTGCACCCTGGTCCGGTGCAGCGGGACCCTGCAGCGGCACGCCGCCGACGCCCGCAACTTCTACCGGGACCTGTACTCCTCACGCGAGAGCAAGCGCGTGGTGGCCCGGGAACACACGTCGCTGCTGGACGACGCGACGCGGATTCTCTACGAAACGCAGTTTAAGTCCGGCGCGGACAACCCGCAGGCTCCCAACGTCCTGGTCGCCACCCCCACGCTGGAAATGGGCATCGACATCGGCGACCTCTCCTGCGTCATGCTGGCCTCGCTGCCGACGTCCGTGGCCTCCTACTTGCAAAGGGTGGGCCGCGCGGGCCGCCTGACCGGCAACTCGCTGGTCCTTGCCTTCGTGCGCGGCCGTGGAGAGCACCTGCCCAAACTCCACGAACCGCTCTCCGTCATCAACGGCGAGGTCCGGCCGCCGGCCACGTATCTGGATGCCGAAGAAATCCTGGGACGCCAGTATGTAGCCCACGTTGCAGACCGCTTCGCCCGGGTTGCGGGCCGGCCGCACCCGGTTGACGCCATCCAGGCCCTCGGGAGCGTCGCGCCCGGATCATTCATCGGCGACCTCATCGAGGACGCCACGGCGAACGCTACCGCGTATCTCACCGAGTTCCTGGACCAGTTCGGCGAGCGGATTTCCGCGGACAGTGCCGCCCGCCTGACAGCGTGGGCGTCGCGGCACGACGACGGCGAGCCCAGCGGCCTCGCCCGTCACCTGGTCCGGGCGGCAGGGGAGTGGAAGGCCGACGTCGACGAACTGGACACCCGCCGCAAAGAGATCGGCAACGCCCTGCCCGAGCTGGAGGCCGCGGCCGCCCAGGCGGAACGGCTGGACGACAAGACCTCCGACGCGCACCAGGCCCTTCGGACCGCCAAAGCCACCCTCAAAATGATCCGGGACCAGCTCAAACAGCTCCGCGGCCAATATTGGATTTCGGTCCTGGAGGCTTACGGCGTGCTGCCGAACTACACACTTCTGGACGACTCGGTCAGCCTGGATGTGGGACTGTCCTGGAAGGATGCGGACACGCAGGAATTCGTCACTGACACGGTGACCTACAACCGCGGCGCATCGGTGGCTCTGAGCGAATTTGCTCCCGGCGCCACGTTCTATGCGCAGGGCATGGAAATCCTGATCGACGCCGTGGACCTGGGCCCCCAGCAAAGCCATATCCAAAAATGGCAGGTCTGCCCGCAGTGCGGCTGGATCAAGACTGACCTCGGCACCGCCGCGGCCGTGCAGAACTGTCTACGCTGCGGCACCTCGGCGATCGCGGACATCGGCCAGGTCCTCGACGTAGTGGTTATGAAGAAAGTCTCAGCTGAGGTCCGCCGGGACGAAGCCGCGATCAACGACCGCCGCGACAACCGCGTGCGGGAACGCTTCACGATCGTCGCTGCGGCGGATATCGATCCGCAACACCTGCAGAAGCGCTGGTTTGTGGAGGGCTACGACTTCGGCGCCGAATACTACAACCGGGTTGACATCCGCTGGCTCAACACGGGACGGACGGCCTCCAACGGCGGGGTGCGGACCATCGCCGGCGACGACGTCCGGACGCCCATGTTCCGGCTGTGCTCCTATTGCGGTCAGCTGGACCAGTCCGCAAAGGAGAATCTGCCCACCGAGCACCGGTTCTGGTGCAAGTACCGTAAGGCAGCCCAGGAAAGCCTCAAGGAAGTGGTACTGGCCCGGGAACTGAACACTCAGGGAGTGGTCCTGCACCTGCCCCTGGACGTGACCTACGGCGACGACTTCTCCGTCCCCAGTCTTCAGGCCGCCATGCTGCTGGGTCTCCAGAACGTCCTTGGCGGGGCCCCGGACCACCTTGGAGTCCTGCGGATCAATGATCCCGCGCACGGTGGGAACCGCGTCGCCTTGATGCTGCACGACAAAGTGCCCGGCGGCACCGGCTACCTTGCCGAATTCGCCAACCCTGAACGGGTATGGGAGCTGCTGCACACCGCGTGGCAAACAGTGCGCGACTGCAGCTGCCGCTTCGAGGAGCGGCTGGCCTGCCACCACTGCCTGCTTCCCTTCGCCGATCCGTGGACGGTGGACAAGGTGGCCCGGGCCAGCGCGGAACGCCTGCTTGGACTGCTGCTGCGCTCAGGTGAGGCAGCCAACGACGGCGCCGTCCCGCCGTCGTTCTCCGACTGGGCCGTCACCGAAGAGGCGCCCGACGCCGAGACCTCGATCGAGTCGCTACTGGAAAAGCGTTTCCGGAAAGCCTGGATGGACCGGCTGAAGGCGGTGGGCGCACACACGAAAGTGACCCCCGGTGCGATGGCCGACACCATCACCTTCCGGATCCCCGGGCAACAGTTCCAATGGCAGCTCATCCCGCAAGTGGATGTCGCCGGAACCCGCCCCGACTTCCTGCTCAAGGGACCGCCGGACCCCAACTTCCCCGTACTCGCGATCTACACGGACGGCTTCGCCTTCCACGCGTCCCCGGAACACAACAGAATCGCGGACGACGCAACCAAGCGCGACAAGCTCCGACACAGCTCTGAATTGTCCGGGGCAGCCGTGCCATGGGCCGTGACGTGGCAGGACGTGGAGGCGTTCGAAGCCGGCCGCGACGCCATTGTGGCGCTGCCTTCCTGGGTCAGTGCCAAGCTCAACGCGCAGCTCATGGCCAACTACCCTGTGAACGCAGCGATCATGGATCTGCTGGGCAGGGACGCTGTGACGATGCTCTGGGAATGGGTCAACCGGCCGGATCCCGAGGCATGGGTGGACTTCTCGGAGCTGGTGCCGCTCATGCTGATGACGCAGCGGCCCGAGCCCAGTGACGCCGACGCGATGTACGCGCATGCGTCGGCGCTATCCCAGGGCACCAAGCCGGCTTTCCCTCCTGGTACCGTCACGGCTTGGACGCACAGCTCGGGGAGCTTGGGCTTCGCGGCGGCTGGGTCGCCCAAGAGCCTGTCCACTATCGCTGTGGGGTTGTGCCTGGACGACAGGCACGAAGCGGTCGGCTCGCCATCGCACGAAGCATCCTGGCGTGACTGGCTGCGGCTCTCTAACCTCCTGGCGTTCAAGCCCATTGGTCTGACGATCGGGTCGGTGATGTCTGCCGTGAGTGCCGGTGGATCGGTAGAGGAAGAAGCTGCCCGTCTGCAGATGTCGGACGGGCTCAGCCCGGCCTGGAACGAGCTGTTGGCGCAAGCCACCGAATTCGAGAAGACTCTTCTGCTGGCTATTGCCAATGCGGACATCCGCGTCCTGCCTGAACTCGGCTTCGAGGTGGACGGCCTGCCGGTCTCGATCGCCTGGCCGGAGTACCGGATCGCCGTCATGCTGGACGGCGATGACGGGCAAGCGGAACTTCAAGCCGCCGGCTGGGCAACTGTGGGAACAGACGTTGACGATATTCGCGAACTGCTGACGACGAAGGGAGCTTGATATGGCGCTGGTGACATGGATCAAGCAGAAGGACAAGATCGACGGCACCATGAAGAACAAGGTCTACTCCTTCTTCGAGAAGCTCCAGAAGGACGACACCGCGCCCGGGCTCCATATCGAACCCATGCATATGCCCGCAGACCCCCGCGTGCGGACGGGCAGGATCGACCTCAACTATCGGGCAGTCCTCTTCAAAGTTGCGTTCGACACCATCCCGCACTACTTCTACTACGGCGCGTGGCCGCACGACGAGGCAATCGACATTGCCCGCTCCAGCGTGCTTCAAGTCAACTCCGTCAACGGCGTTCTGGAGGTCATCCGGGCTTCCACGCCTGACGGCGATACGCCTTCTGTCCCGAGCGTTCCTTATGGTGCCGTTGTTCCTGCCGCCCCGACGCCGGAGCCCGACGTCGAGCCTTTGGTTCACGTGGAGGTGCCGGAGTCGGGCAGCGACGAGATGGCCGAACCCTGGACGAACCCGCTCCTGGCGTGCGGCATGGACCTCGCTGGATTGGTCTCAGAACTTGGCCTCGCCCCGGATCTTGTGGGCCGGGCATTCGCTGCCTCCTCGGACGAAGATCTCCTGAACGTCTTGGACGAGGCGCCAGAGTGGCAGGCAACTGCGCTCCTTGAACTGGCTGCTGGGACGTCCGTTCAGGAAGTCCAGGACAAGCTCGCGCTGAGCCGCTACGTGGACGACCCGCAGGCGTCAGAAGAAGAGAAAATCCGGAAGTCACTGGAGCATCCGGCCACGAAGATGCAATTCACGTTCGTGGGTGACAACTCCGACGAGCTCAAGAAGGTCATCGAGGGTGGAGACTTCGATTCCTGGCGCACGTTCCTTCATCCGGAACAGCGTGTCTATTCCGAACGCCGCTATAACGGTTCCTTCCGTCTCTCCGGTGGTGCTGGAACCGGCAAGACGGTGGTCCTACTCCACCGCGCCCGGATGTTGGCCGCGGCCGAACCGGCGACGCGGATTGTCCTGACCACCTACACAACGACCCTAGCTGACTCGCTGGAAAGCGGGTTGGCGAAGCTGGATGCCGATCTTCCCCGGGCGGCAAAGCCAGGTTCACCCGGCATCTTCATTTCCGGTGTGGATTCACTTGTCAGCAAAGTGTTTCGCGGTGCCCAAGAAACTGAGCAGCGTCTCGCCATGAAGGATCTTTTCGGGCTGGAGGTCTCTGCGCCGGGGAAGATTCTGGACGCCGATAGTGCCCGCCAGCAATGGGAGTCAGCACTGGCCGACGTCGATCATCAGCTGGAACTCGAGCTCGCCAATCCGACCTTCCTCCAGCAGGAGTACGAGACGGTGATCCTGCCCAACTTCATCAGCGGCAAGGACGAATACTTGAAGGTGCCTCGCGCCGGCCGCGGCACGGCCTTGAACAGGGGGAAACGGCTTGCTGTCTGGAAAATCGTCGAAGCATACCGCTACTACAACCGGATCGAAATGCACGCCTCGTTCGTGGAGCTGGCGCATCTGGCTGCTCTGGTGCTCCGCCAGCGTGCAGAGGCCAGCGGAGCACGTCTTGTTGATCATGTACTCATCGATGAAGCGCAGGACCTGCACGCTGGCCACTGGCTGTTTCTCCGGGAACTGGTCCAGCAGGGTCCGGATGACCTGTTTATTGCCGAGGATTCGCATCAGCGCATTTATGGCCAAAAGGTCCCGTTGTCCCGCTTTGGAATTGGCATTGTCGGGCGGTCACGCAGGTTGACGCTCAATTACCGCACCACCCAGCAAAACCTGGCGTACGCCGTCGGACTTCTTAGCGGAGCCCCGGTTACGGACATTGAAGGCGATCAGGAATCAATTAACGGATACACCTCCTCGCGGGTGGGGCCGCGGCCCGAAGAGATAGCGTCGGCTTCCATCGCTGAGGAACTCGACAATCTTGCTGACTACCTGCGGAAGTGGAAGGACGAAGGGGTGCCGCTGGAGACCGTTGGAATTCTGGTCCGCTCCAACTTCCAGATAGGCAAAGTCATCAACGGTCTGAATGAACGTGATCTCGAAGCCAGAACTGCGGGTGCAGCGACGATGCCCGGCGTGCCGTCTGTCATGACCATGCACCGGTCAAAGGGCATGGAATTCACGCGGGCGGTTCTTTTTGGCATTTCGGACCAAACCCTTCCGGCTTCCTATCAGGTCAAGGGCCTGGCGCCGGCCGAGCAGGCCGACGCTATTCTCCGTGAACGCTCGCTCCTGTACGTCGCGGCAACACGCGCACGCGACGGACTTGTCGTGTCGTGGAGCGGCAAACCGTCGGAGCTGCTTGGTACAAAGTAGGTTCAATATTCACGACTATCAGTGACGACTATTTGGGGGAGTAATGACTATTAGTGCGGTTGGGAACAAGGCGCGTTGGTGGGACGGCGACGCCTCGCAGCGTTACTGGATGGAATTGGTCAATGTGGACACTTGGGGGAGCGAGCTCATTGCACCCGACACGTCTCGCTACGACTTGATGAAGGACGTGCGCGTCGGCGACGTCGTGCTTCATTGGGTGGGGAAAAACAACCCAATGGGATTTAAATCGGGAATGTACGGCGCCTCGATAGTGGCTGGGGAATTGCAGTCCCGTGCGGGTGACTGGTATGGAAAGCCCGCCAACACCATCCCCCTGACCGGCTATACCCCGCTGCCGAGCCCTTACCTCCTGACGGATCTACGTGCCGACCATCAGGCGGACATCCTTGGCATAAAGGGAAACCTCGAATCCGAATATCCGACGGGGCGCGGCAAATTCACAATTTATTTCCCTTTCCAGAAACACCCCACCAGCGGCCTGAAACCTAACCAGGGATACTTGTTCAAGCTACCTGCGGAAGTCCTCCAAGCTGCCCCGGATCTGCTTCCTGACAGCGACTGGGGCGGGTTCGACCGGCCACTCGTCGCACCGCCGGTGAGTGGACAAAATGGCGTTAGGCAGCGCTACGCGGGCTTCTGCGCCGACCCTATATTGAAGAAGGCAATTGAGATGCAGGCCGTCCGGCAGGCGATTGTTCACTACGAAGCAGCCGGCTACAGTGTGGAAGACGTTGGTGCCTTCCGCTCCTACGATTTGCTGGCAATACGTGGTGACGAAGAGAGGCACATCGAAGTAAAGGGATCTCAGGGATACGTCCAGAAGGTCATTCTTACGCGCAATGAGGTTACGCACGCTAATGACTATCGTCTGACGGATTTGGTTGTGGTGGCTGATATCAAGTGGGAGCGCCACCTCGATGGTTCTATAGCAACCGACGATGGAACGATGAGCGTCTACCCGGATTGGCGGCCTTCGCCGGAGAACCTGAAGCCGCTGAGCTACGAGTACTTCCTAGACTAGAGCCGGCTCTGCTGTGGGGGGCGGAGGACCGCCCCCCACAGCAGGACATTAGTAGACCTTGTCGGCCAGCTTGTCTGCGAGGTCCGCGGGTGCAAAATCGTTCGTATGGTAGGTAGTCCAACCTTGCTCCGCGAGCCAGTCGTCGCGTTCGTCATCCCGTTCGACAAGTACCGCCACCCGCGAAGCCGCCCAGGATAGATCAACTTGCCACTGGTTGTCGGGGCCGATGTCGGCGCCCCAATCGCCGAGCTCAACGGCGACTTCTACGAGCTCGGGAATGAGTTCCTGGAGCTGAGGACCTGATTCGGCGAAGACCGTCAGCCATGGGCTTTGACGCACGCTGACGGGGATGCTGTCGTCATGGGAAACCTCCGAAGCGCTGCCCGGTTTTTCAGCGCCAGTGGTGGCACCGGGGTTCAACGATGCCCAGTCCAAAAAGCCAAGCCCAATCTGACCATGGACGCCAAACAGGGAGCCCCGGTCGAGATTGGAATTGTAAAGTTCGCAGCTTGTTTCCGGCACGAGGACGCAGCAGTGGCAGGCGGCCAGGTTTCGCGCATCGGTACCAGAACCGCGGGATTCGATGCAGACAGGATCCGCTGAACACCAGGACGTGCGGAACAGTCCTTCATCCAAGGAAGGGCCGAGACGCGCGGGGCTGGCCTGTGCTGCGACGCCGCCCAGGCTGCCTGCAGAGTCGGACGATGCCGTATACAAGAGCACTCCGACTTGATCGGGACCTACATACAAGCGTTCCCGGATCGACGACGCAGGGTAGCCAGCGTCCAGAGAGAGCTGGTCGATGATGATGTGGGAGAGCGTGTGGATCAGTGTCTCCACAATGCTGACTGGAATCGGGTCCTGGCCGCGTTGCGCAGCTGCGCGCTTCGCATTCAGGCGGAGAGTTTTTTCTCTGCCTGCTGCGAAATCCGTTTCAGCCCAAGCCTCAACCTGTGATCGGTCCAGCGCAACGAAGAGGCCCTCACCCAGCGTCTCAATCGCGGGCAGCCAATTCTGGCGGTTGTCGTCAGGTGACAGCGGCGACAACTTGGCGTCAGGCTTGTCTTCGCTCCTGGGGTGCAGACGACTAAAGCCGTACAAGGCGCGGACCTCCCTGAGTCGGGTGACCTTTCGTGCCGCCTTGATCCAGTGTTGGTGGGCCTCCGGTACGGCGACTTTCTCAGCGACAAAATCGGTGTCCGGACTGTCGCGGCGGCCGTTCATCAGTGCGAGGAACTCCTGCTCACGTAGCTGGTCCTCGGAAAGCTCAGTTTCCTCACTGCCATGGAATTGGCGCCTGATTTCAGCGCGAAGCTCGTCAACGGAGAAGCGGCCGTCAAATTCCTGAACCACGCCTTCGAGAACCCAGGTGGAACCGGGATCCAGAGCCTGCGGTTGACTGAGCTGGGAGGCTTTTGACGTCACCACCTTGGCGAGAAACTCCGAATATGGCGGGATGGAAATTGCAGACCTCACCACCGGGAACCAGACATTTGACGCACCGCGCTGAACCGTCTTAGGAGCTTTACCGCAGTCGCGTTCCCGATAACCCCAGCCGAGCCAAGGACGATTGCCTTGGCATTTCATCTCCCTCAACGCCACGGAATTGAACGCGTCCGCCATGGTCCGGGATTGTCCGCAAGAGCACCGAACCACCATGTCTGCCAGCGATGAAGTGCGACCTTCGGAAGCAAGGGAGAGCAAATGGTTAGCATCTTCAGTCGGCGTGAACCCGTGTACCCAATATGCATAGGGGAAGTCATCAATGTGCCCGTCCTCGCATGCTACGACGAAACGGGAGGGAGTCAGCGGTGCCAGGGACTTGCACAAGCCACACTTGGGGTCCTCATAGGAGGCCTGCAGCTGCTGGACTCTCCCCAGACGGCTGCAATTCGGGCATATCAGCAACTGCGGAAAGCGGACGACCGGGATTTTCCCCCGTGCACCCGCCGGAGGCAGGAGGAGCTCGGATACTCCCAGGCTGCGCGCCAGGCGCGGCTCGCTGACTGGCTTCAAATGCTTCTTATCCCATTGGTCAATGCTGGTGATCATGAAGCTGTTGTTTTCGGCCGGAAACAGACTTCCCACCCCAAATGTTGAGACTAGCTGACTGCGTCGGGCGGCGTAGGTTTTCTTAGCCAAGGGAGGCGTCCTTCCTCATCGGTGCTGGCCTGAGCGTGGTTTCAGCGTCCACGTCACGCATACTTCGCGGTGTGGGCCAGGGAATGGTGCTGGTGCTGTAGACGAAGTCCGGATCTTCGAGGGCCTTGCTTGAGTCGATGAGGAGCGAGCGAGGGGACTTCTTTGTGTCCTGGTACGGGAGATCGTCGTCGGCAAGTGCCGCTTTCCGCCAGATGTTCAGCAGCCGCTCGAGCTCTTCACTAGTGGCCGCTGCTTCCTCCGGGTCAACTGAGAGGACCCGATTGCGTATCCACGCCATTATTTCGTCCACGGCTGGTGACTCATCCCGGACATGGCCGCCGGAATTTCTCAATTCGGGGACCAGCATTCTTAGCGCCGAGACCAGGGTGGCGTGAAGGCCTCGGTCGCGTGACCGGGCAGCAAACGGCGTTGCGCTTGTTGCTTCGACTGCACGGTAAAGCGCAGCGTGGAAGTCGTTGAACGACTCGTAGTGCGACCGGTCCCGTGTTCGCGCCGCGTTCAAGATGGTCACAACCAGCCCTGGGTGAACGCGGCCAACCCGGCTGGTCGCCTGAATGTATTCGGCGCTGGACTGTGGCTGGCCCATAACGGCCATCAAGCCCAAGCGGTCAACGTCCAACCCCACGGAGATCATGTTGGTGGCCAGCACGACATCTTCGGGAGTTTGACTACTCATCAAACTCTTCTCCAGGGACTTGAGAGCCTCCGGAATTTTGTGGTTTTCCACTCGGCTTGTGAGCTCGCTCAGTTGGACACCGCGACCCTCTAGACGACCTTCTCGTTTGGCTAGGAGATTCAGTCGCGCCCTCACGTCGTCATAGACCTGGAGGTACGCCGAGCCGAGAACGCGGAGACTGTTGAAATACCCGACCAGCGTCCAATATGGATCGCGATCTTCAGCAGTCGCCCCTTCGATGAGATTGGCGGAGTGCAGCAACGACGCGTAAGTACGAACCATAAGGGTGGCGTGACTTGTACCGGAGGCTAGAACCCCGACATACTGCCGCGTCCCGAGCTGGTCGGACGAGGCTTCCTTGGCGAAGAAGGAGTCGGCAGGGTCAAGCCCGGGAGGTGGAAACAAGCTGGAATCACGATTGAAGACAGAACGAATCTGGTCCTTGGCTCTTCGGATGGTCGCCGTCGAGGCAACGATCTTGGGCTTACGACCGGCTGATCCGTCCCCACGTCCGACGCCGCTGGCGGCCAAATCAACTGCCGTTTCGAAGAGCCCAACTGTGGAGCCGAGCGGCCCGGAAATGAGGTGCAGCTCATCCTGGATGATGAGATCCGGGCCAAGGTCGGTGGGAGAGATTCTTCCGAAGAGAGTGGCAATTTCTCCTCTCCAGGCCATTCCGGCGAACTTGTCTACTGTACCGATCACAAGTTCGGGTCGTTCCCTGTAGACGTCTGTGTCGATGATGTGGACAGGGAGTCCGTTAGAGAAATCGCATGATTGGTTGGAGCAGCTAACCACCATTCGGTCAGACGGCACCTTGACGATTCGGTAGTCGTCGACCGTGAGGCGGGTGCCGCACCAAGGGCATGCTTCGATCTGCTTTGGATTTCCTTCGACGACTTCCTGGTTGTTCCTGAGTTTGCCAAGGTTCGTCCTTGCAGTCGCGACATCGTTCGGTGTGGCGCCTCCGCCGACCCAGAGGCCTATTCCGAACGGGGCAACCCCCAGACGGTTCTCGTCCTCCAGCCGGACTGACTCGAGAGAACAGATCAGCATGGCGGCCCGCTCGAACTGCTGGATGGTGAGGAGTCTCAGGGTATAGCGCATAATCACGGCGACACCGCGGACGCTTGCATTGCGCAGGCGTCGAAGTAGTAGGAGGTACGCGACAAGGCCCAGGTAGGCTTCTGTTTTTCCTCCACCTGTGGGGAACCAGAGGAGGTCAGCTATGTCCCTCTCTGGGTGCTGGTCGTCTGTCACAGAGGGCAAGTTGATGAGGATGAACGCAATCTGGAAGGGCCGCCAAGCCTGGGCACCCAGCACGAACTCGCCCTTGGCCCCGTTTCGGACCCAGTCCTGACGCGAACGCTGCATGTGCATAGCCTGGTTGGCCAGCTGAAACGCGGCGAAGGCTTCGTCGTCGTGGGCCAGCAGATTGATGCCCGCCGTGATTCGCTGGTGAGCCTTCCCGGCCTGCGACATATGATCAGCCGCCACCCCCCGGAGATGAGGTGGAACGTGCGCTGGGCCGGCTTCTGTCATTGAATCAGTGGATCCAGAAATCCACGAAGAGTAGTCCTTGGCGAGAAGAGTAAGCTCAGCGACTACCTTGTCGCGCGTGGATGAGGCCATAAAGGACAGCGACAAGTTTGCGTCGCTGCCGCCTGCCATCGACCTATGGACATCCTGGCGGGGGACAAATGTTGTGGACACCCTCCGGCATAGCCGGCCGTCGACGTCGGACGCCTTGACGTCAACAGCGCAACCATGACCGGCGCCGAAGATCATGTGGGTACGGTAAAGCAATTCGGAGGTAGCCAGATCCGGGTCGGTGGGAATATCGGTGCGCAGTTTGGACCGGTCTACAAACGCGGGCACATTGCTGTGGAGCGACAAGCCCACTTGGAACCAGCACGCCACATCCTTATCTGCTGACGGACCAGGCTTTGGCTGAGTGTTTCGAAGGACGACTGTCACAGTTACGACATCGCCCTCGGCCTCCCGGACCAGTGCATACAACTCCAAGGCTCCGCCCTCAAGCAGATGACGCTGAGGACCTGGAACAGAGAGGTCGACCTCGACTTCTGGGAGCATCGCGGCGACGCGCTGCCAGTCGTACGTTTCGTGTCGTTTACTCCCGCTTTCACGAACTGTTGGAATGGGAGAGTACTTTGCCGCCTCCGGCGAGGCGAGAAGGACCGACGAAAGCTTCGTATCAACAGAGACCGTGAGGCCAACGCTGCTTGGATAAGTCAGCCGTGCATTCGCGACGGGGCTGTCAACGGAGGCCTCCCCGGTAGCAGCAGCGACGGACTCCGGCTCGTCGGGAGCTTCCGCATAGCTGTCATCGGCCGCTGGCCACAGGACCCCGGTGACATAGCGTTCCAAGGGACGTTCTGTGATCAGTTCTTCCGGAGAACCGGGTCCGTAGAGGTCTGTTACGAGGCGGTCCACCATTTCACGGCGGAATGCGTACTTGGAATCTAGCGTCGACAATTTGCTGCTCCTAATTCTTTGTTCGCGTGATCAGGCCGGTCAGCCGGGGCACTAACCACATGCCCGAGGAGCCGAGTCCCATGAGCTTCGTCTCCTCTGGGTGGCCGGTCGCGCACTCAATAGACGTGACGCGGGCGCCAGTGAAACCTGATGGCCACGCCTGATTGCGGCTGTATTGAAGGCCGAAGCTCTTCTTCAGTGCGGAGGCGAACGATTGGCTGGTCCGGCCGATTATCCTGCCGTCACTGGTAGTCAAGACGTACCGTGGGAATTCGCCGTGCGCTGGCTCAGTCTCCAGGGAACCGGATACCACGCTGCCCAAGAGCTCGTCCAACACAAGGTTGTTCTGGACAGCACAAGCGTCGCCGTCGGCAGGGTAATAAGGCGAGACGTCGTCCACATCCGAGTTGAGGAACTCCATCCGGGCGTTGTACTGCCCATATTTGCCATAGGCCTTCTCTAACCAACGCCCCGAGGAGCCATCGGCACGCTGGAGCAGCTTCTTGGGCAACTTGGTAGAAATGACTTCTTCCCTGGCACGGCTCAACGCAACGTACTTCTGCTTTAACGTTTCCTCGTTTTGCTCTGCTGCCGGAGAGCCGAACTCCGGTTGAAGGTAGAGGACGTTGGTAAATTCCAGCCCCTTCGCCCTGTGTACGGTGGAAACAACAAGGGGTGCGGCGTCATCCACAGTCAGCGTCAAGGGAATTGATCTGCTGCGGAGCCGCTGGCTCAGCTGCGATACGTTGAGCGAGTTATAGGCGGAGAAATTGCCTTCAGCCGTCTTGAGTGCAAGCCACAAATCCCTTGCGGTCGCACCGTAGAGGGTGCTGAGCCTCGACTTGATTTCATCGGCATCGTAGGTCTTATCTTCGAGGTCCTTGAAGACCTGATGCACCCACGGCGCTACGCTCATATCCTGCGCTTTGCGGCGGATCAGATGCGGATAACCGTTCTGCCACAGCAGTTCACTCGCGATCAGCACTTCGTAATTCGTTGAACACAAAAGAGCCGTCGTTTCCCCAAGATTGGGACTAAGAGCTCCCGACTCGTTCAATACGGACGTGCTGGATACCTGCCTGCGGAAGTCATCGATAAGGCCGTGCGCCGCCTCACAACGCGGGTCGTCGAGGGTTCCGAGGCCGCGTATTTCGTCGCCTACCGAGATGAGCTCTCGGGTGCGCTCCGTCATGGCCCGATAGTGCTTTGTCAGCACCTCACGCTCGGCGCCGAAGTCATTGACCAGGTTCTCAATTAATTCGGCAGACGTCAGTTTTGACGTGGACTCCTCCAATTGGAAGTCGTAGATGCCCTGCAGGGGGTCGCCGAGCACAGTGAAGCCAAGATCATCCCCTAGCGCGGACAATAACGCCATGACGAGCTCAGCCCGATCTCCAACGAGGTCCTGGGCCTCATCCACCAGGACGTGCTTTAGATGGGTGATCCGATCCGGTGTTTCTTCGCCGGCGATGTATTTGGTGGCTTTCCTGATCCGAGCGTCGAAGCTGTTACCCGCGGTTTCTTCGTCCATGTCGATCAGGATCTGCGCCGCAAACGAATCAAAGGTCCTGATCTGAAGCCCGTCTACGTCGTGCATTCTTGCCCGCTTCCGCACAGCCTCTACGGCAGCCCGGGAAAAGCTGAGCACCAGGATTTCGTCGGCCGGGTTCAATCCGTCCTCAACCAGGGTCTTCACACGAGCCAGAAGTACTTCCGTCTTTCCTTGCCCTGCCGCGGCCGTGACGAACATCCGGGCATCTGATTCTGCCTCGGCCACCGCTCGCTGACTTTCGTCCAGTTGAATCTCAGCCAGCACTGACTGCCTCGTTCCGCCACAGATAGTCGAGTTGCGTGAACGCCAGCTTGTGCCCGTACTGATCGAGGTTGTCCTTGACGTTCACAATCAGGACCTCTTCGCTGCCGCCGTTTCGTGGCCCGCGCAGGCCGCGCCCGATCATCTGGATGTATTTGTTTGGTGAGAACGTCGGACGGCACACATAAACGGCGTCGACCTTGGGTGCATCAAAGCCTTGGGTGAGGACATCGAAGTTGGTCAAAACGCGGATCTTGCCGTTGCGGAAGTCCTCGATGATTGAGCGTCGGTGCCCTAAATCGGTTTTGCCCGAGATGGCGGCTGCAGGGATGCCTTCGACGGACAGTACTGCCGCGAGGGCTTCAGCGTGTTCCACTGAAGCAGCAAAAACGAGAGTTGGCCCCGTCGTTTCCGATGCCATGATGTGATTCAAAATCGCTTCGTTACGCTTTGTGCTGTCCGCTACTTGTTGGAGGTCAATCCTTGCCTCCAACATGGCGCTTTGGGAGTCTTCATCCGTGGCAGACTGCATATCCTTCAGCTTGAGCTCGATACCCTTGAGCTCTTTATGGTTCACCCTTGCCAAGACTTTGAGGCCTTGAAGATACTCGTGGGCGTTGTCCGCGGTGAACTCGTCAGGCTCAATGAGGTTCTTGCCAAATCGCGCTACGAGCCGTTCTGTCTCTTTCTCATTCGAACCCCGGTAAGGAGTCGCAGAGAGTCCGAGGAGCGACCTCGATTTTTCGGTGAAAGAGCGGCCGAACCATGCGAGCACGGGGGTGTATGACGTCGCAATGGCACCGTGAGCCTCATCGATAATGACGAGATCCGGGTTGGACATCCAGTCGTACATCTGCCGCCGGCTTTGCTGGATGCTGGCAAGTGTCTGAATCGTCGCAACAACGAGGTGGAGCTTGGTTTCTTCACGAATGGCTCTATTGCCGCCCCAAAGCCTGCTCACAGCCATTCGTTCGCCGGGGGAGCCGACGGCCTGCCAGACATAAGTCCACGTTTCGATCGCCTGCTCGCAGAGTTCTTCGGATTGCGCGATCCAGATGACGAGACGGTGATCTTCCTTGGGGGAGGCTGCGATGTCGCGGATGACAGACTCGACGGCGACGCGGGTCTTGCCTGCACCGGTGGGAAGTTGGACGAGACCACGGCTGTTGGTGGTACGCCCAGCAAGGAGATCGACGATCTTTCTGCTGGTTGTTTCTTGGTACTGATGTAGCGGGTTCAAGCCAACCGGTCCGACGAACTCTTCCCGTTCCGGCTTCTTCTTGATTGACTCGCCCGCCATTGCAGGGGAGAACCCGAGTTCTTTGACAAACTCTTGGGCTGTACGGCCACCACGGAATTGGTCTGGGGTTTCAATGCCGGCTTCAGAGAGGGCAGGCTTGAGAACTTTCAGGAGGCTGGTGCCGTGCAAATTGCTAACGATCTCGAATAGGCGCTCGTCGGTCAGCTCAAGTTCACGGGCGTCCAGCATCCTCATGACAGCGTCGGGAATCAGCTTGCGAAGGGTGTCACGACCGACAAGTTCGGCGATCTTTCCGGCATCCGTTTTTTGCTTGTTGACTCGTCCAATTCGAGCTTGGGCTTCGTCATCCTTTTTTAGCTGCCGCATGGTCTGCATGACTTGCGCGGACGCACGTTTGCTGCCGAACGCGCCGAGAATTGTTGTGAGTAGAGCCTGGTCCCCTTGTGGAGCTCGGTAGTAGAGCACACCATCCTGAAGATAGGAAGCTCTAGGCGTTGCTTCCGCACGTGCGTCGAAGCTGTTTGTGCGGACTTCATCCACCGAACTGCATGGAACGCAAAGGGTTTGGACGGCAACTTCACCGGCTGCGCGTTTAAGGAATGGGAACCTCGACTTTACGCTTTCCGGCGCTTCCCCTTCTATTGGAGCCGCGCGCGCTGAGGTGTAGAACTCGACGGCAACAGGCTTGAGCCCCCAGTTCTCGGTCAGGGCTTCATCCAGATCTGGATGGCCGGTGTATATGACGGGCACGTCGGCTGTTTCCACGAGGTAGTCTCGGGACTCGATGTCCATCGCAAGAACCAAGTCCGAGGTCAGATAGCGCGTGTTTCGTCCTTCACTGAGGGGGGCTAGTAGCTCCTTCGGAGGGCGAACATCCAGGACAGCTAAGGCGCCGTAAAGTTCGTGCAGTTGGCGGATAGGCAGGAGCTGCTCTGCCAGTGAGAGGACCGAGGTCCACTGGATTTTGCGTATGTCTGTTGGCAAGCCCAGAGCCTTTGCCTCTTCCTCGCCAGGAAAGGGCAAATAATCTGTGGGGATCCCATCGATTTTTCCAACGCAGTGCCTGGTGTCTATGACTCCAAGCGGGGTTTCAAGGGCCCCGTGGTTCTTCACCCACCAAAGGTCCGGCCCATCAATGGTTTCAGGGGCACGGAAACCGCTGCTGAATTCTATTTTGGTTGGATACTGTGGACGGCTCAGAACTGTGCGGGTGATCTTTGCGCGGGTGGCTGCTGACGCATCAACTAGGAGGTGAAGGCCATCCGTTGTCAATGCTTGGCCAAAGCGGATTCCCGCCTCGGAAAGCCGAACAGGGCCGTTTTTCGATTGCTCGGAAAAGCGGCCCGCTTCCCCTGTTTTCCATAGATCGTAGGAGCCACCAGCACGGACCATTCTTGCGTCCGCAAGTGACGTTCGTGCTCCAAGGTTTCTCAGTAGAGCGATGTCGTTGGCATGAAATTGATCATCTACCAGCAAATGCTCGTCACCAATGTTGGTCTGAGGAATCAAACCACCGGATAGCCAGACGTCACCCAGCTGACGCCATTTGTGATCTCGGCAGCGGACCAGAATTTTCGTGGGGTCTGTTCGCTCGTTTACAATCGCCAGACTTTCTGGGACGGCGAGCGAACGGGTCAATTTCCAAAGGGACGCCGCCAGTTCTGCATCTGCATAATCGCCAGCGACACTGCTGGCGACGCGGCTAACGATTCCCCGGCCATCTTGCGCCTGGAGGTCCAGGGCGCGAAGGTACGTGTTCGCATTCCCGTGATGCATCAGTTCGTAGGACACGACATTGGCTGACTCGTCGTCGGCCTTCATCGGTAGAAAGACCCTCGAACTGATTGGCGGTTGGACGCTGCCATCTGACATCAGGACAATTCGACTCTGCCGCATTGCGTGCCGGTAGTCGGTGTAAGACTTGTCGATCATCGCCGCGATCTGCAGGGCGTTCTCGTAATCCTGTAGTTCTCCACCTGCGACAATTTCTTCGAGCCATTCTTCAATGGATGCGCGCTTGAGGTTCGCTTCCCTCAAAATTCGTATGACTTGGGATTCCCGTCGCAAGGCGGATGAGTGTAGCCAGTGCCTCTCCGCTGGCACCCATGTGTCCCACAGAGCGATCAGTCGAGTGGCTTCTTCCAGTGCCGGTTGTACTTTGATTTCACTGGGCAGCCTGAGGATGCCTGATCTATCGGGCAGACATGGTGCGAACGGCAGAATTTCAAAAATGGGTTTATTGATCACGGAGTCGGCCCACGAACTTGACTCTTTTTCACGCGACGGCAGAATGTCCAGAAAGAGCGCCGGATCTTCGGGTGTTCTTAGCTCCTTCAGGGCGCTCGCCACCATGCGAGGAAGCGTCCGGGTGAGAATTTCCCGGTTGTAGAGGGTCTCCAGCATGCTGTGGCGGTCTTCGTTCATTTTGAAGGCCGCGTTAACGATGCCGCGAAGCGAAGTCTCGTGCTGCGTCGGGAAGTAGTTCCAGAATCGGCCCATGTTGCGGCGCTGGTTGCCTGTCAATGGAACAGCCCAAGTCACGTCGACATTTTGTCGCGCGACGATGCTTCCTGCCTCGACCGCAGCCTGGGTGCTGACCTCGTGCCGATTCTGAAATATGAGCCATTCGCTGCTGTTGGCGCCGTCGGAGAGGCTGACGCGGTTGCCGTCCCGCGCTGCTGTCCACGCCCAGGAAGAACTTTGGGCCCTGTCTTCGAATTCGAGGGAACCGATTTTGTCGGAGAAGAGAAGGAACTCCTCAGGAAACTTCTTCATTTCGTCCGAGAGCCAGGTGACGCTGCCGCTGAGGGGAAGCTTGACCACCGTGGTGGCCCACTCAAAAAGTTCAGAGAGGACTGCGTCCTGCGCGGCTTCAATGTCAGGGTCCACAGGGGTGGCCAAGCGCAAGATCGGATAGGCGGCAAGTCCCGGATACAGGCCTTCTAGAAGACCTCGGCTGTGATCCTGGCTCCATGAGACCGAGCCGCTTCGGCTGAATATGCGGGGTTCGGCGGTGACCTGAATAACTGATTTGAATCCGAGGCCGAACCGGCCGATCTCGTCGTCCCGTTTCTCGGAGGAATGGGACAGCATCAGTGTTCTGAAGCCAGCTTCGGTGAAGGGCTGTCCTTCGTTGGCGCAGTAGAGTGCATCTTTGGTCAGGACAACCCGGATTCGGCCGCCTGGTTCCTTGATGGCATCAGCTGCGTTTTGCACCAGCTCATTGAGCTGCTTACGGCCGTAGCCGCCCTGTGAGATCGCCGCCTCAATGTTGCTATGTTCGCGCACGAGGTCGGGGCGGGCTCGGTAGGCATTCAGCGCACTAGCGGTTTCTGCCGCAACAAATCGGCTGAGCGAAGACGTCGTTCCTGCCCATGAATCTTGAACCACCATTGGTTCCATCCCCCAATTCGACACTGGTGCTCTCGGCCCCTGCCGAAGTCTTCAGATAATATCTACCATCCAAAGGCGACATTTAGGGGAATCCTTCGTTGCCAGCTCGGTTGTGGCGTCAAAAGGGCCCTAGAAATGCTGGACCAGTTGGGCAGCTATGGCCTGTCCCAGCGCCGTGGGAACTGCATTTCCGATCTGCTTGGCAATCGCCGTCTTGGATCCAACCCACAGCCGATTGTCCGGGAAACCCTGTAGTTTGGCGGCCTCAAGATGCGTAATAGCGCGGTGTTCTGTGGGGTGGAGGTACCGGCCCTTCTCCGGCTTGAAGAACTCAGTCCTGACAGTGACTGAAGGCTTATCCCAATGCATCCGCCCCATCACGTCACCCGAACCCGACTTGTGGTCCTTCCAGCACCGAGCAAGCAGAGCCTCCGGCAGGTCAAATCTGTTTCCTCCCAACGGGATGTTCACAAATCTATTGAGAGAGAGCTCCGCGTAGTCTCGGGCAAGGTGCAGCTCGCTTGTACGAAAGGCGCCGGCAAAAGTCCGGCCCGCGTACTCCGTCGACCGAGTCGGGAGAAGCGTGGCGGTGACGCTAGGCTCTATGCCCTTCAGTGCGTGCCGCACCGTCCGGTGGCGCCCGATGTGGGTCGGCATCGGGAACCCAGGAAAGGGTAAATCCCTTCGGTGGCCGATGAGAATAGCTCTCTTTCGCGCTTGGGGAGCGCCGTAGTCGGCCGAATTCAGGACGTGCCATTGGAAGTCGTAGTCCTCGATGAGGCCACCTTTGGCAGTTGCGTCCCTGAAGTCTTGAAGCTGCTGGGACTTGCTGAATGCCGGCACGTTTTCGACGATGAAGTATTTGGGCTTGGCCCTGGACAGCGCTTCGGCATACGGCTGCCACAAGCTGTTCCTGATGTCTTCCGGGTCCTGTTTGCCCAGCTGTGAGAACCCCTGGCAGGGTGGGCCTCCGATGACCACGTCTACGTTTGGGACGGTTTCCTTCTTCAGCCAGTCCTGAATTGGCCCGGGGTATACCTTGTCGCCAAACGTTGCAGCGAACGAAGCCGCAGCTGCTGGTTCGAACTCCACTGCGCGTTCGGTGACGAAACGAGGAGAGGCAGCATAGAAGCCCTGAGTGAGTCCGCCAGCCCCCGAGAAGAGGTCCAGCACGGTGATGGATTTACGGGTCTTCTTGCGCTGGTAAGGAGCGACTCGCGGAACGGTGACTGTACTCATGTTGGACTAAGAATATCGGTCCATGAGCCTCGCCTCGTGTCTTCACTCCGTGTCCTTGCCGTTCAGGTTGTACCGTCGGCTCAATTCGCAGTTCACTGGCGAGCTGCTGTTGGGCCTTAGCCAGCTGCGCAGCCTGTGCATTGCATTGGGGGTGATCGCCCTGCAAACCAGCTCGGGGCCAGCTCAAAGTGGTGGCGGGTGACCGGCCAAATGGGCTACATACCTGGAGCCCATTCCTCTCTATAGTCAGGATGGTCTTGGTACGGCGCGGCCAGACAGCGGACCAAGCAGGCATTGATGGGGTCCAGCTGTTGGCCTTGTTTTTCAATGACGTTAATGATTCGCGTCTTTGCGGCGCATTCTGCGATCACTTGCCTGGGACTATGTTTGTCGATGTGCCGGAATGCCCGACGCGTCGCTTGGTAGTGTCCCTGCGTCAACGGCTCGGTGAATGCCCACCAGCTTGAGTCCGTCGGATGCGCTTCCGAAGCATAGCGCGCCCTGTCTTTTTCGTCGATAACACGGGCGCGTAGGAACTCGATGATCTCCATGCCGCTAATTCTTGCGGGGTGAAGCGCTGAGTCACCGGAGGAAAATGGCTCAAGGTGGCTTCCGCCACCTGGAAGCCACCTTGAGGGCCTGGCCGTGGTAGGCCGCGCAAATGCCGTCCTCGAAGGTTAGGGCGCCGGCGCCGATGAGCACGCAATTTCTTAGGACGGTGACTGCAAGCCACTGCGGCTGCTGGGTGCAGGTGAGGATGCGGGTCTGAGGCGAGGTCGGGCAGCTCTAATAAATACACCAAGAAACCCTGCGTTGAGGCGCTGAGTTGGAAATACACAAATGGTGACAAATCGATGGTCGAGGCTTCCGGTTGTGGTTCTCCATCGCTCAGTATGACGTTCTCATCGATAATCTATTGAGCCAAGATAAAGCGAGCAGGTCCAGAAGTGGCTAATCTTTGACGTGATCTTGAGCAAAACTGTCGTTCTTCAGCCATAAGCTGCTCCGACACACTGGCACTCGAATCCTGAGGTACATCGAACGAAATTCAAATTGTTGGGGATAATGGCTTTCTTGCCGCTTGTACTCGCAGGGTGCGGAGGAACACCTCAGGTCACGCAAGCAGCGGAGTCAGTTGATGCGGGCTCCGGATCCAGCCCTTCGGCAATTGCAGCACCAACTCCCTCACTTACAGCGACGCCTTCTCCGAGTCCCGCTAGCTCAAAAACAGCACGCGGCAACGTTACAAAAAATGTTGGTGAGACAGCTTGGGTGAGGAATAAGGACGGATCCATGGCTGTCAGTCTCATCGTCAAATCAATCCAGGTGGATCCGATCTGCACCTCCGGTTTTAGTAGAAAAATCTAGGTCTGGCCACTTAGTCGTCCTTGAAGTTGATGTGGAGACCACTTCTGCCTTGGCGGAGCATGTCAACAAGCAGTTCCTGTTCGCAATCCATGGCTGGAAGGTGATAGCCGAAAACGGCACGACCGCCAACGGAAAATTCGACTCTTTTGAGGCCTTCGCCTACTTTCCCGACGCCGAGAAGCTACCTTCGTCCATTGGCCCTGCAGAAAAGGCCAGCGGCAAGATTGTATTGGACGTTCCCACGTCAGCGGGAATCCTCATAAATGATCCCGACGGTGCTGGAGGTTGGGAGTGGGACTATCCGGCGAAATAAAGGGTTGCAGGGGCGCGGACTAGCCCCGCAGCGGCATGGACTCGTAGTCGGCCGGCGGTGCGGCGCTGGCGGACTTCCAAAAAGCGAGCCCGGCCAAAACGCTATTGGAAATTGCATTCAATGTCATAGGCGCTGACTATAGTTGCGTTCATGGGGAAGACAACAGGTTTGCTTGAAGAACGGTTCGTGGGAGACATTGAAGGCAAGTTCTTCATTCCGGCCTATCAGCGCGGATACCGTTGGGGCGTCGACGAAGTCACGCGTCTTCTCGACGATATTGCTGAAAGCCGTGAGCAATCGTCTTATTATCTGCAGCCAATCGTCGTGAAGCGCATGGCCGACGGTCGTTGGGAACTCGTAGACGGCCAGCAGCGACTAACCACCTTGTTTCTGATTCTGCAGGACATCCGACGATCGTTACCGTCAGCGAGTGCGCGGTTCGAGCTCGAGTACGAGACCCGAGGCGGGAGCCAGAAATATCTGAAAGACCCAGACGTGGTGGGAAGCGCGCTCAACATTGACTTCTACCACATCCACAAGGCTGCTTCTACGATCAGATCATGGTTCGAGGCCCTGGGGGCCGGAGAGATTCAGGCGGCAATCGACCTCTACACCGATCTGTCGCGTCGCGTGAAGGTCATTTGGTACGAGGCGCCCGAAACGACAGATTCGACTGATTTGTTCACAAGGTTGAATATTGGGCGCATCCCGCTGACGGACGCCGAACTTGTCAAGGCGCTCCTGCTGACGCGGGCGAAGGGTTCTCCGGGCCAGCCAGATCGGTCGCAGGAGATCGCCGCGCAGTGGGACACATTCGAGCGCGATCTGCGCACACCCGAGGTCTGGGCATTCCTTACGGGTCTTGCGAACAGCCAGGCAACGCACATAAGCCTGCTGCTCGACAGCCTTGCGGGCGGGCCTAGGGGAACCGAGCGTCCGCCCTTCCACACCTTTGGGGCGCTGCGAGCCGAGATCGATGCCAATTACAAGACTTTCTGGAACAGCGTCATTGACCGGCATTCCCTGATCCTCGGCTGGTTCGAGGACCGAAACTTGTTCCATAAGGTTGGGTATTTAGTCGCGACGGGGACGCCGTTCGACGAACTCGTTGCTGCCGCGGGCGGCAAGTCCAGAAGCGGCTTCGATGCCACGCTCGACGACAGAATCAAGACGAAATTGGCCTTGACGGAGACAGCACTATCCGGGTTGTCCTACGAAAACGCATCAGGACGGGAAAAGGCGTCGCAGGCACTGCTATTGATGAACGTCGAAACAATTCGCAAAATGCAGCATTCCTCGGAGCGCTATTCATTCCGTGCGCACGCCGCCGGCACATGGTCGCTGGAGCACATCCACGCGCAGAACGCCGAAGCACTCAATACGGGCGAGCAATGGTCGAGTTGGCTCCGATTGCATCGTGACGCGCTAGTCGGCCTGCCGCTCAACGAGGAGCGTCGTCGCGAGATTATCCGTCGGATCGACGACGCGATCCCGACGATTACCCGGGAAACGTTCAGGAAGCTGGAGCGCGAGGTCAATGAGATCTTTTCCTTTGGTGATGAGGGTGCGGAGGGTGACGTGCACGTCATTGACAACCTTGCTCTTCTCGACAGCCGGGACAATAGCGCGCTGAGTAATTCGGTCTTCGAAGTAAAGCGGCTAGAAATACTCCGACGAGACCGCGTGGGCTCGTACATCCCCGTGTGCACACGAAATGTGTTTCTGAAGTACTACACAGACGAGAGCGCACAGCAGATCCACTTTTGGGGCGCATCGGATCGTCGCGCCTATCTCGACGCATTCCGCGATGAAATCGGCGCGTATCTAACGGAAGAAGTGAGCGAAGCATGAGTACCCAAAGCCGGCCCACGACGTTCACAGGCCTCTTCTTGCCCAACGAAATAGATGAGATTCAAGCCATCGAGATCCCGCTGATTCAGCGGGACTACGCCCAAGGACGCGAAAGCCAGGCAGTCGAGGAGATTCGCAAGAACTTCATCGATGTCCTTCACTCAGCCATCGCTGGGGAGAAACCGGCGCCCGTCGACCTGGACTTTGTCTACGGAGAAGTGAAGTCAGGTGTACTGGAGCCTCTCGATGGTCAGCAGCGGCTCACCACGTTGTTTCTGCTGCACTGGTATCTCGCATCGCGAGCAGGGGAGCTTCGTTCCAATCAGGCGTGGACGAAGTTCACGTACGCCACTCGGCCGGGTGCCCGTCTATTCTGCGAACGGCTTGTGACGACCACGCTGCCAGACACCGTTGAGCAGCCGTCATCATGGGTCATTGATCAGCCTTGGTACCTCTTCGTCTGGCGCCACGATCCAACAATCCAGTCCATGCTTGTCATGCTCGACGCAATCCACAAGCGATTTCGGACAGCGGACGCCAAGGTGGCTTGGGAGCGGCTCGTAGACCCGATCGAGCCGGCGGTGTCCTTCCTCCTGCTCGCGCCTTCTGACATGGGGTCGGCATCAGACCTCTACATCAAGATGAACTCCCGCGGGAAGCCTCTGACTGAGTTCGAGAACTTCAAAGCGCATTTTGAGAAATCTATCGAGTCCACCGAACACGCCAAGGAGTTCGCGGAAAACGTGGACGGTGCGTGGTCAGACCTACTCTGGGGATTCCGGGGCGACGACGACTTGGTCGACGACGAATTCATGCGCTATATCCTCTACGTAACCGAGTTGTGCGATTGGCTCGATCCTGACGGCGAGGTCCGTGAGGATCCTGAACGTCCTAGCCACCGAACTGAGCGGGTCTTCGGCGCAGGCAATCCCAGGCGCGCAGAGTCACTGGACTTTCTGTTCACGGCGTTCGACGTATGGGTCGGACGCGATGTAGCCGGGGTATTTAGCGGGCTCTTCAAAGGCACTACCGAGCGGCAGGACGGAGTCGAAGCGGATCTTGTGGCGCTCTTCTTCCGGGACCAGCGGACCAACCTGTTCGACGCCTGCTGCCGCACCTTCGGAGATACAAGCGGCAGAACAAGGGTCTTCACGTTCGGGCAGAGCCTCCTGCTTTTCGCGGTACTCCGCCATCTCATGTTTGAGACAGGCGCTGTTCAGACCCGGATCCGCTCGCTGCGCAATCTAATAGAGGCTTCCACCAATGAGCTACGCGTTGACCGGATGCCTAGGTTGCTCCGGGACGTCGAACGACTTGTGCGCGACGGCGCCCTCCGTGAAATTGACAGTTTCAACAAGCAGCAGGTCGAAGACGAACTGCTGAAACGGGAGTTCCTGGCCGCCAACCCAGAGCTCACGGAGTCGCTTCATCGCTTGGAAGATCATCACCTCCTGCGTGGGTCTATCGGTGCGTTCGAGCTGGAGCCAACGAAATTCGATGCTCGGTCCAATGCGTTCTTCCGTTTGGCGTCAGATCCCGAGTGCTGGCTCGACGCAACGGGTGCGCTCCTGGCTGTCGGCGAGTATCAGCGGACGACGAACAACAGAAAGTTTCAATTCGGAACAGGTTTCAAGCGTTTTGAGAATGCTTGGCGCGAACTGCTCACGGGCGCAGACCGTGAGGCACTTTCCGAAACGCGTTGCGCTCTTGCCAAACTCCTGGACGCCATCGATGAGGGCGACGATTTGAAGCAGACCCTTGTGGCCGTGCAATCCGAATGGCTCGCTCAGCGTGAATCGGAACCCTACTTCGACTGGCGGTACTACATGATGAAGTATCCGGCCATGCGTGAGGGCGGCTCGGGAACCTACTACTCAGAAGGGGGAGCCCTCGGCTACTCGCTCTGTATGCTCCGCGGTGGTACGAGCACGCTCAATAGCAGGTACCGGGATCCATACCTCCTTGCGATATGGCGCAATCTCGGTAACCCACACCACGTGGATGACCCTTGGTTCACTGGCCATGAAACCATTCCCCGATGGTTAAAGCTCGGACGCAGCGGCGTCAGGATTCGCTCAGTATCCACAGGGTTTGAACTGGAAGGGTCGGTGTTGGATGATTCGCTTCGGCGCCAGCTCGGTGCGTCGCAGGAGGGCCTCATCGAGATCGAACAGATAGACGGAATCGACGCGGTTGACCGCATCGCGATCGGAACAGAGATTGTGCGGCAGCTTCTTGACCGAGGACTGTGATGTCCGGGTCATCCCTGGACTGGAATCCCGATTCGATGCGTTCGAGAAATAGATGCGGGGCGGCCGCGAGGATCTGCTGACTGCATCGAAGTCAGCCAGCGTCGGCGGTCCTTCTCGCCGATCTTGAATCAGGTGGTCCACCCAACCCTGGATGATGTGCTGGGGGCAGGCGGCATGGCAGTCAAATATTGACGTCGCATGTGGCGCTGGTCGTGGGGACGACAATCCGGCAGCGACTATGTCGAAACCCTTTGATGTCAGAGCCAAGTGCAGGAGTGACCCAAGGGAGAACAAGAAGTTCACCCGGAAATACGCTGTTGTCGTACTGGGGGACAAGACCATGAACGCAGGATTCGCCGTCGTCGATGTGGAAACGACAGGACTCTTTCCGGGGAGCCATCGCATAGCCGAGATCGCAGTGGTGCACGTAGAACCGGACGGTACCGTCAGCAATCGCTGGGAAACGCTTGTGAATCCACAGCGCGACCTGGGACCGCAGCATATCCATGGCATTCGGGCTGCGGATATTTTGCATGCGCCCGTCTTCGGTGACATCGCCCATGACGTGATGGAGCTGTTGGCCGGCCGTGTACTCGTTGCGCACAACGTGCACTTCGATTACCGCTTCGTCGCACACGAAATGGGCCGCGCGGGATTGGAATTGCCGTTCGAAGTCCACGACTGCATGTGCACGATGAAGCTTGCCCGCCAGTATCTTCCTGGCGCAGGCCGTTCCTTGAAGGACTGCTGCGACAGCTTCGGGCTGGATCTGAGAAGCGCGCACTCCGCCGGTGATGACGCTGAGGCGGCTGCACATGTCCTGAGCAACTACATCCGTATGGATGGAGAGAACCCTGACTGGTTCTCTGCCTTGGATAGGGCTTACTTCGCTTCTTGGCCCGCTGTGAACCCGCAGCGTTTGCCGCAGGCGTTTCGCCGTTCCGGAAGTGAGCCCCAAGCGCACTTCCTGGAGCGGCTCGTGGACCGCATGCCGGATATTGCGGGCCCAGATAAGCACAGCGCTTATCTGGCAACTCTTGACCGGGCACTCCTGGACCGGCAAATTTCGGTGTCGGAGGCGGATGGGCTTGTGAACCTTGCCGATTCGCTGGGCATAAGCCGAAGCATCGCTGAACAGCTACACGTCACGTACATGATTGCCATGCTGGCGGCAGCGTGGGATGACGGGGTCATTACTGACGAGGAGGCAGCTGACCTTCGGATTGTTGGCGATCTCCTCGACATCAGCCAAGAGTCCGTAACTCAGGGACTCGCTGCGCCCGTCGTCGGACAGAACGAACAAACGGGTGCAGCAGTCCAATCTTTGGAACTGGAAGCGGGTGTGACAAAGTCGTCCTGACGGGCGAGATGTCCCGGGATCGCGATGACATCGAAGCTGACCTGCGCGCTGCGGGGTTCATCCCTCATCCGGCGGTCACTAAGGCGGTCAGACTGTTGGTTGCAGCGGATCCGGACAGCCTGTCCGGCAAGGCGAAGAAGGCACGCGGCTATGGAATTCCGGTAGTTGGCGAGGGCTACCTGGCAAAGCTGCTGGGGAACTAACGAGGGACTGCTTTAGGGCAATCACGAAGCTTCGACATAGGAGTACTCAATGAAGATGGACAGACAGACGCTCATAGATGACGGGTTCAGAGGCTTCCTGTCATTCGCAGAGCTGGAAATCAACCAGGTTCCACAGGTACCGGGAATTTATGCGGTGCTGAAACCAGAGGGCTTTCAGCGGCTGTTCCTAGCGACGAGCGTGGGAGGACAGTTCAAAAAGCGGGATCCGTCCATCCTCCAACCCTCCTTGGAATCGCACTGGATCGACGACGCAGAGGTCCTCTACATCGGGAAAGCAGGTGCAGGAACCGCCGGCACCAGGGGACTTCGAAAGCGTCTTCAAGAGTTCGCTGACTTTGGCCGAGGAAAACCCGTAGGGCATTGGGGTGGGCGGCTGCTGTGGCAGCTCGCCGACTCTCAGTCCTTAGTCATTGCCTGGAAAGAATTGGAGGCGGCCGAGGTCACTTCCGCCGAAGCCGAATACCACGCAGAGTTCATCAGCCTCTACGGACGGCTGCCCTTCGCCAACTTGGTCCAGGCTCGGTCCAACGGAGCTCAGTAACTGGGACGATTCCTTACGGCGTTCTCGGCCACCGCTGCGAAGTGCTTAGATGTGCCGGTACCCGAGGTACTGGGTGACCTCGAGTACCGAGCCGGTCGGGGGAGGTGCGTCTGGGTTCCAGGTCTTGCTGGACCTGCCTCCCGTGACGAAGGTGCCGAGCCGGTCTCCGTCCATCAGGAGTTCGCCGTCCGGCGCCAGCACCCGGAGGGCTGTGACGCGTTCGCCTCTGCTGCTGATGACGAACGAGCCGCCATCCGCGCTGATCTGCAGGTCGAGGCCGGCGAGGTCCGGGGTGCGGACGGGTCCGGGTTGGAACGGCACGCGGCTGGTGCGGAGGATGTCCTCGGCGAGGACCCTGAAATCGACAACCAGTGAGGCGAGACTTCCGTCTGCGGCCACGCCCCAGTAGCACGGGTACATCCCGTCGCCGTACCCGCTGGAGACCACGGCCGCATCCACCACGTCTCCGGCGAGGCCGAACATTGTGCCCGGTGTTCCCACCAGCAGTGCCGCCTGCTCCTGGAACAGCTCCTCGATGTGCTGGGCCTGGCATCCCACCAGCGACCCGGCGTCGAGGATGGCGACGTTCCCGGCGTCGACCCCTACACCTTGCGCACCATCGGTGAACTCGGCGGGGTGCCAGCTGACCGCCGGCGCCCCGGAAAGCCGCAGCCGTACTGCGACGGTCATTTCCGCCACGGTGGCGACGTCCACGGCGTACGTCCCCGGCATGATCCGCCGTGCCAGAGGGGCGAATCGTGCGTCGACAAAACCCAGGTCAAGGACCGCGAGCACGCCGGAAGCACAGGTGAGTTCGCCAAGGTGGACGACTTCGAGCTGCGCCGGGTTGCCGAACGGTGCTACTACCCGGCCGGCGGTAAACAACCCCGGAAAGTCGAGTTCCAGATGGGGCGGCAGCTCGGGGAGCGCCGCTTCAGGTGTTGCACCGAGCAGGAGCGCCTCGGCCGTCGCCGGATCGATCAATGGTTTGCCGGGCGGGTCGAGGAAGGCCGAGAGATGGGAGATCCGCCAGCCGTCACCGCCGCGCAGCAGCCGGTACTTGTAGTAGGAGGTCTGGTTCCCTGCGGCGTGCATGACCGAGCGGGCCGTCGCAGTGTCCCCGTCAACCTCGATGCCGGTGATTTGTTCGGCGTCCGGTTGGTGCGCGGGAGTGGAACTCAGCGCACCTTCCTGGCCGGTGCGCATCCCGGGCGTGCCATGGGTGTCCACCAGGGCCGCCAGCTCGTTTGCCCACGCTTCGAACACGCCGGGGTCGAAAGCGAACATCCCGGGCGAGGTGCCTGACCGCTGCCAGCTGGTGTGGAAATCGGCCACGAAGGCCTCGATTCTGCCGCGGACCTCTTCCTGAGTCATGCGACACACCCTACCTGTGCCGTTGCCGGTGGAGGTGATGGAGGTGCAGACCAGTTCGGATCCGACCACGGGGGAGGCGGGGTACTTGTAGCCCACTTTGACCTCGTTGGCCCAGTTGCGGTGCACGTCGCCGGTGATGACCACGGCGTTGCGGACGCAGACAGGCCAAAAAGCCCGATGATTCGAAACGCAGAACCAGAACCACCGGGCCCTGAGTTTCGGCACGCCCCTGCCACCGAACTCCTAAGTCTTTATCACTCGCAGCCCACGCCATCGCGATCGTTGTCGAGGCCGTAGATGTCAGATCCGATGACTGTGACGGGTCCGCGGACATAGGCCGGACCATTGCCGCTTCCTCCGGCGCAGTCGACGTCCGATGCAATGGGCACGCACCCGCCCGCGTAGTTCGGGTCGCATCCGGAGGGCGCTGCAGGCCGCACGGGCGCCGGGGCTTTTGCAGCTGCCGCGGCCGCTGCAGCCGCAGCAGCGGCCTGCTGCTGGCGGGCGGCTTCTGCTGCGGTAGCTTTCTGGCGGGCCGCCTCTGCAGCCTCCTGCGCTGCCTTGTCGGCAGCGGCCTTGTCTGCGGCCGCCTTCTCTGCCGCGACCTTCGCCGCCGCTGCCGCTCGCGCGTCAACTACCCTTTTCGATTCCGACTGCTCCATCCACAGCAGCTTTCCGGCGTCGGTCTTCGTGCAGACGAAGAGCTTGGGCGCGTACTTTTCGGTCGCGTTCTCGGTGAGGCAGGCGGATGAAGCCGGCGCGGTTGCACTGGGTGTCGGCACTGCCGTCGCGGACGCGGAGTCACTGACACGGGAAGAACTCAGCGAGGCCGCCGATTGGCCTCCGCAGGCCGTCGCTGAAATCACTACGGCGACCGCCAGAGCCCCACCAGCCACCCGCCGTCGGGAAATCCGTGAACGCTTCGATGTCCGGAGCATATGGCCACCTTCAACACCGGCCGGCTTCCGCGCGTCATTGCGTGGGAAAAGCGTATTCATTTATTGCTCCCGTATTTCAGATTGATACGAACTCACCTTGCGGAACGCCATGGAAATTCTGACGGCGCTGCCTCAAGGCTTCCTCAAGTTCCTCGCAGCTTTGGCTCAGGAACACGCACCGCCGAATCGGGACCGGTGGTTTCGTGCAGTTGGGCGGCCTCCTTGTACTCCGGGAGCCTTTGCGACGTCAGCGGCGACGACGCACACGTAATTAGGGGTTCAGGTTCATGCCGCTCTGCACTACCTTTCTCCTATGGCCATGGGCAAGCAACGGTGCTCTGACCCCTAACAGGAATTTCTACTCAGAAGGAGTGGGAAAGGTCATGAATCGACGAAACAGAATATTCATAGCCCTAGTCGTCCTGCTGCTGGTTGTTGGCGGGGCGACTTTATTTGTCCTGGACAACACACAACGGAGCAGGGCCGCGGAGTACAACCCGCAGATCAACCCTGCCGACTTCACCACCAAAATAACCAACAAATACTTCGCCCTCCCCGCCGGCAAGAAGCTGACCTACGAGACCACCGAGCAGGGAAAGGCCACCGAGAGGATTGAAATCGAGATCCTCCGGGAGACCAAAACCATCGAGGGCATTGAGACGGCCATCTATCTGGACAAGGAATTCAAGAACGGCCAGCTGGTCGAGGAGACCCGGGATTACCTGGCGCAACACACAAACGGTGACGTGTGGTACTTCGGCGAGGACGTGGACAACTACTCGAACGGCATCCTGCTGAACCACTCCGGCAGCTTCATCCACGGAAAAGACGGGGCAAAGGCAGGCATCTGGATGAAGGCCGAGCAGCGCGTCGGCGATTCCTACAAGCAGGAGTTTTACCCCGGCCATGCCGAAGACACGCGCGACACCGTCGCCATCGGCGAGACCGTCACCACGAAGAACCGGACCTACACGGACTGCGTCAAGGTGTACGACTGGACGCCGCTGGAAAAGGACGCGCAGGAGCACAAGTACCACTGCCCTGAGGTGGGCGGGCTTGTCCTGACCGTGGACCTGAAGTCCGGAAGCCGCTCGGAACTCGTGGATGTTGTCCAGCAATAGCCTCTGAAAGCACACCGTCGGCTCCAAAGCCCTCGCCGGCCGGTTCCCTAGGCTGCTGGCGCGGGCTGCGTAAACCTGCGGGCGGCCCGTGAGCCGGCGATGGTGCTCGCCCCGATGCTGATGAGGGCCCCGAGGATAATGGCCGCGGCTTCTCCCGGTTCCAGCAGATGCAATTGGGAGCCGATGGTGGCGGCGGCAACCGGCACTCCCAGCTGGGACGCTGCAAGCACCGCGAGCGGCAGAGGCTGGCCGAGCAGCCGCAGGCTTCCATGGACCAACAGCGTTCCAAACCCCAGGCAAATGCCGAGGAGAATCATCTTGGGGCTTCCCGCAAGGGTGTGCAAGTCAAGCGATGCGCCCAGCCATACAAAGAACACCGGCCCCAGAAAGCCATCGCTGACGGCGAAGAGCTGATGAGCCAGCCGCCGGGGTTCTCCCACGGCTGCGACCACCAGGCCGAAGGAGAACCCGGCCAGCATGATGGACACGTGGCCCGCGACGGCAAGCCCGGAGAGCGCGAAGAGCAAGGCAAGCTGGATCCTAAGCTCCAGGGCGAACTTACGGTCCTCGGACACGTCATGCATCCGTGCGCGCGTGCCGTTACGCTCCAGCCAGCGAAGGACAAAGAACAGGACCGCAGCGCACGCCGCGACGACGGCCGCCCCTATGGCTGCCCTCGGCGCGTTGGGCGGGTCCAGAGCAAGCGGAAGCGCCACAATACAGGCGATGTCTGCCACCGCCACCTGCGCCGTCGTCGTCAGGACTTTTGGTCCCGTCAGCCGCAGTGAATCGACGATCGGCAGGACCATTGCCGCCGAAGAGGAAGCAAGCAGAACGACGTACAGGGGAGCATGTCCCGTGCCAAAGGCAAAGGCAATGACGATTCCGACGGCGGCCGCGAGCACTGCGGCGATGCCGGCCCGCAGGGCGCCACTACCCAGTGCTCGGCGGATGGCTTGGTCCCGCACGGGGACATGCGTCCCGGCGACGAACATGACCAGGGCGAACCCGATGTCGGCCACAAAGGTGAACGTGGGATCCGAGGAGTCCACCAGTCCCAGACCTGTGCGACCGATGGCGATACCAGCCAGCAACTGCCCCAGCACCACCGGAAGGTGCCAATTTTGGGACAGCGCCAGCAGCGGTCCGAGGAGCGCGACCGCGGCGATCAGCGAAAGCTGAAAGAACGACACATCCCTCCTTCTACCGGCGTTGCGGTTCGCTTGCGGTGGTTAGCGGGGCGCGTCAGCCAGTTTGAGTGGGATGTCGGTGTTTTCGTCCGTGTAGTAGCTTGCGCACACCCGGTGGTAGCCGTCGGCCACCTGCGCGGGAATCCCCCTGGCCAAGTCACCTCTGACCATCAGGATGGGCGAGAGCTTCTTGCCTTCCTTGATCTTCTTCAGGTCCGATGCCACGTGGGCGTTGTCCTCAGGTAGCAGCACCAGCCTCGCGGCCCGCAGAATGTCCTTTGCCTTGCGATGCTGGATGGGGGCGACCCTGAGAGACGCAACAATGGCGGCAACGCCGTCGTCGGATTCAACCAAAGACAGATAGGCCGCCGCGCCCGGATAATCTTGATCCTCCGGCTGAGGCAACCAACGGACCTCGCCCCTGTTTTCGTCAGGCATGTGAGTCTGCGCTCCTCTTGTAATTGCCGCCGATTGCCGCCTTTCCACGGCCCGGATTAATAATGGACTCATGCTGTCACACCTGCGCCGCGCCTGGCCATGACCTAGCCCTCCGGGCAATTTCCCGACGGGTTTCGGACGGGCTCAACCACCGATGAGCGAAGTGTCCGGGAAGGCTAACTGGATGGTGCCAGCAGTCCTGCCGCGACCAGCAGGCTCAGCAGCACGATGATGATGCTGATTGCGCCGACGATCCAGATCCGGCTGTGCTTCCCTTTGGGTGCCCGCCAGATGGCGATGATCGCGGCGAAGAGCAGACCGGCAGCCACCGGGATGAACGCCAGCTGCCTGGGTTCTGTGTTGAGGGGGAGCAGCCGGTCGGCACCGTAGAGGGCCAGGACCAGGGCCGGGATTCCGAGGCCGAGCGAGGCCACCGCGGCAAGGGTGTTGAACGCGGACTGTGAATCGGCTTCCCGGGAATTTGAAACGCTGGCGGCTGCGGCCATGAGGTCGCGGGCGGAACCGGACTCGGCATCAAGCTGTTTGCGCATCTCCAGACATTGGCGCACTCCGGCGTCATGCAGCCGCATCCAGCTGCGTGTAGCCGCGGTTGCCGCCGCGGCAATATTGATGATCGTCGGGTCCTGGAGCCTGCGGTACGAGTGGTAGGCCTCGGAATCCGATAAGTGCAGCCAGAGGCCTTCCCGGACCGCTTCCCGCGCCTCGTCCGCAGCCCGCCCACAGATGATGTTCAGCTCGAGCAGCGACGCCACAATGGGTGTGTTGCTGGTGGTGGGGTGGCCCTTGCTGCTGAAGTGGGCCAGTCGGTGTTCGAGGTCGTAACGGATCTCCCTGACGCTGGCTACCGCGTTGCGGGACAGCTCGGCCAGAGCCTTGGCGTGTTTGGCGATGTGCATCTGCCGGTCGTCCGCGGAGGCCGGGTCAGGCCAGTCCGGGAGGTCGCGCTCGAACTCTGCCGTTGCGGCCGCGACCCGTTTGTCTGCAGGCGCAGCATCAATTTCCACCCGGGCGAATTCACCCTGCTCTGTCCCCTCCACCCACGCGTTGGTCACAAAGGACTCTATGGCGACCCGGTCAATGTCCTGGATGACCAGGCGGCTGTGGCCCACCAGCACCACGCGTTTTCGTTTTGGCCCCGACACCCGGAGAAGCGGCACCACGCGCAGGATGCTGGGACCACCGGCACTGCCGGAGTGCCCCGCCGCTGCTCTTGCCTCCATGCCTGTCTGGGTGAGGAGGTGGTTACTGTGCTCGGTGATGACAGCCGGTGAGGTGGCGGCGGCGAGGTCCGAGGCAGAAGGTGCATGCATGGCCTCATCGTATGTTCAGGCCGAACAAGGAGTGGGTATCGACAGGCTCAGTCACCGGAGGTTTCGCGCGAAACCCCCGGCCGAGTGTACTCGGCCGGGGGTTCGAGGGTTTCGGAAGGTTCTACTTGGCAACCAGCCCCGGAACCCCGTCCTGGATCGCGAAGGAGGCCTTCGTGCTGACGGGGGATCCCGGCGTCGTGACGTAGTCCAGGACGCGGAAGTCCGCGGTCATCGCCTCCTTGGTGATGGTGGTGTTCACGTAGCCGCGGTTGTCGTTGTAGAACTTCAGGTGCGGGTTCCAGGCCATGGTTGGATCTGCGGTGGAGCCTGTGCCGTTGCCGGTGGAGGTGATGGAGGTGCACACGAGTTCGGAGCCGACCACGGGGGAGGCGGGGTCCTTGTAGTCGACCTTGACGTCGTTGGCCCAGTTGCGGTGCACGTCTCCCGTCAGTACGACGGCGTTGCGGACGTTCGCGTCCATCCAGCCCTGGGTGATGCGGCGGCGGGAGGAGGCGTAGCCGTCCCATCCATCCATGGAGACGTCGTCGATCTCCGGGGCTGCGTTCCTGTCCCTTTCGGCGAAGAAGACCTGCTGGCCCAGGATGTCCCAGCGCTGGGTGGAGTTCTTGAAGCCGTCCAGCAGCCATTTCTCCTGCTCGGCGCCGGTGATGGTGCGGTCCTCGGCCAGGCGCTCGGTGACGTTCTTGCGCCAGCCGTCGCCGGCGAGCTGGTCGTCGCGGTACTGCCGGGTGTCCATCATGTGGAAGTTGGCCAGCTGGCCCCATTGGATGGTGCGGTAGATCTTCATGTCGTACCCGGCCGGCACGGACGAGGCCCGCAGCGGCATGTTCTCGTAGTACGCCTGGAACGCGGCGGCCCGGCGCTGCCGGAAATGCTCGGTGGTGTCGTTCAGCTGGGCGGGATCCGTGTTCTCCGGGACCTCGTCCGCCCAGTTGTTGTCCACCTCGTGGTCATCCCACACCACCAGCCACGGTGCGACCGCGTGCGCGGCCTGCAGGTCGGCGTCGGCCTTGTACTGTGCGTGCCGCTGGCGGTAGCCGGACAGGGTGGTGGTCTCCGGGCCTTCGTGGTCGCGCGGGTTGCCGCCGCCGATCACGTAGCTGCCCTTCTTGTACTCGTACAGGTAGTCACCCAGGTGCAGCACCAGGTCCGGGTGGTCCTGCGCCAGCCGGGTCCAGATCACGAAGCCGTTGGCTCTCGCAAGAGCGTTTAGCGTGCGGGCTGGGTCCGTGGCGGCGTCTATATGCTCTAGGGAGACCGTGAAGACGAAGGAGAAACCATGAACACCGCACCGTCAGTCATTGTTTTCGACGTCAACCAAACGCTTTCGGACATGTCGCCGATGGGGGAGCGGTTCGCCGAAGTCGGCGCCCCTGCCCAACTGGCGAAGCTTTGGTTTGCCATGCTGCTGCGGGACGGCTTCGCGCTCACCGCGGCCGGGGGCAACGGTGCCTTTGCCGAGATTGGTGCAGAGGCCCTGCGCGGGCTGCTTGCCTCTTCTGATTTAGGGATGGATCTGGACCAGGCGGTGGAGCATGTCACGGCGGGAATGGCAGGACTCGGCCTGCACCCGGACGTTCCGGGAGGCGTCCGGGCCCTGCGGGCAGCCGGATACCGGCTGGTCACGCTGACCAACGGCTCCGCCCAGGTCGCAGAGAAACTTTTCGCGCCCGCCGGGATCCGGGACCAGTTCGAACGGCTGCTGTCCGTGGAGGATGCCCCGGCATGGAAACCGGCCCCGGCCGCCTATCACTACGCCGCCAGGGCCTGCGGCGTGGAACCGGGAGAGATGCTGTTGGTTGCTGTCCACCCCTGGGACATCCACGGCGCAGCGCAGGCCGGGCTGGCAACGGCATGGATCAACCGCACAGGATCCACCTACCCTGCCTATTTCTCCGCACCGGACTACACCGTCGCTTCCCTGGACATACTGCCGGAGGCGCTGGGGGCGGTGCCGGCGTAGAGGTCCTTGGGGCGGTGGGGGTTACGCACCGAGCCGGTGGGCGAGTTCAATAATGCTCGACGCCGTGAGGTCCCAATCGCTCTCCGGCGTCAGGTCCGCCACCTGGCCAGGGCCGTATTCGGTGGGGCGCGCGACGAATGCCGTTGCCAGCCCGGCCTCCCGGGCAGCACGCAGGTCAGTGTTGTGTGCGGCCGCGAGCATCACCTCGCCGGGCCGAAGGTCCAGGAACTCCGCAGTTCGAAGGTAGGCCGCCGGCAGCGGCTTGTACGTGCGCGTCATGTCCGAGCCGATGATCACGTCCCAAGGAAGACCGGCGTTTTTGGCCATGTCCAACAGCAGTGAAGTGTTGCCATTGGACAACGGTCCCACGATGTAGCCGCGGCGGACCGCGGCCAGGCCCTCCACGCTGTCGGGCCACGGGGGCAGGCGGTGCCAGGATCTGTTCAAGTCCGCCAGGGTCCGTGCGTCCAGCCGGTCCGGGTCCAAGCCGTGGCTGCGGAGCACCTGGTCCAGGTTTTCGCGGTGGAGGGTGTCCAGGGTGGCGAATTCACGGGATCCGGAGCGGATGGCCTCCATGGCTGGCTGGTACAGCGCGCGCCACTCACCGGCGAACGCCTCGGCGTCGAGCTCCTGCCCGCGCGCCGTAGCGAAGGCAGCCACCTGCCGCGCAACGCCGGTGCGCCAGTCCACCACCGTGCCGAAAGTGTCGAAGAGGACGGCGCGCACCTCGCACCCCGTTGATGGTGAACGGTATGGCTGGAACCTCATGTCCCGTCTCCTTCCCTGCCCGTAGTCTGGCAGCATGCGAACTGATTTCAGCCCCACTGACACGTCCGCCCGCGATTTCTACCGGCTACTTACCGCCGTGGTGGTGCCCAGGCCCATCGCGTGGGTTTCCAGTGTCTCCCCGGAGGGCGTTGACAATCTTGCCCCGCACTCGTTCTTCACGGTGGCTTCCACGAATCCGCCCATTGTGCAGTTCACCTCGGTGGGGGAAAAGGATTCGCTTCGCAACATCACGGCATCCGGCGAGTTCGTGGTGAACCTTGCCCCGGCCTCGCTGCTGGAGGAGGTCAACGCCACCGGCACGAATTTCCCGCCGGACGTCAGCGAGTTCGACGCCGCCGGCCTCACGCGGGAGCCGAGCCTCACCGTGGGTGCGCCGCGGGTCAAGGAATCCCCGGCGGTGTTCGAATGCCGCCTCCACTCGGTCCTGCCGATGGGAGACTCCATCCTGGTCTTCGGCGAAGTGACGCACGCTGCGGTGAGCGATGCGGTGCTGGACGGGAGCCACCCGCGGATCGAACTGCTGGAGCCGCTGTCCCGGCTTGGCCTGGACGAGTGGGGCACCCTGGGCACCATCCAGGACCTCAACCGGATCCGGCTTAAGGACTGGCCGGGGCATTTCCGCCCGAAGGCGTAACAACTGAGGGAAAGGGAAGGGAAAGGGGCGCCCGTCAGGACACCCCTTTCCCTTCAGCCTCGCAGTGTTTAGCCGAGGCCGAGCTGCACGAACACGAACCACACCAGGAGCGGCACTACGCCGATCATGGCGATGGCCCAGAGGAGCAGCGCCCGGAAGAACATCCGCTCGTCCTTGGGCTGCGCGCTCGCCATCAGCAGGGCGCCGCTGGTGGACATCGGGCTCACGTCAACCACCGAGGAGCTGATGGCAATGGCCGTCACAACCCCGATGGGGGTGAGCAGCGGATCCATGGCAATGGGTGCCACCACCGGGCTGATCACGCCGAGGGTGCCGGTGGTGGAGGCGAAGGCCGAGACGATGGCCACCACATAGCTGGTGAGCAGGGCGGCAAGGGAGCTGTTGCCCAGGCCGGCGATGCCTTCCTGGAGTTCCTTCAACGCACCCATCTTTTCCAGCATGCCCACGTAAGTGACGATGCCTGTCACCAGGATGATCGCGGACCACGGCATGCTTTCCACTGCCGGCTTCTGCACGCTCGAGTCCAGGACGATCAGCACGGTGGCAATGACCAGCGAAGCGACGCCGACGTCCAGGCCCAGGACGGTGGTGAGCACAAGCAGGGCGCCGATGCCTATCAGGGTGAGGATCCGCATGGGCGTTGCGGCTACCTTCTCGGTGCCGGTCCGGGTGGTGTTTGAGGTACCGACGGCGGTATGCGCCGGGGCGGTAAGGACAGCCGTGGCTGTCCCGGCCGGGCCTGTCGCGCTGCTTCCGGAGGGAGCGGCAGCACCGCCGTCGTGCCTTACATCTCCAGCGTCACCGGCCTGGTGAGCGGCCCCCACCTTGACTGTGCGGCGCTTCATGATGGCCTGGACCAGGACATAGGCGATCGCGGCCAGGATGGCGTTGAAGACGAAGCAGTAGGCGTAAAGCTTGAAGGAATCGTCCGAGGCTCCGGCATTGTCCAGCATCTTGTTGGCCAGTACGCCGAAGGGGTTGACCGGGGAGAAAGCGCCGGCGTTGGCGCCCTGGACAATGACGAGGCCCATGGCAAGGGTGCTGATGCCGAACCGCATGCCCAGGGCCAGGCCTACCGGCGCCACGATGGCGATGGCCGCGGGGGTGAACGCGCCGGCCGAAGCCAAGGCGGCCGTCAGCAGGAACATCAGGATGGGGACCAGGATCTTCCGGTCGCCGGCAAGGCGTTCAGCCCAGTACGCCAGCAGATCGATGGTGCCGTTGATCCGGACAATGGCGAAGAGCAGGGTGGCACCCACCAGGATGAAGAACAGCCCGGCGGGGAACTGGCCGATGACGTCCTTGATGGACATGCCGGCCAGGAGGGTTCCGACGCCGAACGCGGCCACGGTGGCCAGCAGGCCGGCGTTGATTTTGGTGAAGGAGCCGACGGCGAAGGCCGCCACCAGGACCAGGAACGCGATGAGAGACAGGGACACGGTGCCGCCCGCCTAGGAGTTCGCGGGTGTGAGGACGCCGGCGCCGGACAGCAGGCTGCCGGCTCCGGTGATGGCGGGCTGGTGGCCCAGTGCCTTGAGAATCTCGTACGTGGTGGCCGTGGCCGCCGTGATGACGGGCAGCCCCAGTTCGTCCTCCACTGCCTGGACCGCGGCCAGCGACGGCATCTGGACGCAGGCGGAAAGCACCACAGCGTCTGCACCTTCGCGCTGCAGGCTGCGGGCAAGCGCGGGCAGGTTCTGCGGGTCAAGGCAGCCGACGTCGAGGTTGTCCGCCACCTCGAGGCTGATCGCGTCCAGCACGGTGATGCCCGAGCCTTCGATGTAGTCCACAACCATCTGGGTGAGCGGCTTCATGTAGGGGGTGATCATGGCCACCTTTTGTGCGCCGATTTCCTGCAGGGTCCGGACCAGGGCGCCTGCGCTGCTGGTGACGGGGGCAGGGTGCCCGTTGCCGGCGGCGGCGTCCGCGATGACTTTCTCCGAGCCCACGTGGGCTTCGGGGCCCTGCGCCATGACGGCGACCAGGCAGGCATAGGCGATGACGTCCACATCGGCGTCCGAGACCGCCTCCGCGCAGTCAGCTGCCTTGCCCACCATTGCCAGCAGCTCTTCCCGGGTGACCTTCTTCATGCCGGCGCGGGCTGAGTGGAACGTGTATTTGTGGCCGGTCGCCTCGGCCTGGCGGCGGAACAGCTCCGGCAGTTCAGTCTCCATGGTGGTGTTGGAGCTGGGGACGATCAGTCCCACCCGGGAGGAGCCGGGGCGCTTGGGCTCGGGCGCGGTTTCGGAAGTGATGTCGGGGATGCTCATGGTTTCTCCACGTCGTTGTGCTGATACTTGGGGGGTGTGACCCACACTGCGGGTTCGGTTCCCATGATGTGGGTCACGACGGTAGGATGTCAAATAGATCACGTTCCGAGGGTCCGCTTCCGGCTCACTAAGCTGGAGGCTGCTCGCGGAAAAGTAGTGGAAAGGACGTGCAAGTAGTGGCGACGGAACCGGGCGCTGGGGCCTCACCCCTGCTGGTCCTGCACAAGGTGGCGGAAATCCTGGACTGTTTTACCGTCGAAGCGCCGGAGCCGACGCTCCAGCAGATCATCCGCATGACGGGGCTGCCGTCCAGCACCTGCCAGCGGCTGGTGCAGAACATGCTGCGGGAGGGCTTCCTGGACCGCGACGGCGACCGGTACCGGATCGGTATCGGGCTGGTCCGCTGGGCTACGCCCGGGACATTCGGGCTGGACGTGGTCCGGCTGGTGAAGCCGGTCCTGCAGCAGTTGCGCGATGAGACCGGCGAAACGGCATGCCTGTACGTCCGCGACGGGGCCTTCCGGACCATCATTGCCGTGGCGGAGACGCGCCACGTGGTGATGCGGCCGTTTATGGTGGGCATGGTGATGCCGCTTCACGCCGGGGCCCCGGGCAAAATCTTTCTTGCGTTCGACCCTGAGGCGTGGGACGCCCTGGACGAGCACGGCCTCGATCGCTTTACCCCGGACACGCCGGTCTCCGTGGAGCTGCTCCGGCAGCAGGCCGCGGTGGCCCGGGAGCAAGGGTTCTACGCGGCTTTCGGGGAACGGAACGAGGACGTTGGTTCCATCAGCGCACCTGTGTTCGACCACGCCGGGCGGCTCGCTTGCGCTATCGGCTTGGGATTCCCGAACCAGCGGATCCGCCCCGCGGACGTTGAACGGCTCGGTCCTGTGGTCGCCCGCGCAGGCCTCGAAGCCAGCCGCGCACTGGGGTATGACGGGACCCACGCGGCTGGCTGACACTTCTGCCAACCGCCGGGCCAGCGGCGGCGCCCAGCTCTGATGGTTGCTTGTAAGGCCAAAATGGCCCCGACAGCATGTGAAGCTGCTGTCGGGACCATTGCCGATTACTGATGTGGCGGTAGTACCGCCGGCGGGAGCGGCCTAGGCGTGTGCCTTGGCGTGGCCCTTGGTGAGGATCACGGCGAGGGCAACCATGCCGACGCCGAGCAGCAGGTGCAGGACGTTGTCAAAGCCGTTCAACGGAACGAAGTTACCGGCTGAATCCTGGGGGACCACCAGGCCGTAGCCGAACAGGACCAGGTAGATGATGCCGCCGTAGAGGAGGAACGAGCGGGCGCCCGTGGCCGTCCGGGCCAGCAGAAGGCCCGCCGCGCCGAAGAGGAGGTGGATGATGTTGTGCAAGGCCGAGACCTGGAAGAGGCCCAGCAGCAGGGCTTCGGAGTGGTGCCCCGCGAAGTGCAGCTGGTCATAGTTGGCCGTGATGCCCGGAACGAAGCCCAGCACGCCGACCAGCAGGAACACGGCACCCACAACCATGGATGCCTTCTGGACGTTGGTGCGGGTTGAGGTGGGGGTGTTGGTGTGTGTTGCCACGGTGAACTCCTGGAAGCGATATGTGGTTGCGGCTTCGCCGGCTTTTCTTTTGCCTGCCTAACCGACGGGTTATACCAGCTAATCGGGCTATGTCGGATTGCGGATGGGTGCAGAGTTTATAAATTGCCCGACCGCACTAGCCAGCTACCCCCGGGCCACGAGTCCCGGAACGCGGTCCTGGATCGCGAAGGAGGCCTTCGTGCTGACGGGGGATCCCGGCGTCGTGACGTAGTCCAGGACGCGGAAGTCCGCGGTCATCGCCTCCTTGGTGATGGTGGTGTTCACGTAGCCGCGGTTGTCGTTGTAGAACTTCAGGTGCGGGTTCCAGGCCATGGTTGGATCTGCGGTGGAGCCTGTGCCGTTGCCGGTGGAGGTGATGGAGGTGCACACGAGTTCGGAGCCGACCACGGGGGAGGCGGGGTCCTTGTAGTCGACCTTGACGTCGTTGGCCCAGTTGCGGTGCACGTCTCCCGTCAGTACGACGGCGTTGCGGACGTTCGCGTCCATCCAGCCCTGGGTGATGCGGCGGCGGGAGGAGGCGTAGCCGTCCCATCCATCCATGGAGACGTCGTCGATCTCCGGGGCTGCGTTCCTGTCCCTTTCGGCGAAGAAGACCTGCTGGCCCAGGATGTCCCAGCGCTGGGTGGAGTTCTTGAAGCCGTCCAGCAGCCATTTCTCCTGCTCGGCGCCGGTGATGGTGCGGTCCTCGGCCAGGCGCTCGGTGACGTTCTTGCGCCAGCCGTCGCCGGCGAGCTGGTCGTCGCGGTACTGCCGGGTGTCCATCATGTGGAAGTTGGCCAGCTGGCCCCATTGGATGGTGCGGTAGATCTTCATGTCGTACCCGGCCGGCACGGACGAGGCCCGCAGCGGCATGTTCTCGTAGTACGCCTGGAACGCGGCGGCCCGGCGCTGCCGGAAATGCTCGGTGGTGTCGTTCAGCTGGGCGGGATCCGTGTTCTCCGGGACCTCGTCCGCCCAGTTGTTGTCCACCTCGTGGTCATCCCACACCACCAGCCACGGTGCGACCGCGTGCGCGGCCTGCAGGTCGGCGTCGGCCTTGTACTGTGCGTGCCGCTGGCGGTAGCCGGACAGGGTGGTGGTCTCCGGGCCTTCGTGGTCGCGCGGGTTGCCGCCGCCGATCACGTAGCTGCCCTTCTTGTACTCGTACAGGTAGTCACCCAGGTGCAGCACCAGGTCCGGGTGGTCCTGCGCCAGCCGCGAGTAGGCGGTGAAGTAGCCGTGCTCGTACTGCGCGCAGCTGGCGAACGCCATGGCCAGCGCCGCGGGCGTTTCGTGCAGCGCCGGGCTGGTGAGGGTGCGGCCCACCGGGCTGATGTGCCGGCCGGTGCGGAACCGGTAGAAGTATTCGCGCCCCGGGCGCAGCCCCTTCAGCTCCACGTGCACGGAGTGGGCGGTTTCGATCCGGGCCTGCTCGACGCCGCGGGCTACTACAGTGCGCATGCCGGCGTCTTCGGCGACTTCCCAGGCCACCGCGACGTTGCGGGAGGGCATGCCGCCCAGGCCGTCTCCGGCCACCGGGTCCAGCGCCAGCCGGGTCCAGATCACGAAGCCGTCCGGCCACGGCTCGCCGGAGGCGATGCCCAGCAGGAACGGATCGGTGCGGAGGCCGGCGTCGTCCGCTGTTGAAACGGCGACGGCGGCACCCGGCCAGGCGGCGACGAGACCGGCCCCGAGGCCGGCGGTCAGGAGGGATCTGCGTGAAATGTTGTCCATGGCCCCGACCGTACGGCGGCCGGTTGGACATGCTGTGAGAGCGGTATGAATGCGCGGTTAACTGCGTGACAAGAACTGTTGTGTTGTCCCTACTTGCGGGAGTTCAGGGCGTCGAACTGCTTCTGCCAGAGGGCCAGCTCCTCGTCCACGTAGCGCCGGTGGGCCGGAGTCCACTTGGGCCAGATGTCGGACGGGGCAGGGGCTGGTGCAGGCCGCGGTGCGACGTTGCGAACTGGGGCTACTGCCCGGGGCGGAACCCGGTGGGGGATGGGGCGCTGGACCTGGGGAGGGTTCCGCCTGACGCCGGCGGCTCTCTTCTGGCCGGGCCGCGCTACCAGGCTCAGTATCCCCAGTGCCAGATGGGACAGGCCCCAGAGGATGCCACAAATGACAAAAACGGCAAGGAGGAAAGCAATCCAAAGTATGAGTCCGATGAAGACCAACATGGTCTATTTTAGCTTCCCGGACCTCGATTGCATCAGGTGATTTCTGTTCATGAATCACCTGAAACATGGGCGTGGCGAGTCGCTCAGCCCACCGAGTTGGCCAGGGCAGCCTTACCGCACTGACTTCCTTGGTTCACTGACGCCTTGAGCCTGCTGGCAAATCGGCCATCACGGCGCCAAAACATTACTCCGTGGGAGGGGACAAGCAAAGTCGCCTGTCCGCAACCCAGAGTTTGGCTGCGGACGGGCGACCCTCGCTTCAAAGCCCGGAGATGTTTTCCGTCCGGGGCCCTCCAGAACGATGCCACCAGATTTTCCCGGTCCGGACGGTGTCCCCGTTGGCGCTTACAGTGGCCCGTAGCCTGAGACTCCAACCAGGAACGTAGGGCACGGCTTGTCGTAGAAGTCCACCTGAAAAGTCACGCTCTGTCCCGCAGCCAGGTCCGCATCTGGCGAGGCGTATCCCGTTTGGCTGCTCAGTAGCGAACCGACAGCGTCAAAGCAAGTGACATGAACTCCATAGGGTCCCTTGAGCTTGTTTTTCGACGTGTTGGTTGCCTTCCCAGTGATTGACGTCGCCATGGCGTTAGCTTGGTCGACCTTTAGGTCCTGAAAGTAGGGATCGCCTTTCAGTTGCTTTGAGGCAACCGTGAATTCGAGCTTTGCCGTGGTCGGCAGCGACGCGCTAAAGAATACGTAACCCAGAGAGACACCCCCTGCTGGCACCACAGCAGGGGAGAATCCCTGGCTTCGGCCGGAAGCTAGTATCTTGCCACTTTCATCCATGGCGGCCCCGCTGACCTCGACACTTGTGATCGTCTCATTGGTGCCATTACGCACTGCGACGGGCAGCGTCACGAGCCCGGCGGAGTTTACTTCTATCGGGGCGGAGGCCACCACATCGACCTTGCCCACTCCGCCGGCCGGGAAGGCGGGCTGGGCGGTACCGGCGAGCCAACCGCCTGCGATGGCGTCCGCCGTTGTTCCCATCTTCACCTCGGCCGCGGCTGACGGCGTTGCTGATGCGGCCGACTCTGTGCTGGTGGCGGCCGCATTACCGCCACCGGTCTGAGTGGCTGGCGCGCCACATCCGCTTGTTGCCAGTGCCAGCAGGGCCGCCGCTACGGCACCTAAACGCTTATTCAATGTGTCCCCCTGAGAGTGCGTGCTGCCCGCGTCGTCATCGACGGCGGACAGGATGATCTGTACGGGTAATTAGTACACGAACTGCGAGTAATAGACGGTATTCCGCTGTTCCATGACGATTCGCGGTCTCCCCAGGGCGGAATTGGCCGGGATCTGCGCGTTCCAAGGCGTTTCGATGCACGTACCGGGCAGGCACTTCTGAACCGACTGCTGATTCCTGAAACGTCCTACGGAGCGTCACAGTCGACCTGTCGTTCACACCCGTATCATCGGATCTATGCATAGACATCTAGTCGCCCTTGGGGTGGCGGCAGTCATCCTGGCTGGCTGCTCGGCCCCTTCAACTCAGCCGGCAGTAACAACGGCCGCTCCAGCAGCCACTTCATCATCGGCCATACCGACGCCGACACCGACGCTGACTCCCACCAAAGCCGCTGACGCGACCGCAGTCGCAACGGAACTCAAGGCAAAAGTCCCCAGCATCACCGGGATAACCACGGTCACGGAGGAGTTGGATAGCAACAAGCTCCTCGGCCGGCCCAACCAGTACACCTCGGCAGCGTGGATTGCAGACGCTGGTGCAACCCCGGGTGAGACCGGTATCGACAGCGGAGCGGTGGTGGAAGTGTTCGCCAACGAGGCAGATGCAACAGCACGTTCTGAGTACATCTTGCGTATTTTGAAGAAGGCTGGGCCTGCATTCGGCACTGAATGGCACCATCAGAAGGGCAACGTCCTCCTGCGTGTCAGCGGAGTTCTGAGCCCCAGTGTCAACGACCAGTACAAGGCCGCAGTCGGCTCGTAACCATGTCTCGTCCGAACTTCAGAAGCCCTGCACGGCATCACATGCAGGGCTTCTGTAGGTCTAGGCGGCTGTTAGAACTAGACATAGGTCTGCCTGTCCCGTCTCAGCGGACGGGCAGAATGTCCTGAGGCACCCCCGACGTTGGACAATACCGTTCCCCCATTGAGAGAATCTGCGACTGTTGATGTTCGGAGCGCCCTATGTAGCGCCATACTAAGGTGTTCGGACGGTAAGTAAGTTCTATGGCAATTGATCTTGACTGTTCCTCCTGCCAAAACGACGAACACGTCGTGCGAGTCGAACTGCTAACAGGGTCCCAGCGGAGGCTCAAGTGCAGAACTGCGGACTCGAGTGGCTTCGAGGGGAGCCGGCGCGGCAAAAGGTGCCCCTGCCAAACCTCGAAGACATTAAAAGGAGATTTCCCAAACCGGGGGACGTCGATCCGGGGAAGCTCGCACGGGCCAATGAACTCAAGGCTTAGTTTCTCGCGCGAGAGCCCGATCCTGAGCCAAGGGTCGAACCATACTGGGCCAAGTACCAGCAGGTGTTCAGTGCCGACGGCCTACCCGGAGCGGATCCGCAGGACCTCAAGGACTTCGCCAACTCAAACATTGGCGCTAATCCCGGCAATATGTCCGTCTTCAACACTGCAGTCCTTCTGGTCTGCACTTACATAGCGGACGAGGATATCGGTGACCGGGCAATCATCCGCGCTGACTCCCGGAACACGGCATCGCTCGGTGTAGCCGAACACTGCGGGTTCCGATTCATCGCAGCGACGACATGGATGACTGGCCACTGTGCGGACGCGTCGCCAGTCAAATACGTGAAGTACGCGCTCGATCTTCGCGACAGAGCAGGCGCCCGGTAATCGCCGGGCTGGGGCTGTAGGCTCTGGTTCGTGATTGCTCAAATCTTGGGAGAAGGCCTTCCGCTCGTCGTCATCCACGGATTCGGTGTAGATCATCGGATCATGCTGCCGTTGGAAGATGCCATCAGTGGGTGCGGGTGGCAACGGATCTATATCGACTTGCCGTGGGCCGAGGGCAGTGCTGACACCAACGCGAGCGGCACCACCCACGTCGCGGAGGGGGCTCTGGACGACATCCGGGAGCAGCTGGGAGACCGGCCCTTCGCGCTGATCGGCAACTCCTTCGGAGGCATGATTGCCCGGTACGTGGCTCACGAGCGCCGGGGCCAGATCCTTGGCCTGGCTACTCTTGCGGGTGTGTACGAGCCGGCCCATCAAGCGCGCAGCCTTCCCCGGCGGCAGGTTGTTTTGGAGGATCCCGCCGTCCTGGCTTTGGCAGGACAGGGGAGGGCAGACTACGAAGAGATGGCTGTCGTCCAGAGCGAGGCCACACTCGAGGCATTCACCCGGTACGCGCTTCCTGGTCTTTGCGGAGCGAACCAAAGCGTTCTCGAACAGGTGGCGTCGGAGTATGCGCTCGCTGTCGAACCGGAGGTCGCGCATCCCGCTCGATTCGAGGCGCCCTCGCTGCACCTTTTCGGCCGTCAGGACCATGTGACTGGCTACGAGGACGGGTGGAAACTCCGCGACCACTATGTCCGGGGTACCTACGCGGTGCTCGACGCCGCTGGCCATAACGCCCATCTCGAGCGCCCGGACCTTACTGCCGCGCTAGTGAAGGATTGGCTCGCACGGATTTCCACGGCCTTATGAAGGATCCTCACTTAACAGTGACATGGCCGTTCCCGGACGCGTTCCAGACAGGCTCCGAAACCGGCCGGCACCTGAGGAGGCGGATCCTTCGGCGGAAGGTACTTCTACCCGGTTCTCCGGAGCAGCGTGGCGAGCCCATACGGCTCCAGAAAGCTGGCCAGCAAATCTCCGGGAGAACTTGACTTCATCACGCCGGCGGACGGGCCTGCCAGTTCAACGTCGAGTTCGTTCAGAAGGGTTTCACGCCTCCGGCCCTGGGGACTGACCAGGCTCGTGGCCGCCGGCGTGAGGCAGTCAGGACGGTTTCCTTGGCCACAGGCGTGGACGCCGCGTTACTTGCGCATTTTCCCTGGCGGATGTGACGAACATTGGAGAACCGCCGACCGTCATGCTCTGCTGAAGCGGAGGTGGCTCACCTATGAGGTTGACCCGCAGTTGCAGTTCATTACCCAGCGATGTCCGACACTTCCCTCCCGGCGACAGCTGCCATGGTCAGGGCAACGCGCGCAGCCGACCACGAGTAATCCACCGGTAGCCCCGTGGATTACAAGCTCGCGGTGGACAGGTTCTCCCAGGCATTGGCAGCGGCGGAATCCGCGGCCGAGGTTCCGTAGAAGGAGCCGCTGCCCGGACTGTTCACTAGCAATGCATGACTTAGGTCAAATGGGGTCGCTCAAAACCAACGGTATAGAAGCCCCGTCCCGGCCTACAATCAGGTTTGTGGCTACTTATGAACCTGCAGAACTCGCCCGTGAACTCGGCTATACCGACGAGCAGCGACCGGGGAAGGTCGTCCGGGATTACCTTCGTGCGAGATACCCGGACCACCCGAAGTACCAGCGGTGGGTGCTTGATGAAGTCCAGGCCGCAGACGTCCGCGTCAACGTCCCTCGGAAGAGTTGACTCGCGCCGCGCCCTCGGTTCCAAGCGTTTCGTCCGGGCTGGCGTGATCCTGTTCGCCTATCGGTGCCTGCATTAGCGCCTCGACATCGATCGGTTCCTCGTTAGTAGCATCCGAAAAATTCGAGCGACTCAACTGCCGCCGTCGGCCGTTCCACCGCGCTCCGTGCCGGGCGCCGAACCGGCCCCAGGCACTCGCCGGCATCCCGCCGTCGGACGTTGCCGGCAGCGACCCCTCCGCCACGTCCTTCAGGACCTGCAGGTGCCGTCCTTCGCCGGATTCATCGGCCGACGAGCCGGGTGTGCGGACTACAGTGTCTCCGGAATCGGCCGCCCCGGGAAGAGCGTCGAGTACTGCTTCCGGTACATCTTGCGCCCGATGAGCCGGTAGGCGAGGCGGACCGGTGCGGGGATCTCCTTGAACAGTTCCTTCCGGTCAGCGGGCGGGTTCGTGGCCAGCACCATCCCGAGGTAAGCGACCATGAACTTCTTGTCGAACTTCTTGATCCCGTGCTGCCCTACCGCGTTCATCTCCTCCTCCGTCATCACCCTGTCCACGGCGGGCATGATCTCGGTGACCTCGCGGCGCAGGTGAACATGGAGGACTTCGGACAGGTCCTCGTAAAGTGCAGCCAGTTCGCGGCCGGTCTCTGCCTCGGCCGTCTCCATCCAGCGCAGGCGCACGGGCTCTATGTGCTCCAGCCGCTGTGTGACAGCTTTGTGCTGCGCGAGCATCTGCCCTATGTGCAACGCGCACGCCGGAGCCCGTTCCGTCAGCTGCGGGTACATGAGCAGGTCCTCGCCCTCATGGTGCGTGTGGAGTACTTTGTCGAAGTTCCCCAGCACTTCCCCCACGTAAGCCGCGCGGGCGGTGTCGCCGGCTCCGGCGGAACGCACCAGCCCGGGTGCCTCGTCGTAGGCCCACAGGAAAAAACGGTGAATGCGCCGCATGCCGGCCGTACCAGTGCAGAGTACGGGCCCGGGCGGCAGGGGAGCTGCGGTCTCGCCGGGCTGCATGGTGAAGAAGTCGGTCACTTGGAATGCCCCTAACTGTTGTCAGTCCGAGACCACGACCTCTCCCCGGGAGCATGGTATCGCCTGCCCCTCCTGCCGAACAATGGCCGCGGATTTCCGCCGGTCAGGTCCCTGACCAGCGCCGCAGGGTGCTGTTGATCAGTCCGATCAGCACGGCTGTCCACCAGCATGCCTGGGAAATGGTCAGTGCGATCATCAGCCGTGCCCTTAGCCTGCGGCCGAGTCCGCCGAACCGGGTTTCAGCAGGCAGCGCCATCAGTTGGTGCATGGCGGGGGCAATGCTCAGTCCATTGAGCATCAGGACCAGTACGCAGCCGAGCTTGATGGCGGTGACGGGGTTGGCCAGGTCGGGGTCGATGAGGGCTCCGGAGGCCAGGAGCAGGACGAGTCCGCCCCAGATCAGGGGCTTCGCTGCGGCTTCAAGTTTGCCCGATTCATGCATGTGGACCTTGCCCAAGAGCCACAGCAGACCCAGCCAGTCCACCGCCAGGATGGTGCCGAAGGACAGGACCAGGGCGAGGATGTGGACAGCAAGGCCGACGCGGTGGAGTTCCGGTCCGCAGTCCACGTTGTGACCGATCAGCACCGAGGCCAGCCATCCGGCGGTGCAGAGCACGCCCAGCAGGAACAGCCGGGTCTTCTTGGTCTTGCCGGCCACTTGCCGGTCCGTTCCGGGGGCCGGTTCGGCCGTCGTCAGGGCAGGGGCCGTCACCTTTGTGGCCTATCGTCCCTGCCCGGGGTTGGTGGGGACCCGGCGGCGGCGGTAGAAGGCCGGAGCCGGACGGCATTGCGGCGGAAGCCGGGGTGGCCGGGCGCGCGGCGGTGCGCGGGCGGCGTCGATGGAGTCATGATGTTCCTAGGGAATTAGGTTTACCTAACTCCGGAACAGTACAGCCTTCCTTAGTAATTACGAAAACATTTCATGACGTATTTCTTCCCGGCGTCCCGGGACTTCTGCGCCTGACCCGGCCCGGCGCCGTCGTCCGTTACTGCCGTCGTCTTTTACCGAAGTCCGGCGAAGACGGGTCCGCCCCGCCGAAAAGGTATCTTTGGGGAGGGGGGACCGTACCGGTCACGTCCTACACCGGTGTTCGGTTGAGCGCGGCCAGGCCGAGCAGCAGCACGTCGCCCGGTGTCCGCGTCGACGGCAGTGCCGCCGTCATCATGACTCAGGAGCGTGACTGGTGAGCAACGCCAGTGAATGGGCTGTCAGGCTCAAAGCATTCCACGAGAAGCAGCTGGACCGTCCTCGCCGTGTGTACCGGCTCGGCCGCACCAAGATCCTCCTGACACGTGGCCATATAGCGTGCACGCTGGGCGCAGCCGTCGGGGCCGTGTCGGTCGATTCTCCTGACTGGCTGTTCTGGGTCGCAGCCGTTGGCGGGTTTGTGGGAGGAAAGTACTTCTACCCGGTTCCCCGGAGCAGCGTAGCGAGCCCGTATGGCTTCAGGGAGCTGCCGAGGAAATCTCCCGGTGACCTGGACTTCATGTCGCCGGCGGAGATCCAGGCCTACCAATTCAACGTCGAGTTCGTCCAGAAGGGTGTCACCCCTTTGGCGACGGGGACCGAAGACGCTCTTGTCCGCCAGCGCGAGGCGGTGAGGGCCGTGTCCTTGGCGACACGCGTCGATGCCGAATCGCTGGCGCACCTTTCCCTGGCGGAGGTGAAGGAATACGGCAGGACCGCCGGCCGTCACGATCTGCTGAACCGGCGGTGGCTCACCTATGAGGTTGACCCGCAGCTGCAGTTCGATTACCCCGCGATGTCTGACGCTTCCCTCCCGACCACGGCGGCCATGATCAGGGCCAGGCATACCGCCGACCACGCGAGAACCACGGGCAATCCGGCTGATTACAAGCTCGCGGTGGACAGGTTCTCCCAGGCTCTGGCCGCGGCGGAAGCGGCGGCCGGGGTTCCGTAGGGCAAACCAGACCTGCTGTGTGGAGTCTGAACTGCCCGCTCAGCTTGGGGGTGTTCCCAGGTATTTCCGTGCAGTTGCGACCTTCATATACATCCTCAAGTTGCCTCCGCCGGTTGAAAGAAATCCGTGACGGGCATACCAGTCCACCAAGCCGGGATTGTCGGCGTCGACCACGATTATCTGGCCACCGCCGAGCTCCGAAGCCCCCACGATCGTCTCGAGCGCCGCACGCAGAAGCTGCCACCCCCACTGGTTGATGTTGTCGCCGCGCAGGGAAACGTCTAGCGCCAGCTTGGCCAGTAGCCATCCAGGCGCATTGCGCAGTACTTCCCGCTGGAGCGGCTTCGGCATACCGTCCCGGACCACGAGCGTGGGGCAGATGGCAAAGTATCCTACGACCCGTTCAGCTTCGCCGGGCCGGTGTTCGACCAGCAGATAAACCATGCTGGCGCCGGCCTCTACGGCCTGACCTGCATAGTCTGTCAGCCACTGGTTGTAGGCTGCTTCACCACAGTCAAAGGCCCCCAGATCGTACCCGGGGGCCAGCTTCACAACGCGAACAGTCTGCTCACTCATCGAGCAATACGACGCGGCAGCTTGGACAGTGCTGCCAGTTCTGCGGACTCGTCCGGTATGTCGAGGGAGGCCATCATGGCGTCGAAGATCTCCGGTGCCATGAGCGTGACGTCCGACCGGGATATTACTTTTTGGGCAGCCTGCCGCGCGGCTTCAGCGACGAATGCCGACTTTGTCACATGAAGCAGCTCCGCGGCTTCGGTAATTAATTCATCGGTGCTTTCGTCCGTGCGCAGCTCTAACCGTCGTGTCTTGGTGCTTGTCATGGGATGTCAGCCTCCTTTCTGACAGTGTACGGCACTTGTACGGTTAGAAGTAGGAGTCTTTATTCGTCCCGTCGACCCGCCAGGCGCCCCAGAGCCTCCACAGCCGCCGAATCCGCGGAGCCCATAGCCGTGGACAGCCAGCGGCTGATAAGCCCGGCGTCACCACTGGATCGCACAGCGGCTCCCAGCGCCAGGTCCAGCCGGTCACGGAGGAGCTGCACGGCCATGGTCCCGGACCGGCTGAGCAGAGGAGCGCGGTAGGCGTCGAGCGCCTCAGCCACCCTGCCCTCACGGAGGAGCCGCAGCACGCGCCCGGCATCGGAACACCCGGCGAGCCCCGCTACAAGGCGGTAGGGGTTCGACGCCACAGCGTCGCCCAGCAGGGACCGCACCCTGAACATCTCCGTTCGTATGGAGGCGGCGATGCCCGCATCGCCGTGAAGCTCATACGCCAATTCTTCCGCTGACCAACCCTGCGTCCGCGAATCCAGCAGCGCCAGGATCTCCGCACGCCGCAGCGTCAGCGGCACACGGCTGCCGTCACGGAAAACCGCAGCCGGCCGGTCGCCGAGCAGTTCGAGCGACGCAACAGCCGCCGTCGGCCGTTCCACCGCGCTCTGTGCAGGGCGCCCAACGGACCCCGAGGCCCCCGCTGGCCTCCCGCCGTCGGGCGTTGCCAGCAGCATCTCCGCCATGCTGACAGCACACCGCACCATACGCAGCGTGTCCGCGGTGAGGGACTCCAGCGGGCCCGAGACATCAAGCACGCCCAGCAACTTACCCGTCAACGGGTCCCTGATGGGTGCCGCGGTGCAGGCCCACTCGTGGTGGGTGCGGACCAGGTGCTCGGCGGAAAACAGCTGCACCGGCCGGCCGGTGACCAGGACCTCGCTGATGGCGTTGGTGCCGATCCCGGCCTCCGACCAGTCCGCACCCTCGGAGAACTCAAGCTGGTCCGCGCGCCCCAACACCCGGGGGCTGCCCACCCTCCACAGGATCTCCCCGCCGGCGTCCGTCAGCACCAGCAGGTGCCGTCCATCGCCGGATTCATCGGCCAGCAGCTCCCTGAGCGCCGGCATGACCAGCTGCAGCCGGTGTTCCCGCCGCAGCTCCAGCACCTCGGAGACCTCATGCAGGTGGCGGGGACTGTGCTGGTCGGGGCTGATGCCCAGCGCCATCGACCGGCGCCACGAATCGGCCAGCGGCTCCGGAATCTCGGGACGGGGAACGCCGGAGATCACCAGTTCGTGGGCGCGGCGCAGCACCCGCGAATATTTCGCCGGGTCCGAAAACTTCAGGCCGTGGTCCATGGTTCCCTCCCACTGCCGGTCGCCGTCGACCATGCAGTGCTGATGCAACGCTGCTGTAACCCCCACTGCGTTTCACTGGGGTGATGCAGCTCACGTCCGCCCAGCATATCGCAGGGGCCGGGACGGAATCGGGGCCGCCGGACCACCAGCTACACGGACCATCACACAAAGGAGTGGACATGACCGAAACACCCACTGCAGCCGCGCAGGCCTGGCTCAAGGGCCTGGATGACGCCCTTCAGCGGCGCGACGTGGACGCAGCCCTGGAACTCTTCGAGGACACCAGCTACTGGCGTGACTTCGTCGCCTTCACCTGGAACCTCAAGACGCTCGAAGGCAAGGCCGATATCCGGCGGATGCTCGAATCCACCCTTGACCGCGTGCAGCCCGCCAACTGGGCACTCGCCGAGGACGCCACCGGCGACGCCGACGCCGTGGAAGCCTGGATCACCTTCGAAACCGGCGCCGCCCGCGGCTACGGCCACCTCCGGCTGCGGAACGGCAAATGCTGGACCCTGCTCACCACCATGAAGGAGCTGAAGGGCTTCGAGGAGAAGAAGGGGCCGCGCCGCGAAAAGGGCGTTGCCCACGAAATCGTCAAGGGCCGCCGGTCCTGGCTGGAGCTCAAGGAAGAGCAGGAGGCGAGGCTCGGCCACGACGAGCAGCCCTACTGCGTGATTGTGGGCGGCGGGCAGGGCGGCATCGGCCTCGCGGCCCGGCTGCGGCGCATGGGCGTCCCCGCCATCGTCATCGAAAAGAACCAGAAGCCGGGGGACTCCTGGCGGAACCGCTACAAGTCCCTGCACCTGCACGATCCGGTCTGGTACGACCACCTGCCCTACCTGCAGTTCCCGGACGACTGGCCCGTCTTCGCCGCGAAGGACAAGATCGGCGACTGGCTGGAGCACTACACCCGGATCATGGAGCTGAACTACTGGTCGGGCACCGAGTGCGTGGGGGCGGCGTTCGACGACGGCACCCAGGAATGGGTGGTCAACGTGGTCCGCAACGGCGAACCTGTGACCCTGCGGGCCAAGCAGCTGGTGTTCGCCTTGGGCGTCTCGGGTTACCCCAACATCCCCGCGTTCGACGGCGCCGAGAGCTTCCTGGGGGAGCAGCGGCACTCCTCCCAGCACCCGGGCGGTGGAGACTGGGAGGGCAAGAAGGCTGTGGTGATCGGGTCCAACAACTCGGCACACGATATCTGCGCCGACCTGTGGGAGCACGGCGCCGACGTCACCATGGTGCAGCGGTCCTCCACGCACATCGCCCGCAGCGAATCCCTGATGGACCTGGCGCTGGGCGGGCTCTACTCCGAGGAGGCCCTCGCCAACGGGGTCACCACCGAGAAGGCCGACCTGCTGTTCGCCTCGCTGCCGATGCGGATCCTGGCCGAAACCCAGGTGCCGGTGTACCAGGCGATGGCAGAACGCGACGCCGGGTTCTACTCCCAGCTGGAGGCCGCAGGCTTCGACCTTGACTTCGGCGTGGACGGTTCCGGGCTGTTCGTGAAGTACCTGCGTCGCGGCTCCGGTTATTACATCGATGTCGGCGCTTCCCAGCTGCTGATCGACGGGCGGGTGAAGCTCAAGTCCGGCCAGGTCTCCAAAATCACCGGAAACGCCGTGGTCATGGCCGACGGAACCGAGCTCGAGGCGGACCTCATTGTCTACGCCACCGGCTACGGCTCCATGAACGGCTGGCTGGCCGATCTGGTCTCTCCCGAAGTGGCGGACCAGGTGGGAAGATGCTGGGGTTACGGCTCGGACACCCCGAAGGACCCGGGCCCTTGGGAAGGGGAACTGCGCAACATGTGGAAGCCCACCAACGTAGCCAACCTCTGGATCCATGGCGGAAACCTGCACCAAAGCCGGCACTACTCCTCCTACCTGGCCCTGCAGCTCAAGGCACGCATGGAGGGACTGGACACGACTGTCTACGAACTGCAGCCCACCCACCACACGCGCTGATCCACGGTGGTTGAGCCTGCCGAGGCCAGTCTTCGACATGCTCGACCACTGGGAGGGAGAGCATCAGCCTGAGCCCGCCGTCGCGGCACAGGACCCTTCTTCGCCGGCAACCAACCAACCAACCAAAGGTCCCTACCGAACCTCCGGAACCGGTGCGAGGATGTTCGGGTGCGGCCCGGGCGCCCCGCAGGACCGGGCCCTTCGAGGATATTCACGTTCACAGAATGGAAGGATCATCATGAAGGCAGCACGTTTCCATGCCCGCAAGGACATCCGCATCGAGGACGTTCCGGAGCCTGAACTCAGGGCCGGGGCAGTGAAGATCGACGTCGCGTGGTGCGGCATCTGCGGCACCGACCTGCACGAATACCTGGAAGGCCCCATCTTCTGTCCCGCGCCCGGACATCCGCACCCGCTCTCCCACGAGGAATCGCCGGTGACCCTGGGGCATGAATTCTCGGGGACTGTCTCAGAAATCGGCGAGGGTGTGGAGGGGCTGGAAGTGGGCGACAACGTCGTCGTCGAACCGTACTTTGTGGACGGCGACTGCGACATGTGCCAGGCGGGCAGCTACCACCTGTGCCGGCAGATGGGATTCATCGGGCTCTCCGGCGGCGGGGGAGGCCTGAGTGAAAAGGTCGTGGTGGACCAACGGTGGGTGCACCCGATCGGCAGCATTCCCCTGGATGAGGCGGCCTTGATCGAGCCGCTGTCCGTGGCCCACCACGCAGTGGCCCGCAGCGGTGTGAAAGCCGGGGACACGGCGCTGGTGGGCGGGTCCGGTCCCATCGGCCTGCTCACCGCCGCGGTCCTCAAGGGCATGGGGGTGAGCACGATCATCAGCGAGCTCACCCAGGCGCGCAAGGAAAAAGCCACGTCCAGCGGCGTGGCCGACCACGTCCTTGACCCCAGCCAGGAGGACGTCCCCGCGCGGGTCCGGGAACTCACCGGGGGAGCCGGGGCCGACGTCGCCTTCGAGTGCGCCGGCGTGAACGCCGTGCTGGACACCATGCTCGACGCCGTCCGGCCGGGCGCCGTTGTGGTGAACGTGTCCATCTGGGGTGCGCCGGCCACCATCGATATGCAGAAGCTGGTGCTCAAGGAGATCGACCTCCGCGGCACCATCGCCTACGTCCGGGACCACCCCGCCGTCATCAAGATGGTGCAGGAGGGCAAAGTGGACCTCAAGCCGTTCATCACCGGCAGGATCGCTCTGGATGACCTCGTGGCGCAGGGCTTCGATACCCTCATCAACCACAAGGACACGGCCGTGAAAGTGCTGGTGCATCCGTAGGTGTGGCGGGCGGACGTCAGGAAAGTTGATGGCAGGAGGCAAATGCCGCCGTCGTTCTTCTGCCCGGTTTCTACTTGTGGGAGGTCGCCTGGCGGGCGCTGTTGCGTACAACAAGAGTGGGTGCGATTGGGGTGCGGTCTACCTCCCGCCCTTCCATTGCACCAAGAAGCACTTCCATGCTCATGAGCGCTAAAGCCGTGAAGTCTTGGCGAACAGTGGTCAGGGGAGGCAGGAAGTAGTCTGAACCCTCGATGTCGTCGAAACCGACCACACTCACATCCTCCGGCACCCGGATCCCGTTTTCAGCGAAAGCGCGTATTAGCCCGAGGGCCGTGTGGTCGCTGGCCGCGAAGATAGCCTGGGGTACCTTTTGTTCCCGTACCAGCCGGAGCGCGGTCTCGTAGGCCCACTTTGGGCTCCAGTCACCTTCAATGCAAAGCCGCGGCTCCAGCCCTGCATCCCGCAGCGCCGCTTCCCAGCCGCGCTTGCGGACCCGTCCATCGAACCAGTCCATGGAACCGGCAATATGGGCGATGTCCGTATGACCCAGGTCTATAAGGTGCTGGGTGGCCAGCCGCGCTCCCAGCTCCTGATTTTCCGAGTAGGTGAAGACATTGGGAGTCGACGAGGCTCCGGCGGCGATCATCTCCACCGGTACGCGGCATGTGGCGTTCCAGACAGCTGCCGCCATATCAACAACAGGCGCGATGACGATGATCCCTCCCACGCCGCTATCGTCCAGGCTGTCGAGGGCGTCTTGAACAGAGTCTTCGTAGGGCTTCTCAACGCTGATGACTGTTGCGGCGTAGCCTTTCTTCCGCGCAACGTTTTCCAGCGCCAGGAGCGTTCCCACCGGTCCGAACCGGGGCGAGCCGTCGGAGAGTATGCCGATGGACGTCGAGCGGCTGGTAACCAGTGCCGTGGCTGCCCGGTTCCGCCGGTAGCCGATGTCTTTGATGATCTGAAGAACGCGTTCGCGGGTTGAGGCGCTGACGTCCGGCGCGTCGTTCAGGACCCGCGAGACAGTACCAAAGGAGACGCCGGCCAGCTGCGCCACATCGTTGATGGTCGGTTTCCTGCGCGACGGTTCTGCCGGAGGCCGGTCATTGCCCTCCCGGCGGACTGCCATGCCTGCCATGCCTCTCCTTGTCCTGCACTGTGCGAGCTGAGCCTGGGACAGCTGTGAGCCTGCTTAAGCTTACGTCCCTGCGCCCACACCAGCCTGCCACGTGATCGTTGACACCATCTCCGTTAGCGTTTACGCTAAATACCGTAAACGTTTACGGAAGCTTCGTAAGCGTTCACGGAAGGCAACCTGGACAGAGAGTGAGCGGGATGAGCGACACAATCGCGGCCGCTCTTTCGCTCGATCCCGGGACCAGCTTCCGGACCGTTGATGAAGCCCAGTGGGGACATCTTGAGGTACTGCTTACGGGCACAGCACGTGATGATCTCGCAGCAGCTGTCCGCACTTTTGTCCCCGCAGGTTCCTCGGCTGTTGTCGGCGTGTTCGATGACAACACCCTGTGGGCAAGCCTGGTTGTTTCTCTCGACCAATCCGGCACGCCTGTGTCACTGACGACCATCCAGGGGTCAGTAGCCGAGGCCGCCGGCGGCATGCCAAAGGCGGCAGGGGAGGCGGTGAGGTGGGTGCAAGCCCACCACGGACCGTGTTCGCTGGGCCTTTTCGTAGACAAGGTCCACGCGGAAGCCTTCGTGAAGGCTTCCGATAAGGCGGCCGCTGTCCGTGCGGCCGCAGCCGCAGGCGGCCTTGTCCTGTCGCCGGTTCCCCCTGCCCTCGCCTTAGCGCTGGCCTGACTCAAACAACCACACCACCCATTCCATACAAGCACTGGAGAACAATGATGATCCGCAGGCTTCCCCTGGTGGCCTTGGCCGCAGTTCTGTCCCTTTCCGTCGCATCCTGCAGCAGTTCAACCGCGAGCACCTCCAACGCCCCTGATGCAGGCGTTTCCGAGAAGGCCCAGCAGGCCCTCGACAAGATCAAGGGACAGGTCCTGAGCAAGGGTCCCAACGGTGAATCTCCGTCCCCGGCCTCCGTTGCGGACCTGACGCCGGAGGAGATTGAAAAGGTCAAGGCACTCAATGCCAAAGCCGCTATCGTGATGCACTACGGCGGCAACGACTGGGCCACGGCCCAGACCAACGGCCTCAAGAGCGAGTTCGAAAAGCTCGGCATCCAGGTGATTGCCACAACGGACGCAAACTTCAAGCCCGACAAGCAGGTCTCCGACCTCGAGACCGTCATGACGCAGAATCCGGACGTCATTGTGTCCATCCCCACCGACCCCGTTGCCACCGCCTCGGCCTACAAGAAGGCCGCGGCCGCCGGAACCAAGATCGTCTTCATGGACAACATTCCCCAGGGACTGACCGCCGGCACGGACTACGTTTCGGTCGTTTCCGCGGACAACTACGGAAACGGCGTCGTCTCCGCACACCAGATGGCCAAGGCCATCGGCGGCAAGGGCAAGATCGGACTTGTTTTCCACCAGGCTGACTTCTTTGTGACCAAGCAGCGCTACCAGGGCTTCAAGGAAACGATCACCAAGGAATACCCCGAAATCCAGATCGTCGAGGAGAAGGGCATCGCGGGTCCGGACTTCGCCGGTGACGCGCAGGCTGCCGCCAACGCCATGCTGAGCAAGTACGCCGACCTCTCGGGTATCTGGGCAGTATGGGATGTCCCGGCAGAAGGTGTCATGGCTGCGGCCCGCGCCGCCGGCCGGCCGGACTTGAAGATTGCCACCGAGGACCTCGGCAAGAACGTCGCCATCGCCCTGGCCAAAGACCAGCTCGTCGTCGGCCTCGGCGCCCAGGTTCCCTTCGACCAAGGCGTCACTGAGGCCCGGCTGGCCGCAGGAGCCCTCATCGGCAAGCAGGCACCGGCCTACGTGGCGCTGAGCGCACTGCCGGTGGATCACTCCAACGTCCTCGAAGCCTGGAAGCAGGTCTACCACGAGGACGCCCCCAAGGACATCCAAGAGTCCTACAAAAAGTAGCCAGACCTGACCGTGCGGGGGCTGCAATGCCCCCGCACTGTCCCGAAAGGGCACCAATGAACACCGCAGACAATGCCGTCGAAATGCGTTCGATCTCCAAAGGCTTCAACGGTGTCTCCGTGCTGAAGGACGTCAGCTTCGACGTCCGGAAGGGCGAAGTCCACGCCTTGGCAGGCGGCAACGGCGCCGGGAAATCCACGCTCATGAAGATCCTCCAGGGCGTTTACCAGACGGACGCGGGCGAAATCCTCATCGGCGGGAAACCCACCGTCATCAACTCGATCCAGGAAGCCAAGGCAGCCGGCGTCGGCATGGTCTTCCAGGAATTCAGCCTGGTCCCCAGCCTGACCGTGGCCCAGAACATCTTCCTTGCCGCCGAGCCCCTCAGCGCGGGCGGGTTCATTGACGACAGGGCTTCGGTCCGGCGGGCCAAGGAAATCTTCGCCGAAATGGAGGTCGATGTAGACCCCCAGGCTGAGGTCTCCCGGCTCGGTACCGCGTACTGGCAGCTGACCGAGATCGCCAAGGCACTCTCGCAGAATGCCCAGGTACTGATCATGGATGAGCCCACTGCCAGCCTTGCCCGGCACGAGTCCGAAGCACTCTTCGAACTGATTGACCGGCTCAAGCAGCGCGGCATTTCCATCATCTATATCTCCCACCGCATGGACGAGGTCTACCGGCTCGCGGACCGGATCACCATTCTCCGCGACGGCCGCCGGCTCCTGACCGAACCGTTGGCCGCAGTGACCCCCGAACAGATCGTAGAAGGCATCGTTGGCAAGAAAATCGAAGGCCAACTTGCCTACCGCGAACGGGACACCGTGGCCCATGGGGGAGTACCCCTGCTGGAGGTCCGCGGCCTGAACGTCGGGCGGCGGGTGAAGGACATCTCCTTCACGCTTCAGCCCGGCGAAATCCTGGGACTGGCCGGGCTCATGGGAAGCGGGCGCACCGAACTCGCACGCGCACTGTTCGGCATCGATCGGCGTGACAGCGGTGAAATCCTCATCAGGGGGAAGAAAAGCACCATAGCCTCACCGCAGCAGGCCATCGACGCCGGCATCGCCCTCATCCCCGAAGACCGGCGGGCGCAGGGCCTTGTCCTGGACCATTCGGTCCGCGACAACCTCCTGCTGCCGCTGCTTGGCCAGATCAGGCGCGGACCGCTGCTGGACGGTGCCAAAGGCAGGGAACTCTCGGCATCCCTCATCAAGAAGTTCGCGGTCAAGGTGGCCCACCCCCACCGTCCGGTGCGGCTGCTCTCCGGCGGAAACCAGCAGAAGGTGGTCATCGCCAAATGGCTGGGCACTAATCCGGACATCCTCATCCTCGATGAACCGACGGCCGGCGTCGACATCGGTACCAAAAGCGAAATCCTGGACATGATCCGCGAACTCGCCAGTGCCGGCAAAGCCGTCATCGTCATCTCTTCCGAGTACCCCGAACTACTTGCGGTCAGCGACCGCGTCCTCGTCCTCAAGGACGGCTCCGTCATCCGTGACATCCCCCGCAGCGAGATCGCTGGCGAGGAATATCTCCAACTTGCAGTCCAGGGAGTCTGAACAGTGAGCAACGCAAACACCATCACCCCGCCCGATGCCGCGGTAACCCGCAATTTTGGGTCCATGCTGAAAGAGCTGGACTGGCGGCGCTACGTCATCTACATCGGCTTCGTCGTCGTCTTCATCTTCTTCGCCGTCCTGCTGCGGGACCAGGGCTTCCTGTCCCCGCAGAACCTCCTCAACATCTTCCGGCAGACGGCCACCATCACGGTCATCGCCGTCGGCATGACGTACGTCATCTCGTGCGCGGAAATCGACCTGAGCGTGGGCTCCGTGGCGGGCCTTTCCAGCGTCTGCACGGCCATGGCACTGGCTCAGTGGGGCCTGGTCCCCGGCATCCTCGCAGGCCTCGCCGTCGGGCTCGTAGTCGGCTCCGTCAACGGTGCACTCGTCAGTCTCCTCGGAATCCCTTCCTTCCTGGTGACACTGGGCATGCTGGGCATCGCCGTCGGCGTCGCGCAGTGGATCACCGCCTCGGCCCCGCAGCCGATTCTGGACGACACCTTCAACGTGCTGTTCGGGTCCGGTGACTTCGGCCCGGTGCCCGGCCTGGTGGTCTGGAGTGCCATCTTCGTGGCCATCGGCGCCGTCGTGCTGAACCGCACCAGATTCGGCCGCCAGGTCCTGGCCACGGGAGGCAACCGCAACGCCGCAGATTTCACCGGCATCAACACCAAGCGCATCAAATTCCAGGTTCTCCTCATCTCGGCCATGGCGGCAAGCGTCGCCGGCATGCTCTACGCCGGGCGCCTCCAATCCGGACGGTTCCAGTGGGGATCGGGAGACGAACTCTCTGCCATCGCCGCCGTCATCCTGGGTGGAACCAGCCTCTTCGGCGGGTTCGGCTCCATCATCGGCACACTCTTCGGCGCCCTGCTGATCGGCCTGATCAACAACGGACTGATCCTCGCCGGGCTCGACAGCAGCCAGCAGCAGGTTGTCCGCGGCGCAATCATCATCCTGGCCGTCGCTATGGCCCGGAAGAAGTAGCACACATGACTTTCCAACTACGCGCCGGAATTATCGGAACAGGATTCATGGGTTCTGTCCACGCCCATGCGGTGCGCGCAGCAGGCGGTGAAGTCATGGCAGTCGCCGGGAGCAGCCAGGCTTCCGCCGAAGCCGCAGTATCCGCGCTCGGCGCCCGAACCGCAGCCGAATCTCCTGAAGCGCTGATCGCACGGGCAGATGTGGATGTCATCCACATCTGCACCCCGAACGCGACCCACGCCGACCTCGCACGCAAGGCTATCGCAGCGGGGAAACCGGTTGTCTGCGAGAAGCCCCTCGCCACCTGTGTTGAGGATGCCCGGGAACTGGCGGACCTCGCCGATCGGTCAGGTGTCGTCACGGGCGTCCCCTTCGTCTACCGGTTCTATCCCGCCGTCCGCGAGGCCCGCGACCGTATCCTCCGGGGCGACGCCGGCCGCCTCTGGATGCTGCACGGTTCCTACCTGCAGGATTGGCTGGTTGGCGCGGAGGCCACGAACTGGCGGGTCGACTCAAATCTCGGAGGAGCCTCTAGAGCGTTCGGTGACATCGGCGTGCACTGGTGTGACCTGATGGAGTTCACGACCGGACATAGAATCACCAGGCTTGTGGCGAATACCAGCCGGGCATACGAAGAACGCGAAACCGGCGGGCAGTTGTCCTCCGTTGCCACTGAGGACGGGGCCACGCTCCTGTTCGAGACGGACAGAGGTGCCACAGGATCCCTGGTGGTCAGCCAGGTGAGCCCGGGCCGCAAAAACCGCCTCTGGTTCTCCTTTGACGGAACCGAAGCGTCATTCAGCTTCAACCAGGAGCGACCGGACACCCTTCAGGTGGGCAGTACCGAGTCCAACTCGGAAATCGCGGTCGGCCCGCAAACGCTAACAACTCCGGGTGGTCGGCGGTACGCCAAACTCCCACCGGGCCACCCCCAGGGATACCAGGACAGCTTCAACGCCTTCGTCGCCGACGTATACGCGGCTGTCCAGGGACAAGAACCCGAAGGCCTGCCCACGTTCAGGGACGGCCTGCGCGCGGCCCTCATCACCGATGCAGTCATTGCCTCCGCTGCGCAGCAGACGTGGGTCGATGTTTCCGGCACTGACACCCCTTTCGAATTACTCAAGTCTTCCTCAGCAGCTGAAAGGCAGAAGCAATGAAACTCGGTTACTGTTCCATCACCTGGGGCGGCGTCGTTGGCCACCCACAAGGCGTGACGAGCGTGAAGGACCTTTTCTACATGACCCACGGGTCCATGCGGGACGCAGTGCAGGACATCGCGTCAGCGGGCTACCAGGGTATTGAAATGTTTGACGGCAACCTCGCAGAATACGCCGAGAAGCCTGAAGAACTCAGGGAAATCCTGGGTACCGCCGAAGTCGAACTGGCAAGCGTCTACACCGGGGCGAACTTTATCTACGCCGACATACTTCCCGACGAGCTGCACCGGATCCACCGTGCCGCCGAATTGGCTGCCACCTTTGGAGCAGAACGGCTTGTAGTAGGAGGCGGAGCACGGCGCGCCGCCGGAACCACGGATGAGGACTACCAACGCCTCGGTGAGGCGCTTGACAGCGTAACGGACATCGCGGAGAGCTTCGGCCTGTCGGCAAGCTACCACCCGCATCTGAGCACCATCGTCGAAAGCCCGGAGGAACTGGACAGGCTGATGCCGCTCACGCGAATCGGCTTCTGCCCGGACACCGCGCACCTTGCAGCCGGCGGGGCGGACCCGGCCGCAGTCATCCGGAAGTACCCCGACAGGATCCGGCACGTCCACCTCAAGGACTTTCAGAAGGACCCTTTCAATTTCCTGCCACTGGGACAGGGCGAGCTCGACTTTCCCGACATCATCGCCGCAATCCGCGAAAGCGGATACGACAGCTGGCTCATGGTCGAACTCGACAACTACGACGGCGACCCCCGAGCCGCAGCAGAACTGAGCAAGAAATACCTGGAAAAGCTCCTCTCTAACTAATTTTTCAACCGCAGGGGCTGCCGTAGACGGCAACTGCCCCCGTCTTCCGGAAGGAACCAGATTCACATGCAAAACCTCAACGTCGGCCTCATCGGAGGCGGCTTCATGGGCAAGGCCCACTCGCTGGCTTACGCCGCCATGCCCATGTTCTTCTGGCCTGCACCGGCACTTCCGGTCCGCAAGGTCATCGCTGAAGCCACACCGGATCTCGCCGCGGAGGCGGCCCGCCGCTTCGGGTTCGAGAACTCCACCGCAGACTGGCGCAGCATCATTGATGATCCGGACATCCACGTCGTAGACATCGCCACGCCCAACCATCTCCACGCCGAAATTGCCATCGCCGCCGCCGAAGCAGGCAAGCACATCATCTGCGAGAAGCCGTTGGCGCGTACGGGCGAAGAATCCAAGGCCATGTACGACGCTGTCAAGGACAAGAACCTCGTCCACATGGTCGCCTTCAACTACCGGCGCACACCCGCCGTCGCGCTGGCAAAGAAATACATCGAAGAAGGGGCCATCGGACAGATCCTCAACTTCCGGGGCACCTACCTGCAGGACTGGAGCGCCGACCCTAACTCCCCGCTGTCCTGGCGCTTTCAGAAGTCGATCGCAGGTTCCGGTGCCCTGGGCGACATCGCAACGCACGTCATCGACATGGCCCGCTATCTGGTCGGCGAGTTCAGCGCCGTCAACGCTCTCCTGTCCACCTGGATCCCCGAGCGACCGCTCCAGACGGGCGGGGCCGACGCACTCGGCACGGTACGCGGCGGGGAAGGCCCACGCGGCCAGGTCGACGTCGACGATGAAGTCATGACGATGATCCGCTTCGCCAACGGAGCCGTGGGTTCCGTGGAAGCAACACGCAATGCCCACGGAAGGAACAACTACATCACCTTCGAAATCCACGGAACCGAAGGAAGCATCGTGTTCAACTACGAACGGCGCGATGAACTGCAGGTTTGCTTCGCTTCCGACCCCAGTGACCGCCGGGGATTCCGCACCGTTTACACCGGGCCGGCACACCCCTACGGAGAAGGACTCTGGCCCATCCCTGCCCTCGGCATCGGATACGGCGAAACGAAGATCATCGAGGCCTACGACTTCTTCAAGGCCATCGCAGAAGGCGGCAGCGTAAGCCCGAACTTTGCCGACGGCTATCAAGTAGCTCTCATCGACGACGCCATCGTCGAGTCCGCTGCAAAAGAATCTTGGGTCGAGGTTCCGCAGATCAACGCATGACCCAAACGGGAGGGGCGGCGACCAGTCCGCCCCTCCCGCAGGCCCGGCAGCACACGAGGACGTAAAAACATGCCCCACACAACAGTCAGCCAAGAAGAAGCGCAAGTCTGGTTAATGCCAGTGTTCAATGCAAAAGCCGGGCAGGAAGCAACGCTAAATGAAGCACTGGTTGCATTGCAGTCTTTGAGCCGAAAAGACCCAGGATGCCTGGAATATACCGTCTTCTCTGACGATCAAAGGCCAGGTACGTTCGTCCTCATTGAGGGATGGGCCCGCCACGGGGACCTGCAGGCCCACAACGAAGAAGTCCATGTAAAGGAATTCGTGAAAGAGGTGCAGTCCTTGCTGGCAGCACCCTTCGAGGTGACTCCCATCACTCCTCTAGCCGAACCTTCCAGCGAAACCCAAGGAGCCTGACATGCCCCGCCCGTACACCCTCTTTACCGGCCAGTGGGCCGACCTCCCCTTCGAGGAAGTCGCCCGCCTGGCCTCCGGCTGGGGCTACGACGGCCTGGAAATCGCCGTCTCCGGGGACCACCTGGACGCTTGGCGCTGGGACGAACCCGGCTACGTCGAAGCCAAACTCGCCGTCCTGGACAAGTACAACCTCAAGGTCTGGGCCATCTCCAACCACCTCAAGGGCCAGGCCGTGTGCGACGACCCCATCGACTTCCGCCACGAAGCCATCGTCGGGTCCAAGGTATGGGGCGACGGGGACCCTGAAGGCGTCCGCACCCGCGCCGCCGAGGAAATGAAACACACCGCCCGGCTCGCCAAAGCACTCGGCGTGGACACCGTCGTCGGCTTCACCGGCTCCTCCATCTGGCAGTACGTGGCGATGTTCCCGCCCGTCCCCGAACACGTCATCGACGCCGGATACCAGGACTTCGCGGACCGTTGGAACCCCATCCTGGACGTCTTCGACGAATGCGGGGTCCGCTTCGCCCACGAGGTCCACCCGAGTGAGATCGCCTACGACTACTGGACTACGGTCCGCACCCTCGAAGCGATCGGCCACCGCGAGGCGTTCGGCCTGAACTGGGACCCCTCGCACATGATGTGGCAGGGCATGGACCCGGTCTCCTTCATCTGGGACTTCAAGGACCGGATCTACCACGTGGACTGCAAGGACACCAAGCTCCGCCAGACCGGCCGGAACACCGTCCTCGGCTCCCACCTGGCCTGGGGCGACCCGCGCCGTGGATGGGACTTCGTCTCCGCCGGCCGCGGCGACGTGCCGTGGGAATCCTCCTTCCGGGCGTTGGCTGCCATCGGCTACGACGGCCCCATCTCCATCGAATGGGAAGACGCCGGCATGGACCGGCTCCACGGCGCCCCCGAAGCCCTCGCCGCGCTGAAGAAGTTCGACTTCCCCGCCTCGAACACCTCCTTCGACGCCGCCTTCAGCACCACCGACTAGAGGTGCTGCAACGACCCCTAGAAACCGCACAAGTGCCGCCGTCGTCCGTCCTTCCTGTGGTTGTGCGGATCCCCGAGGTACCTGAACCAGCCCGTGCGAGAATGGCGCCATGACCCACGAGCAGCACCACTCCACCGCGCTGGCACTACACCCCGCATTCGAAGCCGCCCATCAGGCCGCCCGAAAGAGCCTGGCTGAAGGCGGCATCCCCATCGGAGCAGCGCTCGCCCGCGACGGCATGGTCATTGCAAGCGGGCACAACGAACGGGTCCAAAACGCCGATCCGATCGCGCACGGGGAAATGTCCGCGCTCCGCGCCGCCGGCCGGCAGAGGAGCTACCGGGACACCACGCTCTACACCACCCTCGCCCCGTGTGCCATGTGCGCCGGAACCATCATCCAGTTCAAGATCCCCCGCGTGGTGGTGGGGGAAGCACGCACGTTCGACGGCGAAGTGGAGCTCCTGCGCTCACGTGGGGTTGAGGTGGTGGTCCTGGATGACCAGCGTTGCGTGGACATGATGCGCACGTTCCAGTCCGACAACCCGGACCTGTGGGCCGAGGACATCGCCGAGTAGGTCCTGCGGTCACCCCGGCGATCCGCTCCCTTTTTGGCTAGGGGAAGGGGTCCAAACTGCCCTGCCTACACAAACGGTCCTGACCCGCACCTTTCGTGCGGGGCAGGACCGTCCCTGTTGACGGGCCGGGTGCCTATCCGGCGGCGCCCACGTACGTAACTGCCGGCATGGCGGGGGTTTCCATGCCCTCGCCGATGAAGAAGCTCGGGTGCGGCGGCTGGTTGTACGCCACGTTTTCGCGGGCCACTCCCGTGCGGTACATCGGATCGTGCATCAGCGTGCGGAGCCGCACCTCGGTGGGCGCCGTGGTGGTGTAGATCCGCAGTTCACTGCTGTCCGACGACGGGAAGGCCAGTTCCTCGCGCCAGTCGCCCAGCAGGTCCGCCTGCAGCGACGGGTTGCCCTTGGTGGTGTTGTTGGACCGGGCACCGGTGGCGGTCAGCAGCCGGTCGCTGGTTTCGGTTTCCCAGTTCCACTTGGAGATGGTGGGCACGCCGCGCGAGACGGTGGCGTCGTAGTCGTGGTCCACGATCTCGCGCAGCAGGTCGCCGTCCCACCAGGCCAGGAAGTTGGCCGCCGGGATCTTCTCGGCGATCAGCTCGCCCTTGGCGGACATCAGCTGGCCCCGCGGGGAGTTCCAGGAGGCGTCGCCGCCCACAGCCCAGCCTTCGGCCCCGGCGTAACGGGGATCGATGTCGCCGGCAGCGCCGCGGCCCGTGTCCTTGACGGCCGGGATGCTCCAGAGCACTTCGCCGGTGGCCGAATCGCGGAACGTGGCGCCGCGGTTGCCGCTCTGGCCCATGCTCTCGTGGACGGCGAAGGTCTCCAGGCCCGGGCGGGACGGATCCAGGTCGCTGGTGTGGATGGCGTCGCCGTGGCCCAGCTTGGTGTTGTAGAGGGGTTTGCCGTCGTCGTCGATGGTCATGGAGCCGAAGACGAACTCATCCTTGCCGTCCTGGTCCACGTCGGCCACGGACAGGTTGTGGTTGCCCTGGCCCTTGTACTCGGCACCGGCCACGTCCGAGTCAAAGATCCAGCGCTTCACCAGCTTGCCGTTCACCAGGTCATAGGGGACCAGGACCGTGCGGGTGTAGTAGCCGCGGCTGAACATCATGGACGGGTGTTCGCCGTCCAGGTAGGCCACGCCCGCCAGGAAACGGTCCACGCGGTTGCCGTAGCCGTCGCCCCAGGAAGAGACCGCGCCACGGGCCGGCTCATACGCCACGGTGTCCATGATGGTTCCGGTCTCGCCCTTGAACACGGTCAGGAACTCGGGGCCCGAGAGGACGTACCCGGCGCTGGTCCGGTAGTCCACCGCACCGTTGCCGATCACGGTGCCTGCCGCGTCCGTGGTTCCCTCTGCGGTCTTCAGGGAAAGCTCGGCTTTGCCGTCGCCGTCGAAGTCGTACGCCAGCAGCTGCGTGTAGTGGGCGCCGGCGCGGATGTTGCGGCCCAGGTCAATGCGCCACAGCTTGGTGCCGTCCATCTTGTACGCGTCAACATAGACGTTGCCCGTGTAGCCGGACTGGGAGTTGTCCTTGGCGTTGGACGGGTTCCACAGCTGGATGATTTCGTACTTGCCGTCCCCGTCCAGGTCCGCCACGGTGGAGTCGTTGGCGGAGTAGGTGTAGGCCTGCCCTGCGGGTGTGACGCCGTCGGCCGGCTTGTCCAGCTTGATCGGCAGGTAGTTCTGCGCCAGCGGGGTGAACTCCTCGGTAAGCCGGTCCTGGCCGTTGCCGTTCCCCACCGCCTGGATGACGTACTTGGAGGTGGCCGTTCCGTCAGGGTCCACGTACATGGTGCTGTTCCGGATGGGATCCACGGTGAGCTGGACGCCGTCGCGGATCACATGGAAGCCGATGCTGTCCTTGTCCAGGCCGAGCATCCGCCAGCTGAGCGTCACGCCCTGGCCGGTAAGGACTGCAACCGGGGCGCGGTCCAGGTTTTCAACCTGACGCTTGAGGTCAGCGGTCCCGGAGTTCTGTGCCGCCGCGTTCTGGCTGGGCTCCGCCTGCGCCAGCGGGACACCGGTGAAGGCAAGGGCCGCTGCCGTGAGGGCGGCCGCGGCCGCCAACGGCGCAGCCCTAAAGGGTTTGTACTGAGGGGAACATGTCGCGGGATAGGTCAAGGAACATCTCCTTTGATGCAGGTGGCAGCTGAGTCTGCCGCTCGAGTTTTGTAACGTTTCATTCTTGCGGCGGCCAAGCAACTGAATTTGAGAGGTTGCAGGGGCCGGAGCAAGAAAGCGCTTTCCGCCCCTAAGGTTTATCAGGATGTGACTGACGCGGTCAAGACCTTGACGGTCTGAAATGTGAGTAATTGTTCCGTTGGTGTGAGATCCCGCCCGCTTGGTGCCGTCAGCTACGGGGTCACTGCAAAGTCAGCCGGCGGGCAGCACGGCGGCCACCTCAACCGCAACCCCGGTGTCACGGAACTTCTGCACCTGGGCCGGGTCGGCGCCGTCGTCCGTTACCAAAGTCCACGGCAGTGGGAGCCTGGCCCAGGCGTGGAAGGGCCGCAGGCCCAGCTTGGAGGAATCCGCCAGAACATAAACAGCATTCCCGCGCCGGGCCATGAGCTCCTTGAGCCGGGTCTGGGCGTGGTCGGCCTCGCAGATACCGTCCTCGGCGGTGACGGCGTCGGCGCCCAGGAACACGCGGTCAAAGCTCATCCGTTCCAGGGTGGCTTCGGCGAGTGGCCCCACAAAGCTCTGGCTGACGCTCCGCAGCCGGCCGCCCAGGCAGTCCACGTCGATGCCGTCCGACTCGGACAGCTCCTGCATGGTGTTGATGCCGGGCGTCGTCACGGACAGCTTTTCGAAACCGCGCAGCTCGTGGGCCAAGGCACCCACGGTGGAGCCGGCGTCGAGCAGGATGTTCTCCCCGGGCCGGATTACGGACGCCGCCCAGCGGGCGATAGCGTGCTTCTGCTCAAACGCCTCGCCGGTGCGCTGCCGCAGCGACGCCTCCGGGTGGGCGCCCATGGCCATGGCGCCGCCATAGGTGCGGGCCAGCCGGCCCTGACCGTTCAGCAGCGCCAGGTCGCGGCGGATGGTGGAGGCGGTCACCCCGAACCGGGCCGAAAGTTCCTCCACGGAGGCCAGGCCGGTGGTGACGGCGAGGTGGTAGATCTCCTCGCGCCTGGCATTTGCGCTCAGCATTCCGGTCTCCTTCCCGTGGGCGTGGTTACCATGCTAGTTCCGGTGCCCGCCAACTCGAGGGGCACCGCGCTGCGCGGAATGCGCAACGGCCGGTCAGCAAGCTTAGCTGACCGGCCGTTCAGAGGGACCCGGTTGCGGGTTGCCTGCCTCTCAGGTTCTCCTAGAGAACTTCTTCGCGCGCAGGCGCCAGGTCCACTGCCTGCCGCAAGGCCTCAAGAAGGGACTCATGGTCCGCGATGTTCTTGCCCGCGATGTCGAAGGCCGTGCCGTGGTCCACCGACGTGCGCACCACGGGCAGGCCCACGGTGATGTTGACGCCGTTCTCCAGGCCAAGGACCTTGACCGGGCCGTGGCCCTGGTCGTGGTACTGCGCAACCACCAGGTCGAAATCGCCGCGGCCGGCCAGGAAAAAGAGGGTGTCGGCCGGGAGTGGGCCGAAGGCGTCGATCCCGTCGGCCTGGGCCTTCTCGATGCCCGGCTGGATCTTCTCCGCCTCTTCGCCGTAACCGAACAGGCCGTTTTCGCCCGCGTGCGGGTTGATGGCACACACGGCGATCCGCGGGTTCTCGATCCCGGAGGCACGCAGAAGTTCATAGCCGCGCTTGATGGTCCGGTACACCAGGTCCCCGTTGATCTTGGCGATCGCGTCGATCAGGCCGATGTGGGTGGTCACGTGAATGACGCGCATCTTCGGGGCGGTCAGCATCATGGAAACTTCCTCGGTGCCGGTCAGCTCGGCGAGGAGTTCGGTGTGGCCCGGGTACTTGTGGCCCGCGGCGTGCAGGGCGGCCTTGTTCAGCGGGCCGGTGCAGATCGCATCCACCTGGCGGTCCATGGCCAGGGCAACGGCTTTCTCGATGAACAGGAAGGAACCGTGCCCGGCTGCTGCCGAGAGCTCGCCCCATGCGAGGTCCTCCGGGATGCAGGCGATATCGAGCACGTCGATGGTGCCTTCGGCGAACAGGGCCTCGGACGGTTCCGACACCCTGCGCAGGGCCAGCGGGCTGGCGACGATGTCCGCGGCGAGCTGCAGCCGGCGAAGATCGCCGACGACGAGCATGCGGGCCTTCGACCGGAGTTCCGCGTCGGCCAGGGCTTTGACGATGATTTCCGGGCCAATGCCGGCCGCATCGCCCATGGTGATGGCAACAATCGGGCGTCCCATTATTTGATACTCATTTCAGTCGTTGTGCCAGTGAGAAATTGTGTGGTCCGGGCCAGCGTACCGGCGTCCCCGAACGCGCCGGCCTTGGTGACCAGCAGGGGGAGCGGTTCAGGAAGCAGGCTCATCACGACGCCGGGTTCAATCTCACCCAGGACGGTGAAGCTGCCGGCGCCGAGGGCCTTCAGGACTGCCGTGGCCGTTTCCCCGCCGGTCATGACAAGGGCGTCACAGTGCCCGATGCCGGCGGCGGTGGCCCTGGCCAAAGCTTCTGCCACCACAAGTGCCTGCGACTTGTCCACGATCCCCATCGGATCCGGCGTCAGCACCACATCGTTACGGGACATCGCGTGGGCCACCTCGCGGGCAACCGCCGGCTCGTCCAGTGCGTCATGGTCCAGCTTGATATGTTCAGCGCCGGCAGCAACAAGTGCCTCGGTCTGCTGCCGGGCAAGGCTTGAGTAGCTGCCGATCACGGTCAAGGTCCGGGTGACGCGCCGCACCTGCGCATTCCGCGCACCCGTGTCTTCTTCCCGCGCAGCAATGTGCCCCGCCAGTCCGCCGGAACCCACCAGGAGTGCGGGAAAGTCCAGAAGGCCCGCAGCGGCTGCGATGGCTTCCAGGTCCTGGTCCGAGGAGGCGTCCAGTACGACGGCGTCAATTCCGCGTGCCTGCACGTCCCGCAGGTGCGCCGCGAGTTCCTCCGGCGTGCGCCCGCGTTTGACGGCCACCACTTCGGCGGTCAGGCCGCCGGTGGCCAGGGCACCGGTGACGTCGCCGCCGAAGCGTCCTTCTCTGTTCCGGACGCCGCCCACGTGGACGATACCGCCCACTGTGGTCCTTCCCGTGCCCGGAAAGGCCGGCGCCACAATGGCCAGACGCTTGCCGCGGCCCTGGGTAATCCCCGCCAGCGTTGCGGCGACCTCGGCGCCCACATTGCCCCGGAGCAGCGAGTCGATCTTTTTGAAGACCCGGCGGTCCTGCTTCAGGGCGCGCCCTACTGCGGAGGTGACGGCCGAAGCCGCCTCCTCCGCTGTCAGGTAGCGGCTCTCGGTGTTGATCGACAGGATCTCGGACTCGGGCCAGGCGGCGTCGACGTCGAGGATTACGGAACTGGTGTGCGTGGGTCCGTACGCTGCGGCGGCATCTGCCGCCCCCGTCAGGTCGTCGGCGATGATTGCCCAGTGCGTGGCTGCGTGGGTGCTCATACCGTGGCGGTCACCTCGGGTGATGTGGTGGCGGCCTCTTTCGTCCGGAGGCGCCTGGCGTACCAGGCGACCATCAGCGGGCAGCCGATGGCGGTGACCACTACGGACGCGGCAACCAGAACGGTGGCGGGTCCGGCGGCGGGGAGGTACGCAGGGTTGGCTGCAGCCACCAGCATGGGGACTGTTGCGGCGTTGCCGGCGGTGGTGGCCGCGGCCAGGCCGGCCAGGCCGGTGCCGCCGCTCAGCTTGTCAGCGAAGAAGAGCACGGCGCCGCCGACGATCAGCACGAACAGGCCAAGCGCCACACCCAGCAGGCCGGCGCTGAGTACCTTTTCGAGGTTCAGGCCGAAGCCAAGGGCCAGGGCGAAGAACGGAATAAGAACGGGCGCCGCAGAGGAAAGGAACTTGCGCATGGCCGGGTCGAGTGTGCCCAGCAGGACCCCGAGGAGCAGCGGGATGATGGCACCGACAAGGGCCTGCCACGGGAAGGCCGACAGGCCGGCCACACCGAGTGTGAGCATGGTCAGGAAGGGGCCCGATTCGAGCGTCATGACGGAGTAGGCGGCAACGTCCTTGGGCTTGCCGTACTGGCCCATGAGCGCCATGTACATTCCGCCGTTGGTGTCATTGAGGGCTGCCAGGATGGCCAGGACGGACAGGCCGGTCAGCAGCCCGCCATCGATGGGAAGTTCGCCCAGGAACCTGCCGGCGATGACGCCGATGATCACGGCGAACAGGACCTTGGCACCGAATAGGACTCCGCCCTTTTTCAGGATGTAGGGGGTGGCCTTGATATCGATGCTTGCACCCATGCACACGTAGAACACGGCGAGGATGGTGGTGCCGCCGGTGAACAGTGCGCCCGTGAACGACCCGAAGAATTTAGCGGAATCCGGTGCGAAAGTGGCCAGGAGTGCGCCAATGAGCAGCGGAATCAGCATCATGCCGCCGGGAACTTTTTCCATGCTGGCCTTGATCGGAATAGACATCAATCAACCTCATTGTTGGGGGAGGGGAGAAAAGGGGGATCGAGCCGCGCCGGGCACGATCATGATGTAGATCATAGAATGGTTTGCGTGTTTAGCGCAAGACGTTCTGCGCGAAACGCGCAAACCCGTTTGGGTGGCCCCCATGAAAGCCCGCCCTCAGCGGCGTTTCATTCCGGACGCAGACGTACCATATTGGGCATGGCTCGTTTTAGGATGAAGATGGCATGCACCTTCCTGGCACTTTGTGGACTGGCTGTCACAGGAATGGCTTCAGTGACAGCAGCTACACCACCCGGAAATACGGACCCGGTGGGCAACGACGTTTCCTGGCCCCAGTGCGGTAAGACCCTTCCCAGCGGGCAGGCGTTCGCGATCGTGGGCGTGACCGGCGGACTGGCCAACAACACCAACCCTTGCCTCTCAGCGCAGCTCGCGTGGGCCGCTGGCTCCACCGGGGGAACTGCCCAGCCCAAGGTTGCTTTGTACGTGAACACTGCCAACCCAGGACATGCCGGCTCCTGGTGGCCCTCGTCCAACGTCTACCCCGACGTGCAGGTAACCAACCCCTATGGGACATGCGCAGGCGCAGTGGACCCCGCCTGCTCATACATGTATGGCTACGCCAAGGCATACGACGATGCCAATCGCCGAGGCGTGGCGGGCCCTGGCAAGTATTTCTGGTGGCTGGACGTGGAGACCGGCAACAGCTGGCAGACCGGCACAGGCGGCACAGCCCTGAACCGGGCGGACCTTGAAGGGATGGTCGCCTACTTCAAGACCATCACCGCCGGAGTTGCGGGCGCCGGCGTCGGGATCTACTCCACGGGCTCCCAGTGGGGAACCATCGCCGGGACGGTGCCCGCGAGCAGCTCCCTCACGGGCCTGCCAAGCTGGCTTGCAGGAGCGAAGACCCTGCGGGGAGCGAAATCGAATTGTTCTTTGCCTGGCCTGACGCCGGGCAGCCCGGTGTCTGTGACGCAGTATGTGTCGGCAGGGCTCGATTACGACTACTCCTGCCGCTAGGCAGCGCCTCGGCAGACACCTCAATGCGGGGTCCCGTCGCCGGACTTAAGTCCCTGTTCCGGGGGACCGCTCCGGCGTAGGTTGAGAGCGGGTCCGGAAGATCCAGGGCCCCACCTCAAGGGGGCATCATGACCAGGCCCGGGTTTTCGGCAGTCAGCGTTCTCGGGGTCTGCCTCCTGTTCACACTCTCAGGCTGTTCCGGCACTCCGGCCCCGGCACCCACCACCGGCTCCGCTTCCGCGACGGCGACGGCGACGGCGACAGCGAGCCCTTCCCCGACAGCGCCGACCAGCCAGGCGGTGACGCCGAGCCCGACGGCGACAGCCCCGCCGTCGTCCGCTCCGCCGTCGTCCGCTCCCGCGGGCCCTACGGAGACGGCCACCCCGACGGCGGAACCCACCTTTACGGGGTTCCCGGAGCAGACCGGCCCGCTGACGATCTACTACGTCGCCATCGGCGACAACGGCGTATCCGGGCCCATGATCGGCTGCGGTGACAGCATCGTGGCGACCACCACGGCCCCGGTCCGCTTCACGGACCAGGTGGGCCCCAGCCTCGGGACCTTGCTCGTGAACAAGAGCCGCGACGTCGGCCTGTCCGGGCTGGTGAACGTCCTGTACCAGTCAAACCTGACGTACGTCGGCGGCGAACTGGTGGGCAGCACCATCAACATTTACCTCTCGGGGCAGTTCATGCTCGGAGGCGTGTGCGACATCCCTCGGGCGAAGGCCCAGCTGGAGTACACGGCCATGGCAGCGTCCGGGGCCACGAGCGCCCAGGTGTTTGTGGACGGCCGCCCGATCGACGAGGTGCTGAGCCTCAAATAGCGGATCAAGAACTGGTGTTCAAATACCAAGGAGGGAACGGGTTGGGATGCGCTGGGACCTGGGAATCGGCGGTTTGGCTCTGCTGGCGGCCATGGCCCTGGCGTTCGGCCTGATCGCCCACCTGATTGTGGGCAAAGGGCTGACGCGGTGGCTGTGGCTTTTCGCCGCGGTCAGCTATTTCGTCGCCGGGATCCTGGTCAGTGAAGTCGGGTTCGGGTGGGCGACCCAAGAAGAGCTGCAACCGAACATTGACGGGCTGTCCTTTGATGAGGTGCAGCTGGTGACCCTCGCAGGGCTCATTGCCGCCCTCATCGCGCGGTACGCGGTGAGGAAGAAGGGACGAACAGCGGGACCACTGCGCAAATCCGCAACCTGAGGGGGCCACCGGACGGCCGGTGATCGGGCCTGCCTGGATCCAGAAGGTGACTATGGTTCCAGACAGGCCCGATCAAGAGGTTGTTCAGGCCCGTGCCTTCGCGTGCCCCTTGGTGAGGATCACGGCCAGGCCGATCATGCCGGCACCAAGCACCAGGTGCAGGACGTTGTCCAGGCTGTTCAGCGGCACGAAGTTCCCGGCTGAGTCCTGGGGGACAACCAGCCCGTAGACGAACAGGACCAGGTAGATGACGCCGCCATAGAGAAGGAATGAGCGGGCGCCGGCGGCGGACCTGGCCAGGGCGAGTCCGGCAGCACCGAAAAGCAGGTGGACGATGTTGTGCAGGGCCGAGACCTGGAATAGGCCCAGCAGCATGGCCTCGGAATGGTGGCCGGCAAAGGCCAGCTGGTCGTAGTCGCTGGTGATGCCGGGAACGAAGCCAAGAATGCCGACCAGCAGGAACACTGCACCGACAATCATGGATGCCTTCTGGACGTTGGTACGGGCGGTAACGCTGGTACTGGTGTGAGTTGCCATGATGATCTCCTGAGTGCGATCCGTGTATACATCCGCCGGTTTTCTTTACCGGCCACCCTCAACGGGGTTATGCCTGACATTCGAGGCGGCGCCGCGTCCCGGATGGGTTAACCGGCGCCAAACCTTCAGCTTCGCGTCGTACCCTTAGCCGTAAACCGGCATTTTCGAAGATCGACGTGTCCGAACGGAAACCCATGCCCGAGTTGAACGTCCGGAAGCGGACCTCCCTCCAGCTGCCCATCGCCGAGGCCGCGGGCCTGTCTGCGGAACAGGTGCTGGCACAGCTGGGCTCCGGCCCGGAAGGCCTGTCCGAAAAGGAAGCCGCCCGCCGCCTCGCGGACTTCGGCCCCAACGCCGTCCGCACCCACCGGGCCAAAGGGTGGGCGGTCCTGGGCCGGCAGTTCGCCAGCCCCATCCTCATCCTGCTGCTCATCACGGCCGGGCTGTCGCTGTTCCTGGGCGATGCCACCAACTCGATCGTGATCGGCGTGATCCTCCTGGTCAGCGTGGGCCTGGGCTTTACCAACGAGTTCCGCGCCGAGCGTGCCTCCGAGGCCCTGCACTCCCGCGTCACCCACCGCGCCGTGGTGCTCCGCGGCGGCACCCCTGGCGGAACCGGTGGCGGAACCCCGGCCGGAACCACCCGCGAAGTGGACGTCACCGCCCTGGTGCCCGGCGACGTCGTCCATCTCTCCCTCGGCGCCATCATCCCCGCCGACATGCGGCTCCTGGGCACCAAGAACCTCCTCTGCGACGAAAGCATCCTCACGGGGGAGTCCCTGCCGGCAGCCAAGGACCCCGCGCCGGTCCCGGCCGGCGCCTCCCTGGGCGACCTCGCCTCCTGCGTGTTCATGGGCACGGTCATCCAGTCCGGCGGCTGCACCGGCGTGGTGGTGGCCACCGGCGGCCGCGCCGAATTCGGCCGGATCGCCCTGGGCCTGGGCGAGAGGCAGCCGCAGACCGAATTCCAGCTCGGCCTCAAGCGGTTCAGCTTCCTGCTGCTGCAGGTGGCCGTGGTGCTCACCACGCTGATCTTCATCGCCAACCTGGTGCTGCAGCGCCCGCTCCTGGAATCCCTGATGTTCTCCCTGGCCATCGCCGTGGGCATCACGCCGCAGCTGCTGCCCGCCGTCGTCAGCACGTCCCTTGCCACCGGCACCCGCCAGCTGGCCCGGCGGAAGGTGCTGGTCAAACGGCTCGTCTGCATCGAGGACCTCGGGGACATGGACATCCTGGTCACCGACAAGACCGGCACCCTCACGGAGGGGCGGATCAGCTTCACCGGCGCGCTTCCGGTCACCCCGGAAACGTCCGACGGCGGCGTGCTCACCTTGGGGCTGCTGGCCACCGAAGCCGATTACTCCGAGGCCAGGCTCTCCTCCGCCGGGCAGAATCCGCTGGACGCCGCCCTCTGGGAAAGCTCTGGCGCGGCAGGCTTCGACCCCGCCCGCTTCGAGCGGCTGGACCTGATCGATTTCGACCACCAGCGCCGCCGCACCACGGTGCTGGTCCGCGAGGCCGGCGGCCCGGCACGCCTGGTCACCAAGGGCGCCCCGGAGGACGTCCTCGCCCTGTGCGGGCCCACCACGCCCGCCGTGCAGGCGATGCTGGATGAACAGTTCGACGCCGGCTCGCGGGTGGTTGCCGTGGCCACCCGTTCTGCGGCGGGGAAGGTCCAGCTGGCCCCCGAGGACGAGCACGATCTGGTTCTGGCCGGGTTCCTGATCTTCCTGGACCGGCCCAAGGCCAATGCGAAGGCCTCGCTGGACGAACTCGAGACGCTCGGGATCTCGGTCAAAATCGCCACCGGGGACAACGCCAAGGTGGCCGAGCGGGTGTGCGCGGAGGTGGGCGTGATCTCCGGCGGGACGCTGACCGGCGCGGACATCGACGCGCTGTCCGACGACGAACTCGCCGGCTCGGCCCGGACCGCCACCATTTTCGCCCGCGTCTCGCCCGAGCAGAAGGCCCGGATCATCGTCCTGCTGCGCCGCAGCGGCGGATCTGTGGGTTTCATGGGCGACGGCGTCAACGACGCCCTGGCACTGCACAAGGCCGATATCGGCATCTCCGTGGACAGCGCAACGGACGTGGCGAAGGACGCCGCCGACGTCGTCCTGCTGGACAAGGACCTTGCCGTCCTGGCCGAGGGGGTGCGGGAAGGCCGGCGGATCTTCGCCAACACCATCAAGTACGTGCTGATGGGCACCTCCAGCAACTTCGGCAACATGTTCAGTGCGGCCACCGCGTCCGTGGTGCTGAGCTTCCTGCCCATGCTCCCGGGCCAGATCCTGCTGAACAACGTGCTCTATGACTCCGGCCAGCTGGCCATCCCGGGCGACCGCGTGGACAAGGAACAGCTCCGTGCCCCGTCGCACTGGAACATCGCGTTTATCCGCCGGTTCATGTTCCTGTTCGGGCCGATCAGTTCGGTCTTCGACTTCGCCACGTTTGCGCTGATGCTGTTTGTCTTCGACGCCGTGCCGGGGGAGTTCCGGGCCGGCTGGTTCATCGAATCCATCGCCACCCAGACGCTGATCATCTTCGCCATCCGGACCCGGCGCGTGCCGTTCCTGCGCAGCCGTCCCTCCGCCGGGCTGATCGGGGCCTCGCTGGGTGTGGTGGCGCTGGGCATCTTCCTGCCGCTCTCACCCGTGGCCGCCGTGCTGGGCTTCGACCCCCTGCCGGTCCCGTTCTTCCTGGCACTGCTCGGCATGATCGTGGTCTACCTGGTCTTGGTGGAATTCGCCAAAGCCTGGTTCTTCGCCCGCGACGCCCAGCAGCTGCCCGCCGGGCCCATCCTGGTCCGCCGCCGGCCCGAGAACCATCACATCGCCCGCCGTGCCTTCCGCTTCAGCGCCCCGGTCGCGGTGGTTGCGCCGCGGCACAGGCGCCGGCCCCGCACCCGGCTCTAGGGGTTCCGTTCGACGGCGTTCCCTTCCGCGCGTTGCAGGTTCTCATGGAACGCGGAGTCACTTACGGCCCAATAACTGCCGTTTTTTGGGCGATATGTGACCCCGCGTTGCAGTTAATAAGCCGCTTCAGCCTGCTCCCAGTGCCGACGGAGCAACTTCGCCAGCCGCTCCGGTTCGATCCGGTGTGGCGGGTCGAAGTGGTGCCGCTTCGGGAACAGTTCCAGATGGAAGTCGGGAAAGAAGACCCGTGAGAGCCGGTTGGCTATCTCGCCGTAGTCATCGGGATTGCTCAGGCCGCCGAGGGCGAAAAACACCGGCTGCCGAAAGGCGGCAAGGCGCGCCCTGTCCAGGTCATAGGTCTTGAAGGTCCGCAGGAATGCCCTGATGCCCGCGGGACGCTTTGCCATCCACGGCGGCGGGGGATCCGGCGGCGGCAGCAGGACGACGTCGGGCTTGACCCCCAGCCTCATGAAAGCGCGCATGAACTGCTCCGGCGGGAGCGTTTCCAGCTGCTCGTACTGCTTCCAGAGCTCAGTGTGGGCGGGGCTCCAATCCCAGGCTCCGGCCCACGCCGGTTCCAGCAGTGCCAGGCTCAGCAGCCGGTCCGGGTGCTTGGCCGTGAACGCCAACGCCGCCGCGCCGCCGCCTGAATAGCCCACCAGATGGAACGTCTCCCATCCCCGGGCGTCGGCCTCGCGCAGCACACCGTCGACCTCGGTGTCCAGGCTCCAGTCCGGCGGGGGAGCGTCGCCGGCGTACAGCTCCAGGTCTTTGGCGACGGCCTGGACGTCCGGTCCGAGCGCCTTGATCAGCGCACCATAGGCAGGTTCGGCGGGGAGCACGCTCCCGGGGAGAAGGATGGCCCGAATTGGTCCCATGGCAGGATGCTACGCCCTGCCGAAGGTCCTGAAAACCTGACGCCGCAACAGCTCCATATGGGCCGGAAAGTGCTATATATAGCCTTAGGCAACTAAATGGGCTGCCTGCAGAACAGTGATTCGGTCGGACCCGGGCCTGCCCGGAGGCTGGAGGCGAGGTGCGGGACAGGCCAGCCAGCGCACACGCCGCCCCTCGAAAACGGCTGATCGCCGGGTGCCTGGGCGCACTCGCTTTCCTCACCTCCTGCAGCGGCGGCGTGACGGGCACTGTCTCAACTGCCGTGAAGGACAGTTCGTCCGCCATCGCCACCGCCCGGTTGGCACTCCGTCAGGACACGGACGGCCAACTTACCCGTGCCGCAGCCTCCACCGCGCTGGACGATGCCCTGAAGGAGCTCCTGGCCAGCAGGGACACCGTGCTGAAGCTCTCGCCCGGCACCAACGAGGACCGCGTTACAGTGCAGGAAACGCTCACCGTCCTGGATGCCTGCGCTGCCGGCCTCACTACTGCCCGTAACTCTGTAGCCAGCCTCGAGGGCACTCCAACCAGGGAAGACGGCAGCCGGGAGCTCGCATCCGCTGCGGACCGCCTCTCCGGACTGGCGGCCTCGGAGGGCGGCAAGTGAAGCGCCTGCTGGGGGTGGCCCTGGGTGTCCTGACCGCGATTGGCGGGTTCGTGGACATCGGCGACCTGGTGACCAACGCCGTCGTCGGTTCCCGTTTCGGACTCTCGCTGGTGTGGGTGGTGGGCGTCGGGGTGCTGGGCATCTGCCTGTTCGCCAACATGTCCGGGCGGGTGGCGGCAGCCTCAGGCCGGGCAACCTTCGAGGTGATCCGCGAGCGGCTGGGGCCGCGCGCCGGCCTGGCCAACCTGTCCGCGTCATTCCTGATCAATCTGATGACCGTGACGGCCGAAATCGGCGGCGTCGCCCTGGCCCTCCAGCTGGCGAGCAGCGTGAACTACCTGCTCTGGATTCCGGTGGCAGCGCTCGCCGTGTGGCTGGTCATCTGGCGGGTGAAATTTTCCATCATGGAAAACGTCACCGGCCTCCTGGGCCTGACCCTGATCGTGTTCGCCGTGGCACTCTTCCTGCTCAAACCGGACTGGGGAAACCTGGCAGGGCAGGCCCTGGCGCCAGCGGTCCCGGCCGAGGAAACCGCACCGACCTACTGGTACTACGCCATCGCGCTGTTCGGCGCTGCCATGACCCCGTACGAGGTCTTCTTCTTCTCCTCCGGGGCTGTGGAGGAAGGCTGGAAGGTCAAGGACCTGGTCCAGTCTCGGATCAACGTCCTGGTGGGCTTCCCGCTGGGCGGCCTGCTGTCCGTGGCGATCGCAGGTTGCGCCGCCGTCGTCCTCCTGCCCGCCGGCATCGCCGTGACATCCCTGAGCCAGGTGATCCTCCCGGTGGCCGAAGGCGCCGGGAAAGTGGGACTGGCGTTTGTGCTGGTGGGCCTGGTGGCGGCGACGTTCGGCGCGGCGCTGGAGACCACGCTGTCCAGCGGCTACACCCTGGCCCAGTTCTTCGGCTGGTCCTGGGGCAAGTTCCGCCGCCCCGCCCAGGCCGCCCGCTTCCACCTGGCCATGATCATCTGCCTCTTCACCGGCCTGGCGGTCCTGGCCACGGGCGTGGACCCGGTGCTGGTCACGGAGTACTCCGTGGTGTTTTCCGCCATCGCGCTTCCGCTGACCTATCTGCCCATCCTGATCGTGGCCAACGACCCCCAATACATGGGCGAGCACGTCAACGGCCGGCCCGTGAACGTCCTCGCGATGATTTACCTGGTCATCATCCTGGTGGCCTCCTTGGCCGCCGTCCCGCTGATGGTCGTGACGGGAGCCGGAGCATGAAGTCCGTCCGCCCGCTGGCACCGGTGCCCCCGACTGCGGGACGCACCCTGGATGCGCAGCTCCACGTGTTGGACCGCCAGGTCCTGGATAACGACGGCGTCCCGGTCACCACTGTGGACGATATCGAGCTCAGCGGGCCTGCCCTGGACACGGAGCTGGAGCCTGGGACCCCGGCGCCGGTCCTTACCGCGCTGCTGACCGGCCCGGTGCTGGGCACCCGGATCTTCGGCGGCAGGCCGCCGTCGTCCCGGCTGATCCGCATCCCGTGGAAGGACGTTGCCGACGTCGGCGTGGTGATCCGCCTGGGCGTCAGCGGCGAAAACCTCGACGCCGGCTGGGTGGAGCGCTGGATCCGCGACAAGATCATCGCCCGCATCCCGGGAGGCCGCCATGATCCTCGGTGACCTGCTGGGCGTCCACGTTTACGACGACGACGGCGCGCGCCTGGGCCGCGTGGCCGACGCCCGGTTTGTGGTGGACGGCGCCCCGCGGCAGTTGATGGCCGACGCCCGCCTGCTTGGCCTGGTGGTCAGCCCGCACAGCGCGTCCTCGTTCCTGGGCTATGAGCGGACCGGGCTGACCCAGCCGTGGCCGCTGCCGGCGATGCTCCGGTGGCGGCACCGGGGCTCATTCCTGGTGCTGTGGGAGGACATCGGCAGGATCGGGGCGGAGTCCGTGCGGCTTCGGCCGGGGTTCACTGCGTACTCGCCGGCGGTGGACAGGTCCGGCCAGGAGTAGACCGGCGCGGTGCCGTCGTAACGGACCTCTATCCAGCCGACGAAGATAAGCGCAAAATGACCAAATGAAAAAACTTGTTGTGGCTACTCTCGCGGCGGCAATGATGTCGCTTGGCGGAATTTCGTTGGCAGCCCCCGGCAACGCAGCGGCTGAGTCGTCCCCCATTGCGGGGCAAATCATGGTCAAGTTCCGCGACGATGCCGCGGCACCGGGCGTACTTCGCCAGTATGGCATGAGCCAGGGTTCCAGTATCGGCAGCACCGGTGCCTTCCTCATCAAAGTGCCGGCCGGAAAGGAAGCTCAACTCATCGCCGCGTTGAGCCGGAACCGGGCCGTGGAATACGCCGAGCTGGACGAGCTTGTGACGGCCACAACGGATGACACCTTCTTTGACCGCCAGTATGCGCTGCAGAACGTCGGTCAGTCGTTCTGGAACACCAAGGGCGACATCTTTGTGCCTGGCGGCAAACCGGACGCTGATGTGGATGCCGTCGAGGCGTGGGCCCTTACCAGGGGAAGCGACACCAAGGGGAACCGCGTCAAGGTTGCGATCATCGATTCAGGTGTGGCGTTCAATCACCCGGACATTTCCGAGAAGGTGGTTGACCGGATCAACTACAGCGGCAAGGCCATAGACGTAGAGGAGGACTACGACAGGTACGGCCACGGGACCCACGTGGCCGGCATCGTTGCGGCCAAGTACAACAACAACGAGGGCGTCGCGGGTGTATGCCCGGAATGCGACATTCTGGATGTCAAGGTGCTCAACGACACCGGGTCCGGTTCCAGCTCGGCCATTGCCCAGGGCATCGACTGGGCGGTGGACCACGGTGCCAAAGTGATTAACATGAGCCTCGGTCAGCGCGTTTCATCGCGCACCCTCGAAGCAGCCGTCAATAACGCCTGGAACCAGGGCGTGGTGTTGGTGGCCGCGGCCGGTAACGCCGGTACACAGGCCCAGATCTATCCAGGCGCGTATCCGAATGTTATTGCCGTGGCGGCGACCGACAACTTTGACAACAAGGCATCCTTCTCTAGCTACGGCAGGTGGGTGGACGTGGCGGCGCCGGGGGTCAACGTTTATTCGACGTTCCCGTACTACAAGTTCGCCCTGATGACGCAGTACAACCGCTCGCTGAACTACGACATGGGCAGCGGCACCTCAATGGCTTCCCCGATTGTCGCCGCCGTCGCCGCGCTTGTGTGGAGCACTGGTGCTGCCGACAACCAAGCCGTCCGGTGGAAGGTCGAGCACACTACGGACAGTATTTCCGGCACGGGCACCTATTGGACGTACGGCCGGGTGAACGCCTGCCGTGCGGTGGGCTGCACGCCCCCTCCATCCTGAAGCCCAAAGCGGGCTGGACCCGCGGGCTCTGGACGCACAGATTCAGCGGGCTTACCCTGTGAAAAGAGGACAAAGGAGTCGTCGTGAAACGCTTGCTCGTGGGACTGTCGACGGCGGCCATGATGGCCCTGAGCGCAGCACCGGCCGGAGCCGCTCCCAACATTTACCACACGATTTCATCGACCCACGGCTCTGCAGCGGTGGTTGAAACCGTCGGCTGTGAGCAGACCGAAATCTTCGTCTCGTCGAGTGCGGCCCAGTACGCTGCCCAGCCCGGCCCCGTCAACAAGCAGGGCCTCACCGGTGTGTTCGTTCGCATTACCGATATCTGCGCTCAGGCGCCCGGTGCGGTGGCTGCGGCTGCAGCCCCGGGGGCGGTGCTCTTCCAGGCAGACGGCCAGAACATGGCACCCTTGGTTGTGGATCCGAGACTGACCACCGCATCCATCACCACACAAATGCCCGGCACCGACGGTAACGGCAACCCGGTAACCATCAGCCTCTCGGCGTCGTGGACCGGCACCGGCCCGCTCGAGCATGACACCGTCAGCACGCATGAGAACTTCCCCGGAGTGGGCAACGTCAACTCAACGGACAACAACCTGAGGCGCGCCGCCACGGCAACTGTTTCGGTCACGGTCAACGGGCTGACAGCTGCGGGAACGGACAGCAATGCGCTCCTGGAACAGGTGAAGTCGCGCTGCATCGAGGTTGCCCGCCCGGGTGTGGAGGAGTTCTTCCCCTGCTTCGGGTTCCCTGGGTAGCCTGCAAGGCCCCTGGGGGCTCAACCACCGGTTCTTGCCAGCGCCCAGTCCCAGCGGATCAGCTCCTGCTCCAGCCTGACGGCGGTGCCGAAGGTGTCGCCACGTAACGCGTCGTACAGAGCGGATTCCTCGGCCGTCAAGCGGGTGAGGGCCGCACGTGACGGCGCGGGCTCTGTGCCCCACATGTCACGGTGGGTGAGCAGCGTGGCCTCGTCCATCAGCACGCTGGCCACGTGTGGGTGGACCGCGCGGAGCTGGTCCAGGATCCGGAACCCGTGCGTATCCAGGTCGCCCCAGTAGAGGACGTCGCAGTTCCGCAGCCACGCGGCGTCGCGTAATGACGAAAAACCGTAGCCGCCGCCGTAGATCGCCAACGTGTCCGGGCGCTCGGGGAGGGCCAGGAAGTTGACGAGGTTTTCGGTCATGAGGACCGTCCGGCCGGGCAGCCTCAGCGTGCTGAACGCCTCAGCTGTCACGGTCAGGTCCCGCGCCTCGCCCAGCAGCTGCACCTGGGGGTCAAGCAGGCGGAATCTGACCAGTTCAGGCGGATGCAAAAAGCCGTGTGCCGCGGCGAAACGTGCCGCCGGTGTCCTGGCCGGTGCCAGGCCCAGCAGCGAGCCGGGCTCGGCCGGGCTTTCAGGGAAGAGAGGGTCCTCCGCAGGATCAGGGGCCGGGTCCACAACGTTCGCCTGGTCCAGCACGTTCGCCTGGTCCAGCAGAGCAGCAGCCAGCTCGCCAATCACGGCCCGGTGGGTCTCAACGAACTTGCTATGCACTCCGGCCAGGCTCAACTGGCGCACATAGATACCAGCCTCCGGATTGTCCCGAAGCCACAAGGCCACCCGTGCTGCTGTCAGAGCGTCGGCCCCGAGTTCGAGAAGCTTCAACGGCCGACGCAGGGCCCAGCGGCGAAGCGCCAGATCCAGCGCTGCCAGCCCCGCCGCCAGCTCCACGAACCGGGCGGCCTCCTTCGACTTGCCCGCAAACGCGATCTCGTCCTCCGCGGCGGCAAAAACCGCAGCGGCCGGAAGCTGGTTTGCCCCGATCGTGGTGCGGCCCACCTCGGCGGTCTCGAGACTGAAATGGCCGACGGCGGCAGTCAGCTCGGCTGCCCACGCGCGGGCCGCAGCGTAGTCACTACGGAGCGTCGCCGCCGTCGGACGCTTCAACGGACGACGACGCGGGTACAGTCCGCCGGGTTCCAGTTGCTCGCGCAGCAGCGAACCGCTGGCCCACGCTTTCAGGGACTGCGCCCGCAGGTCGGCCAGAGTGGTCCAGCCCTGTGCCCTGCCCGAAGCCTCAGCCGGCACGGCGGTCCCGTTCGTCCCGGTACTCCTGGATGGTCATGTTCCGCAACTGGGAATCGTTGCCGTTGGTGTTTGCGACGAAGCCCACGTGTGCCACAAAAGGCTCGATCACGTGGATCTTCTGCAGGGGAGTGACGATCAGCAACTGGAGCTTCATCCGCTGGAACAGTTCCAGGCCGTACCGTGCCGATTCGTCGGAGCCGCGGCCGAATGCCTCGTCGATCACCACGAACCGGAAACTGCGGCCCTTGCCGGCGCCCGCAGCCGAACCCTGGCCGGCCCCCAGCCCGAACTGGAACGCCAGCGCCGCGGCCAGGATGGTGTACGCCAGTTTCTCCTTCTGGCCGCCGGACTTGCCGCCCGAATCGGTGAAATGCTCGAATTCCTCGCCGGTCTCGGTCCATTTCTCCGACGCCGAGAAGGTGAACCAGTTCCGCACGTCGGTGACTTTGGCCGTCCACCGCTCATCAAGGTTGGTGAACCCGTCGCGGCCGCGGAACCGTTCAATCAGCCGTTCCACCTGCAGATACTTCTGCTCCGAGTACTGGTCATCGTCCCCGATGGTGCCCTCCGAGCATGCCCGCAGGTCAATGCCGAACTGCCGCACATCCAGGTCCGTGGAGTTCTGGTGCTCCAGCTGGATATGACGGCCCCGGTTGTACTCGATGGTGGCCAGGGACAGGTTGATCTCGGTGATGCGGTTCACGATGTCCTGCCGGCGGCTGTCCAGGAACGCGTTGAAGGCCACCACCTCGTGGATGGTGTTCTGGTTCAGTGACTCCTTGAAGTGCGCTTCAAACTTGGGCAGATCGTTCTTCTCCAGCTGGTCCAAAAGCCGGTCGTATTCCCCGGCCGCGTCCAGCGAGGCATCAATTTCCGTTGTTTCAGTCCGGTACTTGTTCCTGAAATCGGCCATGAGGCGCACGGTGTTGGTTTCCGCTGTAGCCAGCCGCCTTGACAGGGCATCAATGTCCGCAGTCAGCCGCGCCCGCACCGCGCTCTCCACCGCCACCGTGTTCTTATAGGTCAGGACCTTCTCTCCGGGTGCCGCGGCGGCGAGGCCGGCAACCGAGGCCAGCACGCCGGCGTCGTCCGTCAGCGGTTGTTCCGCCAGCAGGTCGCGGCACTCCGCGATGGCCTCGGCGAGGTTCTCCGCATCCGTGTTGTTGGCGCCGATCCGCTGCTGGAGTTTGCCGGCCCGCTCCTCGAGGCGCCGCAGGTCCAGGTTCAGGGCTGTTTCCTTGGCCGCGAGCTCCTGCAGGACGTCGCTTGCCGACTCCAGCTGCCGGCGCTCTTTCTTGAGTTCCTCGATCCGGCGGGCCGTGAGCTCCCAGCTGATCTCGCCGAAATCCGCAACGGAGCGGACCGTGCCGAGCTGCTGGTTCTTCCGGCCGATATCGCCCAGCTGCCGGTCCACCTTGGCGAGCTGCGTGTCCGCCACCCGAAGCTGGCCTGTCACCTCGTCCAGCTCGGCCAGGAACCGGTTGATCTTGTCCTGGTTGTCCCAGCCCAGGACGTAGTTCCGCCGGTCCGTCAGGTCTTTGCGGTCATCCTTCTCGTGCCGGCCGCGGCCGCCCTTGAGCTGGCCGTTGGCCGTCAGCGCCTTGGGGAAGCGGCGGAAATCCGCCAGGCTGTCGCAGCAAACGTAGTCGAACCGGCTGGCCAGCTCATCCATCAGGAAATCACGGAACGGGGTGCCCTGCTTGATGGCGATCTTGGCACCCAGCGTCCCCGCTTCCGCGGCCCTGGGGGAGTGCGCGTCTCCCACCTTCAGGTAGACCAGTCGGCCCTTCAGGTTGTTTGCATCCACCCAGCTGCTCACCGCCGCGTAGTGTTCCGACGGCACCAGCAGGGACAAGGCAAAGCCATGCAGCGTGCGTTCCGCTGCGCCCTCCCAGCCGGCCTCGCCGTCGCGGACGCGCAGCAGCTCACCGGCGAACGGCAGCGCCTTCTCCGCCACGCCGGTTCCCTCAGAGAGCCGACGCCGGATCTCCAGCTGCTGCAGCGGCAGCAGGTTGCGCCGTGACTGAAGGCTGGTCAGCTCGGCTTTGATATCGGTGGCGCGGGCGTCCAGGACCGTGCGCGTCATGGTCAGTTCGGTGCGTTGCTCCTGGAAACCGCTGTATTGCTCAGCCAGCCCGGTTTCGACGGCGGGCAGCGCGTCCCGGTTCCCGTCGAAAAGGACACGGTCCTCCGGCGCCCTGAGGCCCAGTTCCGCGGCGGCCGCGGCGTAGGTCCCGTAGCGGGTCCGTTGAGCGCCGGCTTCGGTGCCAAGCCGTGCGACGTCGGCGTCGATGGCGGCCAGCCTCCCGCCGCCGTTGGTGCGGATGTCCTCGGCCACGGCGGTCAGTTCGTGCCGGACCTCCATTACCCGGGCTGTGAGGGAAGTGTTGTCCTCGCTCAGGCGTTTTCCGGTGCTTTCCAGCTCCGCCTGATGTTCCAGGCTGAGGATGAGGCGCTGGTTGGTAAACCACGGGTGCAGCTGGTCGCGTTGTGCCCTGGCGAGGTCGTCTTCCAGGGTCAGCCTGGCGTGCCCCGCGGCGCCGTCGCGGATGGGGGCCAGCAGGCTGATCTGGTCCTTGGCGCGCAGCACGGCGCCGTGGGCCTTCTTGAGGTCATCGAAGTGTTGGATCAGGTTGCCGATCCGGGTTTGGACGTCGTCCTCGTCCAGCATGTTGGTGCGCACGAAGTGGGTGATGTTCTCCACTTGCTTCATAGACACCGTCCGGTGGAACAGCTCCATGGCCTGGTTCCCGCTGATGCCGAACTGCCTCTTGAATGCGGCAGCGTAGGGCTCAAAAGTGTCATGTACCGTGGCGCCGGAAGCCTTCAGTTTTTTCTTCAGCTTGGCGGGGTCCTGGCCAAAGTTGGAGAAGTCCTCGGCGATGGACTGGTCCGTTTCTGCAAGAGAGTAGAAGCGGTTGGGCTGCCCTGCCTCCTGGACGGCCCACAAGGTAATTGCCAGGGTGATCGATTTCCCCAGTACGGCGTTATGGAAGACGGCGAGCACCACGGTGAGCGCGCCCGTTCCGCGAAGCGACACCGGTTTGGAGTTTTCGCCACCGGTGCTGCGGGTGCTCTTGTGGTAGCCCCGCACGTAGGACATGAGGCTGCGTTCCTTCTTCTGCGCACCTGCGGCCTTGTTGTACTCGATCTTGTTCGCCGGCAGCAGGAGCGTGGTGATCGCATCCACCACGGTGGACTTGCCCGAGCCGATGTCGCCGGTGAGCAGGCTGTTGGCTCCGTCCAGGCGGAACGTCCGCACACCCTGGTGGAACGTGCCCCAGTTGAGCAGCTCCAAACGGTGCAGCCGGTAACCCGGGGGAGTCCCGCCGTCGTCCGGTCTGCCCTGCGCTGCGGCGTCCTGCGGTTCGTCGAGGCTGAAAAGGCTGTCCTGCAGATCGGCGGTCACGGGAGGTCCCCTTCGGTTGTTTCACTTTCGGCAGTGTTGGACGCCGTGCCCGGCGGCCCCTCCAGCGACGCGCGGTAGTCGGCCAGCCGCGCGTCGAACTCCTCGAGCCACTGGGCATCAACGTACGCCTTCAGGATCCGGGCCACCTCGTACGTGCCGGGCTGTCCGCTCATCCTGCGCAGGAAGCCCAGCTCCACCACCTTCTTGATGTTCGAACCCAACCTGTCCAGGATCCTGGCCTGATTGCTGGATTCGGGCAGGAACACGGCCACCATGTCCATAATCTCCTGCTCAGTCATGATGAGCCGGAGTTCGCTGCTGTTGGTGTCGAACTCCAGCATGCGGCCGCGGAGCAGGGCCAGCAACAGACTGACGTCGAAGGTGAGCCGCCGCCGGGGAATGAGCCTGGGAAGGGTTCCGTCCGGGTCTTCCCGGGACCTGAGGAACGCGTAGCCCTCCGATTCGTCCAGGATCAGGTCCAGCCCCAGCACTGCCACGTAGTCCCGGGCCTGCGACTCCAGCCCGATCAGCGACTGCCACACCTTCTGGTCCGACTCGGCATACAGCACACCCCGGAACAGCCTGGTCACGACGCCGGGAAGTTCCTCAGGCGTGCGGCTCTCCGTTGTTTCGGTGTTGTCCATTGCCTCGGTGGGATTCATGCCGGCCTCACAAAGATGATCTGGTTGATGGTCGCTTCGCGGATGCTGCCATCCGGGAGTGCCCAGGACAGCTGCTGGGGTACGTCGTCATGGATACTGGCCCACTCGGAATCGCTGGCCAGCTGGTAGTACGACACGATCTCCGCGAGCCCCTGCTGCAGCGGATAGGCCCGCGTGACCTCCGCCAGTGTGGCCTGTTCGGCGTCCGCCAGGACGGCGTCGACGTTCGACTTCAGCCGCTCCTTGTCCACATGGAACTGACTGAACAGGGCACCGGCGTCCACATCCGCATCGTCGGCGGTGACGACGTCGTCGTCCACCATCACCTTCCTGCTGGGCTCATACAGGGGCCGCTCGAACGGCAGTGCCACGTCCACCGACTGCGCGGTGATCTCCATAAAAACGCCCGACGGCGGCGCCTCCCGAGTGCCGAGCGCGCCGGATTCGATGCTGCGGATCAGCCGCATGATGCGCTTGTTTTCCAGGAACACCTTGTCGTCCAAAAGCCGCCGCATCTGCTCGGAGAGCTGCCGGACGGTGGCCTGCGTCTGATCGACGGCCGGCAGCCAGTCCTGGTGGAGTTTGGTGACGGCGTGCAGGTCCTCCACCCCGGAGAGCGCCTCTATCTGCGTGGCGCGTTGCAGCAGGTCCTGAAGCTCCGCGCGAAGCTGCGGGGACATGAGGTAGTCCCAGAAGCCCTGGAACGTGCGGCCCTGGAGGGAGCTGCTGATGCCCTGCTGGTTGGCGAAGATGCTCTCCAGGAGCTCCCCCTGGCCGCCGTCCCAGGTGGCGATCTGTTCCCGGACCTGGCGGTCAAGCTTCCGGAAGTTCTGCTCGACTTCGCGGAAATCTGACAAGAGGTCCTTGGCCAGTGAGGTCAGCTGCTGGAAATGGTCCAGCGCTTCGGGGGCCGTCATGACCTTGATGTTGCCGCCCCTGATCCTCTGCATCTCGGCTTCGATTCCGTCCCGCTGCCGCTGGAGCTCGGCCAGCCTGACCTCGGGATCGGTTTCGGACTGCTGGACCAGGGCCTTGAGGACCGCGAAGATACTGGTCAGCCGGGACTGGGTGGCCACAAAGTCCCTGCCCCGCAGGCTCTCCACCCAGCGGACCACGTCCTCCGCGGCGGGAGTGAGATCGTAGTGCGGCTCGTCCTGGCCGGGCACATAATACTTCCGCAGCCAGGCCCGTTCCGTGGCGGCCCAGTCGTCCAGATACTCGCCTGCCGGGCGGGGGAACTTGTCCTCGCCGTAGACATCCCGGAGCCCGAAGAGGACGTCGTCGAGGTGGTCGATGAGCTCCTGCCGGCCGATGTCCCGCTGGTTCGGACCCGTGAAGGCCTTCATAAAGAAGCTGATGGCCAGCGGAGCGTTCTGTGCGCGAAGCAGGGACCACCCGGGGTGGGTCTCGCGCAGGGCGTTGATGGCGTAGAAATCCATGGCGTCCTCGGGACGGATGTACTTGAGCGAACGGGATGACTGATCAGGCTTAAGCTACACGGCGCCGCCGACAATTGCTCCTGCCACCCTTGAAGCAACGCGGGGTCAGATACGGCCCAATACATCGCGGCAGAATCATACGGTCGTTGCAACATCTGATTTCTGGAGGTTGCCATGCCGAGTGGTTTTCGGGCGCCCGATGCGCTGAAGGATGAGTTCTTTTCGCTTCTGCGGCAGGGGGTGTCGGTG
>NZ_JBPZHC010000004.1:0-392478 GCF_051857465.1 Pseudarthrobacter cremeus | reverse complement strand
TCACCGACACCCCCTGCCGCAGAAGCGAAAAGAACTCATCCTTCAGCGCATCGGGCGCCCGAAAACCACTCGGCATGGCAACCTCCAGAAATCAGATGTTGCAACGACCGTATGATTCTGCCGAGGTTTATCGGGCGTGGAGTGACCCCGCGTTGCCTTAAAAGGTGGGGCTAGCGGATGTTGCGGTTGATCGCCCGCACCCCTACCACCAGGCCGACGGCGGCTGTCACCGACGCTGCCAGAAGGCCCAGCAGGGTGTCGGTCCCGACGCTGCCGGCGAACAGCTCCCGCTCCGCGTTCACGAGGTACGTCAGGGGATTGAACAGGCTGGCAGTCTTCATCCAGTCCGGACCGGCCTCGATAGGAAGCATGATCCCGGAGAGGATCATCAGCGGGAAGAGCAGGGTCTGCTGGACACCCCAGAAGATCCATTCCTTGTTCTGTGACACCAGGGCGAGGGCGTAGGAGAGCGCCCCCAGCCCGATGCCGAAAATCCCCAGAATCACCAGGCCGGCCAGCACGTGCAAAGGATAGAAAACGAAGCCGAACGGGATGCAGACCAGGGCGATGACCAATCCCTGCACCACCAGGGGTGCCCACTCCTTCAGGGCCCGCCCGATCATCAGCGAGGACCGGGACAACGGCGTAGCCAGGATCCGTTCGTACGAGCCGGTCATGAGCTCATACTGCAGGTTGGAGCCGGTCATGGACGTGCCGAACAGGGCGATCATCACCACCACCCCGGGGAGGAACCACTGGAGAGTGGACTGGCCGCCGAACGCCGGGGCGCCCACAGCCGCGCCGAGTAAAGGCCCGAAGAGCCCCAGGAACACGAGCGGCTGCAGGAGCGAAAAGACCAGCGAGAACGGGTCCCGGAGCGGCAGCAGCATCTCCCGCCAGAACACGTATTTGGTGTCCCGGAGAACCTGGCCGAGGCCGGGTTTCGCCAGATCCTCTGCCGTACTCAAAACAGTCATCAGCGGTCTGCTCCTTCCCGCAGGTTGCGGCCGGTCAGTTCAAGGAAGACGTCGTCCAGCGTTGGTGGCTTCAGCTCCAGCGACTGGGCGGGAGCGCCGGCGTCGTTCATCTCCTTCAGCAGCGCAGGAGCCAGCCGTGCGCCTTCGGTGAGCCGGAGCCGGAAGCGGACCACGCCGTCGTACACGTTTTCGTTCACTTCGCCGCCCGCGGCGGCACGGCCCAACAGTCCGCGGACGCCGTTGGCCGCTTCCGCCGCTACCTCGACAGCCAGCAGGTCACCCGCGAGGTTTGCCTTCAGCCGGGCAGCCGTGTCGTCGGCGATGATTTCGCCGTGGTCGATCACGATCACCCGTTCGGACATCAGATCGGCCTCGTCCATATAGTGCGTGGTCAGCACGATGGTGGTGCCGTGCTCGGCCCGCATCCTCATGATGTGCTCCCACAGGTTGGCGCGGTTCTGCGGGTCCATGCCGGTGGAGGGCTCATCGAGGAACAGCAGCCCGGGGGAGTGCATCAGTCCCAGCGCAACGTCCATCCGGCGCCGCTGGCCGCCGGAGAGTTTGACGACGGTGCGCTTGGCGAGGTCGGTGAGGTCCAGGGATTTCAGCAGCTCCTGGGCCCGGGCGGCGGCATCGGCGCTGTTCATGCCGTAAAACCGCCCCTGCATGACCAGTTCGTCAATGACCCGGAAGCTGTGGCCGCCGCCGTTGCCCTGGCCGATGTACCCGATCCTGGCGCGCACGCCGGCCGGGTCCGTCAACACATCCGCCCCGGCCACCGTGGCTGTGCCGGAGGTGGGCCTGAGCAGGGTGGTCAGCATCCGGAGGGTGGTGGACTTGCCGGCGCCGTTCGGGCCAAGGAATGCCACAAGCTCGCCCGGCGCAACGTCGATGTTGACGCCCTTGACCGCCTCGACGGTTTCCTTCTTGACCACAAAGGTCCTGGTCAGTTTGTCAGTGTGGATCATGGCTGACTCCAGAGATTTCGCCAGTTCCGGGGCTCTGGTCCGGGCTCCATGGCGCCACGCTATACCCATCGGCCGCATGAGTCCACGGAAAATACGTCAGTGCCGGCGGTGATCCTGGATGGTGATCCGCGGACCGAACGTGGGTTTGCGGAAGCCGCTCAGGCCGATCATCCTGACCACGCGCTGGCGGTGCCCCTTCCACGGTTCCAGCAGGGCCAGCATTCCGGCGTCATCGGTACGCCGGCCCGTCAGTGCGGCCCCCACGTACGCCGCCAGGTGGTAATCGCCTACCGCGATGGAGTCCGGGCACCCGTGCGTCCGCTGCACCACCTCCGCCGCCGTCCACACGCCGATGCCGGGAATGACCTGCATCTTCGCTGCGGCCTCGGCGGACGTCAGTGCTGCCAGCCGTTCAAGCGCGACGGCGGAGCGCAGCGCGCGCATGACGGTCGCCGAACGCTGGGGGCCCACACCGGCCTGGTGCCACTCCCAGGAGGGAATACGGAGCCACTGGGCGGGGGTGGGCTGGACGAGGAGTCCTTCCGGCGCGGCGGTTCCGGCAGCCGGCGCGCGGGAGCCGAAGCGGTACATCAGGTACCGGTAGCCGCGGCGGGCTTCGATGACGGTGACCTTCTGCTCCAGGATGGTGGGCACCAGGCAATCGATCATCCGGCCGGTGGAGGGGAGCCGGACCGCAAGGTTCCGGCGCCGGGCCTCCCGGACCATCCGCGGGAGGGTGGCATGGAAGGCCGGCTCGTCAAAGGCCGACCAGTCGTCCGCGGAGCCCAACAGCCGGGGCACGCCTGCGATGCCGGCCTCAGCGCCGGGACCCCAGGCCTGGGCATCCACATGGGCTTCCCGCATAAACCCGCCGGCCGCCGCCCCGCCGGCCGCCGCCCCGCCGGAAACCGCGCTGCCGCCAGCAGCGGCGCCCCCGCCCGCAGTTAAGGTCAGGCGCAGCGTGACCGGACCGTCCGCCGTCGTAAAAGCGGTCCAGAACCCGTCCGGGCGGGACGAAAACGAAGGATCACCGGTGCCCCTGAGCAGGACACCGAGGGTCTGGTTCAGGCTGTGCGGACCGTCCGGATACCACCGCAGGGAGGCGTCCGCCGCGGCGGCCAGGCCGGCGGGGAGCTCTGCGATGGTCACTGAACCATGATCCCACGCGGGGCTGACACCGGCGCGTGGAAGCCGGCGGGACGGCGGGACCAAAGACCCTAACGGGCATTGCGTGCCGCACTAAAATCCCCAGTGTGGCGCGGCAAGCCACCGCGCCGTCCCTTCTAGCTGTCAGGTGAGCGCAATGGGTGCAGTGGTGCATTTTGAGATCCCCGCGGACGATCAGGAGCGGGCAAGGAATTTCTACAGCGAGGCCTTCGGGTGGAAGATCAGCCCCATGCCGGAGATGAACTACAACGCGGTCACCACGACGCCCACTGACGAGGCAACCAGCCTGCCCAAAGAGCCGGGAGCCATCAACGGCGGCCTGATGGGCAGGGAGGGCGACCTGGTCAACCCCATCATCACCGTTGATGTGCCGGACATCGATGCAACCTTGAAGACAGTCGAGGAGCTGGGAGGTTCGGTGGTGACGCCCAAGAACAGCATCCCGGACATGGGGTTCTTTGCCTACTTCCGGGACACCGAGGGAAACGTCATGGGACTGTGGGAGAACCTGCCGGCTGCGCCTTGAATCGGCCGGCGGTGAGGAGACGGTAACTTTGTACCTATGAAGTACGCCCAGTCCGTTCTGGACCTCATCGGCAATACCCCGCTCATCAAACTCAACCACGTGACCGACGGCGTCAAAGCCACCGTCCTGGTCAAGCTGGAGTACCTGAATCCCGGCGGGTCCATCAAAGACCGCATCGCGATCAAGATGATCGAGGATGCCGAACGCGACGGCAAGCTGCTTCCCGGCGGAACCATCGTGGAGCCCACGTCCGGCAACACCGGCGTGGGACTGGCCCTGGTGGCACAGCAAAAGGGCTACAAGTGCATTTTCGTGGTCCCGGACAAGGTGGGCGAGGACAAGCGCGCCGTCCTTGCCGCCTACGGTGCCGAAGTGGTGGTGACACCAACCTCCGTCGCCCCGGACAGCCCGCAAAGCTACTACAGCGTCTCGGACCGGCTGGTGACGGAAATCCCGGGGGCCTACAAGCCTGACCAGTTCTCCAACCCGGCCGCCCCGCGCAGCCACTACGAAACCACGGGCCCGGAAATCTGGCGGGATACCGACGGCCGGGTCACGCACTGCGTGATCGGCGCCGGCACCGGCGGCACCATCACCGGGACCGGACGCTACCTCAAGGAAGTTTCCGCGGACCGTCCGGAGTCCGACGGCGGCGTGGTCAGGATCATCGGTGCGGACCCCGAAGGCTCGGTGTACTCCGGCGGAACGGGACGCCCCTACTTCGTTGAGGGCGTCGGCGAGGACATGTGGCCGGCCAACTACGACAAAGCCGTCCCGGACCAGGTCCTGGCTGTCACCGATGCCGACTCCTTCGCCATGACCCGCAGGCTGGCCCGCGAGGAGGGGCTGCTGGTGGGCGGTTCGTCCGGCATGGCCGTGGTGGCTGCGCTGAAGGTTGCCCGCGACCTGCCCGACAGCGCCGTTGTGGTGGTCATCCTCCCGGATTCCGGCCGCGGCTACCTCGCCAAGATCTTCAACGACCAGTGGATGCGCTCCTACGGCTTCCTGTCCGGCGGCGAGGAAGCATCCGTGGGTGAGGTCATCAAGTCCAAGACCGGCGAGATGCCGGACCTGGTCCACATCCACCCGAACGAATCCGTCCGCGATGTCATCAACATCATGAACGAGTTCGGCGTCAGCCACATTCCGGTCCTCTCGCAGGAACCGCCCGTGGTGATGGGCGAGGTCCTCGGCGCCGTTGATGAACGGACCCTCACTTCCAAGCTGTTCCGGGGCGAGGCCAAGCTGACGGACAAGATCTCCGAGCACATGGGCCCCAAACTGCCGGTCATCGGTTCGCTGGAGACCATCTCGGCGGCCAGGGAGCTGCTCTCCGACGTGGACACCGTGATGGTGACTTTCGTCGGCGCACCGGTGGGGATCCTGACCCGCCACGACCTTCTCGCGTACCTCAGCAACTGATTACCTCAGCAACTAACTGCTTCAGCAACTAACTGCAAAGGAACTCCATGTCTGCAGAAAACCAGGGCTTCAACACCCGCGCCGTCCACGCCGGCCAGGCCTTCGAACCCCGCACCGGGGCCGTGGTCCCGCCGCTGCACTTCAGCTCCACCTACGCCCAGGACGGCATCGGCAACCTGCGCGGCGGCTATGAGTACGGCCGCGGCGGCAACCCCACCCGGGATGCGCTGCAGGAACAGCTCGCAGCCCTCGAGGGCGGCAGCGCGGCTTTCTCCTTCAGCTCCGGGCTCGCGGCGGAGGACTCCCTGATCCGGGCCCTCACCCGCCCGGGGGACCACATTGTGCTCGGCAACGACGCCTACGGCGGGACCTACCGCCTCATCAGCCGGATCCTGGGCGACTGGGGGATCGGGAACACGCCCGTGGACATGGCTGACCTGGACGCGGTCCGCGCCGCCGTGGCCGCGAACAAGACGCGGTTTGTCTGGGTGGAGACCCCCTCCAACCCGCTGATGAAGATCACCGATATCGCCGCGCTCGCAGGGATCGCGCACGACGCCGGGGCCCTCCTGGTGGTGGACAACACCTTTGCCTCGCCCTACCTGCAGACACCGCTCGCCCTGGGTGCCGACGTCGTGGTTCACTCCACCACCAAGTACATCGGCGGCCACTCCGATGTGGTGGGCGGCGCGGTGGTGGTCAATGACGCCAAGCTGGCCGAGAAGATCGGCTTCGTCCAGTTCGCCGTGGGCGCGGTGTCCGGACCCATGGACGCGTTCCTCACCACACGCGGCCTGAAGACCCTCGGCGTGCGCATGGACCGGCACAGCGAGAACGGCCAGGCCGTGGCCGAATGGCTGCTGCAGCGCCCCGAGGTTGAAGCGGTGCTGTACCCGGGCCTGCCTTCCCACCCGGGCCACGAGCTGGCCAAGAAGCAGATGAAGAAGTTCGGCGGCATGGTGTCCGTCCAGTTCAAAGGCGGTGAGGCAGCGGCCCGCACGGTGGCCGAAAACACCTCTGTGTTCACCTTGGCAGAATCACTCGGCGGCATCGAATCACTGATGAACTACCCGTCGGAAATGACCCACGCCTCGGTCAAGGGCACGGAACTGGCGGTGCCGGTGAACCTGCTCCGGCTCTCCTGCGGCATCGAGGACGTGGAGGACCTGATCGCGGACCTGGAGAAGGCCTTCACCTTCCTGAAGTAAGCCACGCCGGGAACCCTGGCTTTCTTAAAGAAAGTTAGCTAGGGTTTCCGGTATGCCTCTTCGTTCAGACTGGTCCCAGCGCACGTGCAGCATGGCCCGCGGCCTCGACATCCTGGGCGACCCCTGGTCCGTCCTGGTGCTCCGCGAGGTCTTCTTCGGCAACGGCCGCTTCGATGCCATGAAATCCCGGCTCGAGGTCGCGGACTCCGTGCTCACCAAGCGCCTCGCGGGCCTGGTGGAGGCGGGGCTGCTCAGCAAAAGAGCGTACGACGACGGCGGCCGCACCCGCCACGAGTACGTCCTCACGCCCAGCGGTGAGGACACCCTCCCGGTACTGAACGCCGTCGCGATCTGGTCCGAGAAGCATCTCCCCGCGCCGTCGGACACCGCCCATATGTTCGTGATCCACTCCGGCTGCGGCCAGCGCACCAGTTCCGCGGACACCTGCACCGAATGCGGCCAGCGCCTGACCGCGGCCAACACCAGCTGGCACAGCCTCACCCGGACGCCGGCCCCGGTTCCGTTGGCCACAGCAGCACTCCAGGCCACCCCAGCACTGCAGAACGGATCCGCAGCATGAGCTCTCCCGCCCCCACCAGGCAAGCAGCACCGAAGAAGAGGATCCACCCCGCGTGGATCGTTGCTGCCGTGGCGTTCCTCGCCCTGGTGGGAGCGGCCGGATTCCGCGCCGCGCCCGGTGTCCTGATGGTGCCGCTGCAGCAGGAATTCGGCTGGTCCACCACGGTGCTTTCCGCGGCCGTCAGCATCAACCTGGTCCTGTTCGGCCTCACCGCCCCGTTCGCCGCGGCCCTCATGGAACGCTTCGGCATCCGTGCCGTTACTGCCACCGCGCTGGTGCTGATCGGTGCGGGCAGCGCGCTCACCGTCCTGGTCAACCAGTCCTGGCAGATCCTGCTGACCTGGGGCCTGCTCATCGGGCTCGGGACAGGCTCCATGGCGCTCGTCTTCGCCGCCACCATCGCCAACACCTGGTTTTCCAAGAGCCGGGGACTGGTGATCGGCATCCTGACCGCCGGCAGCGCAGCCGGCCAGCTGGTGTTCCTGCCGTTCATCGCCATGCTGGCCCAGGATCCCGGCTGGCGGGAGGCCTCACTGCTGATCGCGGCCGGCGCCCTCGCCGTGGTCCCGCTGGTGCTGAAGTTCCTCAAGAACTCACCGGCCGACGTCGGCGCCCTGCCTTATGGGGAGACGGCGCCTGTGGGGGAGCCGGCTGTGCCGGTTCAGGCGGCTGCGTTGGACGCCGGGCGGAGCAGCAACGCGGCTGTCCGGGCCCTGCAGGTCCTCAAACGGGCCAGCAAGGTGCGGACGTTCTGGGCGCTGGTGGCAGGTTTCGCAATCTGCGGGGCCACCACCAACGGGCTGATCGGCACCCATTTCATCCCCTCCGCCCATGACCACGGCATGCAGCAGACCACTGCCGCCGGGCTGCTCGCCGTCGTCGGGATCTTCGACATCGTGGGGACCATCGCCTCAGGCTGGCTGACCGACCGCTACAACCCGCGGGTCCTTCTTGCCGTGTACTACCAGTTCCGGGGGATCGGCCTGCTGGTCCTGCCGTTGCTGCTGAGCGCCACGGTGGAGCCCAGCATGATCGTCTTTGTGGTGATCTACGGCCTGGACTGGGTGGCCACCGTGCCGCCCACCGCTGCGATCTGCCGCGAGACGTTCGGCGCTGACGGCAGCGTGGTGTTCGGCTGGGTGTTTGCCGCCCACCAGCTGGGTGCTGCCGCAGCTGCCCTGGGTGCCGGCGCCATCCGCGATGCCACCGGCCAGTACACCTACGCCTGGTTCGGTGCCGCCGCCATGTGCACCATTGCCGCCGTGATCAGCGCCACCATCCGCAAGGACAAGGCCGCCAAGGCGGCTGTCCCCGCCGGAGTCGCGTAGCGCGGAGCCAGCCGTCCCTTGGTGTTACTTGGCGGCCCCGATGCGCAGCGTCAGCGTGCGGGCCTCCGGACGGAGCGCGAAGTCCGGCCAGACATCAGGGCCGCAGGCCCGCGAACCCAGGCCGTGCTGGGCGGCATCGAGGTAGAGGTAGCTGTTCTCGCTTCGCGGCAGCTCGTGGGGATGGGCCGCGGAGCTGACCTCCTGTGCCGTGTGACGGGCCAGGGTGAAGCCGGGCCGGCGTCCACGGGAATCCGCGACGGCGTCGATCCGCAGCCAGGGCGCGCCTGCGTTGTTCAGCTCAAGTGAACGCAGGGCACTGCGGTGCCCGCTCTCCTGGGGCTTGGCATACGGCACAGTGAGTTCGTCGATTGCCGCGGAGTACCGGCCAACCAGCGCAGCACGCATGCTGTCCGGGTACGATTCCCGGGGCCCGGCACCGAACCAGGAGGCGCCGTCGACGGATGCGGGCAAATCGAACCGGACGCCGATGCGCGGCAACACCATGTCCCAGCCAGCGCTCGGAATGATCTCCAGGCGCAGCCACAGCTCGCCGTCCGCCTGCTGCCACTGCTCCTCAACAGTCACCGAGCCGGCTTTGTCGGCGGCGGCGTACCGCGTCCGGACCAAAACGCTTCCGGCCTCCGCTGAGACCTCCTCCACGCGGGCGGTCAGGCGGTCCAGGCCTGCCCTGCGCCAGACGTCGGCCGAGGACGGCGCCGGAACTCCGTTGCCGTTGTTCAACCACGGGTCGCCAAGGTCGTAGCTGCCGAAGCCGGCCCCGAAGTCGTTGTCCGTGGGGGCGCGCCACAGTTCGAGGCGGGGTCCGGCTGCAGGCAGACCGCCCAGCGATACGAGGCGGCCCTCGTCGAAGACCGCGGGCCCGAGAGCGGTTGTACCTGCCGGCAGGGATGCTGTCCTGCCGACCGAGGCCACCGGGCGCGGCGCCTGTACGGCAGGTTCGGGGACGGAAAGATCCAGCTGGGCGGCCGAAATCACGTGCCCGGCCGGTGCCCAGTCCGTGTCCTTGCGCAGAACCGCTTCAACCGTGAGCCAGTGCTCGCCGTGACCAGCGGCGGCAAACGCCGGCAGCGCCACCCGTACGGATTCACCGGCGGCGAGCGCAGCGCCGGCGGTTCCCGCCACGGCCAGTTCGCCGGACTCGCTGCGGACGCCGTCCACCTCGGTCCGCCACCGGAAGACGACGTCGGATGCATCCGCCGAGTGCCGCAGGTTGGCGACCGTGATGAACCGGCGGGGGCCGGCGTCGTGCCGTGTTTCCGGGGGAACCGTTCCGGAGGGCGCCTCGGTGCCGAAGCTGAGCCGGAGGGGCGCCACGATCTGCTTGTATTCAAACAGTCCCGGGCTCGGAGTCGAGTCGGAGAGGACCATGCCGTCCATGACGAAGTTGCCGTCGTGGACCACCTCGTTGAAGTCGCCGCCGTAGGCAAAGAACTCGGTTCCGTCCGCCGTGCGGGTGCGGATGCCGTGGTCGCGCCATTCCCAGACGAATCCGCCGTGCAGCCGGGGGTAGCGGTCCACGAGGTCCTCGTACTGGTCGATCGCGCCGGGGCCGTTGCCCATGGCATGGACGTACTCGCACAGGATGAAGGGCTTGGTCCGCTGGCGGGCCGATTCGGCAGCGGAACAGCCGAGGAGCAGCGAGCCGGAGTCGTCCCGGCCGATCGCCTCGGTTTCGGGTACGGAGGAGTACATCCGGGAGTAGACGTCGGTGTAGGCGCCGCTGTAATCGCCTTCGTAGTGGACGGGGCGTCCGGTGTCGCGGGCATGGGCCCACGCTGCCATTGCTGCGAGGTTCGCTCCCTTGCCTGCCTCGTTGCCGAGGGACCACATGATGATGGACGGGTGGTTCTTGTCGCGCTCGATGGTGCGTTCCATGCGGTCCACGTAGGCCTCGCGCCATGCCGGATCGCCGCTGGGGTTGCCGGCCCAGTCCTGGGCATGGAACCCGTGTGTTTCGAGGTCACACTCGAGCACCACCCAGAAGCCCATTTCGTCGGCCAGGTCCAGCAGGCGCGGGTGCGGCGGGTAGTGGCTGGTGCGGATCGCGTTGACGTTGAACTGCTTCATGAGGGCCAGATCGGCGCGGGCAAAGTCCTCGTCGAAGACGCGGCCCCGGTCAGGGTGGGTCTCATGCCGGTTCATGCCATGGAACACCACACGCCGGCCGTTCACCAGGAAACGGTCACCGATGATCTGCACCGTCCGGAACCCCAGGCGCAGCGAGATGGTCTCGCAGGCGCTGGCCACCGTGGCGTCGTACAGCCGCGGCAGTTCAGCAGACCACGGTTCCACTGCGTCTATCCCGATGGGGGCAACGTCCGCCGCAGAGTTCCAGGTCACGTCCACACCCAGCTCCGGCACCGAAAGCGTCACCGGGAAGGCATCATCAGGTGCCGTGATTTCAGGGTCGATCGCGCCGGCACCGGAATCACCGGAGCCGCTGAATGAGGTGCGCAGCCAGACGTCGTCGATGCCCCGGGCCGGCCGTGCCTGGAGCGTGACGTCACGGAAGATACCCGGCAGCCACCACTGGTCCTGGTCCTCGACGTAGCTCGACGCCGACCACTGGTGCACGCGCACCGCCAGGACGTTCGCGCCGGGGCGCACGGAATCGGTGACATCGAATTCCTGGGCGAGCCGGCTTCCGGTGCCCACGCCGATGGGCACCCCGTTGATCCAAACCTTGTAACGGGATTCGACGCCGTCAAACCGCAGGAGGATCCGGTCGGCCTCCGTCCATGACTCAGGCAGTTCGAAGGTGCGCCGGTAGTCGCCGGTGGGGTTCCCGTCGGGGACGTGGGGGGCGTCTGCGGGAAAGGGAAACTGGACGTTGGTGTAGATGGGACGCCCGTAGCCTCCGTCGCCTTCCAGGACCCAGTGGGCCGGCACGGCAATCTCGTCCCACGAGGAGTCATCGAGGGCCTCCTCGGCGATGCCCTCCACAGACTCGCCGGCGGGCAGTACGCCGCGGCCGCCCGGGGTTCCGGGGGCGCCGGGCAGCAGCCGGAAGCGCCAGTTGCCGTTCAAGGACTGGGTGGGAGCATCACTGTGCAGCCACGACCGGGCGGCAGTCCGTCGTCCCGAGCCGGGACCCGTGTCCGTGATGTAGGAAGCGTCGGCGCGCCAGGCTGCCGTGAAGTCCGTCATTTCTTTACTGCTCCTCGTGAAAGTCCAGCGCCGCACAAATGTGACCTCCGGCACATGGGGGGGTCCGGTCAGGAGAAACGCTAGCACAAAATTCGAGTAGTTACTCAAGTTTCGATTTCTGACGGGCGCCGGCGCCTGTACACTGGCTTGCCATGACCACAAAAGCGGCGGGCCAGCCCAGCCGGCGGGGACCCTACGCGAAGTCGACGGAACGCCGGCAGGCCATCCTGGCCGCGGCGCACGCCGTCTTCGCTGCCCACGGATACCGCGGGGGTTCGCTGCAGGATGTCGCCGACCGCGTGGGCATGAGCCAGACCAGCCTCCTGCATTACTTCCCGTCCAAAAGCGACCTGCTGCTTGCGGTGCTCGACTGGCGGGACTCCGTTACCGGGGATGGCACCACCCCTCCTGATCCGGACGAAAAGCTCGTGGACGCCGTGATCCGCCAGGCGCGTTTCAACGAGGAAATCCCCGGTGTCATTGAGCTGTACACCGTGTTGTGCGCGGAATCGGTCACGGACGCGCACCCGGGGCGGGAATACTTCACGGAGCGTTTTGACCGGCTCCGGCACAGCTACGCGCGGCGGTTCAGGCAGTTGGCCGCTGAAGGGCGGCTGCGGCCCGGCGTGGAGCCTGAAGCTGCCGCCGCAACGCTGATCGCCCTCTGGGACGGAATCCAGACGCAGTGGCTGCTCGCCCCCGAAAGTGTGGACATGGCCGGGTGCCTGCGCGGATATCTGGAACTGGTGCTGCTGCCGGAATGACTCCGGGGACTGCCCGCAGCGCCCATTGAGTGTCCCACCGCGCCGCCCCCGCGGCCACCACTAGGCTGGTTCAATGGCATCCACCCCACCTGACGTTATGGCCCGCAACACCGCACTGGTCACCGGGGCGGGAAGGCTGGCCGGCATCGGAGCGGGCATCGCCCGCCAGCTTGCGGCGGAAGGCTGGGACCTGGTCCTCACTTACTGGCAGGACTACGATGCCCGGATGCCTTGGGGGAGCCAGCCGGATGACGTCGTGCGCCTTACCGCCGAACTGGAAGCCATCGGCGCCCAAGTGCACGCGCTGGCAGCCGATCTGCAGGACCCGGAAGCAGCGGAGCGGCTTATTGCCGAGGCGACGGTGCTCGCCGGTCCGCTTCACGGCCTGGTGCTCAGCCACGCTGAGTCCGTGGACTCCGGGATCCTGGACACCACGCTGGAAGCGTTCGAGCGGCACTTCGCCGTGAACACGCGGGCCAGCTGGCAGCTGATCGCCGCGTTTGCGGGGCAGGCACCGCACGACGGCGGCGCCATTGTTGCGCTGACCAGTGACCACACAGCGTTCAACCTTCCGTACGGCGCGTCCAAGGGCGCCCTGGACCGGATTGTCATTGCCGCGGCGCGCGAGCTGGGGCCGCTGGGCATTTCGGCGAACGTGCTCAACCCCGGGCCCATCGACACCGGCTGGATGAGCCGCGAGGTCCGTGAAGAGCTCACCGCCCGGCAGCCGGGCGGCCGGCTGGGGACGCCGGCGGACATCGGCGCCACCGTGGCGTTCCTGCTGTCACCGGCGGGCCGCTGGGTGTCCGGCCAGCTGATCAAGGCCGACGGCGGCTTCTCGGCCTGAGGTCCTTAACCTCGGAGCCGCGCTACCGGAACGCGTTGAGGCCGGTGATGTGCTGCCCGAGGATCAGGGTATGGACTTCGTCGGTGCCCTCGTACGTGCGGACTGACTCAAGGTTGGCGGCGTGCCGCAGCGGCGGGTAATCCAGGGTGATCCCGTTGCCGCCCAGGATCGAACGCGCTTCCCGGGCGATGGCGATGGCCTCGCGCACGTTGTTCAGCTTCGCCAGGGAGATCTGCTCCGGCTTGAGCCTGCCCGCGTCCTTGAGCCGGCCCAGGTGGATGGCCAGCAGGGTTCCCTTTTGGATCTCCACGAGCATGTTGACCAGTTTCTCCTGGGTCAGCTGGTACCCGGCCAGCGGCTTTCCGAACTGCAGCCGGTCCAGGGAGTACTTCAGAGCGGCCTCGTAGGAATCCCGGGCTGCGCCCATGGCGCCCCAGGCGATCCCGTAGCGTGCCTCGTTCAGGCATGTGAAAGGGCCCCGCAAGCCAAGGGCCGCCGGCAGCATCGCCTCCGGTCCCAGCCGGACGCCGTCGAACACCACATCGCATTGGATGGAGGCGCGCATCGAGAGCTTCTGCGGGATGGGCGTGGCTGTGACCCCGCGCGTTCCGGCCGGCACCAGGAAGCCGCGGACGCCGTCGTCGGTCCTGGCCCAGACCACCATCACCCCGGCAACGGACGCCAGCCCGATCCAGCGCTTGGCACCGTCCAGCACCCAGCCGGCGTCGTCCCCGGTCCCGTCCCGGCGGGCAACCGTGGTCATGGAGGACGGGTCCGATCCGGCGGTGGGTTCGGTCAGGGCGAAGCACCCGATCACCTCGCCGGCGGCCATCCGGGGGAGCCACTCCTGCTTCTGGTCCTCGGAACCCCACTTGTGGATGGCCGTCATGGCCAGGGAACCCTGCACCGAGACGAAGGTCCGGATCCCGGAGTCGCCGGCCTCAAGTTCCATCGCGGCAAGACCGTATTCGACGGCGGTGCGGCCTGGACAGCCGTACCCCTCGAGATGCATGCCCAGGACGCCGAGTTCGCCCAGCTCGGGCGCAAGCTCCAGAGGGAAGACGGCGTCGTCGTACCAGCGCGCAATGCCGGGTTTGATCCGCTGGTCCGTGAAGTCGCGGACCTTCTGGCGGACTTCGAGCTCTTCCGGAGTCAGGAGGGAGTCCAGGGCCAGGACGTCGGAGGGGTCCGGTCCCAGGGGTGCGTCGGCGTCGTAGCTCATGGGAGCATCCTACGGGCCGGCCGTGACGCCCGGCCTGCCGGTGAAGTACTCCCGCGTCGAGGGAAGGAACCGGCAGACAACTGCCAGCACCACGCCAAGGGCCAGCAGCACCACGCCGCTGACGAATGCCCCGCCGATGCCGAAGATCTGGGTGTCACCGTAGGCCGGGTCCCACATCTGGACGGCGGAGATAAAGAACGCCGCCGTCAGGAGCAGGGCGCCGGCCAGCGGCAGGATGCCGCGGAACCAGAGATTGCGCGCTGAACTCCGGAGAGTGCCGCGGAAATACCGGACGCAGGAGAACCCGGTGAGTGCATAGTAGAACGCAATGAACAGGCTGATGGCGCTGATGGAATCGGAGAGCAGATTCTCGCTGAGGAAGCTCATGGCCACGTAGTACACGACGGCTGCGGCGCCCATCACCTGGGTGGAGAATCCTGGCGTCTGGTTGCGCGGATGGACTTCACCGAACTTCGGTGGCAGTGCCCCGTACACACCCATGGACAGTGTGCCGCGGGCCGTGGGAAGGATGGTGGTCTGGGTGGACGAAAGCACGGACGCAAGCACTGCCACGATGATCAGCCAGCCCCACGGGCCCAGGACCACGTCCTTCATGGCCAGGAAGACATCATCCTGGTTCGCTTCGTTGCCCAGCCCGATCCCCTCCGAGCCGACGGTGGCGTACATCATGACCAGCAGGGACACCGACACATAAATGGCCACCAGGACAAACGCCGAGATGACGGCGCCGCGGCCCGGAGTCTTGGACGGATTCTCGGTTTCCTCGTTCACCGCGAGGCAGGTGTCCCAACCCCAGTAGATGAAAAGTGCGAGCAGGGCACCGTGCACCACAGCACCCGGATCGGCAAATGCGCCGGCCGGATTGAACCACTCGACGTCGAAGGCCTGGCCCTCAGGGGCACCGCCGGCGATCCTGGCAATCAGCGCAATGGCGAAGATGCCCAACGAAACATACTGCACGTAGGTCAGGACCCGCTGGACATGCTCGCCCAGCCTGATGCCGCGGTAGTTCACCAGGGTCATGAAGACGATAAACAGCACCCCGGTGGCCGTAACCACCACTTTGTCGGCGGCCAGGGAACCGTCGCCGATCAGGAGCCACAGGTACTGTCCGGCCACCTGCGCCAGGTTGGCCAGCACCACGATTCCGGCCAGGGCCACGCCCCAGCCGCCCAGCCAGCCTGCCCACGGGCCAAACGCGCGGCGTGACCACGTGAAGGTGGTTCCGCAGTCCGGCATGGCACTGTTCAGCTCACGGAAGGCGTAGGCGATGAACAGGACCGGGATGAAGCCCAGGACCAGGATGAGGGGAGTGTAGTTTCCGTTCACGGCCACGATCAGGCCCAGCGTGGCTGCCAGCGAATACACGGGCGCCGTGGAGGCGAGCCCCAGCATGACCGAGTCGCCGAGGTCCAGGATTCCGGCGCGGAGGCCCTTGGCCGGGACGGCACCCCCGGACGGTCCTCCGGGACCGCCGCCCGCCGTCGTCGTCTCAGTGCTCATAGTGCGATACCTGCTTTGCTGGAGTGGGCCTGCACCGAAAGCGGAGCGGGGGCGTCAATGGTGTTGGGCACAAAACGGCAGAAGTAATCGGTGATGGGGCCATCGGATTCCCTGATCCCGCAGCCCACGGACTCTCCGTCCACCACCCACAGGCCGAGGACCGGATGGTTGCCGTCAAAGTCCGGGAGCGGGTGGTACTGCTGGTAGCACCAGCCTTCGCGCCCGTAGCCGCCCGGCTGTTCGAGGCTGATGCCGGCGGCGTGGATCCTGATGTTGTCGCCCTCGCGCCCGTGCAGCGGCTTGGCCACCCATTCCCTCAGTGGCCCGGGCTCGTTGAGGTAGGCGGGAAGCAGGTTGGGGTGGTCCGGGTAGAGGTGCCACAGTGCGGCGAGCAGCGCCTTGTTCGAGAGCAGCATCTTCCAGGCCGGCTCCACCCAGCGCGGATTGTGCGCGCGCTGCAGCAGCCGGTGACCGAACGGCTCCTTCATCATCAGTTCCCAGGGATACAGCTTGAACATGGTGCTGATCATGAAGTTGTCCAGGTCCACGAACCGGTTCAGGTTGGGGTCCCAGCCGATGTCGGACATGTTGATGCCGATGGTGGTCCAGCCCGCCTGGCTCGCGACATCGCGCATGTAGGCGGCAGTCATCCAGTCCTCACCGGACTCCTCGGCCTCGGAGTGGGCGATGTGGAGCGTGCTCATGCCGGTCCGGTACTGCAGCTTCTTCCACTGCCGGATCAGGGCTTCGTGGATGCCGTTCCACTGGTCCTTTTCAGGGAAGACGTCCTGCAGCCAGAACCACTGCGCCACGGCGGCCTCGATCAGGCCGGTGGGGGTGTCGGCGTTGTACTCCAGCATCTTGGCCGGGCCGCCCTGGCCGTCGTAGATGAAGTCGAACCGGCCGTACACGTCCATGTCACCCGCCTGCAGCGATTCGGCCGCCAGTTCCAAAGCCTGCGGGCCGATGCCGATGTTTCCCATGGCGCCGGTGGCCAGGAAGCGGGCCGCCTCCAGGCACATCTTGTGCATGTCCTCGGCTGTGACCTCGAGCGTTTCCACCTCGTCCATGGTGAATAGGTAGTACGCGGACTCGTTCCAGTACTCGATCTTCCGGCCGTCGGGCATGGTGGTGGTGGAGAAGACCAGGCCCTGCTCTTCGATCTTCTGCTTCCAGTCAGGCCTGGGCTCCGATAACAACCGCTTCACGCCTAGCCCCCCGTGCTTCCGCCCTTGGAGCTGCTGCCGAAGCCGCCCCGGCTGACCGTTCCGCCCTTGGTGCTGTACCCCGTGGACGCTTTGGCTCCGCTGGGAATGGTGCTGGTGTAGCTCGGGTATGAGGAACGGTTCTGGCCCACCGCGGGCACGCTGGCACCGCGGGAGTAGAAGTACCACGCAAACAACCCGCCGCCGCGACCGGCCGAACTGTTGCACTGGGTGTCCTCCACGCGCTCGCCGGTCTCGTCGTTGAAACACACCTGCGCGTACTCGGGCTCATCCTCGTTGCTGGCCACGATGGCAGTGATGGTGCCGGCCAGGAGCGCCGTGACGCCCAGGCCCACCACCACAGTCCGCCGCTGGGAGCGCTTCTTCCGCGCAGCCGCCTCATGGACCTGGCGCTCGCGGTCCTTCGCAAAGGGGTCCACCATCGGGGTTGGCTCATTCAGGAGTTCAGGGCGAAGTTCAGGCTTGGGCACCTGCCACGGCGGCGGCTTCGGCGCGCCCTTGGCGCCCTCCGGGTCGGGGCTTTTGCCTTGGTCCTTGTCCGGACCGTTGCCCTGGCCGTTGACCTGGCCCTTGTCCGGGTCCATGACTTCCCCCTTGGTAGTCCATGCTCAAATGTGGGCGCAACCCTGCGCCAGGAAAGCTCAATCCTGAAATCAGCCTAGCCGCTGCCCCGGGCTGCTGCGAGCAGAAACCGGGGGAGAACTTCCCACGCGGCATCACGGCCTGAACCTGCCTGTGGGAACCTACACTGGAGCCATGGAAACCGCATCCGTACTTGCCGTCTGCCGCGTCCACCAACTGCTTCCGGACGACTCAAACGTGGGCGTCACGGCCATCGACAAGCGGCCCGTTGAGGGCCCGGTCAAGGTCCACAAACTGGGGCTCCGCGGCGACATCCAGGCGAACCGGGTCCATCACGGCGGGGAGGACCAGGCCCTCTACGCGTACTCCCAGGAGGACGCCGACTACTGGGCCGAAGAGCTGCAGCGGGACCTTCCTCCGGGGTTTTTTGGCGAGAACCTTCGGGTGTCCGGCATCGAAACCACTGGGGCGGTGATCGGTGAACGCTGGAAGATCGGGCTGGAGGTGGAAGTCGAGGTCACCTCGCCGCGCACGCCTTGCGCCACCTTCCAGCGTCGGATGAAGGAGCCCCGGTTCGTCAAGCGGTTTACCGAGGTTGGACGGGTGGGAGCCTACCTGCGGGTGATCCGGACCGGCACCATCCAGGCCGGCGACCATATCCACCGGCTGTACGTCCCGAGGCACGGCGTCACCGTCGGCAAATGGTTCAGCGATCCGGACACTGATTCCATGGAAGCGTTGCGGGATGCCGAGGCCGACGGCGAGATCCGCCTCCAGCAGCCCGAATTCAACCAGAAGTTCGAGGCGCTGCTGCGGCAGTCGGCCGGGTAACCGCCGGCCGGATCCGGCTGCTCCGGCCGGTCACCGGACGCCGTGTGCGCAACGTCACCGCCGCCGTCGTACCTTCAATTACCTGTAAGGGGGATCCGTACCTTACACTTGAAATATCCCCCACTCCGGAAATCCCTTATTCCTGCCCAATTTTTGAGGCAGGACTGGCAAGTGTTGGGGCCCGCTAATGCGATGCGGGCATTTTCATAGGGAGAGCCGGCTAAAGAAAACGCTGTACAGACTGCTGGGATAGCAGCCAAGAGATGCAGCGGGAAGTCCTGCCACGGGATTGCGAAAGCGCCGGACTTCTATGTGACCGGCCGGTCAATGATTGCCCGGCACCCACGGCACATGTACTGCGGCTCCGCTCACCTCGGGTAGTGCCGCCTGGCCCCCTATGGATGAGGAAATTTCCCTATGCCCGAAAATCAAAACGACTCCGTCAACACTGAAAACACCGTGAACGACGTCGAGACCGCACCCGCTGCAGTCTTCATCGAAGCACCGATCGAAGCACCGCAGGCAGAAGCCGTAGAAGCCGAGGCCGTTGTGGCCGAAGCTCCCCAGGCTGAAGAATCACGCAGCGAAGCCCCCCGCGCCGAAGAAGCCCCCGTAGCCGACCCCACCAGCGGCGAGGCCGGCACCGAAGCTGACGGCATCCGCTTCGCCGATCTCGGCATTGACGGCCGCGTCCTCGCAGCACTGCAGGACGTCGGCTACGAAAAGCCTTCCCCCATCCAGGCCGCAACCATCCCGTTGCTGCTTGAAGGCCGCGACGTCGTGGGCCTCGCCCAGACGGGTACCGGTAAGACTGCAGCATTCGCAGTACCGGCGCTGTCCCGCCTGGCCGAGCTCCACGACCTCAACGGCCCCTCCCGCAAGACCCAGGCCCTGGTCCTTGCACCCACCCGCGAACTCGCGCTCCAGGTTGCCGAGGCCTTCACCTCCTACGCCAAGCACATCGATGACTTCACGGTCCTCCCCGTTTACGGCGGCTCCGCTTACGGCCCCCAGCTCGCGGGCCTGCGCCGCGGTGCCCAGGTTGTTGTCGGTACCCCCGGCCGTGTGATCGACCACATCTCCAAGGGTTCCCTGGACCTGTCCGAACTCCAGTACCTGGTACTGGATGAGGCCGACGAAATGCTGCGCATGGGCTTCGCCGAAGACGTGGAGCAGATCTTCCAGCAGACCCCGTCGGACCGCCAGGTTGCCCTGTTCTCGGCCACCATGCCGAGCCAGATCCGCCGCATGTCCAAGCAGTACCTGAACAACCCGGCCGAGATCTCGGTCAAGTCCAAGACCACCACCGGCGCCAACACCCGCCAGCGGTACCTGCAGGTCATGGGCCCGCACAAGCTGGACGCGCTGACCCGCATCCTCGAGGTTGAAGAGTTCGACGGCGTCATCGCCTTCGTGCGCACCAAAATGGCTACCGAGGACCTGGCTGACAAGCTGAAGGCGCGGGGCTTCCAGGCTGCCGCCATCAACGGCGACATCCCGCAGCAGCAGCGCGAGCGGACCGTTGAGGCGCTCAAGGAAGGCCGCATCGACATCCTGGTGGCCACCGACGTCGCAGCCCGCGGCCTTGACGTCGAGCGCATCAGCCACGTGATCAACTACGACATCCCCCACGACACCGAGTCCTACGTGCACCGCATCGGCCGCACCGGCCGTGCAGGCCGCAGTGGTGACGCAGTGCTGTTCATGACCCCGCGGGAGAAGTACCTGCTGCGTTCGATCGAGAAGGCAACCCGCCAGCCGGTGGAGCAGATGCACCTGCCCACCGCCGAGACGGTCAACACGCTGCGCCTGGGCAAGTTCGCCGAGCGCATCACGGAGACCCTCGAGTCCGAGGACGTTGCCGCGTTCCGCGACCTCATCTCCTCCTACGAGGAAGAGCACAACGTCCCGGCGTCGGAGATCGCTGCTGCGCTGGCCGTCATGGCACAGGGCGGACAGCCGCTGCTGGTCAAGGAACTGCCTGCAGCTCCTGAGTTCCAGAAGCGCGAACGGTCCAAGGACGGCTTCGGCTCACGCGGCCCCACCCGTACGCTCACCGAGGGCAACGCCACCTACCGGATCGCCGTCGGACGCCGCCAGCGCGTTATGCCGGGTTCCATCGTTGGCGCCATTGCCAACGAAGGCGGCATCTCCTCGGCCCAGATCGGCGGCATCGACATCCGCTCGGACCACTCCCTCGTGGAACTCCCGGCGGACCTGAGCCCCGAGCAGCTGCGCGCCCTGTCCCGCACCCGGATCGGCGGCGAGCTGATCAACCTCGAACTGGATAACGGCCGCAAGCCGTCCGGCGGAGGCGAGCGCGGAGGCTACCAGGGCAACCGTGGAGGGGACCGCGGCGGTTACTCCGGCGGAGACCGTGGCGGCAACTTCAAGGGCAACGGCGGGTTCAAGAAGGAATTCCGCAAGTCCGACGGCGAGCGCAGCTCCGCTGACCGCGGTGGCCGCTCCTACAGCGACCGTTCAGAGCGCTCCGTAGGCGCCGACAGCGGTGCAAACCGCGGCCAGGCCAGCGACTCCCGCTTCGGCGGCCACGGGGACGGCTCACGCAAGCCCCGCACCGAAGGCGGACAGGGCGGTTTCAACCGCAAGGGAAAGTGGTAACCGTCAGCTAGCCTGACACGTTTCGTCCCGAGGGGCCGGCTTTCGAGCCGGCCCCTCGGCGTTTAATGCCCGACGGCGGGCCGCCGCGGCGGGTGCGGTCCTTGGCAGCGGGTGCCTGCCCCCATACGATCGAGGGGCTACCGACGGCGTAGCTGCGGATCGACCCGGCCTGATGTGGGCCGTACGGCCGCAAAGCGCAATGAAAGGCATCACTGTGGGATTCCTGGACGATCTGAAGAAGAACCTCGGCTTCGGAGACAAGAACGAGGCGAAGGACGCACCCCAGGCCGGGGCGGGCGTGGATGCCGGAACGAACGGCACCACCACCCAGCCGGCTCCGGCGGAGGTAGCGCCGGAGGTAAACCAGGACGAGGCGGCAGCGCAGGCCGCGGCCGATCAGGCTGCTGCGGATCAGGCAGCAGCAGACCGCGCAGCAGTGGACCAGGCGGCGGCAGCCCAGGCCGCGGCCGACCAGGCAGCAGCCAACCAGGCCTCTGCAGACGCTGCAGCCGCGCAGCAGGCTGCCGATGCACAGGCTGCGGGTGCCGTTGCGGCACCGCCCGCTCCGGCCCAGCCGGCGGCGGTTTCGGAAGTTGTGGTTGAGGCCGGAGATACCCTCAGTGGCATCGCTGTGCAGTTCGGTGTGGGGCTGGACGCCCTGATCGCAGCCAACGCGGACACCGTCCCGAATCCGGACCTGATCTACCCCGGACAGGTACTCCGCCTGCCCTAGTTTCACTGCCGGATTGAGGCCACAAAAGGGCGCCGATGCAACTTGTTTCGGCGCCCTTGACCGGCCCCGATGCCGATTTGTTGGTGGCGAAATCTTCCGGTAGAGTATTTACTCGTTGCCCCCCTAGCTCAGTGGTAGAGCGCGTTCTTGGTAAGAACGAGGTCACCGGATCGATTCCGGTGGGGGGCTCTGGATGAGGGCCTGTGTCAAGGCGGTTTTTGACCGGCTTGCGCAGGTTTTTCTCATTCGTGGCGGTGTAGCTCAGTTGGTTAGAGCGCACGACTCATAATCGTGAGGTCGGGAGATCGAGCCTCCCCACCGCTACAGAGCAGGACCCCGAAGGCAACCGCCTCCGGGGTCCTTTTGCATTCCCGGTTCTGGTCGTCTCACCCGGACCTCGTCGCCGCGCCCGGATCTCGTCGCCGCGCCCGGATGTGGCGGCGTCGCCCGGATCGGGGGGCGACATCTCGGCGCTTAGGCCCCGCCAAGGCGCCGAGACCTCGCCAACCGATGGGCCGCCCGGGCGGATCCAGGGCCGACGCCTACCCAACCCAGCCCCGCGGAGGCACAATGGGGCGCATGGGTAAGCTCCTCTACCATTCCTCCGCTTCTCTGGACGGGTATGTCGCGGACCGGCAAGGCAAGTTCGACTTCAGTGCGCCGGACGAGGAAGTCCATGCCTTCGTCAACGACCTTCAACGCGACGTGGGCACCTATCTTTTTGGCCGGAACATGTACGAGGTCATGGCGGTCTGGGAAACGTGGGACACCGCGGCTGAGCCGGCCGTTGTGCAGGATTTTGCACGGATCTGGCAGGGAATCGACAAGGTTGTGTACTCCACGACGCTCCCCGCCGCCTCCACCGCCCGCACCAGGATCGAGCGGACATTCGATCCGGAAGCGGTCCGCGGGCTGAAGGCCGGAACCGGCATCGGCATCGGCATCGGCGGCCCCACCCTCGCGGCCGCGGCTTTCCGGGCGGGGCTGGTGGACGAATGCAGTCTCTTCGTCACCCCGTTCGTGGTGGGCGGCGGCAAGAAGTACCTTCCCGATGGCCTGAACCTGCGGCTTGAACTCCTTGAGGAACACACCTTCGGCAGCGGCACCGTGTACCTCCGCTACCGCGTGCTGCCCTGACCGCGGGCGGAGACCACGGCTTGCTCCGCCCGTCGAGGACGCTTTCCGGCCGGCAGGGCAGAATGGGGACATGACCCGCATCGCAATCATCGGCGGCCACGGCAAAGTGGCCCTCCATCTGTCCACCCTGCTCACCGAGGAAGGCCACAGCGTCACCTCGATCATCCGCAACCCGGACCACGCCGCCGATGTCGCGGCAACGGGGGCGACGCCGTCGGTCCTGGACGTTGAGAACTCGACGACGGCGGCAATCGCCGGGGCGCTCAGGGGACACGACGCCGTGGTCTGGTCGGCCGGTGCCGGCGGCGGGAACCCGGAGCGGACGTATGCGGTGGACCGCGATGCCGCGATCCGGTCAATGGACGCGGCGGCGGAGGCCGGCGTCGGACGTTATGTCATGGTGTCCTACCTCGGTGCCGGTCCGGACCATGGGGTGCCGGCCGGGAACAGCTTCTTCGCCTACGCCGAGGCCAAGGCGGCCGCGGACGAGTACCTGCGCGGTACTGGGCTGGCATGGACCATCCTGGGTCCGGGCGCGCTGACGGACCAGCCGGGGACCGGGCTGATCGAGGTGGAGGCCGCGCGCGAAGGCAACCGTGAAACCTCCCGCAGCAACACGGCAAGCGTGGCCGCGGCAGTGCTGGACCTGCCGGAGACGGCCGGCCGGACCATTGAGTTCCACGACGGTACCCTGCCCATCGCCGCGGCCCTGCAGGCGTAGGCCCTGCAGCCGTAGGCCCCGGAGCGGACGCCGGTGGGGCCTGGCGGCCTACGTCCCGGCCGTGAGGTCCAGCTCAAGCGCGTGCGTTTCGACGTAGTCCAGAGCATGCCTGACCGCGCCCACCGTCACGATCGCATCGCCGAGCGGGGATGCAGTGACCCGGGGGACTGTGGCGGTGAAGCGTGGCAGCAGTTCCATGATGCCCGGGAGCAGTGCGTGGGCTGACTCTGCCACGGCGCCGCCGATCACCACCTGCTCCGGGTTGACCATGATGGCCACTGAGGCGATCACCCGTGCCACGCGTTCCGCCAGCCTGTCCAGCACCGCGACGGCGGCAGGGTCCCCGGCGGCGGCGGCAGCGAAAACCGCGCGGGCCTCGACGGTAGGCGGCTCGCCGGGCCGCGCATACCATTCGCGGGCGAGGTAGGCGATGCCATCGGCGCTGCCCACTCCCTCGATCATGGTGAGGTAGCCCATCTCGCCCGCGGCCCCGCTGTGCCCGTGCAGCAGCCGCCCCGATTCGATGACGCCGGCGCCCATCCGCTCGCTGGCCAGGATGACCACCAGATCGTCCACACCGGTTCCGGACCCGCGCCACCGTTCCCCGAGAGCTGCAAGGTTGGCATCGTTCTCCAGCAGCACCGTCCAGCCGTGGCGGTCGGCGAGGGCTGTGCGGAGTCCGACGTCGAACTGCCGCCAAAACTGCTTGGTCACCAAAACGTTGCCTTGCCGGTCCACCGGAGCTGCCAGCCCGGCCGTCACCGCCAGGACCGTTGAGGGGCCGGTCCCTGCCTCAGCCAATGCCTCGCCGCACGCCTGGTTCACCACATCGATCCGCTCGCGGGCCGGAATCCCGGCGCTGCGGAACGTGCGGCTTGCCCTGCCCACAATGGCTCCCCGCAGGTCCGCCACTACCGCCGTGGTGGTGGCGGCGCCGATGTCGATACCCACAACGAAGCCGGCCCGGGGGTTCAGGACAAAGCGCCGGGCGGGGCGGCCCTTGACGGAGCCGGGCCCGCGGCCGGAGTCCAGTTCAGTAATCCATCCCCGGCGGAGGAGATCCTCACACACGGCAATCACCGAAGCGCGGGTGAGGCCCGTGGCGGCCATCAGATCCGTTCCGGTGGCCACCTCCGTCGTGCGCAGGAAGGCCAGGACGGCGTGGGCGTTGACCCGCCGCAGCATTTGCGGAGTGGCTGCGCCGGCTGCCTTCATGTGACCTTGACCTTCCCGGATACGGGGCTGATAATTGATGCGGCAATATATTTAGATTCTATCTAAAGGCCTGCCCTGCACCACCCAACCGCACCGAAGTGTCCAGAAACAGACCGGCCGAGACCTCCGAAGGATTCACTTGTCCACCACCGCCACGCTGGCAACCATGTCCGATCCTGACCGCATGAGCGATCCCAACTGGTGGCGCCAGGCTGCCGTGTACCAGATCTATCCGCGCAGCTTCTCCGACTCCAACGGCGACGGCCTCGGTGACATCAAGGGCATCACAGCCAGGGTTCCGTACCTGAAGGAACTGGGGATCGACGCCGTCTGGCTGAGCCCGTTCTACCCCTCGGCCCTCGCCGACGGCGGCTACGACGTGGACGACTACCGTGACGTGGACCCCAAGCTGGGTACACTGGCGGACTTCGACGAAATGGCCAAGGCCCTCCACGGCGCCGGCATCAAGCTCATCGCCGACATCGTCCCGAACCACTCCTCCAACCGCCACGAGTGGTTCAAGGAGGCCCTCGCTTCGCCGAAGGGTTCCGCTGCCCGCGACCGCTACATTTTCCGCGACGGCAAAGGCCCTGACGGGGAGTTCCCGCCGTCGGACTGGGATTCAGTCTTCGGCGGTCCGGCATGGGAGCGGATCACGGAACCTGACGGCACAGCCGGCCAGTGGTACCTCCATATCTTCGCCAAGGAGCAGCCGGACCTGAACTGGTCCAACCGCGAGGTCCGCGACGACTTCCTCAAGACCCTGCGCTTCTGGTCCGACCGCGGCGTGGACGGCTTCCGGGTGGACGTGGCCCACGCCCTCACCAAGGACCTCACCGAACCCCTGCTGTCCAAGCTGGAGCTCAGTGCCGCCAACACCGGGGTGGACGGGTTCGACGACGGCACGCACCCCTTCTGGGACCGCGACGAAGTGCACGAGATCTACACCGAATGGCGCGAGGTCTTCAACGAATACAACCCGCCGCGCACCGCCGTGGCCGAGGCATGGGTCCACGCCACCCGGCGCGCCCGCTATGCCAGCCCTGAAGGACTGGGGCAGGCATTCAACTTCGACCTCCTCCAGGCCGATTTCGATGCCGAGGAATTCCGCGAAATCATCACCCGAAACCTCGCCGAAGCGGCAGCCACCGGCGCTTCCTCCACCTGGGTCTTCTCAAACCACGACGTCGTCCGGCACGCCACGCGCTACGGCCTGCCCCAGTTCCCCAAGGACAAGACCAAGGCCCATGCCAAAGGCCAGGACGGCAAGGACTGGCTGCTGGCCGGCGGCCCGCAGGAGGAGCTGGATGCGGAGCTCGGTGAGCGCCGCGCCCGCGCCGCCAGCCTGTTGATGCTCGCGCTCCCCGGTTCCGCCTACCTTTACCAGGGAGAGGAGCTGGGCCTGCAGGAAGTGGCGGACATTCCCGACGCCGAGCGCCAGGATCCCACCTACTTCCGGAACAAGGGCGTTGAGGTGGGCCGGGACGGCTGCCGCGTCCCGCTGCCCTGGAACGTCGAAGGCACGTCCTTCGGCTTCGGCGACGGCGGCGCCCACCTGCCGCAGCCGGACTGGTTCGCCAAGTACGCCGTCGAGGCTGAGGACGGCACCGAAGGATCCACGCTTGAGCTGTACCGTCAGGCCCTGAAGCTGCGACGGGAACTTCAGGCCGATGAGGAACTGACCTGGATCCCCACGGGGAACTCTAAGGTCCTGCATTTCAGCCGTCCCGGTGGCTGGCAGTCAGTAACCAACTTCGGGGACCTCGCCGTCGACCTTCCGGCCGGGGCCGTGCTGGTCAGCAGCGCGCCGCTGGAAGACGGCAAGCTCGGCGCCAACAGCACCGCCTGGCTGCGCTGACATCAATGAATTAGACGCACAGGTGGCGGGACCGGGCCGGGTCCCGCCACCTGTCCGTCTGCCACAGCCCATGAAAGAGTGAAACAGTGACCGACCACACCGCCCCATCGTCCGCGCAGGAGCTCATCTACGGCTGCATGGGCCTGGGCGGCAGCTGGTCCGACGAGCCGTACGGCACCGACCACGTGGACGAGGCCGCGGCCGCCATCGAGGCCGCGCTGGAGATCGGCATCACCCTGTTTGACCACGCCGACATCTACCGCAAGGGCAAGTCCGAGGCCGTGTTCGGTGAGGTCCTTGCGGCCACGCCGGGCCTCCGCGACCGCCTCCGGCTGCAGACAAAATGCGGAATCCGGCTCGGCGAAGGGGGGATCCCGGGGCACTATGACCTGAGCAGGGACGCCATCCTGGAGCGGGTCGGCGGAAGCCTCTCGAGGCTGCAGACGGACTTCGTGGACGTGCTCCTGCTGCACCGCCCCGATCCACTGACCGACCTCGCGGAGGTGGCTGGCGCCGTCGGGCAGCTGATGGCCGAGGGCAAGGTACGCGCTCTGGGCGTGTCCAATATGTCCGGTGCGCAGATCCAGGCGCTGCAGGACCGGCTGGAAGTACCCGTCATTGCCAACCAGCTGGAGATGAGCCTGCTCAAACGGGCCTGGCTGGAGAGCCAGGTCCTGGTGAACCATCCCGAGTCGCTGGACTACAGTTTCCCGCACGGAACGCTCGAATACTGCGCCCGGAACGGCATCGCGCTGCAGGCCTACGGCGCGCTGGCCCGCGGACTGTACACCGGCGCTGCGCCGGAAGACCCGACGACGGCTGAGACTGCCGCTGCAACGCTGGTGGCGGAGCTGGCCGGGAAATACAGCACCTCCGGCGAATCAATACTGCTGGGCTGGCTGATGAAACACCCGGCCAGGATTGCGCCGGTCATCGGGACGGTCAATCCGGCCCGGATCAGGGCATGCGCGGACGCCGGCCGGGTAGCGGCGGCCCTGACCCGTGCCGAATGGTATGGGCTGTGGATCGCTGCCCGGGGGAGCAGCATCCCGTGATCGGCGGCGCGCCCGCCGCCGTATTGGTCGTATTGGTCACTCATCAGCGCCATCGCTTAGCGCTGGCGGTGCCCTGCCGGATACGGTAGATACATGACGTCAACCATCGCCACCGAGACCGTACGGCCCGAACGCAATATCCCAGCAGAAATCGCCCGTTCATGGCTCCTGGTGAACGCTATGAAAACCGAACTGTTTGACCAGTCCGCCGCCTCGCGCGCGGATTCGATCATCCTCGATATTGAAGACGCCGTGGACCCGTCACAGAAGGACCAGGCCCGCGGACACGTCATCGACTGGCTGGGCGCCGGCGGTAAAGCCTGGGTCCGCATCAACGACGCCACCAGCCCGTTCTGGGCCGACGACCTCGCCGGACTGCGCGGAACCCCCGGCCTGCTCGGCGTGATGCTCGCCAAGACCGAATCCGCCGACCAGGTCACCGAGAGCTTCCACCGGATGGACGGCAAGACGCCCGTTATCCCGCTGGTGGAATCCGCCGTCGGGATCGAGGAAGCCAACAACATCGCCAGGGCGCAGGGCGCGTTCCGGCTCGCCTTCGGTTCCGGTGACTTCCGCCGCGACACCGGAATGGCCGCCACCGCCGAGGCCATGGCCTACCCGCGCGCCAAGCTCGTGGTCGCCAGCCGGGTCGGCAACCTGCCGGGCCCCATCGACGGGCCCACAGTGGGCACCAACCACCCCATCCTGCGCGAGCAGACCGGCATCACCGTGATGATGGGCATGACCGGAAAGCTTTGCCTGGCCATCGACCAGACCCCGGTGATCAACGAAGTCATCAGCCCCACCCCGTCCGACGTCGCCTGGGCCACTGACTTCATGGCCGACTTCGAGGCCAACGGCCGCGTCATCCGCGACGGCTCGGACCTGCCGCGGCTGGGCCGTGCCGAGAAGATCATGAAGCTCGCCGTGGCCTTCGGCGTTCAGCCCGCCCTGTAAAGCCTCTCCAGCAACTGACGCCTCTCCAGCAACGCGGGGTCACTTAACGCCCGATAACGACGTCGGATCGGGCGTTAAGTGACCCCGCGTTGCTGTTGTGGGGCCGCGCAGTATCTGAGGCCGCGGCCCTCGGTAGACTGTCACGGTGCTCAAAGAATTCTGGGAATCTGCGCCCACCTCCTACAAAGTCCTGGTCTTCAGCGCCATGGGCCTCATCGGCGTCGGGCTCATCCTGAACATTGTGGGCAACACCGGCAACAACCGGGAGCTGGCGGTGGGATCGCTTGCGGTCATCGGGCTGGGCCTGGTCCTGCATATTGTCGGCCTGGTGGTCCGCGGCCAGGCGATCCGGAAGAACCTCAGGCGCTAGCGGCGGCTGCGTTCCTGCTCACGTGGCTGCGGGCGTGTTCCACGGCGGCAGGAAGGTCCTCGAACAGGTGCTTGTGGTGGCGGAGCGAGCGGATCACTCCAACGTTGGTCACCAGGGCCAGGTGATCGGGCCGCACTCCCTTCAGCAGGACCGTGATGCCGCGCAGTTCCAAGGCGGCTATGACCTCCACGAGTGCATGCGCTCCGGTGGCGTCCAGCATCCGCAACTGGGAGAGCCTGATGATGGCCACCTGGATGTCCCGCACCTGGCTGATCTCCTGGAGGATGCGTTCCGCGGCGCCGAAGAACATGGCACCGTCCAGCCGGAAGACAGCAATGTGCTCGTCACCTGCAGCGCGCGGCCCGGAAATCTCTTCCCGCTGCACGCTGCTCAGCGAAGCGAATTTCCGCAGCGTGAAGAGGGCCGCGGCGGCCAGCCCGATCTGGATCGCGACGATCAGGTCGAAAGCCACCGTGATGATTGCCGTGAGGATGAATACTGCCGCGTCCGATCGCGTTGAGCGCAGGATCGCCGCGACCGTCCGCCGGGACACCATGCGCGTCGCGGTCACCATCAGCACACCCCCCAGGGCGGCCAGAGGGATCTGACCCACCAGCCCGGCGGCCAGGTAGACGATGCCCAGGAGCACCACGGCATGCACCACCGCGGAGAGACGCGTCCTGGCGCCGGAGCGCACATTCACGGCCGTCCGGGCGATGGCGCCGGTGGCAGGCATTCCGCCAAACAAGCCCGCGGCTATCGAGGCCAGGCCCTGGCCGGTCAGCTCGCGGTCAGGGCTGTAGGCACCGCTGGGTCTTCCGTCCGGCCCCGCCATGCCGCCTGCCACGCGGGCCGACAGCAGCGATTCGATGGCCGCCAGGGCGGCGATGGCCACTGCAGGCATTGCCAGCGCGCCCATTGACGCCGGATCCATGGCGGGAAGGGAGGGTGACGGCAGGGAATGCGGCAACGCGCCGATCCGGGGCACGTCCAGCTGCAGAAGTCCAGCAGCCGTCGTCGCGAGGAGCACGGCGAGCAGGCTGGCCGGCAGTGCCCGGAAATACTTCTGGACCAGGACCATCACGACGGCGACTCCCGCCACAAGTGCCAGCGTCAGCAATACCGTGGGGGACTCCGCCCCGGAGGCCGACTCGATGGCCGCCAGCAGGGTGTTGTGGCCAGGCGTGCCTGCCGTGCCTGTGGCCAGCGGAACCTGCTGGAGGAAGATGATGGCGGCAATGCCCAGCGTGAAGCCTTCCACTACCGGCCAGGGTATGAAGGCCACCGCCTTGCCCAGTCCGCTGATGCCCAGGACGCAGACCATCAGCCCGGCCATCACCGAGACCAGGGCCACGCTGCCGGCTCCATGCACCGCCACCACGGGAGCCAGCACCACCACCATGGCGCCGGTGGGTCCCGATACCTGTACGTGCGAGCCGCCCATGACCGCAGCCACCAGCCCGGCCACGATCGCGGTGATGAGCCCGGCCTCGGCGCCCACTCCCGAGCTGACCCCGAATGCGAGAGCCAGCGGCAGCGCCACAATACCCACCGTGATCCCGGCCAGGAGGTCCGTCCGCCAGGATTGCCGGAGCCCGGTGTAGTCCGCCCGTGACGGCAGGAACCGGGTGAGCCGCCGGGAACCGGAACGCAGGGCCGTGCTCACGAGGCGGTCTCCGCGGGGAGGTGCCCGGCCGGCAGTTCCTGCGCGAGCCTGAGCTGTTCGTTGGAGTCAGCAAGGCTGTCGAGCAGGAACGTGCGCGCGATGGCCAGAAGCTCCGAAATCCCGGGGTGCGCCAGGCGGTAGGTCACAGCGTTCGCCGTCCGCACCGACGTCACCACTTTGTGCTTGCGCAGGGTAGCGAGGTGCTGGGAGAGGTGGGAGGCCTCGAGCCCGGTCTCGGTGAGCAGGTAGCTGACGGGGGCGGTGTTCTTAGGAGCCGCAGCCAGGAGCTCCAGGATCCTGATCCGGGCCGGGTGCGCCAGCGCCTTGAACAGGTTGGCCTTGATCTCGTACAGCGGAGCCTGGGCGGCGGACAACATTGGCGTGCGCTCCTTTGCGGCACCGGATCGGGCCACTTGATGGAATGATGAATCCATCATATCAAGCCGACACAAGACCCTTCGCTGGCAGCCCAAAGGATAGGCTTGGAGCCATGACTATCAATCCGGACCTGCAGGGCCGCAGCTACCCTGCCGCAGAGGTGTACGACGTCGGCCGCGAGAAAATCCGCGAGTTCGCCCGCGCGGTCAAGGCCACCCACCCCGCCCACTTCGACGTCGAAGCCGCCAAGGCCCTGGGCCACCGCGACCTCGTAGCACCCCCCACCTTCGCCATCATCATTGCCCAGCGTGCCGACGCCCAGCTGATCGAGGATCCGGAGTCAGGCATCGACTTCTCCCGCGTGGTCCACGCAGACCAGCGCTTCACCCACCACCGCCCCATCATCGCCGGCGACCGGCTCGTCGCCGAACTCCACGTCGACGGCGTCCGCGCCATGGGCGGCGGGGCCATGATCACCACCCGCTCCGAAATCTTCGCCGTATCCGACGGCGGCAACTCCGACGGCGGCAGCGAAGTCCGCGAACCGGTCACCACCACCACCTCATCCATCCTGGTCCGCGGAGAGGGACAGTAACCATGAGCCCCACTTTCAACGAACTCACGGCCGGCCAGGACATCGGCAGCCGCACCATCGAGGTCACCCGCACGGACCTGGTCAAGTACGCCGGTGCCTCCGGGGACTTCAACCCCATCCACTGGAACGAAGCCTTCGCCACCGGGGTGGGACTGCCCGGTGTCATCGCCCACGGAATGTTCACCATGGGTGCCGCCGTGCAGCTGGTGACCGACTGGGCAGGTGATCCGGCCGCCGTCGTCGATTTCCAGACCCGTTTCACCAAGCCCGTTCCGGTATCGGACACCACCGGCACTCCGGAACCCGGGGCCACCATCGAGGTCAGCGGCGCCATTGGAAAGCTCGACGCCGACGCCGGCACGGCCCGCGTTGACCTCACCGTCACCTCGGCGGGCCAGAAGGTCCTGATGAAGGCCCAGGCCGTCGTCAGGGTGTCCTGAACCGCCCGGAGTCCCTGACCACCCCGGCTGCTGCCGAGGTCACCCGCTGGCGCAACGCCGTCGTGGTGGCCTACGGTGCCAGCGGAGTGGCCTTCGCCTCCTGGGTTTCACGGCTCCCGGCCATCCGGGACGGCCTTGACCTGACCCCCGGCAACGTCGGGCTGCTCCTGCTCTGCATGACGCTGGGATCGTTCCTCTCGGTGTCCGCCTCCGGGCTGATCGTGCTGCGGCTGGGCTCCAGGCTGACCATCCGCACCGGCAGCATCATGGTGGGCGCCGGGCTGGCCATCACCGGATTCGGTACCTCGGTGCTGGCCAATCCTGTAGCAGTTGCCCTTGGCCTGGCAGTCATCGGCCTCGGCACCGCCAGTTGGAACACGGCGTCCAACGTCGAAGGGGCCGCCGTCGAACGGGCCGTGGGCCGGCACATCATGCCGCGCCTCCACGGGGCCTTCAGCCTGGGCACCGTGGCAGGCGCCGGGCTGGGCGCGTGGGCTGCGGCAGAGTCCCTGCCGGTGTTCTGGCACTTGGCCGCGGCGGGCGCCGTGGTTGCGGTTTCGGTGACGACGGCGGCAGCCTGGTTCCGCGCGGACACCACCCCGGTGGCCGGCGAACGCACCTACGTTCCGGATAACTTCGAAGATCCCTCGACGGGCCCCATTGCCATCATTGCCCCGGGCACCCGGCCGCTGGCAGGGTCGGATGTTCCGGCCGACACCACCGTTCCGGGTGACACCTCCGTTCCGCGTGACACCACGGTTCCGCGCGCTCCGCTGGACAACAAGCGCAAAATCGCCGAAGCCTGGCGGGACCGGCGCACGCTCCTTCTTGGGGTGATGGTGCTCGGACTTGCCCTGGCCGAGGGAGCCGCCGGCGACTGGGTTGCGCTGGCCCTTGCCGACGGGCACGGCCAGTCGGACGCCGCCGGAGCCGCCGGCTATGGATTGTTTGTGACCTTCATGACCATCGGCCGGTTCGCCGGGACGCTGGTGCTGGACCGCTTCGGCCGGGTCCCGGTGATGCGATGGTGCGCAGCCCTGGCCGTGTTGGGGCTCGGCCTGTTTGTGTTCGCCCCGGTTCCCTGGCTCGCGTACGTGGCCCTGGCCATCTGGGGGCTGGGCGCCTCCCTCGGTTTTCCGGTGGGCATGTCGGCCGCGGCGGACGATCCCGCCAGGGCAGCCGCCCGCGTGTCCGTGGTCTCCACGATCGGTTACGGAGCCTTCCTGTGCGGTCCGCCGCTGTTGGGCCTGCTGGCTGAACACGTGGGCATCCTGCACTCCCTGCTGTCCGTGATGGTGATGCTGGTGGTCAGCTTCCTGTTGTCGCCGGTGGCCCGCAAAAGCCTGCAGACGCCACTGCGTTAAGCTGGGACCGTGACCCAAACACTGCTCTCCCACCTGACCACGTCCGCCGTCGGAGGCCCTGCCGGCACATTCATCGAGGCCAAAACCGAGGCGGAGATCATCGACGCCGTCCGTTCCGCCGATGCCGCGGGCGAGCCGCTGCTGATCATCGGGGGCGGGTCAAACCTGCTGATTTCCGACGACGGGTTCCCCGGAACGGTGGTCAAAATCGCCTCGACGGGGTTCACCGTCAACGCGGAGGACTCCTGCGGCGGCGTGTCGGTCGTGGTGCAGGCCGGCCACAACTGGGATGCCATGGTGCAGCACGCGGTCCTGCATGCCTGGTCAGGCATCGAGGCCCTGTCCGGAATCCCCGGGCTGACCGGCGCAACGCCCGTCCAGAACGTGGGTGCCTACGGCGCCGAAGTCTCGCAGACCATCGCGGCCGTGCGCACCTGGGACCGGACGCGGAACGCCGTGCAGACCTTCACCAACTCGGAACTGAAGTTCGGGTACCGGGATTCCATCCTCAAGCAGACCACCGTCAACGGGTCGCCGCGCTACGTCGTACTGACCGTCGAGTTCCAGTTGCCGCTTGGCCGGATGAGTGCTCCCATCCGCTACGCCGAACTGGCCCGCTCCCTGGGCGTGGAGCAGGGCCAGCGCGCGTACGCCAACGATGTCCGCCGCGAAGTGCTCCGGCTGCGCACCTCCAAAGGGATGGTGTGGGACACGGCCGACCGGGACACGTACTCCACCGGCTCGTTCTTCACCAACCCGATAGTTCCCGCTGACGTGGCGGCACGCCTGCCGGAGTCCGCGCCCAAGTACCCCGCCGGCCAGGACGGGCTGGTGAAGCTTTCAGCCGCCTGGCTCATCGACCAGGCAGGGTTCGGCAAAGGCTACGGAATGGAGGAGTCCAGCGCCTCCGGAGGCCGGGCATCCTTGTCCACCAAGCACTCCCTGGCAATTACCAACCGCGGCTCAGCCAGCGCCAAGGACATCCTGGCGATCGCGCGCGAGGTGCGTGCCGGCGTCGTCGAGCGCTTTGGCATTGAGCTGCATCCGGAACCGCTGCTGATCGGCCTGGCGCTCTAGTCCTGGCGCTCCGGCAGCGGGCGGATATTGGTTCCATAGCGGGGGGATGAGGGAGTGAGTGGCATGGCGAGGACCCGGATCAGCCGCAAGGTCCTGGGGCGGCTGCGTCTCGCCTCCCAAGGATTGCTAGGCCCCGGGTTGGGCTCGGTTCCCGATGCTGTCCGCTGGATGACGGCCTCACAGGCGCAGGATCTGCAGGCGGCGCTGTGGGCGGTGGGCGTGCGGGTTCCGGGGTCGGGTCTGGGCGATGTCAGGGCCGCGCTGGACAGCGGCAGCGTGGTCCGCTCCTGGCCGATGCGGGGAACCCTTCACCTGGTGGCGCCCGAGGATCTGCGGTGGATGCTGGACCTCACCGCCGAACGCCTGACCCGAAGCATCGCCGGCAGGCACCGTGAACTGGAGATCGCCTGGGCGGACATCGAAAAGAGCCGCGACGCCGCCCTGGAGCATGTGGCGGGCGGCGGGGCTTTGAGCAGGGCGGAACTATTTGCCGTCTTTGAGGCGGCCGGGCAGCCCACCACCGGCCAGCGCGGGATCCACATCCTCGGGACCCTGTGCCGGCACGGCTGGCTGGTCCAGGGGCCCCTGGCCGGAAACCAGCAGCTGATGGTGGCCTTCGAGGATTGGATCCCGGTTTCGCGGAAGCTTGAGCGGCAGGAGGCGATGGCCGAGTTCACGCTGCGCTACCTCCGCAGCCACGGGCCGGCCACCCTCCGTGACTTCGCCTGGTGGACCCAGCTTCCGTTGACCGAAGTGCGGGCCGCGTTTGAGCAGGTGCGCGGACAGTTGGTGGAGCTGGAGTTCGAGGATACGAGCTTCTGGCTGTCACCGGAGACGGCAGCGCTGCTCGACGACGGCGTGCCAGGCCAGCGCTCTGTCCACCTGCTGCCGGGCTTCGATGAGTTCGTGCTTAGCTACACGGACCGGCGCCTCGTCCTGGCACCGGAGCACGCCAACAAGATCGTTCCGGGCGGCAACGGTGTGTTCAAGAAAACCGTGGTGGCCGGGGGAGAGGTGATCGGCACGTGGGCCCGGGAGGGCACCGGCCGGAGCGCCGCCGTCGTGCCTGAGCTTTTCGACGCAGCCAAACCCCTCGGCCCCGGTGCCCAGGCTGCCCTCAGCAAAGCCGCCGACCGCTACCTGGCTTTCCTCAACTCCTGACACGCTCCTCACCACCTGACAAAGCAACGCGGGGTCACTTAATGCCCTCCCGCGGGTGCGGAACGGGCGGTAAGTGACCCCGCGTTGGTAACTTGCTGGCTGGAGTTTGGAGTCAGAGGTTCCCGGTGGCGATGTTGAGCATGCGGCGCAGCGGCTCGGCGGCACCCCAGAGGAGTTGGTCGCCCACGGTGAAGGCGCTGATGTACTCCGGGCCCATCTCCATCTTGCGGATACGCCCCACCGGGATGTCCAGCGTGCCGGACGCGGCCACGGGGGTCAGGCCGGCCATGGAGGCTTCCTTGGTGTTCGGAACCACCTTGGCCCACTCGTTGTCCCCGGCCACCAGCTTCTCGATCTCGGCCACGGAGAGGTCCTCGCGGAGCTTCAACGTCAGCGCCTGCGAGTGGGAGCGCATGGCGCCGATCCGGATGCAGAGCCCGTCCATGATCACGTGGTTCTCGTCGGAAGTGCCCAGGATCTTGTTGGTCTCAACCCCGGCCTTCCACTCTTCCTTGGACTGTCCGTTGCCCAGGTCCGCGTCGATCCAGGGGATCAGGGAGCCGGCCAGCGGCACGCCGAACTGGCTGGCATCGATGTCGGTGCGCTGGTGGGCCAGGACCTTGCGGTCGATCTCCAGGATGGCCGACGCCGGGTCGTCCAGTTCCGAGCTGACCTCGGCGTTGAGCGTGCCGAACTGGCTGAGCAGTTCGCGCATGTGCCGGGCGCCGCCGCCGGAGGCCGCCTGGTAGGTCATGGAGGTGCCCCACTCGACGAGGCCGTTCTTGAACAGGCCGCCCAGGCCCATCAGCATGCAGGACACGGTGCAGTTGCCGCCGATGAAGTCCTTGGTGCCGTTGACCAGGCCCTTGTCGATGACATCGCGGTTGATCGGGTCCAGCACGATGATGGAGTCGTCATTCATGCGCAGCGTGGAGGCGGCATCGATCCAAAGGCCGTCCCAGCCGCGGCCGCGCAGCTCGGTGTGCACGCGCTTGGTGTAGTCCCCGCCCTGGGCGGTGACAATAATGGGCAGCTTCGCCAGGGTGTCGACGTCGAACGCGTCCTCGAGCTTGCCGGCGCCGTCAGCAAACGAGGGCGCGGCACCTCCGGCGTTGGACGTGGAGAAAAATACCGGGTTGATGTTGGCGAAGTCGCCCTCGTCCTGCATGCGCTGCATCAGGACGGAGCCGACCATGCCGCGCCATCCGACCAGGCCGACGGAGGGGGTAGCTGCTGTAGTCATTCGTACAGTTTAGACTTCGGAACCGGCAGGGCGCAGTCGGTTACGTCACGCCGGCGGCCGGGGATGGGCACGATGGGCCGTCCTGCCATGCGCCGGTGGCCGGCTACTTCCGGTTGGATTCCTCCAGCACGGCGGCTTTTCTGGCCCGCAGCGCGAAGAAGGCCCCGAAGGCGAATACCTGGGTCACTATCACCAGCACGATGGCCCCCGCAATCTTGTTGCCGCCCACGATCATGGTCAGTCCCACGATCGCGGACAGCAGCGCAAGCAGCGGCAGGAGCATGTAGCCCAGGACGAACAGTGTTTCCGGTTTCTTCAGCATCTCAGCCCTGCGTCCTGACCCATTTGGTGAACCTGTAGCGCGTTCCGTTGGCTGCGGTCAGCCAGCCGTCCGGTGGAACGGAGGCGGCCGCCTCCCAGGTCTCGTCGAGGTCCGGCGCGTAGGTGTCGCCGGTGGCTTCCACATCGATGGTGGTGACCACGGCAACATTGGCCAGATCGGTGGACTGGCGGAAGACCTCGCCGCCGCCCAGGATCCACACCGTCTCGCCGCCGTCGACGAACTGGGACTCCAGCAGCGCGTCGTCCAGGGAGGGGACCACGACGGCGCCCTCCGCCTCGGGCGTCCCGCCCCAGCCTTTCTGCCGGGTGATCACAATGTTTGTCCGGCCGGGGAGCGGACGGTACTTCTCCGGGAACGACAGCCAGGTCTTGCGCCCCATGATCACCGGACGCCCCATGGTGAGTTTGTTGAAGTGCTTCAGGTCTTCGGGGAGGTTCCACGGCATATCGCCGTCCTTGCCGATCACTCCGCCGGAAGTCTGTGCCCACACGAGGCCGACGCCGGTCACGGACGCGGCAAGCTCTTCCGTGAAGGACTGCGGGTCTGCGGCGTTCTCGGTGCTCATACGGCGATCGGAGCCTTAATCGTGGGGTGGTGCCGGTAGTTCAGCACTTCGAAGTCCTCAAGGGTGTAGTCGAAGATCGACTCCGGCTTCCGGGTGATTTTCAGTTGCGGGTAGTCATAGGGTTCGCGGTCCAGCTGCTTGAGGACCTGGTCCATATGGTTCTCGTAGATGTGGACGTCCCCGCCGGTCCAGACGAACTCGCCCGGCTCCAGGCCGACCTGCTGGGCGATCATGCACGTGAGCAGCGAATAGGACGCTATGTTGAACGGCACGCCCAGGAACATGTCGGCCGAGCGCTGGTACAGCTGGCAGGAGAGTTTGCCGTCGGCCACATAGAACTGGAAGAACGCATGGCAGGGCGGCAGGGCCATGTCCTGGAGTTCGGAGACGTTCCACGCGGACACGATGTGCCGGCGCGAATCGGGGTTGGACTTCAGGTTCTCCACCAGCTCGGCGATCTGGTCGATGTGGCCGCCGTCCGGAGTGGGCCAGCTGCGCCACTGGACACCATAAACAGGCCCGAGTTCGCCGTCCACGTCAGCCCATTCATTCCAGATGGTGACGCCCTGGTCCCGCATCCACTTCACGTTCGACTCGCCGCGCAGGAACCAGAGCAGCTCCACCGCGACGGACTTGAAGTGGACGCGTTTGGTGGTGATCAGCGGGAAGCTCTGGGCAAGGTCGAACCGGATCTGGCGGCCGAAAACGCTGGTGGTGCCTGTTCCCGTGCGGTCCGATTTGTGCGTTCCGTGGGTCAGGACGTCGCGGAGGAGGTCTTCATAGGGCGTCGGTATGCTCACGCCACAAGTCTACCGGGGCTCTAGTCGTCGAAGGGTTTGAACTGCTCCACCGCCACGATACGGTTTTTGCGGCCCGCGGCGACGTGGCACACCAGCAGCTCTCCGGGCGACAGGAACGGATCGGAGGAGGGCAGGAGGGCGCGCAGCCGCGGTGCCATGTGTTTGCCCAGCTGGCCGAGCACGGTGGGCAGGGCGGGCCGGTGCGTGCAGACGGCGACGGCCTGCTGCTTGTCCAGGAGTGCGGCGATCACGGCGGCCGTTTTCTTGGGGGTCCGGTTGTGGCGGTGTTCAGTCAACGCATCCACAAGCTTGACCTTTGCCCCCGTTGCCCTTGAGTAGGGAGCCACCGTTGCCACACAGCGCCGCCACGGGCTGGTGACAACGCGGGGCGGCCACCAGGCCTGGAGCAGCCGGCCCACCGCCTGCGCCTGCCTGGTGCCCGTTGCGGCCAGGGGCCGCTCACCTTCTGCCTTGGACCAGGACGAACGTGGTTTCGCCTTCGCATGCCGCACAAGAATGAACGGCCAGGTATTCAGTTCGTCCCGTACATGGGCGGCCTGGAGGTGCTCCAAAGGGACGACGTCGGAGGGGTTGGACAGCAGACCGGCGGCCTTGTCCGGGGAGCACCACATGATGCTGTCCACTTCGTTGCCATCGGGGACCAGCCGGGCGCCGTTGGCATGTACGGCCCAGTAGTGGACTACCTTGAGCCCGGATGCCACGCGGTAGTGGATGGGCGGCAACGGGATGCCAAGGGATGCGGAAAGACCGATCTCCTCCAGGACCTCACGCGCCGCGCACTCCGGAAGCGTCTCGCCGTCGTCGATCTTGCCTTTCGGCCAGGACCAGTCGTCGTACCGGGGACGGTGGATCAAGAGGACCTCGAGGCCGTTCGAGTTAACACGCCACGGAACGGCTCCCGCGGCGACGACCGCAACCGGTTCTCCGGCATGATCCGTCTGGTCTGGTACCAGGGTGTCGCTCACCAACGCGCAGCCCTACCGCCGGCTCAAGCTGCGCTGGCGGGTACGCGATTCCAACAGCCAGGACTGGATGTCGTCCAGGGCGGTGCCGTCGTCGGCGATGTGGTGGCGGGCCCAGAGGCCCTGGTTGTCCAGGTGCCAGCTGGCGGTCTCCGGGTCCATGTAGCGCCGCAGGAGATCCAGGACGTAGGTGATGTCGTCCGCATTGGACAGCTGGACCAGGGCTTCCACCCGGCGGTCCAGGTTCCGGTGCATCATGTCCGCCGAGCCGATGTACACCACGGGGTCTCCGCCGTTGGCAAAGGCGAACACGCGGGAGTGCTCGAGGAAGCGGCCCAGCACCGAGCGCACGGTGATGTTGTCGCTGAGGTCCGGAACGCCCGGGCGCAGCGAGCAGATGCCGCGGACGATGATGTCCACCTTCACACCGGCCTGGGACGCGCGGTAGAGGGAGTCGATTATGGCCTCGTCCACCATGGAGTTGACCTTGATCTGTACCCTCGCCCCCAGCCCGGCACGGGCATTGCGGATCTCCGTCTCGATGCGGTCGATCAGACCCGAACGGACCGAGCGGGGAGCCACCAGCAGGCGCTTGAACGTGGATTTCGGCGCGTAGCCCGAGAGCTGGTTGAAGAGCTTGGAAAGGTCCTCACCCACCTGCTCGTTTGCCGTCAGCAGGCCAAGGTCCTCGTAGTAGCGCGCCGTGCGGGGGTGGTAGTTGCCGGTGCCGATATGGCAGTAGCGGCGCAGGCCGTCCACCTCCTGGCGGACCACCAGCGAAAGCTTGCAGTGCGTCTTCAGGCCCACGATGCCGTACACCACGTGGACGCCGGCCTGTTCGAGCTTGCGTGCCCAGGAGATGTTCGCCTGTTCGTCGAACCGGGCTTTGATTTCCACCAGTGCCAGCACCTGCTTGCCGGCCTCGGCAGCATCGATCAGGGCGTCCACAATGGGGGAGTCGCCCGAAGTCCGGTACAGGGTCTGCTTGATGGCCTGGACCTTGGGGTCTGCGGCTGCCTGCTCCAGGAACGCCTGCACCGAGGTGGAGAAGGAGTCGTAGGGGTGGTGGAGCAGGATGTCGCGGCGGCGCATGGCCGAGAACACGTTGGCAGCCTTGGAGGTTTCGGACTCGTTAAGGAACCGGGACGTGTGCGGCATGTGCTTGGGGTAGTGCAGGTCAGCGCGGTCGATGCCGGCAATGACCGACAGCCCGCGGAGGTCCAGCGGAGCCGGGAGGGAGTACACCTCGGACTCTTCCACCCCGAGCTCGCGGATCAGCAGTGCCCGGATGTTGGGGTTGATGTCGTGCGTTACCTCGAGGCGGACGGGAGGCCCGAACCGGCGGCGAAGCAGCTCCTTCTCCAGAGCCTGGAGGAGGTTCTCGGCGTCGTCCTCTTCCACTTCGAGATCCTCGTTACGCGTGACGCGGAAGATGTGGTGTTCCAGGACCTCCATCCCGGCGAACAGCTTGTCCAGGTGGACGGCGATGACTTCCTCGAGGGCGATAAACCGTGCAACGCGCCCGGCCACGGCGCCGGCCCGGGGGCCGTCGATGGAAATCAGGCGGGGGAGCTGGTCCGGGACCTTGAGGCGGGCGAAGAGCTCTTTGTCACTTACCGGGTTGCGGACCACCACGGCGAGGTTCAGCGACAGGCCCGAGATGTAGGGGAAGGGGTGTGCCGGGTCCACGGCCAGCGGCGTCAGGATCGGGAAGACCTTTTCGGCAAACATGGCACTGAGCTGCTGCTTGGCGGTTTCGTCCAGTTCGTCCCAGTGCATCAGGTGGATGTGCTCGTACGCCAGGGCGGGGCGGATCTGCTCCGCGTAGACCTGGGCATGGCGCTGCTGGAGCCGGTGGGCTTCGTCGCCGATCTTTTCGAGGACTTCCACGGGGCTTAACCCGGCGGGGGAAGGAACGGCCAGTCCGGTGGCGATGCGCCGTTTCAGGCCGGCAACCCGGACCATAAAGAACTCGTCAAGGTTGGACGCGAAAATGGAGAGGAAAGCTACGCGCTCGAGCAGGTGGAGTGTCGGATCCTCAGCGAGTTCCAGGACACGGGAGTTGAAGGCAAGCCAGCTCAGTTCCCGGTCCAGGAACCGGTCAGGCCGGATATCACCCTCCGGCGCCGGGTTGGGCGCAAACTCGGGGATGTCGATGCGGTCCTGGGTTGCGCGCGACGCCGGGACCTCGGATGAACCGAAGCGTGCCCGCACCGGCACTGATGCGCCCTCGGACGTGACTGTTCCGGCGGGTTCCGGGTTCATGGTCTCTCCTTGTTGGCTGGCGCTTGTTACCTGGCGCTTGATGCTGGCCGACTGCCTGCGCGGTTCTTTACCAACCTTACAATCAATCCCCGGCCTGAAGCCTCGTATTTCTGCCCGGTCCAAGCCGTTCATCCGGCGAGTGGGCTAACTCAGGCAGCAACAGCCAGCAGGCACCGGTTGGTACTAGACGGCGGCGAGCGGCCCGTACATGACGTCCATGTCCCAGCGGGTGAAGCCCAGCCCGCGGTAGAGCGAGACGGCGGCGGCGTTGTCGGCGTCCGTGTAGAGCATGACCGCGTGCAGCCCGAGGTCCTGCAGGTACCTGATTCCGGCCACGGTGAGGGCCTTGCCCAGCCCCATGCCCTGGGCCACGGGCGTCACGCCCACCGCGTAGACCTCGCCGATCGCGGGGTGGTCGCCATGGCGTGGGTGCACCTTGGTCCAGTGGAATCCCAGCAGCCGGCCATCGGCGTCCACGGCAAGAAGGAATCCGGCAGGATCAAACCAGTCCTCTGCCATCCGGGCGTCCAGGTCCGCGCGGGTCATGGAGCCCTGTTCGGGATGGTGGGCAAAGGCAGCGCGGTTCGCAGCCAGCCAGCCTTCCTCGTCCTGGCCCGGCACAAACGCCCGGAGCGTCACGCCGTCCGGAAGCCCGGCGTCGGGAAGTTCCGCGGTGGCGGTCGTCAGCCGCATCTTCCACAGTTCACGCACCGGCCCGAAACCGTAGCGCGCGGCGAGGTCCGCCGCTGCCTCATGGTTGCCGTGGGACCACGCCTTCAGCCCGTCCAGGCCGCGATCGGCCTTCAACGCGCCCACCAGGCGGTCTGCCACGCCCTGGTTCCGGTAGCTCGGGTGGACGGCGATTTCCAGCACGCCGCTGCCATCCGGTTCCCCCACAACAACGGCGAATCCGGCCAGGTCCTGGCCGGATGACGGGTCCGAGTCCTCGTCGGGCGCGTAGAGGGCAAGGGTCAGAAGGGAGTGCCCCTCGGAGTCGCCGGCGCGGAGCATGATGACGGTTTGCTCGGACAAGGAGGGGTTGCCGTCGGATTCCTCGGCAGCGGCCAGGAGTGCACTGCAGTCCTTCAGCAACTGCTCATCCACACCGCCGTGGACAACGAGGACGGGCCATTTCTCCGGGTGCGCAGGACTCATGAGGCTAGGCTATACGCCCGGGCCGGGGGCCGCCCGATTTTGCCGCGGGCAGGATCCGCCCGTATAGTCGTTATCTCACCCGGCAGTACCGGCCGGGGGCGAGGGGGATCCACCAGTGGGGTGGCCTCGATACGTTCGACCCGTATGTCCTCCACCAACAACGCAACAGCCCCGGACCAGTGGTCCGGGGCTGTTGCGTTGTCTCAGGCTTCCGTCAGTTCGTCTTCCTGCTGCCGGACCAGGGTCAGGCGGTAGCCGACGTTGCGGACGGTGCTGATCAGGTTTTCGTGGTCGGCGCCCAGTTTGGCCCGCAGCCGCCGGACGTGGACGTCCACGGTCCGCGTGCCGCCGTAGTAGTCGTAGCCCCACACCTCGGTCAGCAGCTGCTGCCGGGTGAAAACGCGTCCGGGATGCTGGGCCAGGTACTTGAGGAGTTCGAATTCCTTGAATGTCAGGTTCAGGGGCGCGCCGTTGACCCGGGCAGTGTAGCTCGCTTCGTCGATGACGACGCCGGCCGCGCGGATTTCGGTGGGGGCGTCATCCTTGTCCGGAACGGCACGGGCAACCGAAAGCCGGATCCGGGCTTCAACCTCGGCAGGCCCGGCGGAATCAAGCACAATGTCGTCCACGGCCCAGGCCGAGGAGACAGCAGCCATGCCACCTTCGGTCAGGATCAGGACCAGGGGAGCGCTCAGGCCCGTGGCCTTCAGGAGCTGCGTCAGGGAGCGGGCGCCCACCAGGTCTTTGCGGGCGTCCAGGAGGACAATATCGCAAGGGTCTGTCTCGAGCAGGGCCGTCGGCTCGGCGGCGAGGATATGCACCCGGTGGTTCAGCAGTTCGAGCGCAGGCAGGATGTCCACCGATGAGCCGGTGCTGTTCGTCAAGAGCAGGATGTGCGACATTGTTCCTCCATGGGGCGTCCGCGCATCTTTGGGCGACTGAACCGGGTTTTCGCCGGCCTGAAACTGTCTCACTGCCGCGGCCTGGACCGGGTAAGGAGCTATCCGGCCGGCAACCGTAACAGGAAGCGTAGCTGAACTCTGAGTATACCCAAAGGCCCTTCCACAGCCATGGATCCGGCTCCTGCAGGCATTCGTTTTGCGACATATCAGGGTCACATAAGGCAGGATTGAGCCGTGGGGCACAGAGCCCCCTGCCACGCAGGGCGGAGCCGCCCGGTCCACAGCCAGGATGGGATGCATCAAAGTGAGTGCAGAGTCGAAGCCCCTTGTCGGTAGGGATACCGTATGACTGCGGAGGTGCGGGCCCCGGCGCGGTCAATGGGTTCCTGGGTCATCGGCCTGGCCGGCATCTCGGGCCTCGTGGCCATCATCGCCGGCCTGTATGTCTCCCGCGAGGCCCTGACCGCCGTCGCCGTCCTCATTGCCTTGGCAGTGGGTGTGGGCTGGCCCCACTTCCTGCGGATACCTGCCAAAAAAACCCTCGCCGCTGTCATTGGCCTCCCGGGGGCCGGTGCCGCCGCCGCAGCCGGTTTCGTCCCGGCGCCCGGCTTCCTGGACTGGACCCCTGCCTTCATCGCACTGGGCATGATGGCCGTCTTCGTGGTGCAGCTGATCCGCGGGACCGGGCAGGCGCAGAGACTGGAATCCACTCTGGGCTGCTGTGCAGGCGTCCTGCTCTCATGCCTTGGTGCGGGCTGGGTTGCCGGGGCCCGGTTCAACGGCGTCAAGGAGATGCTGCTGGTGGCTGCAATCAGCGCGGCGGTGGCGCTGCTCGCCGGACTCATCCGGTGGCCGGACAGCATCATCGCGCCGTTGGGCATCATTCTCGCGGGCCTTGCCGGTCCGCTCGCCGGCCTTGTGTTCTCTGACATTGCGGTCCTCCCGGCAGCGATCTTCGGCGTGGTGGTGGGGGCCGTGCTGGTCAGTTTCCGCCGGCTTGTCACACTTCGGGGCGGTCCGCTGAATCTTCTCGCGGCGCTTAGTATGGGCCTTGCGCCCGTCTCCGCGGTGGGTTCGTTGGCTTACTTCATAGACAAACTACTCATTTACTAAGCGTTAGGATGGCATCATGTCCGTACTTGCATTTGAAATCTTCTTCCTTGTCCTGCTCGGCATTGCCAGCCTTTCAATGGCCTGGTTCGCAGGCTTTGTGGTGTACCGCCTCTTCAAGGGCCAGAAGTAGATCCCCTATCGGAGCTAGCTGTTTTCAGAGGTAGTTGCTGTGCCGATTGAAATACCGACAGACCTGACCCCCGAACTCGTCCCGCTTTCCTGGCTCATTGGTGAGTGGGAAGGCCGCGGCCGGCTCGGCAGCGGAGACGAGGACTCGGAGCACTTCATGCAGCACGTGTCCTTCACGCACAACGGGTTGCCGTACCTGCAGTACCGCGCCGAGAGCTGGCTGACGGACGACGACGGCATGCGGCTTCGGCCGCTCACAGTCGAGACCGGGTTCTGGGCGCTTGAGCGCAAGCAGCTCGAAGGCGACGGCGGCCCCGGCCTGGTCCCGGGTGACATCGTGCCGGTCCTGAAGAGTGCCGACGACGTCGAGGAGCTCCGTAACCAGGACGGCGGATTCGATATCTCTGTCTCCATCGCCCACCCCGGCGGCATCTCGGAGCTGTATTACGGCCAGATCAAAGGCCCGCAGATCCAGCTCACCACCGACATGGTGATGCGGGGCAGCCACTCCAAGGACTACAGTGCTGCCACCCGGATCTTCGGCCTGGTGGACGGCAACCTGCTGTGGCGCTGGGACGTGGCCTCGGGTGCCCAGCCGGGCAAGGGCCTGGAGGCGCACGCATCAGCGGTCCTGAAAAAGGTTTCCTGACCAAGGAGCACACTGTGGATGAGACCCGGAACACCTCGGATTACAGCGACCTCAAGGCGGTGTTCTTCAACGGGACCCTGAAGAGATCGCCACAGACGTCCAACACGGATGGCCTGATCAACATCAGCAGGCTCATCATGGAAAAGCAGGGCGTCAGCACCAGGGTCATCCGCACCGTGGACCACGACATCGCCAGCGGCGTGTACCCGGACATGACGGACTACGGCTGGGCCACGGATGTGTGGCCGGACCTCTACCCGGCGGTCCAGGAAGCGGACATCGTGGTGGTGGCCGGACCGATCTGGCTCGGTGACAACTCCTCGCAGACCAAGAAGCTCATCGAGCGGCTCTACGCCCATTCGGGCCAGCTGAACAGCAAGGGCCAGTGGGCTTTCTACCCCAAAGTGGGCGGCTGCCTCATCACCGGGAATGAGGACGGCATCAAGCATTGCGCCATGAACGTCCTTTACAGCCTCCAGCACATCGGCTTCACCATTCCGCCCCAGGCGGATGCCGGTTGGATCGGGGCGGTCGGCCCGGGTCCGAGCTACCTCGACGAAGGCTCCGGCGGCCCGGAATCGGACTTCACCAACCGCAACACCACGTTCATGACCTGGAACCTGCTCCACCTCGCACGCCTCCTCAAAGACGCGGGGGGCATCCCGGCTTACGGCAACCTGCCCGAGGAATGGAAAGCCGGCACCCGCTTCGATTTCGAAAACCCCGAATACCGCTAACCCCCGCCAGGGATTTTTGAGTCCTGCGGGGACCGGAATACTTGCCGACAAAAGGACGTTGCCCCCAGTATGACTACTCACAGCCCTCTGTTGTCGCGCCCTGGTGCCGTTGAAGGAGCCGGCGCGGACGCCGGCGTCGCCTCCCACTACGGTGAGCCATTGCGGGAGCAGCGCGCACTGGCGGCCGGCACCGCCGTCGTCGATCTTTCCCACCGTGGAGTGGTGACGGTCACCGGCCCGGACCGGCTGAGCTGGCTCAATACCCTGTCCTCGCAGCAAGTCACCGCCCTTCAGCCCGGCGAGTCCAGCGAGCTGTTGCTCCTGAGCGTCCAGGGGCGAATTGAGTTTGATGCGAGGGTCATCGACGACGGCGGGACCACCTGGCTGATTGTCGAGGCTGCGGAGGCTGCGCCGCTGGCTGAGTGGCTGAACAAGATGAAATTCATGCTCCGTGTCGAGATCGAGGACGTCTCAGCCGGCTGGGCCGTCATCGGCTCCACCAAGGCTGTGCCCGAGTGGTCCGCCCTGCTTGTCTGGCAGGACCCGTGGCCGCACGTCGGAGCCGGCGGCTATTCCTACGCGGTAGTACCCGAGGACCGCCACCCCGGGCTGGAACGCCCGTGGTTCGAGTACCTTGTGCCAGCAGCCCGGCTGGAGCAGACCGTTGGGGATCGTCCCCTCGCCGGCACATTGGCCGCCGAAGCGCTGCGAATCGCGGCCTGGCGGCCCCGGCTTGGCGCGGAAACCGACGATAAAACCATCCCGCACGAACTGGACCTCCTCCGGACGGCCGTGCACCTGGCCAAGGGCTGCTACAAAGGCCAGGAAACCATCGCGCGGGTCCACAACCTCGGGCATCCGCCGCGGCGCCTGGTATTCCTCCAGCTGGACGGCTCCCAGCACACCATGCCCATGCCCGGCAACCCGGTGATGCTCGGTGAACGCAAGGTAGGTGTGGTGACCTCCGTGGCCCAGCATTACGAGATGGGCCCGGTGGCCCTTGCCGTCATTAAGCGGTCCGTGGCGCCTGATGAAATACTGACCGTCATGGACGGCGAGGAACCGTATACCGCCGTCCAGGAAGTGATCGTAGCTCCCGACGCCGGCCAGGTGGTGGGACGCCAGACAGGATTCCTCAGGGGGACACACTGATGAGTGAAAACGCCGCACCTGCTCCGGACGCGCCGGACGCTGCCGACGCTCCCGACGACGAGGCAGTGGCCCTCGCCCACCGGCTCTTCCAGGCAGCCCGCGACGGCGACACCGGCCTCCTGCGCAGCTACCTGGAAGCCGGGGCACCCGGCTCCATGACCAACGCGGCCGGCGATTCCCTGCTGATGCTGGCTGCATACCACGGCCATGCCGAGACGGTGCAGCTGATCCTCCGGCACGGGGGAGAGGCCAACACCGCCAATGACCGCGGGCAGACCCCGCTGGCCGGAGCCGCCTTCAAAGGCTACGCTGACGTGGCCCGCGTGCTGCTGGACGCGGGGGCCGACCCCGACGCCGGTGCCCCCTCCGCCCGGGCCGCCGCCCAGATGTTTGCCCGGACCGAGATTCTCGACCTCCTCGGATAGTCCGGACGCCGTCCGCGCGGCTCCCACGCCGTCGGACACTTTGACCGGGACCGCCCGGCAGTACACAACCCGCTAAGGAAACCCGTGGAAAACGTAGCAAGGCCGTGGCCTGCCCTCTGGTCCCTGGTGATCGGATTCTTCATGATCCTGATCGACACCACCATCGTCTCGGTGGCCAACCCCAGCATCATGGAAGGCCTGGGCACGGACATCAACGCGGTGATCTGGGTCACCAGCGCCTACCTCCTGGCCTATGCCGTGCCGCTCCTGATCACCGGACGCCTCGGTGACAGGTTCGGTCCCAAGAAGCTTTACCTTGCCGGGCTGGTGGTATTCACCCTTGCCTCGCTGTGGTGCGGGCTTGCCGGCGATATCCAGACCCTCATTGTGGCCCGGGTCCTCCAGGGCCTGGGCGCTGCCATCATGACGCCGCAGACCATGGCCGTGATCACCCGGATCTTCCCGCCGGACCGCCGCGGCGCGGCCATGGGCCTGTGGGGAGCGACTGCCGGCGTGGCAACGCTGGTTGGTCCCATCCTCGGTGGCGTGCTGGTGGACTCCCTGGGCTGGGAATGGATTTTCTTCATCAACGTGCCGGTGGGAATTGCGGGCTTCATCCTCGCCTGGCGCTTTGTCCCCTCCCTGACCACCCACCCGCACAAGTTCGACATCCCCGGCGTGGTGCTCAGCGCCGTCGGCCTCTTCCTCCTCGTGTTCGGCATCCAGGAGGGCGAGACCTACAACTGGGGCACCATCACCGGGCCCATCAGCGTGTGGGGCCTGATCATCGCCGGACTTGTGGTGCTGGCGTCGTTCATCCTCTGGCAGCGCTTCAACAAGGGCGAACCGCTCCTCCCGCTTGGCCTCTTCCGCGACCGCAATTTCTCGCTGGCAAACATCGGCATCACCACTGTGGGATTCACCGTCACGTCCTTCGGCCTGCCGCTGATCTTCTACTACCAGATGGTCCGCGGCATGACGCCCACGGAGTCAGCCCTCATGATGGTGCCCATGGCCCTCATCTCGGGCGGCCTCGCCCCGGTGGTGGGCAAAATCATCGACCGCGTCAACCCGAAGTACATTACGGCTCTTGGCCTGGTCCTGATGGCCGTGGCGCTGTTCTGGAACTCCGCCCTCATGCACCCGGACACGCCCATCCTGCTTTTCCTCCTGCCGAGTGCCGTCCTGGGCTTTGCCAACGCCGGCATCTGGGCTCCCCTGAGCTCAACTGCCACCCGCAACCTGCCGCCGCGCCAGGCAGGCGCCGGGTCCGGGGTCTACAACACCACCCGCCAGATCGGCGCGGTGCTTGGCAGCGCCGCGATAGCTGTGCTGATCCAGGCACGGCTCGCGGCCGAGCTTCCGGCCGCCGGCCCGGGCCCGGAGGGCACCGCCATGAGCGGGAGGCTGCCGGATGCCCTCCAGGAGGGATTTTCGACGGCGATGGGGCAGTCGATCCTGCTTCCCGGCTGTGTGATCCTGGTTGGCGCGGCCGTGGCATTGTTTTTCGCCAAGCCGCAGGCAGCCACATGGGGCAGGCCGGCCGTCCCTGCCTCCGCCGGTGCTGAAGCGGGCAGCGGCACCCGCCAGGGGTAGCTAGCCTTCAGCTCCCCGGCCCAGGTGGACGCTGGTCTGGATGCCGCCCGCCGCCATGCCGAGCTTCCGCCCCAACGCAAGGGCTCCGGTGTTGCTGACTTCAGCCCGCCACTGGATGGTGAGGCCTGCTGCCAGGGCCTCGTGGGCTGCGATGGAAGCAGCCAGGGATCCGAGCCCGCGCCGCCGCCACTCGGGGTCCACCAGGACTCCGAGGTGGCCCAGGAGGCCCTCCCATTCGGTGTAGGCGCCGCAGGCCACCGGAACCCGCCGGCCGTCCACTTCATGGATGATCGTGTACCGGTTTTCGAGGTCGGAGAGCCCTACTTCGTTGACGTCGTCCGGCGGACACAGCCCCTCCAGCTCGATCGCTTCCGGGTTGCCATGGGAGACGGTCAGCTCGTCCGAGGTCTGTTTCAGCGGCAGGTCATCGGCAAAGAAGAGGGCCGCCGCCCCCAGCCCGTGACCGCCATGGGAACGGGTCAGGGTCAGGAGGGTCACATGGTGGGCCATCTCTTCGTCCGGAATGCCGGCCGCTGCGTCGATGACCCACTGCGGGCCAACCAGTGCCGAGCTGCCAAACAGCCGGACGAATTCGACGGTCTTAACCGATTCATCCGCCCTGACCACCCGCTCACCGGTTGCCAGCGACGCACCGAAGGCGTCGTCGTCGAGCCCCAGGTGCCGGGCCCAGGCTAGCTGGATGATGGCGGCGGAACCGGGGTCGAGTGTCATGTGCCCAGCCTAGGGGGAGCAGGCTGCTCAGCCGAACAGGACGGCAGCTTCGTCGTACCGGTTCTGCGGCACGGTTTTCAGCTGGCCCAGGGCCTTCTCGAAGCCCACGTGCTCAATGTCGGTGCCCTTGAGCGCCACCATGGTGCCCCAGTAGCCTTCCACCACGGAGTCGATCGCGGCCATGCCAAGCCTGGTTGCCAGCACGCGGTCAAAGGCGGAAGGAACGCCGCCGCGCTGGATGTGGCCAAGGATGGTTGCCCGGGTCTCGATTCCGGTGCGGGCCTCGAGTTCGGGGGCGAGCTGGTCTGCGATGCCGCCCAGCCGGGGCCGGCCGAAAGTGTCCAGCCCGCGCTCGGAGTGGGGGGATTCCATGTGCTCGGGCACAAAGCCTTCGGCTACTACCACCAGGGGTGCGCGGCCACGGTCGTGGGCTTCCTGCACCCACTCTGTGATCTGCTCGATGCTGACCTTCTGCTCGGGGATCAGGATGGCGTGGGCGCCCGCTGCCATGCCGGCGTGCAGGGCGATCCAGCCCACGTGCCGGCCCATGACCTCGGCGATCATGCAGCGGTGGTGGGACTCGCCGGTGGTCCTGAGCCTGTCGATGGCCTCGGTGGCGATCTGGACGGCGGTATCGAAACCGAAGGTGTAATCGGTGGCGTCCAGATCGTTGTCCACGGTCTTGGGGACGCCCACGATCTTGAGCCCCACATCGGTGAGCCGCTTGGCGGCGGCGAGGGTCCCCTCGCCGCCGATGGCGATGATGGCGTCGATGCCCAGCCGGTCCATGTGGGCTTTGATGACCTCGGGACCGCCGCCGTTCTCGAACGGGTTGGTGCGGGAGGTGCCCAGGATGGTGCCGCCCTGTTTGGCGATGCCGCGGACCATGGTGCGGGGGATATCGATGATGTCCCCCTCCACCACACCGCGCCACCCATCGAGGAAACCTACGAATTCGTGGCCGTGGATGGCGATGCCCTTCAGGACGGCGCCGCGGATGACCGCGTTCAGTCCGGGGCAGTCGCCGCCGCTGGTGAGAATTCCAATTTTCATGTCTCGGCTCAAATCCTGGTTCAGTGGGTGTACAGGCAGAGCGCCACGCTGAGCTCACCTAGATTGTAGTGGCGGGTGTGGGGTACGACACAAACCGGTGACGGTCCGTGGACAGAGAAACGCAAAGGCCCCCGCCCCGGTGTGGAGTGGTCCACGGTAGGGCGGAGGCCTTGGGCGGTTCGGTCAGGGACCGTTCAGGGACCGGCGGTTCAGGAAACCCTCAAGGGGGATGGAGTTCCGCTGGTCCGGAAGGATGAGCCAGGCGGCCAGGTAAAAGACCACAGCAGGACCGGGGAGGAGGCAGAAGAGCAGGAAGGCGATCCGGACAAATGCCACATCCACATTGAGCTTGGCGGCGACGCCGCCGCAGACTCCGCCGAGCCAGCGCTCGGGCCCGCGTTTCAGGCCGAGGCCCCTGACGATGCTGAAGAATTTGTCCATGGTTCAAGACTTCCCTGTTGCTGTCCGGTTGTCACGTTTGCGGGCCGAGAGGAGTCCCCCCACCACCAGTGCCGCACCGGCACCGATCATCAGTCCGATCAGCACATATGTGCCGTTGAGGGTGATGATTCCCAGCTGGCCGATGATGATCAGTGCGGCGAGGGCCACCACGATCAGCCCCCAGACCACCGTGCCCACCCTGGCCGTTGGTTCCGTCTGGTTCTGAACCGGGTCCGGAATAATGCTGCTCATCTCAGTTGCCTTCCTGGATAGTGACGTTGCTGACGGTGCCGTCGATCCTGATGACCAGATGGCTGCCGGGCCTGTTGGTGTTGTAGCTGCTTTCGCGGGTGGTGGTGCCGCCCCGGCGGCTGTTTCCCTCATTCAGGTTGCCTAGGGTCATGTCCGCCTTGATGTCCACCGGAACGTTGTCCGGGATGACAACAGTGACGTTGCTGGCGGTGAAATTCAGCGGAACCACGACGTCGGAACCCAGCGGCGGATTCAGCTGCAGACTGGTGAGGTCCACCTTTCCATCGCCGGCGGTGATGTCGAGGCCCTTAGTCGCCTGCTCGATGCTCACGGGTGCCCAGTCAACGCGCTGGAAGCGGACCCTGTCGCCGTCGCCCACAACATTGAAGATTCCACCGGTGACCAGCGCCACTACGGCGAAGAAGCTGAGGATGCCGGCGGTGCGGCCCCGGATTCCGGAGAGGATGATGCCGAACCCGAGGACGGCGGCGGCGCTGGCCCAGACCACCGCGTTTGCCGAATCGCCCAGGTCGATCACGTTCCCGGCGTCGAGGGCCTTCAGGCCACCGCCGACCAGCAGGGCGGCACCTACGCTGATGGCCACCGCGGGTGTGCCGGGACCGGCGGGCCGGTCCCTGGGTTCGCGTGCCGGACCATAAGGAGGCTGACCTCCGCCGGTCGGTGTTCCGCCGTACGGAGCTCCGTACGGAGTGCCGCCGTAAGGGCCGGCAGGGTTGGCCGGAGAGTACGGCGGGGTGCCCGCCGTCGTCGTATCAGCCAAGGAATGGGAGGGGCCGTACGGGGTGTGCTGGAAGCCTGCCGAACCGGCAGCGCTGCTGCCGGTGCTGCCGGTGCTGCCCGGCTGGGGGAGGTTGGTGTTCATGGGAGTTCCATTCGTGGCGCTGTTGCGCTGGACCAGGTAGTAAATGAAGAGACCGACGGCGCCCACCCAGAAGAGCGTCCACAGGAAGGGGCCGAAGCCGCGGTCATTCCAGCCCCAGAAGCCGCCGCCAAGGCCGGTCAGCCCGAGGATGGTGGTTATCAGGGAGCCGGTCATGCCGCTGGACCACCGCCCGGCGCTGGCTTCCTGGACGTGGATGCGGCCGTCCGGCTCCGGGAGGAACGCCCAGGCCAGGCCGTACAGGAGGACGCCGATTCCGGCGAAGATGGTCAGGACGATGAAGATGCCGCGGACGATCAGCGGGTCCACGCCCATCCGGTAGGCGATGCCGCTGGACACGCCACCGATCCACCGGTCGCGTCCTCGCACGATGCCGTGACTGCGGATCCAGGGGAAGAAATCGGTCGGCTGGCCGGGTGCCTTCGCCCCGGCGTACTGGTTCGGGTAGGGGCCGGAATGCTGCCCGGCGGACGGGCCGGCGCTCTGGCCCGCGCTCTGGCTGGCGTACTGGCCGGGGGCGGCGGCCGGCGGGGTGTCGGGCCCGTCGCCCTGAGGCGTGGCTTCCGTGGAGTCCTGCGGCGCTGCAGGCGGGGGAGGCAAAAGCGGTTCGGTGGGACGGGGCGTGGGGACGGGCTCCGTGGGCTGGCCGTCGTCGGGGGTGGGGGTCTGCGAGTTCATACTTCGATCCTCCGCTCCGGGCACCTCCGGCTCTACTGGGGAACACCCTGATCCGCCCCTGAGATCCCCCCGGTTAGGGCGCGATCCGGGTCCGGGCAACCCTGATCCGTGCTTGGATTGATCCATGAACCCCGTCCTCACCCGCCCGCCCCTGGTGCGCAGCAGCGACCGCATCATCGCAGGCGTATGTGCTGGCCTGGCGGCCCATCTGGGCTGGCCGGTCAGGACGGTCCGGATCGCCATGGTGGTGGCGTCACTGGCCGGCGGTGCGGGCGTGGCGTTCTATGCCTGGCTCTGGATCATGGTGCCCACCGCCGATGAGAGCGCCCGGCGCAACGCCCGCCGCCCGGCGTCGGTCATTGCACCCGCCGTGAGCCAACCCCCAGGCGCCGCCAGCGGCCTGTGGATGGCTCCGACCCATGCGGCCGCTGCGCCTCTCCGGACCACGGCCGACGCCGGTGCTGGCGCCGGTTATCCCGGCAGCTTTGGTGCCGGGCCTGCTTCCGCACCGGCCGCTGGCTCTGCCGGGCCCGCCCCTGCCGGTCCTGCCGGCGGAACCTACGCGGCTGACGGTTCGATGGCCGCGGCGGGGTACCCAGGCGTTGTGCGTCAGCCATGGTTTGCGGACCGGGGGATGCGGTACGGCAAGGAGATCCTCCTTGGTGCCGGCCTGCTCCTGGTTGCCGGAATCCTGATTGCCCAGCTCCTGGGCGTCGATGTGCCGCTGGGAACCCTGATTCCCGCTGCTGCTGTGCTTGGCGGTGCCTCCATAGCGTGGATGCAGCTGGACGAGACGCGCCGGGCCGGGCTGGTGGACAAGACGAAGGCCGATCAGGCCGGTGGCTGGGGCCGGCTCGCCGCGGGACTGGCACTGGTGGTGGCCGGCGTCCTGGTGATGGTGTCCGGCTCGGGGTCGTGGGAACAGACCTGGCTTGCCCTGCTGGCCTCCGTTGCGGTGCTCGGCGGAGTGGTGCTGGTGCTGCTGCCCTGGGCCTTGAAGTTCTGGCGGGAGCTTGAAGCCGAGCGCGCCGGAAGGGTCCGTGAAACGGAGCGGGCAGAAATCGCGGCGCACCTGCACGACTCGGTGCTGCAGACCCTCGCCCTGATCCAGCGCCGGGCCGGAAACGAGCATGACGTTGTCCGCCTGGCCAGGGCTCAGGAACGCGAGCTCCGGGGCTGGCTCTTCCAGGATCCGGGCAAGGACGCGGGGCAGCTCTCGGACCGCATCAAGGCCGTGGCCGCAGAAGTGGAAGACTTCCTCGGCAACGCTGTTGAGGTGGTGAGCGTGGGTGACACGGCCATGACCGAAGCCCACGAAGCCCTCGTCCAGGCCAGCCGTGAGGCCATGCTCAACGCGTCCCGGCACGGCGGCGGGTCCGTCTCCGTGTACTTGGAGGTCTCCGGAGACGGCACTGAAGTTTTCATCAAGGACCGCGGCCCTGGATTCGATTTGCAGGACGTTCCCGAAGACAGGCTGGGCGTCAGGGAGTCCATCATCGGCCGGATGAGGCGGCACGGCGGCGCGGCCTCGATCACCAGCACTCCGGAAGGCACCGAAGTGAGGCTTCGCATGCCGGCGGGGTTGCCGGGGGCACAGTCCGACAAAGCGGAAGGGAAATCATGAGCAACATCCAAGGAGCCGGAGCCGGAGCAGGAGCAGGAGCAGGAGCAGGCCCGGTCCGGCCTGCCAAGTCAGTAAGGGTGGTGATCGTGGATGACCATGCCATCTTCCGCTCCGGGCTCAAGGCGGACCTCGACGAGAGCATCCACGTGGTCGGCGAGGCGGCAACCGTGGAGCAGGCCATCGCCGTTATCGCCCAGGAACGGCCCGAGGTGGTGCTCCTGGACGTGCACCTGCCGGGCGGACTCGGCGGCGGAGGGAGGGAAGTCATAGCGGGCTCCGCATCCTTGCTGGCCACCACCAAGTTCCTGGCGCTCAGCGTGTCGGATGCCGCTGAGGACGTGGTGGCGGTCATCCGCGCAGGCGCCCGCGGCTATGTCACCAAGACCATCTCCGGTGCCGAGATCACCGATGCCGTCTTCCGGGTGGCGGGCGGCGACGCCGTGTTTTCTCCGCGCCTTGCCGGGTTCGTGCTCGATGCCTTCGGAACCGCGCCGGCCGACATCGCCGACGAACTGGACAAGCTGTCCGCCCGCGAACTCGAAGTCATGCGCCTGATCGCCCGCGGCTACAGCTACAAAGAAGTGGCGAAGGAACTTTTCATCAGCATCAAGACGGTGGAAACCCACGTGTCGGCGGTGCTCCGCAAACTCCAGCTCTCCAGCCGGCACGAGCTCACAAAATGGGCCGCCGAGCGCCGTCTCCTCTAGCCCGCGCCCACCCCCACTGCCAGACGCTCTTTCATTTCCTGCCGCTTAAACGCGGACGCTCTCTCACTTGATGCCGCTTAAGCGCGGACGCTCTTCCACTCTCCTAAAGAAAGTGAAAGAGCGTCCGCGGTTTTCGTGCAGGAAGTGAGAGAGGGTGCCTACTTGGCCTTGCCCAGGAAGTCCTGGAGGCGGGCCACGCCGGTGGCGAGGTCATCGTCCCCCAGCGCGTAGGAGAGCCGGAGGTACCCGGAGGGGCCGAATGCCTCGCCCGGCACAACGGCCACCTCAACCTCGTCAAGGATCAGCGCAGCCAACTCAGCAGAGGTCGACGGCGTCGCGGTGCCTGCCGCCGTTGGGAATTCCTTCCCCAGCAGCCCGCGGACGTCCGCGTAGACATAGAAGGCACCCTTCGGCGTCGGGCATTCAACGCCTTCGATGGCGTTGAGTCCGGCGACGATCGCCTTGCGGCGGCGGTCGAAGGCGACCTTCATCTCGTCGACGGCGGTCAGCGGGCCGGAGACTGCAGCGAGGGCCGCGATCTGCATGATGTTGGAAACGTTGGAGGTCGCGTGGGACTGCAGGTTGGTCGCGGCCTTGATGACGTCTGCCGGGCCGATCATCCAGCCAACACGCCAGCCGGTCATCGCGTAGGTCTTGGCGACGCCGTTGAGCACCACCACTTTGTCACCCAGCTCGGGAGCCGCGGTGGCGATGGACGTGAAGGGCACGCCGTCGTACGTCAGGTGCTCGTAGATCTCGTCGGTGACCACCCACAGGCCCTTGGCGGCGGCCCACTTGCCGATCTCCGCAACCTGCCCGGGCGAGTAGACAGCACCGGTCGGGTTGGACGGCGACACGAACAGCAGGACCTTGGTCCGGTCGGTGACGGCAGCTTCCAACTGGTCCACCGTGACCAGGTATTCCTGCTCCGGGCCTGCGAACACCTCAACGGGGACACCGCCGGCGAGCCGGATGGCCTCCGGGTACGTGGTCCAGAACGGGGTGGGCATGATGACTTCGTCGCCCGGGTCCAGCAGAGTGGCGAACGTGTTGTAAACAGCCTGCTTGCCGCCGTTGGTCACCAGGACCTGGGACGGTTCCACGGCATAACCGGAGTCGCGCAGAGTCTTCTCGGCGATGGCCTTCTTCAGTTCAGGCAGGCCGCCGGCGGGGGAGTACCGGTGGTACTTGGGCTGGCCCGCGGCTTCGATGGCCGCCTTGACGATGTAGTCGGGGGTGGGGAAATCCGGCTCACCTGCACCAAAGCCAATGACCGGACGCCCAGCTGCCTTCAGCGCCTTGGCCTTGGCGTCAACGGCCAGGGTGGCGGATTCGGCAATTGCGGAAATGCGCTGGGAAACGCGGGCGGCAGACATGGCAGGGTCCGTTCTTCGCTTGCAGCCCGAAGGCTGAATGGTGGAATTCGACGTGACCTACTCTATGCTGTTCAGCGGATCGTTCGGATTGCCGGCGTGGATGTGACTGCAGGTCAGGACACCCCCGAAAGGCAGGAAGAGCGGCCCGGAACGAGGCTGGTTCGACGTACACGCAGTTGTTGCGTAGACTGGTTCTCCGGTGTTGAAAACACGGATGATGGCGTGCGCCCCAGTGAAAACTGGCGGATAACGCGGGATTCTGTTTTTTGATCCATAGGGTAGTGGCGCAATTGGTAGCGCAGCGGTCTCCAAAACCGCAGGTTGCAGGTTCGAGTCCTGTCTGCCCTGCGCAAGCTGCCCCGGCGTAAAGCCGGGGCAAGCGCAGCAACCATGGTTCTGATCAGAGCCGGGTAATCCAACATTGCAAAGATGAGTGAGGACCAGGTGACCGAAACAGCTGCCAGCAGCTCCAAGGGCCGCCCAGCTAAGAAGGCCGCCAAGGCAAACTTCTTCGCTCGCATTGCACTCTTCATCCGCCAGGTCATCGGCGAACTGAAGAAGGTTGTAGCACCAACCCGCAAGGAACTGATCAATTACACGCTCGTGGTGCTGGTGTTTGTGGCCATCATGATGGTCATCGTCAGCCTGCTGGACATCGGTTTTGGATCCGCTGTCGGTTGGGTCTTCGGCGGGATCGCTCCCGGGGACCGCTAGGGCGAATCGTCCGCAGGCCGCGTGCCCCCTTCCGGGTAACTGGAAAGGGAATCCACGCCGGTTTGCGGAATTGAGCCATTTAAATAGGCATGTTAGGCAATGAGGAAGCAGGAGACCAAGTGTCTGAGCAGGAGCTCGAGGTAACCGAGACTGGGCTGGAAGAGCCCACGGACAACACGGCGGCCGCCACGGCTGAAGCCAGTGAAGAGTCCGAGGTTGAGTCCGCTGCGCCCGAATCTGCCGACGCCGATTCCGACGACGATTCAGAGGCCGCTTCTGACGCTGCGGCGGATGCCGCTTCAGAAGACGACGACGATGAGGCTGACGACGCCGAAGCAGGCGCCGCTGAGGCCGACGCGTCTGAGGCCGACGCCCTGGCCGCCGCGGCCGCAAAGGCTGAGGTTGATCCGGCCGACGAATTCAAGGCCAAGCTGCGTCGCCAGGAAGGCGACTGGTACGTCATCCACTCCTACGCCGGTTACGAAAACCGCGTGAAGGCCAACCTTGAGACCCGCATCCAGACCCTGGACATGGAAGATTACATCTTCGAAATCCAGGTTCCCATGGAAGAGGTCGTTGAGATCAAAAACGCTCAGCGCAAGGTCATCAACCGCGTCCGCATCCCCGGCTATGTGCTGGTCCGCATGGACCTGACGGACGCCTCCTGGGGCGCCGTCCGCCACACCCCCGGCGTCACCGGCTTCGTGGGCAACGCCCACAACCCCGTGCCGCTGCGCCTTGACGAAGTCTTCTCCATGCTGGCCCCGGTCTTCGAAGAAGAGCAGGCCGAGAAGGGCAAGCCCGTCAAGCACGCTGCCGCTCCGGTTGATGTCGACTTCGAGATCGGCGAGTCCGTCATCGTCAAGGAAGGTCCGTTCGAGACCCTCCCCGCGACGATCTCCGAGATCAAGGTGGAATCCCAGACCCTGGTGGTCCTGGTGTCCATCTTCGAACGCGAAACCCCGGTTACCCTGGCGTTCAACCAGGTCAGCAAGATCTAGTAACCAGCACAGAATTCGTTCCGGACTGCCCGCTTAGCAGCCCCGGAACGGCCGGTCGCCTCGCCATGGCGGCCAACAACCTGAGGCACGCTCCTGTGCCCCAGGAAGATATTGAGAGAAGGACCTTACATTGGCTCCCAAGAAGAAGGTCACCGGCCTCATCAAGCTGCAGATCCAGGCAGGCGCCGCTAACCCGGCCCCGCCGATCGGTCCTGCGCTTGGCCAGCACGGTGTCAACATCATGGAATTCTGCAAGGCGTACAACGCTGCCACAGAAGCCCAGCGCGGAAACGTCATTCCCGTGGAAATCACGGTCTACGAAGACCGTTCCTTCACGTTCATCACCAAGACTCCGCCGGCCGCGGAGCTCATCAAGAAGGCTGCAGGCGTTGCCAAGGGTTCACCCACCCCGCACACCGTCAAGGTTGCCAAGCTGACCCAGGCCCAGGTCAATGAGATCGCCACCACCAAGATGGAAGACCTCAACGCCACCAGCCTCGAAGGCGCAGCGAAGATCATCGCCGGTACCGCCCGCTCCATGGGTATCACCGTCGAAGGCTAAAAAGCCTTCCCCGTCGGGAAACCGGCACCACTGAAACATTGAAATGTTGGCACCCGGATAAATCAGCCGGATGACCAACTTGTGGCAGGGCCCAGCGCGGTCCGCAGACCACAACTGCACAAGGAGAAACAGCAGCATGGCAAAGCGCAGCAAAGCATATGAGGCAGCAGCCGCCAAGATCGACGCGGAGAAGTTCTACGCGCCGTTCGAGGCAGTAACCCTCGCCAAGGACACCAACCCGTCCAAGTTCGACGCCACCGTTGAGGTCGCCTTCCGTCTCGGCGTTGACCCGCGTAAGGCTGACCAGATGGTCCGCGGCACCGTCCTGTTGCCGCACGGCACCGGCAAGGTCTCCCGCGTCCTCGTTTTCGCAACGGGCGACAAGGCTGAGGCAGCAATCGCTGCCGGCGCCGACTTCGTTGGTTCCGATGACCTGATCGAAAAGATCGCAGCCGGCTGGACCGACTTCGACGCCGCCGTCGCCACCCCTGACCTCATGGGCAAGGTTGGCCGCCTCGGTAAGGTCCTGGGCCCGCGTAACCTGATGCCGAACCCGAAGACCGGCACGGTTACCGCCGACGTCGCCAAGGCTGTCAACGACATCAAGGGTGGCAAGATCGACTTCCGCGTCGACAAGCACTCGAACCTGCACTTCATCATCGGCAAGGTTTCCTTCGATGCCCTGAAGCTGGCCGAGAACTACGCAGCAGCACTGGAAGAGGTCCTTCGCCTGAAGCCGTCCGCTTCCAAGGGCCGCTACATCCAGAAGGCCACCGTTGCCACCACGTTCGGCCCCGGCATCTCCGTGGACCCCAACGTCACCAAGGTTCTGACCGAGGTCTAATCCTCCACCAGTTCCCTGCCGGATCCGTCCGGCACAACCAAGGACCGCCCGGCATTCCGCCGGGCGGTCCTCCGGTTTAACAGGGGCTTCCTGGAAGTTGCTTTCCATGAGGCCGGACCCTCGACTAATCAGTGCGGGTGGCTAGGCTGGGGGAATGACGGGTCAGCAGCTGGAGATCACCGCCGTCGCAATTCCTTCAACGCCCGACGCCGGGACATACCAGGGTGCCCCCGGCGCCGGCGATGCAGCCCGCGTTGCCGGCCGCCAAGCGGAGATCGCGCGGGGGGTCAGCGGCCTCCCCGAATACCAGGCGCTGCGCGAAGCGCATGAACTGGAAAGGTGGGGCGACCTGGACCGCTGTCCCACCCTCAGCGAGAGCCTGGAATACTGGCGCGGCAGCGATTACGAGGAGAGGCAGCTTTTTATAGCACGGCTGGGCCAGGAAACGATTGGCGCCTGCACCGTCACGCTGCCCCTGCGTGAGAACACGAACACGGCGGGAATCTCAGTGGACGTGGCCGCGGCTCACCGGCGCCGGGGGTGGGGCCGCCGGCTTCTTGAGCACGCCGAGGCCGTTGCCGTGCGGCGGGGCAGGACTTCCCTTGATGCCTACTGCGAGGTACCGGCAGAGCCGGTGGACGATGCAGCCAGGTTGCTGCCCGCGAAGTCCGGGGCGGGCGGCCTGCCGGCTGATGACCCCGCGGTGGCTTTTGCCGCCAAAGCAGGCTACGAGCTTGAGCAGGTGGAAAGAGCCAGCCGCCTGGCCCTTCCCGTGGACCGGAACCACCTGGAATCCCTCGAAACGGAGGCGTCCTCCACGGCACGCGGTTACGTCGTGGCGGGCTGGGGAGACATTTGCCCTGGCGAACTTGTGGACCAGTATGCGGCGCTCAAAGTGCGGATGAGCTCCGACGTACCCATCGCCGGGCTGGACTGGGAGGCCGAGGTCTGGGATTCAGCCAGGGTGCGCCACGAGGAACAGGCGAACATCCGCAGCGGCCTGCAAAGCCAGGTCGCTGCGGCACTGCACCGGACAAGCGGCGAACTCGTTGCCTACACGGTTCTGAACTGGCGGCCGGGGGTACCCGGGTCCATCACCCAGCAGGACACGCTGGTGGTCGCCGAACACCGGGGGAACCGGCTGGGCCTCCTGATCAAGGCTGCGAACCTGCGGGCGGCCCGGCAACGCTGGCCGACGGCACGTTCGGTGCTGACGTGGAACGCGGTGGAAAACCGGCATATGCTGGCGATCAATACGTTGCTTGGCTTCAAACCTGCTGGTTATGAGGGCGAATGGCAGAAACGGCTGGGATGATGCCCCTTATGGCAAAAGATGTACGGATCGAGCAACTATGGATCCCGGACTCACTGGACGCGCCGGAGGCGTCGGATTTCCTGGCCGCCGTCGAGGTGGGCCGGAAGGTCAGGATGCAGACCTGGGGGAGCGATGACCTGGCGTACACGCCACTGGAGAAGCTCCTGGAGTTGGCGGATCCGTATGAGCGCCAGATTATTCTCGTTGCCAAGGTTGAAGGCCAGATCGTTGGGACCGTGGACATTGCCCTGCCGCTGACGGACAACCTGGACGTTGCCGAATTCACGCTGGACATCCTGCCCGAATTCCAGCGGCAGGGCGTGGGCCGCAAACTGCTGCACGAGGCCGAACACCTGGTTCGAAGCGAGGGCCGCACGTCCATCCTGGTTGACACCAACCACCCCGGGGCCTCCTTGCACGAGTTCGAGAAGGCCCAGCTGGTACCGGGTTCCGGTCAAGGGTTTGTGCCGCTGGAAAGCCGCGAGGTCGAATTCGCCCAACGGACCGGCTACACCCTGCAGCACATTGAGCAGTTCAGCTCCTGCGCCCTGCCCCTGGACACCAAGCTGGTGGCCGATCTCCAGGCGGAGGCCGATGAAGCCAACAACGGCCGCTACCGGCTCCACCACTGGACCGACCGCTGCCCCGCTGAGTGGCTCGAAGCCGTCGCCGTCCTCGAGAACCAGGCGGGCGCCGACGTCGACCCTGCCCTTGAGACTCCCGTCGAGCAGGACATGGTGTTCGACGGCGCCATCCTCCGCGAGGCGGAAGAGGTCACCATCGCCCAGGGACGGCGGACAGTGGTCACCGCCGTCGAGCACCTCGCCAGCGGTTCCTTGGTGGGCCTGACCACCATCAGCGTCCTGGCCCACCGCCCCGACGTGGTCTTCCAGGATGACACCCTGGTGCTGCAGGGGCACCGCGGTAACAAACTGGGCCTGCTGATCAAGCTGGCCAACATGGAGCGGCTCACCGAGCAGTTCCCTGATGCCCGCGTCATCTACACCTGGAACGCGCCGGAGAACAGGTACCTGCTGACGGTCAACCAGCAGCTCGGCTTCACCACGGCCGGTGTGACGGGGATCTGGCAGAAAGAGCTCCCGTCCCTGAAGTCAAGCGTCAGCTGAGGCCGATTTGGTTGGACGGCGGCACGTCCCGTAAGCTTGAACTACCAAAGACCGTCGGTTGTTGGAAATCCACTCCCTTGAGCAAGGCTCAATTCTGCAGTTCTGCGCGGGGGATTGAAGTGGCTTTCCGGACGAAGGACCCTCACGCAGGGCGGCCGGCGCAGGTGAACGAAGCAAAGCTCCACGGAATACCCGTGTTGAGCCAAGCCCCGTGCATCTGCGCGGGGCGTTTTTTTGTTTTAGCGATCCTGAGGGGACCGTCGAATACCGGCACTATCCCCGGAAGGAGGGTTATGGCAACGCCTACAAAGGTTTCAGCAGTAGCTGAGATCACTAACGATTTCAAGGAATCGAACGCCGCTGTCCTGACCGAATACCGTGGGCTCACCGTTGCACAGCTCAAGCAGCTGCGTGTTTCTCTCGGCCAGGACACCAAGTTCTCGGTCGTCAAGAACACCCTGACCGCCATTGCAGCCAAGGAAGCCGGTGTTGAAGCATTCAACGACCAGCTCTCCGGCCCCACTGCAATCGCGTTCATCAAGGGTGACGCAGTTGCCGCTGCCAAGAGCCTGACGGATTTTGCCAAGACCAACAAGCAGCTGGTTATCAAGACCGGTTACTTCGAGGGCAAGGCACTGAACGCAAGCGAAGTTGCTGCCCTGGCAGCACTCGAGTCCCGCGAGCTGCAGCTCGCCAAGGTTGCAGGCATCCTCAAGGCTCCTGCTGCCGCGGCCGTGCGCATCATTGACGCTCTGCGCCTCAAGCTTGAAGAAGAGAACGGTGCACCGGCAGCTGCCGAGGCTCCTGCCGCTGAAGAAGCTCCCGCTGACGAGGCTCCGGCCGAAGAGGCTCCCGCCGCAGAAGCTGAGGCTCCCGCCGAAGCTCCCGCTGCCGAAGAGAAGTAGTTTCTCTTTACCCACCAGACTCCGGTGTGAAAATGCGGCTGAGGCTGTTGAACACCACTATAGGAAGGACGCCAACCATGGCGAAGCTCACCAACGAAGAGCTCATTGAAGCTTTCAAGGAACTGACCATCATCGAGCTCTCCGAGTTCGTCAAGCTCTTCGAAGAGACCTTCGAAGTTACCGCTGCTGCGGTTGCTGTTGCAGGCCCCGCCGGTGGCGGCGCCGCAGAAGAGGCTGAAGAGCAGACGGAATTCGACGTCGTTCTCGAAGCTGCCGGCGACAAGAAGATCGCAGTGATCAAGGAAGTCCGCGCCATCACTTCCCTGGGCCTCAAGGAAGCCAAGGACGTTGTCGACAGCGCTCCGAAGGCTGTTCTCGAAGGCGTCACCAAGGAAGCTGCCGAGAAGGCAAAGGACCAGCTCGAAGCTGCCGGCGCCCGCGTTACCATCAAGTAACTCACGCTGCTTCACGAAAACCCCGTCCACTTCGGTGGGCGGGGTTTTCTGCTTTAACTCCAACGCAGGGTCACTTTCGGCCCTTAAAATCGCCGTTATCGGGCGTTAGGTGACCCCGCGTTGCTAGGTCGGGTCGCTGATGTCCGCCACCACGGCGCCCAGCGCCGAGGTCAAGGCGTCGGCATCGACGAAAGCGCTGTAGCCGTGTTCGCCGGCGCCCATGGAGATCCGGCGCCCTGCGATGGCAGCGTCCGCGTAAACGGGCCACGCCGTGGTGCTGCCCAGCGGGGTGATGGTGCCGCGCTCGTAGCCCGTGGCTTCCAGCGCGACGTCGGCCGGCGGCAGCGAGAGCTTGTTGACCCCCAGCAGATTCCGGAGCTTAGGCCAGGAGATCTGGCGGTCGCCCGGGATGAGCGCGAACAGGAAGGACCCGTCCTTGTGCTTGACCACCAGGGACTTCACGATCTCCGCGGGGGTGATGCCCAGGATCCCGGCTGCCTCCTCAAGGCTTTTGGCCGCAAGGCGCTCGACGAGCTGGACCTCCAGGCCGCGCGCCGCGGCGTCAGCCAGGAATCTCTGGCGCCCGACGGCGATGCTTCCGCCACCGGCCTGCGCCACCATCAGTCCCGGTACAGCAGCAGGGCTTCGCCCTGCCCGCCGCCTCCGCACAGGGAGACCGCGGCTTTGCCGCTGCCGCGCCGTTTAAGCTCATGGGCCGCGTGCAGGGCCAGCCTCGCGCCTGATGCGCCGATCGGGTGGCCCAGGGCAATGGCGCCGCCGTGGAGGTTGCACTTCTCCAGGGGGTAGTCCAGATCCTTGAGGGACTGCACGGCCACGGACCCAAAGGCTTCGTTGATCTCGATGAAGTCCAGGTCGGCAGTACTCCACCCTGCCCGTCCCAGGGCCTCCTTGATGGCATTTGACGGCTGGGAATGCAACGAATTGTCCGGTCCGGCCACCTGCCCGGGCTTTCCGATGACGGCCAGGTATTCCAGGCCGTTCTCCTCGGCAAACCGGCGCGATGCCAGCACCAGGGCGGAGGCGCCGTCGGACAGGGGGGATGAGTTGCCCGCAGTGATGGTCCCGTCCGTGACGAACGCGGCCCGGAGGCCTGCGAGGGACTCGACCGAGGTGTTGGGCCGGACGCCTTCGTCGGCGGAAACGATGATGGGATCGCCCTTGCGCTGCTTGACGCTGATCGGGGCGATTTCGTCGTCGAAGATTCCATTCTTGGCCGCAAGTGCCGCCCGCTGGTGCGACTGCGCTGCCACGTTATCCTGCGAGGCGCGGTCGATGCCCAGGCTGAGGTTCTTGGTTTCGGTGGACAGGCCCATGGACTGACCGTCGAAAGCATCGGTGAGGCCGTCGTGGGCAGCCACATCAAGGGCCTGGATGGCACCGTAGGTCCAGCCTTGCCTGGAGCCGGGCAACAGGTGCGGGGCGCGGGTCATTGATTCCTGCCCGCCGGCCACCACCACGGTGGCATCGCCGCTGCGGATCAGCCGGGCCGCGTCAATCACGGCGGTCAGCCCGGACAGGCACACCTTGTTGATGGTGACCGTGGGAACGTTCCAGCCGATGCCGGCACCGATGGAGCTCTGTCGGGCCGGGTTCTGGCCGGCGCCCGCCTGCAGCACCTGGCCCATGATCACGGCGTCAACCTGGCCGGCGTCAATGCCGCTCGCTGCGATCGCGGCCTTGATCGCGTGTGCACCGAGTTCGACGGCGGTGAAGCTTGCCAGCTGCCCGTTCAGCCGGCCCTGTGGCGTGCGCGCCCCGGCAAGGATGACAACGTCAGTGTTGTCTGTGGAATTGCCCATGGTTATCTCTTCCAACCCTTTGTTGTTCTTCATCTGAAACGATCTTGCCCAAGGCTATCGTGAGCACCGTCACCTAACTATCCAAACGTCCAAGCGGCAACGTGCATTCCGGCCCCGCGGCAGGTGGGCCCTTAGGGGAGAACTACCCATGCAGCGGATGTGCGCTGTGAGGCCGGCCTGCGTAGGGTGGACGGCGACGACTCTGCCGGAACATACAACGCTGGACAGACAACGCAGTACACCTATGGAATAAACAGGGAGCAGCATCTTGAAGACAATCCTCGCAGCGGCAGCCGTTGCCTGCCTCGCTGGACTTACCGCCTGCAGCGTCTCCACTCCCGCTCCGGAGAACACCACCACTGCAGCTGCCCCCGCCACGTCCACCCCCGCAACCTCCCAGGCATCGCCGTCGCGGTCATCCACGGCCCGGACTTCCACAGCCTCAGCGGCGCCACAGGCCGGCGGCGTCAAGACGGCCTGCGAGCTGTTCAATTCGCTCTACGTGCAGTACCGGGCTGCAGCGAATGACGCCGACGCCTACGAGGACGTTTACCGCGCGGCGCGCGATGCCAAGGATGACTACTCCGGGAACCTGAAGGGGCTGTTTGCGTCCCTGGGCGCCCTCGCCATTGACCACTCCTCGGCTGTGGACACCGGTGGACAGCCGGACCAGAAATCCAAGGATGCCGTCCGGGACGCTGTCTTCGCGAACGCTGGAGCCTGCACCGCTGAGGGCGTTACGCTGACGCTCTGACCCGTCCGGGAGCCCTTGTTCCCTCGGCTTTAGCGGTCAAAAAATCGGTGCTTGCAAAAGGTACGGATGTGGGGTAGACACGTTAATGGTTTTGCCGTATCGTAGATATTTGCGTCTTCCCTGTTTACCTTCAGCCTTCATATAGCGGTGGGCTTTGCCTGGCAGCTGACTATTAACGTGCCGTCAACAACGTCACACAGTAGTCAGACCGGGCCCCGGGTCATATAGCGGAACCGGATGGTAGCACTGCAGAGACACTCTGCAGGGTGCACAGCGGGGGAGATCTGAAAACGCCTGAAGGTCTGTGGAAGGATCCCTCTTGGTCGCCTCGAGCACCTCTAATGTAAATAACACTGCCACCGCTATCGCATCAAACACCACTGATGGTGCCACTCGCCGGCTCTCATTCGCAAAGATTCACGAACCTCTTGACGTTCCGAATCTGCTTGCCCTGCAGACGGACAGCTTTGACTGGCTGGTCGGCAACGAACGCTGGCAGGCACGCGTAGCGAAAGCCGTCGAAGAAAACGATCTCAGCGTCGCCACTTCGTCCGGACTCTCGGACATCTTCGAAGAGATCTCCCCGATCGAGGACTTCCAGGGCACCATGTCCCTGAGCTTCTCCGATCCGGAGTTCGCTGATCCCAAATACACCATGGCCGAATGCAAGGACCGGGACGCTACGTACTCGGCTCCGCTGTATGTCAAGGCCGAGTTCATGAACAACAACACGGGCGAAATCAAGCAGCAGACCGTGTTCATGGGTGACTTCCCGCTGATGACCGAGAAGGGCACCTTCGTCGTCAACGGCACCGAGCGTGTCGTCGTCTCCCAGCTGGTCCGTTCACCGGGCGCCTACTTTGAGCGCACCGCTGACAAGACCAGTGACAAGGACATCTTCACTGCCAAGATCATCCCGTCCCGCGGTGCATGGTTCGAACTCGAGATCGACAAGCGCGACCAGGTCGGCGTCCGCCTCGACCGGAAGCGCAAGCAGTCCGTCACGGTTCTGCTGAAGGCCCTCGGCTGGACCGAAGGCCAGATCCTCGAAGAATTCGGCCAGTACGACTCCATGCGCGCAACGCTGGAGAAGGACGCCACCGAAACCCGCGAAGACGCCTTGCTTGACATCTACCGGAAGCTGCGACCAGGCGAGCCGCCCACAGTTGAGGCTGCCCAGTCCCTGCTGGACAACCTGTACTTCAACTCCAAGCGCTACGATCTGGCCAAGGTCGGCCGTTACAAGATCAACCGCAAGCTTGGCATCGACCGCTCCCTTGGCGACAAGGAAGCTTCGGTCCTCCACGTTGAAGACATCGTGGCCATGATCAAGTTCCTCGTTGCCCTGCACGCCGGCGAAAAGACCCTCACGGGCAAGCGCGACGGCCAGGACCACGAGCTCCGCGTCGAGATCGATGACATCGACCACTTCGGCAACCGCCGCATCCGCGCCGTCGGCGAGCTCATCGAGAACCAGGTCCGCACCGGCCTGTCCCGCATGGAGCGCGTTGTCCGCGAGCGGATGACCACGCAGGACGTCGAAGCCATCACGCCGCAGACCCTGATCAACATCCGCCCGGTTGTTGCAGCCATCAAAGAGTTCTTCGGAACTTCCCAGCTGTCGCAGTTCATGGACCAGAACAACCCGCTCTCGGGTCTGACCCACAAGCGCCGTCTGTCCGCGCTTGGCCCGGGTGGTCTGTCCCGTGACCGTGCAGGCATGGAAGTCCGAGACGTTCACCCGTCCCACTACGGACGTATGTGCCCCATTGAAACCCCTGAAGGCCCGAACATTGGCCTGATCGGTTCGCTGGCTTCCTACGGCCGCATCAACCCGTTCGGCTTCATCGAGACCCCTTACCGTCTCGTCTCCGAAGGCGTTGTCTCCGATGAGGTCCAGTACCTCACCGCCGACGACGAAGCAGAGGTCCTGATCGCACAGGCCAACGCCCCGCTGGATGAGAACAAGAAGTTCGCCGAAGAGACCGTCCTGGTCCGCGCCCGTGGTGGTGGAGGCGAGCCTGTGCTCGTTCCCGCCGGCGAGGTCGAGTTCATGGACGTTTCCCCGCGCCAGATGGTGTCCGTGGCTACGGCCCTGATCCCGTTCCTGGAGCATGACGATGCTAACCGCGCGCTCATGGGTGCCAACATGCAGCGCCAGGCTGTGCCGCTGGTCCGTTCCGAGGCCCCGTTCGTGGGCACCGGCATGGAGCGCGCCGCCGCCGTCGACGCCGGTGATGTCACCATCGCCAAGAAGGCCGGTGTGGTTACCGAGGTCTCCGCTGAGCTGGTTATCGTGCTCAACGATGACGGTACGGAAACCAACTACCGCATCAACAAGTTCGCACGCTCCAACCAGGGCAACTGCTACAACAACCGTGTCCTGGTCAACGAAGGCCAGCGCCTCGAGGTCGGCGGCATCATCGCTGACGGTCCGGCAACGGACCAGGGCGAGCTCGCCCTCGGTAAGAACCTGCTCGTGGCATTCATGTCATGGGAAGGCCACAACTTCGAGGACGCCATCATCCTCTCGCAGCGCATTGTTGCCGAGGACGTTCTTTCCTCCATCCACATCGAGGAGCACGAGATCGATGCCCGCGACACCAAGCTTGGTGCCGAGGAAATCACCCGTGACATCCCCAACGTGTCCGAGGAAGTCCTGGCAGGCCTGGACGAGCGCGGCATCATCCACATCGGTGCCGAAGTTGAAGCCGGCGACATCCTGGTCGGAAAGGTCACCCCGAAGGGTGAAACCGAACTGACCCCGGAAGAGCGCCTGCTGCGTGCCATCTTCGGTGAGAAGTCCCGCGAAGTGCGCGACACCTCCCTGAAGGTTCCGCACGGCGAGTCCGGTACGGTCATCGGCGTGCGCGTCTTCGACCGCGACAACGACGACGAACTGCCCCCGGGCGTGAACCAGCTGGTGCGCGTCTACGTGGCCGCCAAGCGCAAGATCACCGACGGCGACAAGCTCGCCGGCCGCCACGGCAACAAGGGTGTTATCTCCAAGATCCTCCCGATCGAGGACATGCCCTTCCTTGCCGATGGCACCCCGGTTGATATTGTCCTGAACCCGCTGGGTGTTCCGGGCCGTATGAACGTCGGCCAGGTGCTTGAAACGCACCTCGGCTGGGTTGCCAAGACCGGTTGGAAGATCGAAGGCGAGCCCGAGTGGATCAAGCAGCTGCCGAACCTGCCCCGCGAGAGTGGCTCCACCACTGTTGCAACGCCGGTGTTCGACGGCGCCCGTGAAGAAGAAATCACGGGCCTGCTGGACTCCACCAACGTAACCCGCGACGGCGACCGCCTGATCAACTCCTCAGGCAAGACCCGCCTGTTCGACGGCCGCTCCGGCGAGCCGTTCCCGGATCCGATCTCGGTCGGCTACATGTACATCCTGAAGCTCCACCACCTGGTGGACGACAAGATCCACGCACGCTCCACCGGCCCGTACTCCATGATCACGCAGCAGCCGCTGGGTGGTAAGGCACAGTTCGGTGGCCAGCGCTTCGGTGAAATGGAAGTGTGGGCGCTCGAAGCTTACGGCGCCGCCTACACGCTCCAGGAACTCCTCACGATCAAGTCTGATGACATCCATGGTCGTGTGAAGGTCTACGAAGCGATCGTCAAGGGCGAGAACATCCCCGAGCCGGGCGTTCCTGAGTCCTTCAAGGTCTTGATCAAGGAAATGCAGTCGCTGTGCCTGAACGTGGAAGTACTCTCCACGGACGGAACCACAATTGAAATGCGTGACTCTGATGACGCAGTCTTCACGGCTGCGGAAGAACTGGGCATCGATCTGTCTCGTGCAGAGCCCAGTTCCGTAGAAGAGGTTTAGCAGGGGGTGTACCGGGAAAAGCAAGCGGCACCGCCGCGCTGACTTTTCCCGGTACGCCACCTCCCTCATCCCGCACCCAAGACTTCAGAATTTAGAGAACAAGAGAGAACAGGGACCATATGTCCAGCGAATCCTCCTTCGGCCTCATGCAGATCGGCCTCGCCACCGCGGAAGACATCCGTGGCTGGTCGTACGGCGAGGTTAAGAAGCCGGAAACCATCAACTACCGCACGCTCAAGCCCGAGAAGGACGGCCTCTTCTGCGAGAAGATCTTCGGCCCTTCCCGCGACTGGGAATGCTACTGCGGTAAGTACAAGCGCGTGCGCTTCAAGGGCATCATCTGCGAGCGGTGTGGCGTTGAAGTCACCCGCGCCAAGGTCCGCCGTGAGCGCATGGGCCACATCGAGCTGGCCGCCCCGGTCACGCACATCTGGTACTTCAAGGGTGTTCCGTCCCGCCTGGGCTACCTCCTTGACCTGGCACCGAAGGACCTCGAAAAGGTCATCTACTTCGCTGCCTACATGATCACCAGCGTTGACGCTGACGCACGCCACGAGGAACTGCCCAACCTGCAGGTTGAGCACGACATCGAGAAGAAGCAGCTGATCGACAACCGCGACTCCGACATCGCCACGATCGCCCGTGACCTCGAAAACGAGATCGCGCGCCTCGAAGGTGAAGGTGCCAAGGCTGCCGACAAGAAGAAGGCCCGCGACTCCGCCGACCGCCAGATGGCCAACGTGCGCAAGCGCGCCGACGCCGAGATCGAGCGGCTCGAGCAGGTCTGGGACCGCTTCAAGAACCTCAAGGTCGCTGACCTTGAAGGCGACGAAGGCCTCTACCGCGAACTGCGCGACCGTTACGGCATGTACTTCGAAGGCTCCATGGGTGCCGAAGCCATCAAGAAGCGTCTTGAGAACTTCGACATGCAGGCCGAGTCGGACCTGCTGCGCAACATCATCGCCAACGGCAAGGGCCAGCGCAAGACCCGCGCCCTGAAGCGCCTGAAGGTGGTCAACGCGTTCCTGACCACCAACAACAGCCCGCTTGGCATGGTTCTGGATGCCGTCCCGGTGATCCCGCCGGAACTGCGCCCGATGGTCCAGCTGGACGGTGGCCGCTTCGCGACCTCCGACCTCAACGACCTCTACCGCCGCGTGATCAACCGCAACAACCGTCTCAAGCGACTGCTTGACCTGGGTGCTCCGGAGATCATCGTCAACAACGAGAAGCGCATGCTTCAGGAAGCCGTTGACAGCCTCTTCGACAACGGCCGCCGCGGCCGTCCGGTCACCGGACCGGGCAACCGTCCGCTGAAGTCCCTGAGCGACATGCTCAAGGGCAAGCAGGGCCGTTTCCGCCAGAACCTCCTCGGCAAGCGCGTCGACTACTCCGGCCGTTCGGTCATCGTCGTCGGCCCGCAGCTGAAGCTGCACCAGTGTGGCCTGCCCAAGCAGATGGCGCTGGAGCTCTTCAAGCCGTTCGTGATGAAGCGCCTGGTTGACCTCAACCACGCCCAGAACATCAAGTCGGCCAAGCGTATGGTCGAGCGTTACCGTCCGCAGGTCTGGGACGTGCTCGAAGAGATCATCACCGAACACCCGGTGCTGCTCAACCGTGCACCCACCCTGCACCGCCTTGGCATCCAGGCGTTCGAACCGCAGCTTGTTGAAGGCAAGGCAATCCAGCTTCACCCGCTGGTCTGTGGCGCGTTCAACGCTGACTTCGACGGCGACCAGATGGCAGTGCACCTGCCGCTGAGCCCCGAGGCCCAGGCTGAGGCACGCATCCTGATGCTGTCCTCGAACAACATCCTGAAGCCGTCCGACGGCCGCCCGGTCACCCTGCCTTCGCAGGATATGATCATCGGCCTCTACCACCTGACCACCAAGCGTGTCGGTTCAGCTGGCGAAGGCCGCGTCTTCTCGTCGGTTTCCGAAGCCATCATGGCCTACGACCTCCGCGAGCTGCACCTGAACTCGCAGGTCAAGATCCGTCTTGAAGGCTTTGTTCCTTACGCGGGCTGGGAAGCTCCGGAAGGCTGGGAGGCCGGCCAGCCGGTTCTCGTCCAGACCTCCCTGGGCCAGGTCATCTTCAACCAGACGCTGCCGGCGGACTACCCGTGGGTTGAGAACGTTGCGGACAAGGGCGAACTGTCCACGATCGTCAACGACCTCGCCGAGCGCTACCCGAAGGTGGTCACGGCGGCAACGCTGGACAACCTGAAGGATGCCGGTTTCTACTGGGCCACCCGCTCGGGCGTTACCGTCGCCATCTCGGACATCGAGGTACCCAAGGACAAGCCGCAGATCCTTGCCGGCTACGAAACCATGGCTGCCAAGATCCAGGGCCAGTACGACAAGGGCCTGATCGACGACGACGAGCGTCGCCAGGAACTGATCGAGATCTGGAACAAGGCAACGAACGAAATCGCCCAGGCGATGCGTGACAACCTGTCGCCGATGAACACCATCAACCGCATGGTGTCCTCCGGTGCACGTGGTAACTGGATGCAGGTCCGTCAGATCGCGGGTATCCGTGGCCTGGTGGCCAACCCTAAGGGTGAAATCATCCCGCGTCCCATCAAGTCCTCCTACCGCGAGGGCCTGTCGGTGCTGGAATACTTCATCGCCACGCACGGTGCCCGTAAGGGTCTGGCTGACACCGCGCTGCGAACCGCCAACTCGGGTTACCTGACCCGTCGACTGGTGGACGTCTCGCAGGACGTCATCGTCCGCGAAGAGGACTGCGGCACTGAGCGCGGCCTGGTCACGGCAATTGCCGTGCCGGACGCCAACGGCGAACTGGTCCTGGACGAGAACGTTGAGAACAGCGCCTACGCCCGTACGCTCGCTGTTGATGTTGTGGACTCCAAGGGCAACGTCCTTGCAGCCGGCGGCACCGACTGCGGCGACGTCGTTATCGCTGAGCTGTTCGCAGCCGGCATCACCGAGGTCAAGGTCCGCTCCGTACTCACCTGTGAGTCCAGCGTCGGCACCTGCGCCCTGTGCTACGGCCGTTCACTGGCTACCGGCAAGACCGTGGACATCGGTGAGGCCGTTGGCATCATCGCGGCCCAGTCCATCGGTGAGCCCGGTACCCAGCTGACCATGCGTACGTTCCACACCGGTGGTGCTGTTTCCGCCAGCGGTGGCGACGACATCACCCAGGGTCTGCCCCGTATCCAGGAGCTCTTCGAAGCCCGTACTCCGAAGGGTGTTGCACCGATTGCTGAAGCAGCCGGCCGCATCACCATCGAAGAGTCCGAGCGCCAGATGCGCCTGGTCATCACGCCGGACGACGGAACCGAAGAGATCGCCTACCCGGTCCTGCGCCGTTCACGCCTGCTGATCGAAGATGGCGACCACGTCACCGTCGGCCAGAAGCTGATCAACGGACCGGTGGATCCCAAGCAGGTTCTGCGCATCATGGGCCCCCGTGCTGCACAGAAGTTCCTGGTGGACGAGGTCCAGGGCGTGTACCGCAGCCAGGGCATCGGTATCCACGACAAGCACGTCGAGGTTATCGTCCGCCAGATGCTGCGCCGCGTCACGGTCATCGAGTCCGGCGAATCGGATCTGCTGCCCGGCGAGCTCGCCGAGCGCAGCCGCTTCGAGGAGGCCAACCGCCGCGTTGTGTCCGAGGGCAAGACTCCGGCTTCCGGACGTCCTGAGCTCATGGGCATCACCAAGGCGTCCCTGGCCACCGAGTCCTGGCTGTCCGCAGCTTCCTTCCAGGAGACCACCCGCGTCCTGACGCAGGCGGCCATGGAAGGCAAGAGCGATCCGCTGCTCGGCCTCAAGGAGAACGTCATCATCGGTAAGCTGATCCCGGCCGGCACGGGTCTCCCGCGCTACACCGAGGTCACCGTGGAGCCCACTGAGGAAGCAAAGGCCAACCTGTTCACCGGCCCGAGCGCATTCAGTGACTTCTCGTACGACTCCCTGGGCGGCGACGGAGCTCCAGAGTTCCACGCCATCCCGCTGGATGACTACGATCTCGGTAACGACTTCCGCTAGCCACTAACGCAACGCGGGGTCACTTCCGGCCCAATCCTCACCTTGGATTGGGCTCGGAGTGACCCCGCGTTGCTGTTTAAGGCGACGACGACGGCGGGAGGCCGGGCCTTCCCGTATACCCCGGATTAAGGTCCGGGAGCAAGCCGTGCTAGAATTTTTGTAATTGTTCTGTGTGGCAGTGGATGAAGGCCGCCGCAGCATCATTTTGGTTTTGTTCTCATGATGCTTCGGTGGGAGCTTGTTTCCGGGTTGCGGGCTAGGTGCGCAACGAATGCCACGCTTTTGCACGCCTAAGCAAGATTCTAGACCTCACGGCTGCAGGGACAACGCCAAACCAGTGCAACGCAAGGGCTGACGCCCGAATGCGCCGGTAGAGATCAAACCAACGGAGAACACGAGAGTGCCTACGATTAACCAGCTGGTCCGCAAGGGCCGCACGCCTAAGGTCAAAAAGACCAAGGCTCCTGCCCTTAACGGCAGCCCGATGCGCCGCGGTGTTTGCACCCGCGTCTACACCACCACCCCCAAGAAGCCGAACTCGGCTCTTCGTAAGGTCGCACGTGTGCGCCTCAACGGCGGCGTTGAAGTTACCGCTTACATCCCCGGTGTAGGCCACAACCTGCAGGAGCACTCCATTGTGCTCGTTCGCGGTGGTCGTGTTAAGGACCTTCCGGGTGTCCGCTACAAGATCGTCCGTGGCGCCCTTGATACCCAGGGTGTGAAGAACCGTAAGCAGGCCCGCAGCCGCTACGGCGCAAAGATGGAGAAGAAGTAATATGCCTCGCAAGGGTCCGGCCCCCAAGCGGCCGCTCGTACTAGATCCCGTTTACGGCTCCCCACTGGTCACTCAGCTGATCAACAAGGTGCTCGTTGACGGCAAGAAGTCCACCGCAGAGCGCATCGTCTACGGTGCCCTCGAAGGCGCACGCGCCAAGTCCGGCGGCGACCCCGTAGCAGCCCTCAAGAAGGCCATGGAGAACGTCAAGCCTTCCCTCGAGGTCCGCTCACGCCGCGTTGGCGGCGCCACCTACCAGGTACCGGTTGAGGTCAAGCCGGGCCGCTCCACCGCCCTCGCCCTGCGTTGGCTGGTTGGCTACTCCAAGGCCCGCCGTGAGAAGACCATGACCGAGCGCCTCCAGAACGAAATCCTGGATGCGTCCAACGGTCTCGGTGCCGCTGTGAAGCGTCGCGAAGACACCCACAAGATGGCCGAGTCCAACAAGGCCTTCGCACACTACCGCTGGTAATACTTCCCGGACGCCGCCGGCTCAACAGAGCCGGCGGCGAACGTGCAGTCCATCCGAAAGGGAGACACCGTGGCACAGGACGTGCTTACCGACCTTAGTAAGGTCCGCAACATCGGCATCATGGCCCACATTGATGCCGGCAAGACCACCACCACCGAGCGCATTCTGTTCTACACAGGTGTGAACCACAAGATTGGCGAAACGCACGACGGCGCTTCGACCACTGACTGGATGGAACAGGAAAAGGAACGCGGCATCACCATCACGTCTGCCGCCGTGACCTGCTTCTGGGAAAACAACCAGATCAACATCATCGACACCCCCGGCCACGTTGACTTCACCGTTGAGGTTGAGCGCTCCTTGCGCGTCCTCGACGGCGCTGTCGCTGTTTTCGATGGCAAGGAAGGCGTTGAGCCTCAGTCCGAGACCGTCTGGCGCCAGGCTGACAAGTACAACGTTCCGCGTATCTGCTTCGTCAACAAGATGGACAAGCTCGGTGCTGACTTCTACTTCACCGTGGACACCATCATCGGCCGCCTCGGTGCCAAGCCGCTGGTCATGCAGCTGCCGATCGGTGCCGAGAACGACTTCGTCGGCGTCGTCGACCTGCTCTACATGCGCGCACTGGTCTGGCCCGGCGACTCCAAGGGCGACGTCACCATGGGTGCCAAGTACGAGATCCAGGAGATCCCGGCTGACCTCAAGGAAAAGGCTGAAGAGTACCGCGCAACGCTCGTTGAGACCGTTGCGGAGTCCTCCGAAGAGCTCATGGAGAAGTACCTCGAAGGCGAAGAAATCTCCGAGGACGAACTCAAGGCCGGCATCCGCAAGATGACGATCAACTCCGAGCTGTACCCGGTGTTCTGTGGCTCTGCCTTCAAGAACCGCGGTGTCCAGCCGATGCTTGACGCCGTCGTCGACTACCTGCCGAACCCGCTCGACGTCCCGCCGATGATCGGTCACGATCCCCGCGACGAAGAGAAGGAACTGACGCGCAAGCCGTCTTCCGAAGAGCCGTTCTCGGCTCTGGCGTTCAAGATTGCCACGCACCCGTTCTTCGGTCAGCTGACCTTCATCCGCGTGTACTCCGGTCACGTGGAAGCAGGCTCACAGGTGGTCAACTCCACCAAGGGCAAGAAAGAGCGCATCGGCAAGCTGTTCCAGATGCACGCCAACAAGGAAATGCCGGTTGACGGCGCTACCGCCGGCCACATCTACGCAGCGATCGGCCTGAAGGACACCACCACGGGCGACACCCTGTGCGATTCCTCCAACCAGATCGTCCTCGAGTCCATGAGCTTCCCGGAGCCCGTGATCTCAGTTGCGATCGAGCCGAACACCAAGGGTGACCAGGAGAAGCTCTCCACGGCCATCCAGAAGCTCTCCGCTGAGGACCCGACCTTCCAGGTCTCCCTCAACGAGGACACCGGCCAGACCATCATCGCCGGCATGGGCGAGCTCCACCTGGACATCCTGGTGGACCGCATGCGCCGCGAATTCAAGGTCGAGGCAAACGTTGGCAAGCCGCAGGTTGCTTACCGCGAAACCATCAAGCGTGCTGTAGAGCGTCACGACTACACGCACAAGAAGCAGACCGGTGGTTCGGGTCAGTTCGCAAAGATCCAGATTGCGATCGCGCCGTTGGACACGTCCGAAGGCGAGCTGTACGAGTTCGAGAACAAGGTCACCGGTGGCCGTATTCCCCGCGAATACATCCCGTCGGTGGACGCCGGTATCCAGGATGCACTGAACGACGGCGTCCTGGCCGGTTACCCGGTTGTCGGCATCAAGGCCACGCTGATTGACGGCGCGTACCACGATGTTGACTCCTCGGAAATGGCGTTCAAGATCGCTGGCCGCATGGCTTTCAAGGAAGCCGCACGCAAAGCGAACCCCATCCTGCTCGAACCGCTGATGGATGTCGAGGTCCGCACCCCTGAGGAATACATGGGTGAAGTTATCGGTGACCTCAACTCCCGCCGTGGCCAGATGCAGTCCATGGAAGATGCCCAGGGCGTCAAGGTCATCCGCGCGCACGTCCCGCTGTCCGGCATGTTCGGCTACATCGGTGACCTGCGCTCGAAGACCCAGGGCCGCGCTGTGTACTCCATGACGTTCCACAGCTACGCCGAGGTCCCGAAGGCTTACGCCGACGAGATCATCCAGAAGAACCGCGGCGAGTAGTCTCCAAGGCTCTCGCAGCAACAAACTCGGGTGCGTTTCCGGTTCCGGAAATTCACCTGGTGCAGATGGCAGGGTTCCGGTCAGTGCCATCCGGTCCAGCCGGGGCCGGCCATCTGCACCGACAGGCTCGTGGGACTAGTATTAGTTCCTGAATCTGCAATTTCATCAATCCAAAGCCCCCCAAGTAGACTTACTCAAAGTTTCGCCGCGACAAGCGCGGTCGAAGGGTAAGTCATTTGAAAACGTTCTAGGAGGAACCTGTGGCAAAGGCAAAGTTCGAGCGGACTAAGCCGCACGTTAACATCGGCACCATTGGTCACGTTGACCACGGTAAGACGACGTTGACGGCCGCGATTTCCAAGGTGCTGTACGACAAGTACCCGACACTCAACGAGCAGCGCGACTTCGCGTCCATTGACTCTGCTCCCGAAGAGCGTCAGCGCGGCATTACCATCAACATCTCCCACGTTGAGTACCAGACCGAGAAGCGCCACTACGCACACGTAGACGCTCCGGGTCACGCTGACTACATCAAGAACATGATCACCGGTGCTGCACAGATGGACGGTGCAATCCTCGTGGTTGCCGCCACTGACGGCCCGATGGCTCAGACCCGCGAGCACGTCCTGCTCGCCCGCCAGGTTGGTGTTCCCTACCTGCTGGTTGCTCTGAACAAGTCGGACATGGTTGACGACGAAGAACTGCTGGACCTCGTTGAAATGGAAGTTCGTGAGCTGCTTTCCGCTCAGGGCTTCGATGGCGACGAAGCACCCGTCGTTCGCGTCTCCGGCCTGAAGGCCCTCGAAGGCGACCCGGTTTGGGTCAAGTCCGTCGAGGACCTCATGGAAGCTGTAGACAACTCGGTACCGGACCCCGTTCGTGACCGTGACAAGCCCTTCCTGATGCCGATCGAAGACGTCTTCACGATCACCGGCCGTGGCACCGTTGTTACGGGCCGCGCCGAGCGTGGAACCCTCGCCATCAACTCCGAGGTCGAGATCGTCGGCATCCGCCCGGTCCAGAAGACCACGGTTACCGGTATCGAGATGTTCCACAAGCAGCTCGACGAAGCATGGGCCGGCGAGAACTGTGGCCTCCTGCTCCGCGGTCTGAAGCGTGATGACGTAGAGCGTGGCCAGGTTGTCGTCAAGCCGGGTTCCATCACCCCGCACACCGACTTCGAGGCTAACGTCTACATCCTCTCCAAGGACGAAGGCGGGCGTCACAACCCGTTCTACTCCAACTACCGCCCGCAGTTCTACTTCCGCACCACGGACGTAACCGGCGTTATCACCCTGCCGGAAGGCACGGAAATGGTTATGCCTGGCGACAACACTGAGATGACCGTTGCGCTCATCCAGCCCATCGCCATGGAAGAGGGCCTCGGCTTCGCTATCCGCGAAGGCGGCCGCACCGTTGGTTCAGGACGCGTCACCAAGATCATCAAGTAGTCACTTGCTGATCTGATTGACCGCTGAACTGCAGGCCGTCTGACGGCCTGAGGTGAAGTCTGGAACAACCCCGCTGCTGGTGCAGCGGGGTTGTTCTTTGCTACAGTTAATCCAGTCATTGGATTAATAGCGCTCGACAGACGGACAGGCAACCTGTCTTCGGGAGAGGGACCACCGTGGGGAACGAAGCGTACGAGGCCGGTTACCGTGCCGGCCATCTCCAGGGGTGGCTTGACGCCATGGCCAGGGTCCAGGGCCCGACGACGGCGGCCAGCAGCGCGGCCCGGCCGGCACCGTCCGTGCCTCCCTCGGAGGTTCCCGTCTCCTTGGCACCCGCCTCGCCTTTCGCCGTCGTTTCACCGCTTCCCCCAGTGACGGTTCCTGCGCCTCCTGCCCGGGTGGTCGTCTCCGCCCCGCGGGTCCCGCAGGCACCACCAACTCTCCGGGCTGGTACCTCTCACACCGATACCTTCCGCGCCGAGGAATTCCACCCGGTCCGGGAGACGCCGTCCGAGCGGCGGGCCCGGCGGGAAAAGCGGGACCGCCAGAACATCAACATCACCTTGTACGTTGCCAGTCTGCTGTTGGTGGCGGCCGCGGCCCTGTTCATCGGTACGAGCCTGCCACCCGTGATGCGCTTCGCCGGGGTCTGTGGTGTGACTGCTCTTTTCTACGGTGCGGGGTTTGTGCTTCTTGCCAGGGTGCCCCGGCTCAAGCCGGCTGCGGTCGCGTTCACAGGCACCGGCCTGGGCATGGTTCCGGTGACCGGCCTGGCGCTGTACAACTTCGCGCTGCCGGATGGCCCGGCCGCGTGGCTGATCACGTCCTTGATCGGCACCGCCGGCTACATAGCGGCAGCGGTGCGCCTTGAGAGCCGCGTGCTGGTGTACCTGTCCCTCACCTTCGTGGCATCAACTGCGTGTTCCGGTGTCTCCGTGCTTGGCGGTGCCCTGGTCTGGTACTTCACAGTGCTGATCGGACTGGCCACACTGCTTTCAGCGCTGGCTTTGGTCCGGCCGGGCTGGCTCCCACCGGTCTACGTCAGGCCCCTGACAGTACTGCACCCGATGGTGGTTCCCGCCGTGGCGGCCGCCGCAACCTTCGTCCCGCTGCTCCTGGACAAGGCGGAATACGCCCTGGTCATGGGCATGTGCGGACTGTACTTCGCCTTGATGGCCGCGGCTCCGTGGAGATCGGCAGCTCCCGGGCGGCTGAGGCTGCTCAACCTCTACGGTGCACGTGCAGCGCTGACTCTTGCCGCCACCGTCGAGGCCTGGCACTTGAGCGGCCGGGGGAGTGACGCGCTGCTCACAGCCGCCGCGCTGCTTGCTGTCCAGGCAGGGACGGTGGCGTTGCTGACGGGGCGGCTTGACACTTGGTTCCCGCAGCCGGAGGGGACCACGTCCTCGGCTGCCAGGGACGCGGACGGCGAAAGCGACGTCCGTTGGCGCTTCGACGCCTCACTGACCTTCGGACTGCAACTACTCGTGACAACGGTGTTTGGCCTCAAGGAAATTGCCAACGGATTGTTCCGCGGTTCCGCCATCGCTCCTGAGTATGCGGAAACAGTGCCGTTGTGGATGCCCGTCTCGTTGTCCCTGGGCACGGGCATGGTCCTTGCCATCAGGTGGGCGGGCCGTACCGAATGGGCGCCCGTCGCTGCGCTGGCGTTGGCGGTGGTTGCGTCTCCTTCGATGGGAGCGTGGCCGCTGGCTGTCCTGCTGGTCATCTCGGCCGGCTACTGGGCGGTCCGCGGCGTTTACTCACCCGGTGACTTCCGGAGCCGTTTGATCCTGGGTGCCCGGCTGGCCCTGACGTTTGCTGTTCCCGTGACGGTCGCGGCCATGCTGGATGAGCGCCCGGGGCGTGCCGAGGCCTCCGTGTTCGCTCTGCTGGTCGCACTGGTGTGCCAGCAGCTCGTGACCGCAACCCTGGAGCGTTCAGGGGTCCGGACGTTGGCGCCGCAGGCCACCCTCGCAGTTTTCGGTGCCGGCGGCGCCGTGGCCCTGATCGGGCTGGCGGCCTTCGATGAGTCGGCGGATCAGACTCTGACGGCCGCCGGACTGTTTCTCCAACTCATCGCCGCTTTTGGTGTCGGGACGCTGCTGGTTCCACGGCCCGCCGCGGAAAGGGACTGGTCTGCGACGGTGGGGGAGGCCTTGCCGCTTGGCATGTCCCTGGTCGCCGCGGCGGTCTCGTTCCACGCCGTGTCCCAGGCAGCCGGAAATCTGGCGCTGCTCCTGGTGGTTGCGTATCTGCTGGTCACGGCCGCGCGGCTTCGTGCACGCCAGCACCGCTGGACCTACTGGTGGTTGGGCCGGGCGGCCGCCGCGGTCCTCGCGCTCACGGCGTTCCACCAGTTGCAGGAGGAGGGCGGGCCGCTGGTCTTCGCGGATGAGGTGATTCATCCGGCCACGGTCCTCGTGACGGTCCTGGCACTCCAACTGAGCTTTCCGCTGATCGCGGCCACCCGCCGTCGGGCGCCCCGTTACATTCTTGCGGACGCTGGCGCCGTGCTCCTTACTCAGCTCGCCTGCACGGCCGCCCTTGCCGGAGGTGATTCCGCAGACTGGCAGGGGACCTGGGCTGCTGGCCTCGTGGCTCTCTGCGCGGCCGCCGCCGGCTACCTTCTCCGGAACGAGACCGGCGCCCTCGCACTGGCCCCCGGCGCACTGGTCGTGCTGCTGGCACTGACCGACGGCGACATCCGCAAGGTTGAAATGATCATCGGCGTGTTCGCCGTCTACTCCGCTCTGATGGTGGTGGCCGAGCCGCAGCGCGTCCGGAAGGGCTGGTACTTTGCCGCGGCCCGCGTCCTGACCGCGGCACTGGCGCTGGTGCTCAGTTACGACATCACTGCTTCGCCCACCGTGGTTTCCCTGACCTTCGCCGTGGTGCTGGCTGCGCAGCACGCGGTCCGCTGGGTCATGCGCTCCCGGCTCACTGAGGTCCCGTTCCAGCAGGCGGCTGTCTGGATCACCCTCGCCGGGCAGGCCTTGCTGCCGCTGACGTACATCGTGGGGCCGGGGATCACCAGGGCTCTCGGACGGGACGACGACGGCGGACGCTGGGTTGTTCTGCTGGAGCTGCTGATGCTCCTGGCTTCCGCCGTTGTGGCGAGGAAACTTTTTACTGCCCGCGGGGCGCTGTACTTCGCTGTGTACGCCGTGCTGTTCGGGGTGCTTGCCTTGGGCCCGCTGGTCACCTTTGGTGGAACCTTCCTGGTGTCGCCGGCGCTGAGCCACACCGGAACTGCTGTGGTGCTGCTGTTGCTGGCAGTGCTCGCGTCTGTTGCCGGCATCATTCGGCGCCAGCGGAATGTGCCCGTAGCGGACGTCGAACACTTGCTGTGGCTGATCATGGCCGGTCTGTCCGGCCTTCTTGCGGTGCTCATCTCGCCACTGGCTGCGGGCTGGGTCGCTGGGGCCGCGGTTTTGGTCATTTCTGCCGTTGGCTTTGCTGCCTCGCATGTCGAGAACCTTCCCCGGCTTTATCCGCCTGGTGCCTTGGCGGCACTTGGTGGCAGTGTCATCCTGGCCGCGGAAGCATATTCGGACGTGTCTGGTGCGTGGGGCGGGTTCCTGCCGTGGCTGGCCGGCGCCGGGGCTGCGTCCGCCATGCTGTACGCCGTCCGGCTGTACCGCAGCATCCCGCTGCAGGGTGACCCGATGCGTCGCTGGTCCCTCGCGGGCGCCGCGTTCCTTGGCCTCATTCTGGCGGCACTGGCCGGGGTCCGGCACGATGCAACGTCCTGGGTTGCTGCTGCCGTGTTGGCCCTCGCCGCCGGTATCGCCTATCGCGAAGCGCCACTCCGGGTCCGCCGGGTGGTCTTCGAGGTGGGTGCGCTCCTGCTGACGGCTGCAGTCCAGCGGGCTGCGCTGTTCGAGCTGGACGGGCGCGGCGGCAGGCTGGGGGCCGGACTGCCCGATCCGTTCTGGGTGGTCCAGTGGTACGTGCTGCTGGCGGCCGGTCTCGGTGCCCTGAGGTATGCCTCCGGCGGCCAGCCCGCCGGGCGTTTCCTGGTCGGTGCGGCGTCTGTGCTGCTGTCAGTCAGTGGCCTGGGCGTGGTGTTCGGCGGCGCCGGCAGCCAGCAGCTCTGGGTGCTGGTATTACTTGCCCTGCTCCTGGTGGCCGGCCTTGGCCTGGGGGAGCGGATGTTTGTCTGGTGGGGTGCTGCCGGGGTTGCCGCCTGCATCCTGTGGGCGATGAGGAACTACACGTTCGTGCTGTTGGCGCTGATTGCCGCCGGGCTCATCGTCTTTGCCGTCTGGCGCCTGAACCGTGGCCTGGCGGCTGGCCCGACCGCGGGTCCGGCGAGTGAAGGCCCGGCAAGTGACGGACCCGAAAGTGGCGGGCCTGAAGCCGTCGGACCTGGGCCCGGACATGGGCCTGCCGGAGCCAGTGAGCCGTCCGGCAGGTCCTGATACTGTTGCTGGGAGTGAGAGGAGTACATCATGGAATGGCTGATTTTTTTGATCATTGCAGCTGCAGTGGTGGCCGGAGTGTTCTGGGCCAAGAAGAATTTCCGCAACGAGATTGACCGCGCCAAGCGCATCAACCGTGCGAATAAGAACCAGTAGGCTGCTGGCCGGCAGGCCGCCGACAGGCGTCAGCCCAGCCGCTTCTTCCGGGCGTGGCTAAGCGCCTGGTACCAGTAGAAGGACTCCTTCGGGGTCCGCTCCAACGTGTCGAAATCCACGTGCACCAGCCCGAACCGCTGCGAGTAGCCGGCCGCCCATTCAAAGTTGTCCATCAGCGTCCAGACGTAGTAGCCGCGGAGATCGACGTCGTGGGCAATCCCTCCGGGCGCGGTCGCTTCCATGGCATGGCGCAAGTGCCCCGAAATGTAATCGATCCGCTGATGGTCCTGGATGGGTCCGGTCACATGATCCGGTTCAGGGAAGCTCGCGCCGCTTTCGGTGATGTACAGCGGGGGCAAGGCGTGCTTGTAGCGGTCCTTCAGTTCGCGCAGCAGGATCCCCAGATGATCCGGAGCAACCGGCCAGCCGAATCCCGTTGCGGCGTACTCCTCAAACGGCACCTGATGGGCAGGAATCCGGATCATCGCTTCAGCCGGCACCGTCAGGTCATCACCGGTTCCCTGCCCTGCCGCCACCTTCACAGGCTGGTAGTAGTTGACGCCGTAGAAGTCCACGGGCTGGTGGATGGTGCGGAGATCCGCGTCGGAAATCCTGGGCAGGGAACGCAACCACGGCCGGGCCAGCCTCAGGGCCGAAGGATAACGGCCCAGGAGGATCGGATCGGCATAGATCCGGTTCAGCATCAGGTCGAAGACCTTGGCGGCAACCCGGTCGGTGATTTTTCCCGTGGCCGGCCGCACAGGGGAGTGCAGGTTGGTCACGCCAATCCCGCCGCGGACGCCCTCCGCCCGGAGCGCCTGAACGGACAGGCCGTGGGCGAGCAGCTGGTTATGAACGGCAGGAAACGCCTCAAACAGCAGGCCCCGCCCGGGAGCATGAACGCCCAGGGCATACCCGTTCAGCACCACCGAAGCAGGCTCGTTGAGTGTGACCCACTGGTCCACGCGGTCACCGAAGCGCCGGCCCGCCGCCGCAGAATATTCTGCGAACCGTTCGGCGGTGGCCCTGTTCATCCACCCGCCGCGGTGTTCCAGAGGCAACGGCGTATCCCAGTGGTACAGGGTGGCCATGGGGGAGATGCCGGCTTCAAGAAGCTGGTCGATCAGGCGGTCGTAGAAGTCCAGGCCCTGTTCATTGAAGGCGCCCCGGCCCTCCGGCTGGATCCGCGGCCAGGAAATCGAAAAGCGGTAGGAGTCCACGCCCAGTTCCCGCATCAGCGCCACATCTTCGGGGGAGCGGTTGTAATGGTCGCAGGCCATTGCCGGGGAGTGGCCATCCATGATGGCTCCCGGCTTCTCCGCGAAGGCGTCCCAGCCTGAGGGGCCTCGGCCGTCCGTGGCCAGTGCGCCTTCGATCTGGAAGGCGGCAGCAGCAACTCCCAGCGTGAACGAACGCGGCAGGCGTCCGGCCAGATCCCGAATGGATACGTCATGCTCGACGGTCATTCCCTTATCATCCATTCGGATGTTGCCGAAGGCAATGACCCGGGACGGACAGCGACGGGAACCCTGCAGGTGCCGCCGGCCGGCGACGCCACCTGCGGGGACGCCGTCGAACGCGGGAACGTATGCCCCACCCTCGTCCGATAGCCCAGATTAGCTTCTGCGCATAATATCCGGCATACTAGATGAGTTGTTCAAGCGCTTCTTCGTGTCCCGATCCGGATAATGCCGGGTGTCAGGGTCCAAGTTGGAGACCAAACATAACCCACTCCCCATGGAACTGCGGATTTGTATGCGTGCTAAGCGCGACACGCCCGACCGCGGGGGTCGGTTACGCCGGCAGGTTGAGGAACCCGGATTCTTCCGGATTCAGCTTGTGCGGCGGGTGGTAGTTCAGACTTCAAATGCTTCGGCAGCCACATGCAACACGCAAGTAAACAGAGCAGCCCTCACCGGAGCAGCACTAACTGAAAGAGAGTCAGGCGACATGGCGGGACAAAAAATCCGCATCCGGCTGAAGTCATATGACCACGAGGTCATTGATGTTTCAGCACGGAAGATCGTTGAGACGGTCACGCGCGCAGGCGCCACGGTAGTTGGCCCCGTGCCGCTTCCGACGGAGAAGAACATCTACTGCGTAATCCGCTCTCCGCACAAGTACAAAGACAGCCGCGAGCACTTTGAAATGCGCACGCACAAGCGTCTTATCGACATCATCGATCCCACGCCCAAGGCTGTCGACTCGCTCATGCGTCTCGACCTGCCGGCAGACGTGAACATCGAAATCAAGCTGTAGGGAGGTGCTGAGAGACTATGACCGCAACCCGTAACGTAAAGGGCCTGCTGGGCACGAAGCTCGGCATGACCCAGGTCTGGGACGAGAACAACAAGCTCATCCCCGTCACTGTGGTCCAGGCAGATTCGAACGTCATCACTCAGCTGCGCAACGCAGACACTGATGGCTATGTCGCTGTTCAGATCGGCTACGGCCAGATCGATCCCCGCAAGGTCACCAAGCCGCTGGCTGGTCACTTTGAAAAGGCAGGCGTCACGCCTCGCCGCCACGTCGTCGAACTGCGCACTGCAGATGCTGACACTTACGAGCTGGGCCAGGAGCTTTCTGTTGAGCTCTTCGAAGCCGGCCAGAAGATCGACGTTATCGGCACCACCAAGGGTAAGGGCTTCGCCGGTGTTATGAAGCGTCACGGCTTCCACGGCGTTGGAGCTTCCCACGGTGCCCACAAGAACCACCGTAAGCCCGGTTCAATCGGTGGCGCATCCACCCCGAGCCGCGTCTTCAAGGGCATGAAAATGGCCGGCCGCATGGGCGCCGTTCGTCACACCACGCTGAACCTCACGGTTCACGCAGTTGACGTCGAGAAGTCGCTGCTCCTGATCAAGGGTGCCGTCCCCGGCGCCCGCGGCCAGGTCGTACTCGTACGCACCGCCGTGAAGGGAGCCTAGTTCAATGACTAGCACTGTCAAGGTTGACCTGCCCGCAGAGATCTTCGACGTTCAGACCAACGTGCCTTTGCTGCACCAGGTCGTCGTTGCCCAGCTCGCTGCTGCTCGCCAGGGTACCCACAAGACCAAGACCCGCGCCGAGGTTTCCGGTGCAGGTCGCAAGCCGTTCAAGCAGAAGGGCACCGGCCGCGCCCGTCAGGGTTCAATCCGTGCTCCTCACATGACCGGTGGTGGCGTTGTCCACGGTCCCACACCGCGTGACTACAGCCAGCGCACCCCCAAGAAGATGATTGCTGCTGCACTGCGCGGCGCACTCTCTGACCGGGCACGCAACGGACGCATCCACGTTGTTGCTGAACTGGTGGAGGGCACCAAGCCGTCCGTCAAGAACGCACTTGCAACCTTGCGCGGAGTTTCCGAGCGCAAGAACCTGCTGGTTGTCATCGAGCGCGCCAACGATGTTGCAGCACTTTCCGTGCGCAACCTCGCCGGTGTTCACGTTCTGTACGCAGACCAGCTGAACACCTACGACGTACTCGTCTCTGACGACGTTGTCTTCACCAAGGCTGCCTACGAAGCATTCGTTGCTGACAAGGCAGTAGCAAAGAACGAGGAGGATGCCAAGTGAGTGCAGCCACCATCAAAGACCCGCGCGACGTCGTGCTTGCACCCGTCGTATCGGAAAAAAGCTACGGCCTGATCGATGAGGGCAAGTACACCTTCCTGGTGGACCCCCGCTCGAACAAGACCGAGATCAAGCTGGCCGTGGAGAAGATTTTCTCCGTCAAGGTCGAATCGATCAACACCATCAACCGTGCCGGTAAGCGCAAGCGCACCAAATTCGGATGGGGTACCCGCAAGAACACCAAGCGTGCAATTGTGAGCCTCAAAGAAGGCACCATCGACATCTTCGGCGGTCCGCTCTCGTAGCGGAGACCACTTTAACGAGGAAATAAATTATGGGAATCCGTAAATACAAGCCGACTACCCCGGGCCGTCGTGGCTCGAGCGTAGCGGACTTCACTGAAATCACGCGGTCGACGCCGGAAAAGTCGTTGGTACGTCCCCTCCCGAAAAAGGGTGGCCGTAACAACTCCGGTAAGATCACGACCCGTCACAAGGGTGGTGGCCACAAGCGCCAGTACCGTCTGATCGACTTCCGTCGCCACGACAAAGACGGCGTCAACGCCCGCGTTGCCGAAATCGAGTACGATCCGAACCGCACGGCTCGCATCGCCCTCCTGCACTACGTTGATGGCACCAAGCGTTACATCATCGCCCCGAACAAGCTCTCCCAGGGTGACGTAGTAGAAGCAGGTTCCGGTGCTGACATCAAGCCCGGCAACAACCTGCCCCTGCTCAACATCCCGGTTGGTACCGTAATCCACGCAGTTGAACTGCGTCCGGGTGGCGGCGCCAAGATGGGCCGTTCCGCCGGCGCATCGATCCAGCTTGTTGCCAAGGAAGGCCGCTTCGCCCAGCTGCGTCTGCCTTCCGGCGAAATCCGCAACGTTGACGTGCGCTGCCGCGCAACCGTCGGCGAGGTCGGCAACGCCGAGCAGTCGAACATCAACTGGGGTAAGGCCGGCCGCATGCGCTGGAAGGGCGTTCGCCCGACCGTCCGTGGTGTCGCGATGAACCCGGTTGACCACCCGCACGGTGGTGGCGAGGGTAAGACGTCCGGTGGACGTCACCCCGTCAACCCGAACGGTAAGCGGGAAGGCCGCACGCGCCGCCCCAACAAAGAGAGCGACAAACTCATTGTTCGTCGCCGTCGTACTGGCAAGAACAAGCGATAGGAGCCTGGACACATGCCACGCAGCCTGAAAAAAGGTCCTTTCGTTGACCAGCACCTCTTTGTAAAGGTGGACAGGGAAAACGAAAAGGGCACCAAGAACGTCATTAAGACCTGGTCCCGCCGTTCGATGATCATCCCCGACATGCTCGGGCACACGATCGCCGTACACGACGGACGCAAGCACATTCCGGTGTTTGTCACTGAGTCGATGGTCGGGCACAAGCTCGGCGAATTCGCTCCCACGCGGACATTCCGCGGCCATGTCAAGGACGACCGTAAGGGCAAGCGCCGCTAGGCGCCTGCACTTACGTCAAAGACGAGAGAAGGAAAGCAATGGAAGCCAAGGCAATTGCGCGTCACATCCGCGTAACGCCTATGAAGGCCCGGCGCGTCGTCAACCTTGTTCGTGGTAAGCAAGCGAATGAGGCTCTGGCAATTCTGAAGTTTGCCCCCCAGGCAGCTTCAGAGCCGGTATTCAAGGTAGTTCAGTCGGCAATCTCCAACGCCCGGGTCCTCGCGGACCGCGACGGCGTGGCGTTTGACGAAGGTGACCTCATCATCAGCGAAGCGTTTGTTGATGAAGGCCCGACCATGAAGCGGTTCCAGCCGCGAGCCCAGGGTCGTGCATTTCAGATCAAGAAGCGCACGAGCCACATCACCGTGGTAGTCGCTACCCCGGAGAAAGAGGAGGCTCGCTAAGTGGGACAGAAAGTTAACCCGCACGGGTTCCGACTCGGCATCACCACCGATCACGTATCGCACTGGTTTGCTGACAGCACCAAGGCCGGCCAGCGGTACAAGGACTTCGTTCGCGAAGACATCCGTATCCGCCAGCTCATGTCCGTTGGCATGGAGCGCGCCGGTATCGCCAAGGTTGAGATCGAGCGCACCCGTGACCGTGTCCGCGTGGATATCCACACGGCACGTCCCGGCATCGTTATCGGTCGCCGCGGCGCCGAAGCAGACCGCATCCGCGGCGAGCTGGAGAAGCTCACGGGCAAGCAGGTTCAGCTGAACATCCTCGAGGTAAAGAACCCCGAGATGGAAGCACAGCTTGTTGCCCAGGGCGTTGCTGAGCAGCTGACTTCCCGCGTGGCTTTCCGCCGTGCGATGAAGAAGGCCATGCAGTCCGCGCAGCGTGCAGGTGCCAAGGGCATCCGTATTGCATGCTCCGGTCGACTGGGCGGCGCAGAAATGTCCCGCTCGGAGTTCTACCGCGAAGGCCGTGTGCCCCTGCACACCCTCCGCGCGAACATCGACTACGGCTTCTACGAGGCCAAGACCACCTTCGGCCGTATCGGCGTGAAGGTCTGGATCTACAAGGGTGACGTCACTGCCAAGGAACTGGCTCAGCAGGCAGCTGCTGCTCCGTCCCGTGGCCGCGGTCCCAGCGACCGTCCGGGCCGTCCCGGCGGTGCTGACCGTGGTGACCGCCGCCGTCGTACCGACCGTCCGGCAGCAGAGGCAGCTCCGGCTGCCGCCGCTCCGGCAGTTGAGGCTGCACCTGCTGCAGTAGAAGGAGGACAGGCTTAAATGCTTATCCCACGTCGAGTCAAGCACCGCAAGCAGCACCACCCGGGTCGTTCCGGTACTGCTACTGGCGGCACCAAGGTCTCCTTCGGTGAGTACGGCATCCAGGCCCTGAGCCCGGCATACGTTACCAACCGTCAGATTGAGTCCGCACGTATTGCGATGACCCGCCACATCAAGCGTGGCGGTAAGGTCTGGATCAACATTTACCCGGACCGTCCTATCACGAAGAAGCCTGCCGAAACCCGCATGGGTTCCGGTAAGGGTTCACCGGAATGGTGGGTCGCTAACGTCAAGCCGGGCCGGGTTCTCTTTGAGATCTCCGGCGTCGAAGAATCGGTAGCCCGCGAGGCCCTGCGCCTGGCAATCCACAAGCTCCCGTTGAAGGCACGCATTTTGCGTCGCGAAGGTGGTGAATAGAAATGGCAGTAGGATCCAAGGAACTTGCATCCGCACAGCTGGACACGTTCGACAACGAGCGCCTCGTTGAAGAACTCCGTAAGGCTAAGGAAGAGCTGTTCAACCTGCGTTTCCAGTCCGCCACCGGTCAGCTGGAGAACCACGGTCGTCTGCGCGCGGTAAAGAAGGACATCGCACGCATCTACACCGTTCTCCGTGAGCGCGAGCTGGGCATTCGTGCCGAGGTTGCCGCACCCGTTGTGGAAGCCAAGGAAGAAAAGAAGTCCAAGAAGGCAGCAACCAAGAAGGCCGAAAAGGCTGAAACGGTTGAGACCGAGGAGGATGCCAAGTGAGTGAAAAGGACGAGAACGTGACGGAAACTGTTTCCGCGGCAGCTACCGCTGCCGAGCGCGGTGACCGTAAGACGAAGCGCGGCTACGTGGTCTCGGACAAGATGGAAAAGACCATCGTTGTCCAGGTTGAGGACCGCGTGAAGCACGCCCTTTACGGCAAGGTCATCCGCCGCAACACCAAAATCAAGGCTCACGACGAAGAGAACACCGCCGGCATCGGCGACCTCGTTCTCCTCGCCGAGACCCGCCCGCTGTCCGCTACTAAGCGGTGGCGCCTGGTCGAGATCCTCGAAAAGGCCAAGTAACACCTGCAGCTCTGATTCCAGAGTCGCTTTGGAAACCCCCGTTCCCCTTGTGGGAGCGGGGGTTTCCTGCGTCTCGGGGGAAGTAGGTGGCAACGTGGCGTGGTGTGGCCGTCACGCACGGCACGGTTTCCCGGAGTGCACGACGGCGGCGGGCCGGGTTTGCGGGGGAGCGGCGCCCGGGGCGGGCCAAAAAGCGTGCCGTGCCTGCCGCCGTCGTACGCCCTGCCGCAACGCTCTGGCACTTCCTGCAGGGATATTACGAACGCTCTGGCACTTCCTCCCTCCGGACGGCGGCAGGAAGTGCCAGAGGGTCGCTGGAAAAGCGGCAGGATGTGCCAGAGGGTCGATGGAAAAGCGGCAGGATGTGCCAGAGGGTGTGGGGGAGTGGCGCGGCACCTCCAGGGTGGGCAGGAGGCCGCTGCCTGTGATATGGGAGCTGGGCTTTCCTGTGCTAGGATATTGAGTTTGTATGGCGCCGTTCGTGCGCCGTCATCTACCTCGTAAACAATCGTGCCACGGCATAGTGCCCCCTAGCGCAACGGATCCGTCCGGACCGCCTGGGAAGCAAATGTTTTTGGCACGGGAGTTTAGGCCTGGTCTGGCAAAATCCAGGCAGGTCAAGAGACACCCCGATCAACCGTTCCGCAAGGCTCATTCCGTAGGAAGATTTTCGGTCTGAGAACCCGCGCGACGCAAGGAGTAAATAGTGATTCAGCAGGAGTCGCGACTCAAGGTCGCCGACAACACGGGTGCTAAGGAAATCCTTACCATTCGCGTTCTCGGTGGATCTGGCCGTCGCTACGCAGGCATTGGCGACGTTATCGTCGCCACCGTCAAGGACGCAATTCCGGGCGGCAACGTAAAGAAGGGCGATGTTGTCAAGGCAGTCATCGTCCGTACCAAGAAGGAACGCCGCCGTGCGGATGGTTCCTATATCAAGTTTGACGAGAACGCAGCTGTGATCCTGAAGGCTGACGGTGACCCCCGCGGTACCCGCATCTTCGGACCGGTTGGTCGTGAACTCCGTGACAAGAAGTTCATGAAGATCGTTTCTCTGGCTCCGGAGGTGCTTTAGTCCATGGCTAAGATCAAAAAGGGTGACCTGGTTCAGGTCATCACTGGCGCCAAGGCTGAGCGCGGCGGCGACAAAGGCAAGCAGGGCAAGGTTCTGCGCGTGTTCCCTGAGACCAACCGCGTGTTGGTTGAAGGCATTAACCGCGTAACCAAGCACACCAAGGTCGGTCAGTCGCAGCGCGGCACCAAGACCGGTGGCATCGAGGTTGTTGAAGCCACGATCCACATCTCCAACGTGGCTCTGGTTGACCCGTCCACCAAGAAGCCCACCCGCGTCGGTTTCCGCACCGAGACCGTTGAGCGCAATGGCGTGAAGCGGGACGTGCGTGTTCGCGTGGCCAAGAGCTCCGGGAAGGACATCTAATGACTGAGACTCTCGAGACTCCGGCAGCGAAGATCGTTCCTCGTCTGAAGACCAAGTACGCCGATTCCATCAAGAGCACGCTCGTTGAGGAATTCAAGTACAGCAACGTCAACCAGGTTCCCCGCCTGGTGAAGGTCGTTGTGAACATGGGTGTTGGAGATGCCGCCAAGGACTCCAAGCTGATCGACGGCGCTGTCCGCGATCTGACCCTGATCACCGGCCAGAAGCCGCAGGTAACCAAGGCCCGCAAGTCGATCGCACAGTTCAAGCTGCGCGAAGGCATGCCCATCGGCGCACACGCTACCCTGCGTGGAGACCGCATGTGGGAATTCCTGGATCGTCTGGTCACGCTGGCTCTGCCCCGTATCCGCGACTTCCGCGGCCTCAGTGGCAAGCAGTTCGATGGCAACGGCAACTACACCTTCGGTCTGACCGAACAGGTTATGTTCCACGAAATCGACCAGGACTCCATCGACCGCGTTCGTGGCATGGACATCACCGTCGTAACCACTGCCAAGACCGATGACGAAGGCCGCGCGCTGCTCAAGGCGCTTGGTTTCCCGTTCAAGGCCGAAGACTAATCTAACTACGTAACAGGTCCTTCGGGGCTGCCGGATGCAGGCAACTGCGCCAGGTGCCACCGAGGAAACCGTTATGAGGAAGGGCAAGAGCCCACCATGACAATGACAGATCCTGTCGCAGACATGCTTACGCGTCTGCGCAACGCAAACTCGGCATACCACGATTCCGTGTCCATGCCGTACAGCAAGCTCAAGGCACGCGTTGCCGACATCCTGAAGGCTGAAGGTTACATCGCCTCCTGGAAAGAAGAAGACGCTGAGGTTGGCAAGAAGCTGACCCTCGAGCTCAAGTTCGGACCGAACCGCGAGCGTTCAATCGCTGGCGTTCGTCGTATTTCCAAGCCGGGACTGCGCGTTTACGCAAAGTCCACCAACCTCCCGCACGTGCTCGGTGGCCTGGGTGTCGCAATCCTGTCCACCTCTTCCGGCCTCTTGACTGATAAGCAAGCCGGCAAGAAGGGCGTGGGCGGCGAAGTCCTCGCCTACGTCTGGTAACGGGAAAGGAAGAGAATAATGTCACGTATTGGACGTCTCCCCATCACCGTTCCCGCCGGCGTTGAGGTCAAGGTTGACGGCTCTGTCGTCAGCGTCAAGGGCACCAAAGGCGAGCTGAACCACACTGTGGCCAGCCCGATCGAGGTTTCCCTGGATGCAGACACCCTGACTGTCGCCCGCCCGAACGACGAGCGCGCCTCCCGTTCACTCCACGGCCTGACCCGCACCCTGATCTCCAACATGATCGAGGGCGTTACCAAGGGCTACGAGAAGAAGCTTGAAATCGTTGGTACTGGTTACCGCGTTCAGGCCAAGGGATCTGACCTTGAGTTCGCTCTCGGCTACAGCCACCCGGTAAATGTTTCCGCACCGGACGGCATCACCTTTGCAGTTGAGACCCCGACCAAGCTCTCTGTTTCAGGTATCAACAAGCAGCAGGTCGGCGAGGTTGCTGCCAACATTCGCAAGCTGCGGAAGCCTGACCCGTACAAGGGCAAGGGCATCCGCTACGCAGGCGAAGTCATCCGCCGCAAGGTCGGAAAGGCTGGTAAGTAACCATGGCCATCTCAATCAATAAGAAGCGTACGAACAAGAGCAAGTCTGCTTCACGCAGCCGTCGCCAGCTTCGTATCCGCAAGCGCATCTCCGGTACGGCTGTACGTCCTCGTCTGGTCGTCAACCGTTCCGCACGCCACGTATTCGTCCAGGTTGTCGATGACACCAAGGGCCTGACCGTAGCGAGCGCGTCCACACTGGAAGCCGATCTTCGTGCATTCGAAGGCGACAAGAAAGCCAAGGCCAAGCGCGTTGGCGAGCTCGTTGCCGAGCGTGCGAAGGCTGCCGGTATCGAAGCTGTTGTCTTCGACCGCGGTGGTAACAAGTACCACGGCCGGATCGCCGCCGTCGCTGACGGTGCACGTGAAGGTGGGCTGTCACTGTGACGGAAGCAAACAAGGAAAAGGACACTGTGTCTGCAGATCAGAAGGCGACTGAAGCCGTAGCTGCTCCGGCCACTGAGACCACTGCTCCCGCTGCTGCCGACGACCGCCGTGGTGGCGCTCGTCGTGGCGAGCGTGGAGACCGTGGCCAGGGCCGCGGCGACCGTGGTGGCCGTGGCGGCCGCGACGGCGGCCGTGAAGCTGAGAAGAGCCAGTTCGTAGAGCGCGTTGTCACCATCAACCGCGTTTCCAAGGTGGTCAAGGGTGGTCGTCGCTTCAGCTTCACCGCCCTGGTCGTCGTTGGTGACGGTAACGGCATGGTCGGCGTTGGCTACGGCAAGGCTAAGGAAGTTCCTGCCGCAATCGCGAAGGGCGTTGAAGAAGCTAAGAAGTCCTTCTTCCGCGTTCCCCGCATCGGCAACACCATTCCCCACCGCGTTCAGGGTGAGGCTGCTGCCGGCGTCGTAATGCTGCGTCCGGCTTCCGCCGGTACCGGTGTTATCGCCGGTGGTCCGGTCCGTGCAGTACTGGAGTGCGTGGGCATCCACGACATCCTCTCCAAGTCGCTCGGTTCCTCAAACGCCATCAACATCGTTCACGCGACCGTTGATGCCCTGAAGCGCCTCGAAGAGCCGGCAGCAGTGGCAGCACGCCGCGGCCTGCCCCTCGACGAGGTTGCTCCGCCGGCAATGGTGAAGGCTCTCCTGAACCAGAAGGCGGGTGTCTAAGTCATGGCTAAGAACCTGTTCCCCTCCGACCTTCAGTTGGAGATCACACAGATCAAGTCCGCCATTGGCGGCAAGCAGAACCAGCGCGACACCCTCCGGTCACTCGGCCTGAAGCGGATCGGACACACCGTTGTCCGCACCGCCGACGCCGTGACCGTGGGAATGCTCAACACGGTTCCGCACCTGGTAAAGGTAGAGGAGGCGAAGTAAATGGCTGAGAAGAACACAGCAGCAAGCGCTCCTGCTGAGAAGCAGAACGCACTGAAGGTTCACCACCTGCGTCCCGCCCCGGGTGCCAAGACCGCCAAGACCCGCGTTGGTCGTGGTGAAGGTTCCAAGGGTAAGACCGCCGGTCGCGGTACCAAGGGTACGAAGGCCCGCTACCAGATCAAGGCTGGCTTTGCCGGCGGCCAGTTGCCGCTGCACATGCGCCTGCCGAAGCTGCGCGGCTTCAAGAACCCGTTCCGGGTTGAGTTCCAGGTTGTAAACCTGGACAAGCTCAACGAGCTGTTCCCGGAAGGTGGCGCTGTCACCGTGGAGAACCTGGTCGAGAAGGGTGCCGTTCGCAAGAACCAGCCCGTCAAGGTGCTTGGCACCGGCGACATCACCGTCAAGGTTGAAGTCACCGCCCACGCATTCTCGGCCAGCGCCGCAGAAAAGATTGCAGCAGCAGGCGGAAGCACCACCGCTCTCTAGGAGACGGTGGGCTGATGCCCGTTGTGGAACTCCCGGGATGCGGGGCCCCAAAGGCCCCGTGTCCCGGGAGTTTTTTTCACATCCCCGCACCATGAATTCCTGGCCGACGCGCTCTCGGGGCGGCCTGCGGATTATTCGCAGGACACATCCACCCGTTAGACTCGGTTGTTGGGATTATTGATACCCATCACACCACGCTTATTTACAACTCAGGAGGACGCGTGCTTAGCGCATTTGGCCGGGCCTTTCGCACGCCTGATCTGCGACGCAAGTTGTTGTTCACGCTGGGAATCATCACCATCTTCCGCTTGGGTGCTTTCATCCCCTCGCCTGGTGTGAATTACCAGAACGTCCAGCAATGCTTGCAGAGCGGTCAGACGGCAGGCGGGCTCTACCAGCTCGTCAACCTGTTCAGCGGTGGTGCCCTGCTTCAGGTGTCCATCTTCGCCCTGGGCATCATGCCGTACATCACGGCCAGCATCATTGTGCAGCTGCTCCGGGTGGTCATTCCCCGGTTCCAGGAGCTGTACGACGAAGGCGCGTCCGGGCAGTCCAAGCTCACCCAGTACACCCGGTACCTGACCATTGCCCTGGGCCTGCTGAACGCCACGACACTGGTGTCGCTTGCCCGTTCAGGACAGCTGCTGCCGGGCTGTGCGCTGCCGATCATCCCTGACAGCAGCATCATCACCACCATCCTGCTGATCATCACCCTCACCGCAGGCACCGGACTCATCATGTGGATGGGCGAACTCGTCACCGAGAAGGGTGTGGGCAACGGCATGTCGCTGCTCATCTTCACTTCCATCGCCGCGCAGTTCCCCACCTCCCTGGGCGCCATCTGGACCTCGCAGGGCCCGGGCACGTTCTTCCTCGTCCTGATTATCGGCCTCATAACTGTTGCCCTGGTGGTCTTCGTGGAACAGTCCCAGCGCCGTATTCCCGTGCAGTACGCCAAGCGCATGATCGGCCGGCGGACCGTGGGCGGCACCAGCACCTACATCCCCATCAAGGTGAACATGGCAGGCGTGATCCCCGTGATCTTCGCGTCCTCCATGCTCTACCTGCCGGGACTGATCTCACAGTTCAACCAGCCCAAGAACGGCGAGCCCATGCAGCCGTGGGTTGAGTGGATCAACAACAACCTGACCCGAGGAGACCACCCGATCTACATGGCGCTGTACTTCGCCATGATCGTGTTCTTCACCTACTTCTACGTCGCGATCACCTTCAACCCTGAAGAGGTCTCGGACAACATGAAGAAGTACGGCGGTTTCATCCCGGGTATCCGCGCCGGCAAGCCGACGGCGGATTACCTGCAGTACGTGCTCTCCCGGATCACACTGCCCGGCGCCCTTTACCTGGGCTTCGTGGCGCTGATTCCGCTGGTGGCACTGGTACTTATCAACGCGAACCAGAACTTCCCGTTCGGTGGCACCTCGATCCTGATCATGGTGGGCGTTGGCCTTGAAACCGTCAAGCAAATAGATGCGCAACTACAGCAACGTCACTACGAAGGGCTTTTGCGATGACGAAAATGTTGATTATTGGACCTCCCGGCTCGGGAAAAGGCACCCAGGCGGAACGCATTTCCGAACGCCTCGGCGTCGTTGCCATTTCCACCGGTGACATCTTCCGCGCCAACGTGAAGGGCGAAACCCCGCTTGGCATCGAAGCCAAGAAGTACATGGACAACGGCGACTTCGTTCCGGACAGCGTCACCAACAAGATGGTCCGTGACCGCCTCAGCGAGTCCGACGTCGAAAACGGCTTCCTCCTGGACGGCTACCCGCGCACCACTGCGCAGGTAGACTACCTCGACGGGATCCTCGCCACCAGCGAGGAGAAGCTCGACGTCGTCCTGCAGCTCACGGCCGACGACGAGGAACTCGTCCACCGCCTTCTGGGCCGTGCCAAGGAAACCGGCCGGAGCGACGACAACGAAGCCGTCATCAGGCACCGGCTGGACCTCTACCACGAGCAGACCGAGGCCGTTGTGGCCAAATATGCCGAGCGCGGCATCCTGACCCAGGTGGACGGCATCGGCGGCATCGACGAGGTCACCGACCGCGTCATGAATGCCATCAAGTCGGCCCAGGCCGCCTGACCCAGGCAAAAGAACTTCGAGGCTCCTCCCGGCACCCGGGAGGAGCCTCAGCCATTTGAAAGAAGGACGCACCATGGCATTCGGCCAGCCCCGTATCGAATACAAGACCAACGCCCAGATGCGCACCATGCACGAGGCCGGCCTGGTCCTTAGCCGTGCACTGAATGCGGCCCAGGCCGCGGCGGCGCCTGGCGTGACCACCAAGCAGCTGGACGAGGCCTTCGCAGCCGTGCTGAACGAAGCGGGCGCCAAGTCGAACTTCCTGGGGTACCACGGCTTCCCGGCCACCATCTGCACCTCCGTGAACGAGGAAGTTGTCCACGGCATCCCCGGTGGCCGTGTGCTCAACGACGGCGACATCATCTCGATCGACGGCGGCGCCATCGTGGATGGCTGGCATTCCGACTCGGCGCGCACTGTCATTGTGGGCAAGCCTGATCCGGAGGACCAGCGGCTGTCCGACGTCACCCAGGCTGCCATGTGGCGGGGTATCGCGGCGCTGACCACGGGAACCCACGTGGGCGACGTCGGTGCAGCCATCGATGACTATGTGTCCTCGGTCCCGGGCAAGCCGCTGGGGATCCTGGAGGACTACGTGGGCCACGGCATCGGCTCCGAAATGCACATGGCCCCGGATGTCCTGAACTACCGCACCAGCCACCGCGGCCCGAAGATCAAGCCCGGGCTGTGCCTTGCCATTGAGCCCATGCTGGTCCGCGGCAGCATTGAAACCGCCGTGTTGGATGACGACTGGACCGTGGTCACCACCGACGGCAAGCGTTCCTGCCAGTGGGAGCACTCGGTGGCCGTCCACGAGAAGGGGATCTGGGTACTCTCAGCCCCCGACGGCGGCGCGGAGCACCTGGTCCCGCTCGGCGTCGTGCCTGTCCCGATTCCCTAGGTTTCGACGCGCAAACACCCCTGTGACGCAGAAAATCCCTGGCGACACCCGGACTCGGGTGTCGCCAGGGATTTTGCGTGCGGGAGAGTAGGCGGAGCCGGAGGTCAGTTCAGCTTAGGCTTGACGTCCTTGGCGTAGATGCCCTCCAGGGTTTTCTTGAGTTCCGCCATGGTCGCTTTCACGTTTCCCTGCTGGGTGAGGATCTTTGCAGCGGCCTTGGCCATCTCCTGGTCCGCGCCGGGAAGGAATACCCGGGCGCGGTCCTGGACCCTGGTCACGGCGAGCTGGTCCATGGCTGTTTTGATCTGGGGCGTCTTCGCCAGCACCGCAGTCATGTCAGCCGAAGTACGGGTGGGCATGTACCCGGTGGCGGCGGAGAACGCTGCCGTGTTTTCCGGCTCGGTCATGAACTTGATGAAGGTGCCAGCGGCCAGCTGCTCCTCTTTGGTGATTCCGCTGGGGATGCCCAGTCCCGCACCGCCGGTGGGACATACTCCGCTGGTGGCTTTGGGTCCGCCCGGGAGGAAGCCGACGCCGACATTGAAAGTGGCAGAAGTCAGCACGCCAAGGAGTGAGCCTGTGGAGGAGATGGTGGATGAGGTGAGTCCGGCGGAGAAATCGTCGGCTGCTTCCTTGGAGGAAACTCCCGCCCAGCTGTGTTTGTAGATGGAATCCTGGGCCCACTGGAGGGCTTCCACTGATTCCGCCGAGTCGCAGGTGACCTCCCAGTCCTTGGACCAGGCACCGCCCCAGCCCCAGAGGTTGTTCTGCAGGGTCCAGCCGGCATAGCCTGCCAGCGCCGGATAAATGTAGGCGTACTGGGCTCCGGAGGACGCCTTCAGCTTGGGCGCCCACTCACCGAATTCCTGCCAGGTGGTGGGTGCGCGGTCCGGCAGGCCTGCGGCCTTGAAGTGGTCCTTGTTGTAATAGAACAGGGGAGTGGAGCGCCCGTAAGGCAGTGCCCACTGCTTGTCGTCGTACTTGTAGTCGTCCACCAGGGACTTGCGGAAGTCGTCAACCTTGATATCCAGTTGCTTGATGAGCCCGTCCACCGGAATGATGCTGCCGTTGGTGAAGTAGCGGAACCACCAGACGTCGGACAGGACCACCACGCCGGGCAGCCCTGTCTTGGCCGCCTGCGACGTCTGGAACTTCTGGGCGATTTCCTCGTAGTTCGCGCCCGCGGTGACCAGGTTGATCTTGATGTCCGGGAATTTGGCATGGAATTTTTCGATGATTGCTTTTTCCACATCCTGCGATTTGCCCGGGTGGTTGCTCCAGAAGTCGATCTTCGCGGCAGGCTTCACACCGCTGAAGTCGATGTCCGCCGCTTCGCTGGCAGCCGGGGTGCCTCCCGTGTTGGGGCCACCGCAGGCCGAAAGGGCTGCTGCGCCGGCGGTGGCGCCGGCCAGTCCCAGGAAAAGCCTCCGGTCAAGATTTGTTGCCATCATGGTTCCTTTCGATTGTTTCGTTGAGGATTTCGCTTCTGATGTGAAGTTCGACGGCGGCCGGCGGGTCAGCCGGTGACGCTGCCCTGGGTGAGCCCGGCAACGATGTAGCGCTGCAGGGCTGCGAAAACGATCAGTATGGGAACAATGACCAGGACGGCGCCGGCCATGAGGATTCCCCAGCCGGAGGCGTTGCTTTCCGAGTTCTGCAGCAGCGTAAGTCCCACGGGCAACGTCATGGTTTCCGGGCGGTCGGTGATGATGAGCGGCCAGATGTACTCGTTCCATTCACTGACCACCGTCACCAGTGCGACGGTGGCGATGGACGGAACGGACACGGGTACCACAATCTGCCACAGACGCCGCCAATGGCCCGCGCCGTCTATCTCGGCGGATTCCAGGATGGAAGCCGGCAGGGTCATGAAGTGTTGGCGCAGGAGGAATGTCCCAAACGCTGTTCCCAGACCCGGCAGGATGATGCCCCAGAGGGTGTTCTTGCCTCCCATGCCCGCGATCAGGATGTAGTTGGGCAGGATGGACACCTGTGGCGGCACCATCAGGGCCACGAGAATCAGCATAAAGATGAAGTTTTTGAACGGGAACCGCACGAACACCAGTGCGTAGGCTGTCAGGATGGCCAGCAGCACCTTCACGGTTGCGCCCACCACGGTCACGATCGTGCTGTTGATGAAGAACTGGGCGAACGGCACAGTGGTCATCGCGATGTTGTAGTTCTGGAAGTTGAGGCTCTCCGGCAGGATCTTGAGGTCCATGGTGATGATCTCGCCGGGCTGCTTGAAGGAGCTCAGAATCATCCACAGCAGGGGCAGGAAAACCACCAGAGTGGCGAGGACCAGCGGAAGGTAGCCGCCCACTATGGTCTGGACCAGGTTCGGAAGCGAGAACGGACGGTCCCGGGGCACGAACGGTACGGATTCGGCCACCGGAGGCGACGCTGGATCAGGGTTGACCGGCGATAGCGAACTCACGAGTAATGCACCTTCCGTTCCACGAAGCGCAACTGGAGGACAGTGATGATCAGGAGGATGGCGAAAAGGACCACGGAGATCGCGGCCGAGTACCCGGCTCTGTTGAACGCGCCGAAGGCCTGAAGGTACGCCTCGTAGATCAGGGTGCTGGTGCCCGCTCCCAAGGGTGTCATGATCCGGATCAGGTCAAAGGCCTGGAGCGAGCTCAGCATGGTAGTGATGAGGAGGAAGAAGGTGGTGGGGGACAGCAGCGGGACGGACATGCTGAGGAACCGCCGGAATCCATTTGCCCCGTCCAACGAGGCAGCCTCCATAACGTCCTGGGGCAGTGACTGCAGGCCGGCCAGGTACACCACCGCGCAGTAGCCCAGGTTCTTCCAGACATAGACCAGGATCACCATGACGAGGGACAGCTGTGGGTCATTGATCCATTGCGGGCTATTCTGGCCAATGCCGCGCAAAACCCACGCAAGGACTCCGTAGCCCGGGTCAAAGATGAACAGCCACACCAGGCCCACGCCCACGCCGGACAACACATAGGGGGCGAAAACAGCAGAGCGGGCAAACGTTGTACCGCGGACCCTGGAGTTCAGGGCCAGCGCAATGAGCAGCCCCAGGACCATGGAGCCGCCCACCGTCACCAGCGTGAACACCGCAGTGGTCCCGAGTACCTTCGAGGCGTCGTCGCTGCTGAAGAAGGTCACGTAATTCTCGAACCCCACCACGGTGGCCGAGGCGGAGCCCAGCGTCCAGTCGAGCGTTGAGTAGTAGATGTTGCTGATGAGCGGGCGGTACGTAAACACTGCAATCAGCAGGAGGTTGGGAAGGGCCAGGGCAAGGAAAACGAAGAAGTCACGGCGTGAGCGGCCAGACCAGCGTCGTCGGCGCAGTTCTCTCCGCGTACCGGACGGTCCGGGAGGTACCGGCGGGCTGGTCGATGGAGTCGAGGCGAGTTGACGGGTCATTCGGTTCTCTATCGGACGGGGCCTGCTTGTGGCTGGCCGGCGGGCAAGGGATCTAGCCATACTTCACCACAGATGGTGGGCAGGACCCTCGCACAAGCCCTCGTCAGAGGTTTATTGTTGAAGGCTTCATCGCCCGCTAATGCTGTGTTCGTTGCAGTATTGCACAACGTTTGCTTTTCGGCCCGGAGGCCCGGTCCACCCATCAAGCACAATGGACCCATGGGAGCGATCACGGATGTGCAGGGGATACGCGTGGGTCATGCCGGGAAAACCGGCGACGGCTGGATGACCGGTGTGACGGTGGTGCTGCCGCCACCAGGCACGGTGGGCTCGGTGGACGTGGCCGGCGGAGGCCCCGCCACCCACGAGACCGACGCCCTGGACCCCACCACGCTGGTCTCAACCGTGGACGCCGTTGTACTCACCGGCGGCAGCGCCTACGGGCTGGCCTCCGCCGGTGGAGCACAGCAGTGGTGCGAGGAAAACGGCCGCGGCTTCGCCGTACCCGGGGGGGTCGTTCCCATCGTTCCCGCTGCCGCCATCTTCGACCTGGGCCGCGGCGGCAACTTCTCAGCGCGCCCGACGGCGGACATGGGCTATGCGGCAACCGCGGCCGCCGCCGCGCAACCGGAAGGGCACGACGTCGGACGCGGCAACGTCGGGGCCGGCACCGGGGCAGTGATCGCCAGGACGTACAAAGGCGGCGTGGGCACGGCCTCGGTCACGCTCGAGAACGGTGTGGTTGTCGGAGCCTTGGCCGTGGTTAATGCCCTTGGACTGCCTGTGGTTGCTCCGGGGAATCCCGAACCCTCCGCGCGCTCGGTCGTGCCGCCCCACGAGCCCCCTAACCTCGCAAGCTCGGCCAGGGAACCCGGCTCGCGTGGGCCCACCTTAGACGCGCGCTTCCGGGGTCCCGATTCCCCGTCGCCTGATGAGTCGCCAGGGCTCAACACCACACTTGTTGTGGTGGCTACGAACGCTGTCCTCGATGTGGCGGAGTGCAAGCGCACGGCGTCCGCAGCACAGGCCGGGATCGCGCGGGCTCTGAATCCGAGCCACACCTTGGCTGACGGGGACGTGGTCTTTTGTTTGGCGACCGGGGCCATACCGCTCGACCGGAGCAGTGACACTGCCCGGCAGGTGAGTCTGATTACCCTGCAGAGTGCGGCAGCCGACGTCGTACGCCTGGCGATCCTTGACGGGGTGCAGAGCGCGGAGACGGTGATAGCTCCTGCCGGCGAATATGGTGCGTTCGGACGCCCGGTGCGCTAACATACTGGATTTAACTTTCTCGCCAAAGTGGCGTAGTGTTGCTTGTTGGTTGTCTGCCCTGCTGTGCCCTGTTTGGGGCCAGAGGTGACAACCGATCCAACAAAAACGTTCGTGGTCATGTCCGGTGCAATCCGGCGGGGCCGCGGCAACAACAGTTAGCGGAGGGTATGGCCAAGAAGGACGGGGTCATTGAGATCGAGGGCGTTGTGACTGAGGCGCTGCCTAACGCGATGTTTCGCGTTGAGCTGACCAACAAGCACATCGTACTTGCGCACATCTCAGGCAAGATGCGCCAGCACTACATCAGGATTCTCCCTGAGGACCGGGTAGTGGTGGAACTGAGCCCGTATGACCTCACTCGGGGTCGTATCGTCTACCGCTACAAGTAAATTCTGGGCAGCCTCAGCATGAGCTGAGCGCTGCTCCAGTTGACCAACTGCCACACGCAAAGGAATGCCATGAAGGTCAAGCCGAGCGTCAAGCAGATCTGCGAAAAGTGCAAAGTGATCCGCCGTAATGGCCGGGTCATGGTGATCTGCGAGAACCCGCGCCACAAGCAGCGCCAGGGCTAATTTCCTTTTCGAAGGAAATCCTGGGTTGCTAACCCACGCAAGTAAATAAAGAAGGCAGCACAAGCTGAACTGGGACGTATGAGCCCGGACAGCTAACCCCCGGTCGGAGGCTGGGGCCGCACAGAACGTGCGGGTGTACTGCCTACGACCTCCGGTTTATTCAAGGAGCACTGCCTCTATGGCTCGTCTCGCTGGCGTAGACATTCCCCGCGAAAAGCGGTTGGAAATTGCGCTTACTTACATCTACGGCGTGGGCAAGACCCGTGCACACGAAACCCTGGCTGCCACTGGCATCAGTGCTGACGTCCGCGTTAAGGACCTCACTGACTCCCAGCTGGTGGAACTTCGTGACTACATTGAAGGCAACTACAAGGTTGAGGGTGACCTTCGCCGCGAAGTAGCAGCAGATATCCGCCGCAAGGTTGAAATCGGCAGCTACGAAGGTATCCGCCATCGCAAGGGCCTGCCAGTACGCGGACAGCGTACGAAGACGAACGCACGTACCCGCAAGGGCCCGAAGCGTACCGTGGCCGGCAAGAAGAAGGCCCGTTAAATCCCTCGGGATTAACCGGCTCCCCAATAACTTTCTGTAGGAGAAAAAATGCCCCCGAAGACTCGTGGCGCGGTTCGCAAGCCGCGTAAGAAGGACAAAAAGAATATCGCGCTGGGCCAGGCGCACATCAAGAGCACTTTTAACAACACCATCGTGTCCATCACGGATCCGAACGGCGCTGTTATCTCTTGGGCTTCCTCAGGTGAGGTTGGCTTCAAGGGCTCACGCAAGTCCACCCCGTTCGCTGCCCAGATGGCTGCCGAAGCTGCTGCCAAGCGTGCCCAGGAGCACGGCATGCGCAAGGTTGACGTTTTCGTCAAGGGACCGGGTTCAGGACGCGAGACTGCAATCCGCTCGCTGCAGGCCGCTGGCCTGGAGGTTGGCTCCATCCAGGACGTCACCCCCGCAGCGCACAACGGCTGCCGTCCGCCGAAGCGCCGCCGCGTCTAAGGCTTTTCCCGCAGCTGCGAGCTTGCCCGGACCGTCGATGGTCCGGGCAAGCCCAGCCGCGTTAAGTCTTCAGACCGAATTTCCACCACCTGTGTTGCGTCATATAGCGGATGCTCGCCGAAAGGAAACCTAAGTGCTCATTGCACAGCGCCCCACCCTCTCCGAAGAGGTCGTCTCCGAAAACCGCTCGCGTTTCATCATTGAACCGCTGGAACCGGGCTTCGGCTACACACTCGGAAACTCCCTCCGCCGTACCCTGCTCTCCTCCATCCCCGGCGCTGCTGTCACCAGCATCCGGATCGATGGCGTGCTGCACGAGTTCACCACGGTTCCGGGTGTCAAGGAAGATGTCACTGAGATCATCCTGAACATCAAGAGCCTGTCGGTCTCCTCCGAGCACGATGAGCCGGTTGTTGCTTACCTGCGCAAGCAGGGCCCCGGAGTCGTCACCGCCGCGGACATCGCTCCGCCGGCCGGCGTCGAATTCCACAACCCGGATCTGCACATTGCCACCCTGAACTCGAAGGGAAAGTTCGAACTCGAACTGACCATCGAGCGCGGCCGCGGCTACGTTTCGGCAGCTCAGAACAAGTCCGGCGACTCCGAGATCGGCCGCATCCCGGTCGACTCGATCTACTCGCCGGTCCTGAAGGTTACTTTCCGCGTGGAAGCAACCCGTGTTGAGCAGCGCACTGACTTCGACAAGCTCATTGTCGACGTCGAGACCAAGCAGGCCATCGCCCCGCGCGATGCTGTTGCTTCCGCAGGTACCACCCTGGTGGAACTCTTCGGTCTGGCCCGCGAGCTGAACACCGCAGCTGAAGGTATCGAGATTGGCCCGTCGCCGACGGATGCTGCCCTGGCAGCAGACATGGCACTGCCGATCGAGGATCTGGACCTCACGGTCCGTTCCTACAACTGCCTCAAGCGTGAGGGCATCCACACCGTGGGTGAACTCGTAGCCCGCTCCGAGGCTGACCTGATGGACATCCGTAACTTCGGTGCGAAGTCCATTGACGAGGTCAAGGCAAAGCTGGTTGAACTGGGCCTGTCCCTCAAGGACTCGCCTCCCGGTTTTGACCTCGCAGCACGCGCCGCAGCAATTGAAGAGAACGACGCCGACTTCGGCGACGACGAACTCTAAAACAGATCTTGGCCGGCGGGCACCATGGTGTGCCCACCACCGGCTTCCATATGAGGAGAAACAATTATGCCTACCCCCACTAAGGGTCCGCGCCTCGGAGGCGGCCCGGCTCACGAGCGTCTTATGCTCGCGAACCTGGCAGCAGCACTGTTCGAGCACAAGCGGATCACCACCACGGTGACCAAGGCCAAGCGGCTCAAGCCGTACGCCGAGCGCCTCGTGACCTTCGCCAAGCGCGGCGACCTGGCTTCACGCCGTCGCGTGCTCGGCCTGATCAGCAACAAGGGCGTCGTCCACGAGCTGTTCACCGACATTGCGTCGGCAGTGGAGAACCGCGATGGCGGCTACACCCGCATCACCAAGATCGGCAACCGCAAGGGCGACAACGCTCCCATGGCCGTCATCGAACTGGTCCTCGAGCCGGTTTCCGCCAAGCAGGCCATTGTAGCCGAGGCTACCTCTGCCGCCAAGCGCGACGCCGACAAGAAAGACGCCGCTGCTGCCGCTCCGGCTGCTGACGACGCTGCTGAGGCCGAGGTCGTTGAGACCGAAGCTCCCGCCGCCGAAGAAGCCGCTGAAGCCAAGTACGCCGGTTCCAAGCCTGCTACCGCTGACAACGTTGCCCCTGAGGGCTTCGAGGTCAAGGGCAACGAGGACTCCATGAAGTTCCATGTTCCCGGCTCACGCTGGTACGACGCCACCACCGCTGAAGTATGGTTCGACTCCGCTGAGTCCGCCGCAGCAGCAGGCTTCGCGCCTGCCGGTGGCGACGCTGCACAGGCCGTCGAAGCTGAGTAATCAGCTCTGACGCTCCAGTAGACTTGAGTCTATGAACGACCAAAAACCCGCGGCCCCCGTTACAAGGGGCGGCGGGTTTTTGCGTGTCCGGTTTGATTTGTCGTACGACGGCGGCCCCTTCAGCGGGTGGGCGGTGCAGCCGGGACTCCGGACCGTCCAGGGCGTCCTGGAAGAGGCGCTGGCGCTGCTGCTCCGCCGGCCGATCCGTGTGACGGTCGCGGGCCGCACCGACGCCGGCGTGCATGCCCGTGGCCAGGTGGTCCACCTCGACCTGACCGAAGCCGAGTGGCTGGGACTGCCGCGCGGGCACGAACTCGATCCCGCCGTCGCGCTTCTCCGCCGGATCCGCGGGGCACTGAGCCGGGGCCTTGGCGACCTCACCGGCTCCATAGAGGTGCACAACGTGTCTTTGGCCCCGGAAGGCTTCGACGCACGTTTCTCCGCTCTCTGGCGGCGCTACAGCTACCGCATCGCCGATGGCCCGGCACTCTGGGACCCGCTGGAACGCTACTTCACGCTCTGGCACCCGAACCCGCTCGATGTTTCGTTGCTCAACGAGGGAGCCTCCAAATTGCTGGGGCTGCAGAATTTCCTGTCGTTCTGCAAGCCGCGGGAAGGCGCCACCACCATCCGTGAGCTGCAGCGCTTCGAGTTTGCCCGCAGCGAGGACGGCGTGATTGTTGCCACTGTGCAGGCCGATGCCTTCTGCCACAACATGGTCCGTTCCCTGGTTGGCTCCGCCCTGTACGTGGGCGAGGGAATTGAGGAACCGGGCTGGCTGCATGAGCGGCTGCTGGCCCGGAAGCGGGACGCGAAGTCCATCCTGGCCGCTCCGCACCCGCTGGTGCTGGAGGAAGTGGCCTACCCTTCCGACGACGAGATGCTGGCCCGTGCCGAGCTGACCCGGGCGGTGCGGCAACACTGAGCCTGGGAGCTGACATCACAATTAACTTCCAGGCATTAATGTCGTCGCGAACCTTGAAGAGCCACGTAATCGAGCTGGAAAAGGCTGTATCAAGGACGGCGCGGTGCTGGCCGGTGTTGACTCGAGACCGAGTTGAGGCGGTGAGCGAACACATCAGGGTCGCCGTTGCGGAACTGGTTGTTGGGAAATCACCGATTTTCAGCCGTTCGGACGCCACTCGGCGCGTGAACAGCCTTAGCCTAGAGTTCGACGATGAGCACAGCAGGTGACGCAACCGCAGGCAGCAGGAGCGACCCTAGAAGGACGGGGGAGGGCCCTCGGCGGGTAGAGTCACGGTGAATGTGCTGCCCTCGCCTTGGTGGCTCACACAGGATATGTGGCCACCGTGGCGTTCAATAATCGTTTTCGTAATGGACAGCCCCAGGCCGGCTCCGGATATCGCCGCCCTGCGCGCTTCGTCGGCCCGGAAGAAGCGTCTGAAGATCCTGCTTGAATCTTCCGGGCTCATGCCCATCCCCGTGTCTTTGACGCAAAGGCGAACCCAATCTTGAGTGGCATCCGCAGTAATCTTTACAACCCCGCCCCCGGGTGAGTACTTAATGGCATTCGAAACCAGGTTGTCCAAGGCCTGCCCTATTCGCAGGGGATCCGCATAAGCCCACAACGGGGACGGAACGTCGGCGACGAGGGAAATGTTGGACCGGTCCGCCTGTGCTCGCGCCGAACCGATGCTGGTTTCCACGAGGCCAGCAAGGTCTGTTCTTTTGGGGTGCACCTTCAGGGCCGAGGATGCGGACAACGTGAGGTCGGAAACGAGGGCGATTAGCCTCTCGGAATTTCGTTGTACGACTTCGAGGCGCTTGGCAGACAGCGGCGAGGTGGCCTGGTCCTCCAGGACCAGGTCGACGTTCCCCAGAATCGAATTGAGGGGTGTCCGGAATTCGTGGGAAACGTTGGACACCAGTTCCTCGTTTGCGGCCAAGGCTTCCACGAGGCCAGTCACATCGGTGTAGACGATAACCGCCCCGGCGAGTTCGCCGTCGTCGTCCATTAGCGGGCGCGCTGCGGTGGACACCGCACGCTGACTTTCCCCTTCACCGAACCACACCAGGTAGTCCGCGAAGGACTCGCCTTTAGTCGCTCTGTGAATAGGACGTTTGTCCGTCTGCAACGGGCTGGTCTTGTCGTGCGCGAAGATGGGCTGATCCTGCTCAGCGACCGTACCCTGAGAGTTGCCCGGGGCAGCCTTTTGTTGGAAGGTCCGCTGCCAGCTGTTTGTCAACAGGTGCTGCCCGCGGGAGTTTACGGCAACTATCCCGACATCGGTCGCATCGAGAATGGTCTTTAGGAGCCGCTCCCTGTCCCTACTTTGTCTCAGCAGTTCCCGGAGTTCCTGGTCCTTTTCCTTCAGCTGGCGTTGTTGGAGGCGCATATTGACCGTGGCGAAGCGTATGGCCAATGAAACCGTAAGCATCATGACGGGCAGTAGGACGGCGGAGGTGATGTCCGCAGCGGTGGGGTGCGGCAGCTTGCCCAGCAAGGCGGGCAAGGCAATGAGCGTGGGGCCGACAAAACTTAGTGTTACCGCGGTGCGGGCCAGCATGCCCGAGGCTGACAGCCAGATAACAGGAAAGATTGCCAGCACACCCAGCCCGGGGAGTACGGGGCCCGCACCATTACGGGAAAGAAAGATTGCCAACAGGTCTAAGACGGGAATGACCAGAAAAGCGCTGGGCCGCAGGCGCTCCCAAGGGATTAGGAAGCAGGCCAGGAAGAGGGCGGCGTGGAGTATCATCCCGAGAACGTATTGAGGGCTGTTGAGCAGACTCGGCCACGCAAAGGGTGTTGCCACGGAAAGGGCCGCGACAATAAGGGCCAGCGGAAGCTGGCACAATGCGACCCGAGTGCGGGGACCAAGATTTCTGAAATAGTGGGCCACACCCCTAGGTGAGGGACGTACAGCCATACGAGCTCTCCATCTTTCCTGACAGTCCCAATTCCATCCCCAGCCAATTCGTGCACCCAAATTTCCCAGCGCGCGGCACTTTACTCTCTGAATCCTAATGTGTATGTGCGTCATAGTAATTGACTTTTCAGAATGAAATGTGAGGAGGGGTGTCATCTGCCGTTCATACTTGTACCGTAGAGAGAGTTGGAGTGTATTTGGCATCGGCGCTGGGCTGATGGGGGGCGAAATACACCTGGCGTTGGGGATGGCTAATGGATGATCTTGGCGTAGCAGTAGTAATTGAAGACGACGTGGATATCAGAAACCTCTTGGAAGGGGTACTGACCCAGGCTGGCTTCGAGGTCCATACGGCGGCGGATGGACGGGAAGGCGTCGAAGTTGTGCGCCGTCGGCAGGCCAGCGTAGTCACGCTGGACATCGGCCTTCCGGACATTGACGGTTTTGAAGTGCTCAGACGGATCCGCGGTTTCAGCGACGCCTATGTTGTGATGCTGACCGGCAGGACCGAGGAGCCCGACCTCCTGTCGGCGCTCAACGCCGGCGCGGACGACTACATCGCCAAGCCCTTCCGGCCCCGTGAACTCCGGGCGAGGGTGGCGGCCATGATGCGCCGGCCCCGGCACGAGGCCAAAGACGAGCAGAAACCGGCGCCGGCATGGGCTACGGAACCTGCTGCCCCGGCCACGCTGGTGGACGCTGGCCTGCTCAGCCACAACGGACTCGCGCTGAGCCCCCGGACCCGCACCGTGGTGCTTGACGGTGAAAACCTCACCCTCACCCGCAGTGAGTTCGATTTGCTGCACACCTTGCTGAAGGGAGCCGGAGCTGTCTGTACCAGGTCCCACTTGGTGCGTGCTGTCAGGGGAGACCTTTACGAGGCAGACGCCTACATCAGTGAGGCCGACGAACGTGCCGTGGAAGTCCACATCGGCAACCTGCGCCGCAAGCTCAAGGAGGACTCCCAATCCCCTCGATGGCTCCAGACTGTGCGGGGTGTCGGCTACCGGCTGGCGCCGAAGAGACAGGCCCAGGGCTGAGGGCATTGTTGTCCTTACAGGACCCGCTAGTTCTTGAGGATGTAGCTGGACTGGAGTTCTGAAACGGTCTGGCTGCCGTTCTCCGCCACGCGTTCCATAATCGCCAGCCCTTGCCGGAAATCGCCCTGCCGAATCACGTCTTCCAGAATTTTGGCCAGCCGCGCCAGACGGAGCCCGCCCACCATGGCCGATGTAATCCGCAGGCTGATAGCGGCGTCCAACGCGCCGGCCACATCCTTGTTCTGTACGGCAGCCGTCAATTTCGCGAGGCGCTGGTCCCACATTGCCGCGTAGTCCCGGGCGAAGCGGAGCGCCAACTCCAATCCGTCCAGCTGCTCTTCCAGTTCCTGGAGGGTGTCGCTGTCCACCAGGGGAAGAAGCTCGTCATAGTCAGTCGTCATTCCAGTGGCTTCAGCCACCATTGATCCCGCAGGAAGAGCGGCTGCAGGCGTGCCCTTGCCGCTGGGCTGCGAATCTGGAATGAACATGGTTTAAGGCTACTTCCTGGTTTTGCTGTGGGCTCCGACTTAAGCCGATCCTGTGGAAACCTTGCGGGTGCCTGAGGAACGGCGTCGTATTTGGATCATTGGCTGCTGAACGTGACAACCGTGTTGATTACAGCGGGGCCCAGAATGGCAATGAAGAGCACCGGGAAGATGAAGAACAGGAGGGGAAAGAGGATCATCACGGGGAGCTTCATGGCTTTTTCCTCTGCACGCTGGCGGCGCTTGACGCGCATGACTTTGGCCTGGACCCGGAGGACGCCGCTGATGGCGATGCCATATGTGTCAGCCTGGACCACAGCCTGCACGAAGCTCCGCAGTTCCGGAATGCTGGTCCGCTCGGCCAGCGCCTGGTACGACTCGCGGCGGCTTCGGCCAACCTGCATATCCTGCAGGGTGCGGACCAGTTCCTCCGCCAGCGGACCCTTGCCATTTGCTCCGGCCCGTGCCATCGCACCTTCGAAACCAAGCCCGGCCTCCACCGAGATCAGCATTTGGTCAAGGGTGTTCGCCAATTCGAGCTGCATGGCCTTCTGACGTTCCAGGCCTTTGCTGTACAGCAACAGGTCCGGGATGAAGTAACCGAGGACGAGCACGAACAGGCCGGCGAGCTTCATGACAGGCGTGCTGCCGAGGGCGGTGAGGTACAAGCCCAGGAAGGCACCCATCACGCCGAGGGCGAGCTTGGCGCCAAGGACCTTTTCCAGCGGCATTGAAACCGGCCTGCCGGCAAGTGACAGCAGGCGATCAAGTTTGCGGACATATGCAGGGGGAGTCAGCCGGTAAACGATCCTCGTTAGGAAGTCTGCGGACTCCTTCTCAGGTGCCTCGGCCGCCCGTCTGCCGCGGTTGAGGATAGCTACCGTGGCAGCCCTGCCTTTTCGGTCCAAGGAGAGGATGGACCATGCAACGTAACCGATGGGGAGGGACACGAGCAGTAGCGAGGAAAGTACTAATAGGCTCATTGCCGCCTCAGAACTTCAGATCGATGATTTTGCGCATCCACAGGCTGCCTATCGTCATGAGGATGGCGGACGCTCCGATCATGCCCCAGCCCAGCGGGTGTGTGAACATCGAATTCATGTAGCCGGGGTTCACGGTCATAAGCATCATCACAATGCCGAACGGCATGGCAACCAGAATGTAGGCCGAGAACTTGCCTTCGGCGGCCAGTGATTTGATGTGGCCTTTGATCTCGCTGCGCTCTCTGATGGTTTCGCCGACCTGGTCAAGCACCTCCGCCAGGTTGCCGCCCACTTCGCGGTTTATCTGGATGGCCTGGGCGATCCATACGAAGTCTTCGTTCTCCATACGCTCTGACGTGTCAGTTAGTGAATCAAGCAGGTCGCGGCCAAGGCTTGTCTCCGTGATGACGCGGCGCATTTCCTCGGATGTCGGGCTTTGGGACTCGGCTGCGGCAGCGTCGATGGCACGCAGGATGCTGTGTCCCGCACGAAGGCCGCCGGAAAGCAACTGCAGGGTGTCACCAAGCTGCTGGTCGAATTTAGCGCGTCGTTTGCCGGCAAGGAACCCCAGAAGAAGGTGCCCGACGAAGGGCGCCAGAATGAAAAGCAGGAAAGAGATAAATGGCACGCCCATCACCAGGCCTACCAGTACTCCCACGACCCCTCCGGCAATGACCAGCACCATGAACTCGGCTTGGCTGAGCCGCAGGCCGGCATTCTCAAGTGCCTCGCGTTGATAGAGCCGGACGTTTCGGGCTGCCAGCAACCTATCCAGACCGCCCACCGTGATATGGGCCAGACGGGAAAGTCCCGACGGCGGATCCGCCTCATACGGGCGCCGGCGGTTTAGTGCGATTTCGGGGGTTCGGGGCAGCACCAGTGCCACTCCCAACAGGATGGGGGCGAGGAAGAGGAGCGCGGCACCAAGAAGGATGAGCATGATGCCTAGCCCCTTCCTTCGCCTGCACCGGCGGAGGACGGGGTCGCGAAGACGCCTGGCGAGACATGGATCCCAAGGTCCTCGAAGCGGTCGATGAACCGGGGACGGATGCCCGTAGCTACAGGTTTGCCGAGGAAACGCCCGTGGGCATCCACTCCAGCCGAGTAGTCGAAAACAAACGCATCCTGGAGCGTAACGATGTCGCCTTCCATGCCTTGGACCTCGGTCACGTGGGTGATTCGTCGGGATCCGTCGCGAAGGCGCGAGATCTGTACGATCAGGTTCACAGCGGAGGCAATTTGCTCGCGGATGGCCCGCAGGGGCAGATCCATGCCGGCCATCAACACCAGCGTTTCCAAGCGGGCGACGGCGTCGCGCGGTGAGTTGGAGTGCACCGTCGACAGGGAGCCATCGTGGCCCGTGTTCATGGCCTGCAGCATGTCCAGCGACTCGCCGCCGCGGACCTCACCCACCACGATGCGGTCCGGGCGCATACGCAAGGAATTCCGGAGGAGCTCGCGAATGGTCACCTCACCTTTGCCCTCGGTGTTCGGTGGGCGGCTTTCCAGCCGGACCACATGGTCTTGCTGGATCTGCAGTTCGACCGCGTCCTCAATGGTGACGATGCGTTCGTCCGCCGGCAGGAAGGATGACAAGACGTTGAGCAGCGTGGTTTTCCCAGTGCCGGTTCCCCCCGAGACGATGATGTTGAGCTTGGCCTTCACACAGGCGTTCAGGAGTTCGGCCATCTCGGGCGTGAGGGTGCCGAAGTCAATCAGGTTCCGGACGGTCAGCGGGACCTTGCTGAACTTACGGATGGTCAGGGACGATCCACCCACCGCCAATGGGGGAATGACGGCGTTAACGCGCGAACCGTCTTCCAGCCGGGCATCCACGAGGGGAGAGGACTCATCAATGCGTCGGCCCACTTTGGATACGATGCGCTCAATGACCTTGCGGAGGTGCTCCTCGGAGCTGAACCGGGTGTCGGCCAGAGTGAGGTGCCCTTTGCGTTCGACATAAATCTGGTCCATGCGATTGACCATGATTTCGGTGACCGCGGGATCGTCCAACAGGCGCTGAAGGGGACCATACCCCAGGACGTCATCGGCCACGTCCTGGACCAGCCGCGTGCGCTCCTCTGCCGACAACGGTACCTGTTCGGCGTCGATAATCCGCGTGAGCTCTTCGCGGGCAGAGGTCTTCAGTTCGTGCTCCGTGATGGCGGAGTCGTTGAAACGGGCCCCCAGACGTTCAAACAAGGCCGTCGCTGCCCGCTGCTTAAGTGCTGCGAAAACGTCGACGGGTTGTTGGAGTTTAGGCTTCGGCTCTTCAAAGTGCGTGCTGGCGGACGCGACGGCGGCGGCATCGGGTGCCGTCGACGTCCGTTTTTCCTTAGTCTGCTCCAGCCACTGCACCTGCTGGATGGAAACCTCGGGACGCCGCACGTCGAGCGTGGGAGCTGAGGCCTTGGCAGAGGCGGGCGGGGCAGGCGGCTGGGTTTTCGCCTGCGCGGCGTTGATACGCTCTGAAAGTTTCATTTAGACCACTACCCTTCGGTGCAGTTTGCGCTGGGATTTTGCCCGCCACACGGGGTTGAATCGCTCCACGAGGTGATTGAGCCCCTTGACGGCAGGGTCTTTCACTGGCTCTTGGAGGACCGGGATTCCCCGGTTTGTGGACAGGGCAACTGCGCGGGAGCGTGGGATGCTCACATCAATCGGCGCGCCGATCGTTGACTCGAGGTCTTGGACGGTGAGGCCGTTCTTGGAGTCAGCCATGTTGAGTACCACGTGGCGGGTGTCGGGAACAATATTTAGCTGGCGCAGGATATCCAGGCCGGAACGCAGACCACGCACGCTGGGGATGTCCATTCCGCTGACCCAAACCACATCGGTGCACTTTTCCATAGCTGCCAGCCCAATTTCGGGCAGCCCTGGCGCGGTATCCACCACGACATACTGGAACTGCTGCGACAACTGTTCGATCAGCCGGCTGATCTGGTCCGGAGTGATCTCATCCGCATCGACCGGAGTGGGGGGAGCGCAGAGGGCATAGATGCTGCCGGGATGCACCGTGAGGAAGGCTTTCAGGACCAGGGAATCCTGGCTTGCGGCAGGAGACACAGCGTCCGTCACGGTATGTTCCGGGTTCAGGTAGAGCCCTGAGGCGACGTCACCGAACTGGAGGTCGAGGTCCACAATAACGACGCTCATGGGGGCGATTTTTCCCAGCCCGATGGCGATATTGGTGGCGATGGTGGTTTTACCCACGCCGCCCTTGGGCGAGAAGACACCGATCACCAGTCCCTTGTTGCTCTCGGCCGCCTGCTGGGGTGCGAGTGTGCGGTGCCGGCTGGCGAACGACTGACTGGCGCGCTCCAGCAGGACTCGCAACTGGGCGGCGTCTGAATCGGGGGAGGCGATGTCGGTGATGCCCGCACGCATGGCATGCAGGAGGAAATCGGGCTCGGGTTCTGCGGCGACAATCACTGCGAGCTCGGGGAAGCTGACCTTCAGGACGGTAGCGAAACGGAGTGCTTCGTCCAACGGGACTTCAGGTCCCATAATCAGGACCTCAGGCTGTTCCTGGTCCAAACTCGCGAAGAGTTGGTGCGGATCAGCAGGCAGCAGGCTGGTGGAGAACGTCTGCACGCCACCCTGCAGACCACCTGCAACCGCTTGGCGGAGTCGGGCATCGAAGCCGACATCAGGGGTAATGAGTACGAAGCGGCTCATTTGTACAGGTCCGGCCTGAGCATGACGCGAGGTCCGCTGTCCTTGGCGTCGAGTGGTTCCCGGCTTAGCCAGAGAGAGGCATACTGGGCAGCGAAAACGATCTTGTTGGCGTTTATATCGTCCACCGCAACAGTGATCATCAGCAGGCCGGTAGGAAGGTTCACGTCCTTGGGGTCAGGGGCCGGCGCACCCGTTGCTGGCGGCGCCGGGTTGGCGGCTGCTCCTTCGGGCGCGCGCTGGACAGCGGTCACCAGGGCCTTATGAATGGACAGCTGGACGGTTTCCTTGTCCGACTTCGTTTCGACACCCCCTGTTGGCATCGAGATGAAGATGCCGACGTGGTCGCCGGGGGTAACGCGGCCGCCAACTACGCGTTGCGGCTCCAATTGGAAGGAGATTTCCTGGAGTCCGGCGGGTACCGGGACGGAACCGGAGGATTTCAACTGCTCGGGGGAAACGAGGCGTTCTGCCAGCAGCTGCTCGCCCGGGACAAGATCCGCAGCAGTCACCTTCCCGGCGGCACCGTCCAAGGTGTTCAGTGCAGTCTTGCCGACGGCTGTGCCTGGCAGTTGCTGCAGCGCGACGGCCGCTTTCAAGGTTTCAATGGACGATCCCGCGGGGATCGCTTTACTAACAACGAGGACGCCCACAGGATTGAGGTTGGCAACTGCCCGTTGGTCCGCGCCCTGTGCGTAGGACACCACAATGACCGCCCCAACAATGGCTAGAAGGACTGCCACCACACCGGCGAACAAACGTGACTTCACTGACTGCTCCTGTAGGTATTAAGAATCATGGTGGCGGGCTAGCCGGGAACCCAACAACGGTGGCGCCGTCGGGTTTGACCTCACCCAAGGTGTAGCCCTTCGCCAGGGAAACGTATTTGACGAATGTTCCGATGATGCCGCGGCACGGTTCGCGGCACTCAAGTGCAGCCGGAACCTCCGGGAATCGGTTGTGGAATGTGTAGGGCAGTCCCGTGCTGCCAACTTTCCATCCGGCAACTTTGAACGCGGCGAAGGTGGTAAGACCAAAGACGGCATTTGTCCCTGTGCCGGTGACTTTGTTGAAAATCGGCAGCAAGATAATGACGTCCTTGCCTGCGTTCATGTCGGCTGCCCATGAGTTCAGTGTGTCTTCACAGTGGGGCGGAGCATTATTTCCGGTATCGCCATTGCCCTCCGCTGTTGCAATGTCAACAAGTGCTCCACACGAATTGGGGTCTTGCTGGAGACCGCCAAACCCGCCTTCAACTGCTGCGCCGGATGGTCCGTAGAAACAGCCGGGATTGGCTCCGGTTCCATGGAGGCGCAGGAGCTGCATAATGTCTGTCTGGCCGCGGACCTGGCAGATGGATACCGTAATAGGAAAGACGGTCGGTCCTTTTTCTGGACTGCCCCAAACGACCGTTGAGGGGGCATTGACCTCGGTGGTGTTGAGCCCCATTACACGGGCGAAGAAAAGCGACACCTGGTTTGGTGTGTGGCCGGCCTCCTGGGAGCCCACAGTGACAGCCACGGTGCGGTTGGTTTTGTCGAGCGCCACAGACTTGATGTTGCTCAGTCCGTCGTTGGCATTGCCATTGGCAAGAGTCGACGCGAGGGGTGAGGTCGTAGCACAATAATCAGGATCACTGGCGTTCTTGGCGCACTTTTGAGCGATGGCCAGGGCAGCTGCATCAGCACCGTTCCGGAGCTGGGCCCGTTCGGCGTACAGCATGCCCACATCCACGGCGATGGCTCCGAAACCCAGCAGCGCCACCAGCATGAGGGCGACGATGACGCTCACGGCCCCGCGTTCGCCTTCGTGCTCAAAGCGCGGGTGCTTTAGCCGCCGCATAGCATGGCTCCTTTGGCCGTCAGGGGGAACGGGCCCGCGATCCCTGTCATCGTGGAGAGTGTGTAGGTAATGGTGATCGTGGACTGTGGACTCGTCCCGGAGGAGACGGTGGAGGGGCAGGGTGCACCGAAATGTATGTCAGTACTGGCTTTCAGCCCGGGACTCAAAGATGCTGCTGCGTTCTGGGCCGCCGTAATTGCCAACGCTTGATCGCCAGTGATGGCCATGACCCGGACCCCTTCACGGGCCGCAGCGGAGAGCGAGGCCTGTGCGTTGAAGGCCCGGCCGAACTCCATGATGCCCAGCAGCAGCATGACGAGGACGGGTGCGACGATCGCGAATTCGACGGCGGCCGCCCCGCGTTCGTTGTTCTGCATTCGGTGCACCTTTTGGTTGACTGGTTCTTTTGCGTCGGCGCAGTGGAAACACGATGTGCGGTGCAGGTTACGCCTCCTGCACCGCACACATCGTTTGGGTAATCCCTGTGAGGGGTGGCCTGCCACCCGTCGGAAACCTAGAGCTTGGTATTGACTGAGTCGAAAAGGGCGTCCAAGTTCGTGCCCAAGAGGCTAACAGCGACGATGATCACGACAGCGATGAGGCCAACCATGATGCCGTATTCGACGGCGGTGGCGCCTTTTTCGTTGCTGAGGCGGTTCTTGAGGTTGAAGCCGAGGGTCTGGAGGGTGGCGATGAGAGAAAGCATTTTGTACTCCTGAGCGAGTTGGGGAAGCTGGTCCGTCACCAGCTCTGACAAAAACATAGCAACGCTTGATGGCACATTGACGGGAATTTGCAGCATCCTGTGCCAAGGCTTCCCAAGGGGCCCTTTTCCTGCGCTTATCCTTGGTTTCCGCTGCGAAGAAACTTGGAATCCAGGACGTTCGGGCACGCGCAAAAGGACCCCCTCGGTTCTGGGTGCCGAGGAGGTCCGGTATTTGGGGCGCCGGCGTGGCGTGGTGCTCGCGCCTAGGTCAGTGTTGCTGTGCGTGTTCTTTGGGCATTACGGACTTCCCAAAAGTAGTTTCAGACAGGCAGTCAGTTCGTCGAACCAGCCCAGCAGTTCAAGTCCGAAGAGGGTTATTGCTCCCATGCAGATCATGACGATGAACGACAAGAGAATTCCGTACTCGGTCGCGGTAGCACCCTTTTCCTCGGCGAACCGCCGCAACCATGCTCGTGCCCTCGCCACTTGGTCGGTCGGTCTGCGTATCACAGGATCCCCCCGGAGAACAATTCCATAATGCTGATGACTGAGGGCCCGAGGACCACAATGAACAGCGTTGGCAAGATGAAGAAAATCAGCGGAAATAGCATCTTGACGGGCATCTTCATTGCGTGCTCCTCTGCCCGCTGCTTCCGCTTGATGCGCATGTCCGACGCCTGAGCCTTAAGCACCCCCGCGATAGCCACACCATAAGCGTCTGCCTGTACGACTGCGCGGATGAAACTCCGCACGTCAGGCACGTCAATTCTTTCCGCCATCGCCAGGTACGCGTCCTTGCGGGATCGTCCCACCTGGATATCCTGAAGAGTCCTGATCAGCTCATCCGCGAGAGGCCCACTGCCGTTGTTGCCTGCACGACCCATCGACATTTCGAAACCCAGTCCGGCCTGGACAGCGATGAGCATCTGGTCCAACGCGTTGGGCAGTTCAAGGCGGATCGCCTCGCGACGCTTCTGGGCCCTGTTCCTGATCAGGATGTCGGGTACAAAGTAGGACAACGCCGTGACGCCGAGCATTATCAGGAAGTTGGGGGCTGTAGGGGATGACAGGAAGAACAGATAGCCGAGGACAGCGCCCGTGAGGGCCAACATCGGCTTGATCATGATGATCCTGGCTAACGGCCATTCCTTGGGGCGGCCCGCTCCAGCCAACTGCTTATCCAGCCACCCGGCATAGCCTTTGGGTGTCAGCCGCTGCCCCAGTTCGTTCAGCGTTTCATTGACGCTCAAACTTTGGCGCTTGGCTTTTGTTATCTTTCCAAGGTTGGCTTGGATGTTCCGCAGTCCAGCCCGGTCGCCGGCGAATACGAGGAACGTCATGATTGTCACCGGCGCCACAATGGCGAGAATTCCGGCGTATGCGATCACTTGCATCGATAATCACCTGCTTTCTAGAACTTGGGCTTGACGAGGCTCTTGAGCCAGAGACCGCCGATAGTCAGGAGGACAAGGCCGGCTGCGATCATCGCGTAGCCGGGAAGAGTGGTGTAGAAGGTTCGGGAGTACAGCTCGTTGAGCGACGTGAGCCCCAGAAACATCAACACGGGAAGTGACATCAGGACCAGGGCGGACATGCGGCCCTCCGCGCTCAGGGCACGGATCTGTCCGCGGACCTGATTACGATCCCGGACTGTCTCACCGAGATGGTCAAGAACTTCAGCCAGATCACCACCTACTTCGCGGTGGATTTCGATGGCCTGGGCGATGGCCGCGAAGTCTTCGCTTTGGGTCCGCCGGGCCACGTCCGCCAGGGACTCTCCAAGGTCCCGCCCGATCCGCGTTTCGTTCAGGATCCGGCTGAGCTCTTCGGACATGGGCGGCTGACTCTCCTGTGCAGCAGCATCCACTGCCCGAAGCAGGCTGTGGCCGGCGCGCAAGCCGCCAGCCAGCATCTGAAGTGTGTCGGGAACCTGGTCATCGAACAGGTGCCGGCGCCGCGCGGCCAGAAAGTTCAGAACGAGGTGGAGTAGCACCGGTGTCATGAGCGTGAGGAGGAGTGCGGGCGCCAGCCCACCAAGAAAGAATCCAATGACGCCAGCCAGCAGGGTTGCCACTCCGCCCATCAGAAGGTAATCACCAGGGTCCTTCTTAAGCCCGCATTGGTCCAGACGGTCGCGGCTGAGGAAGCGATTGCCCCTTTCCTTGACGCTCTTGTTCAGGGCACCCACCGCATGCTCAGTCAGTCGGCTCAGCCCGGACGACTGCACGACGGCGCCTGGCCGGCGTCTGGCGAGCGGTATGCTGGCGGAGTTCTTGAAGGCGACCCACCCCAGCAGCACGATGGCGGCGTAGACCAGGAATAGCCCGACGATGAAGACTACGGACGGGACCTCCTGCAACACGACTATCGCCCCCTCGTCTGGGGCCCGCCGGCCATCTGGGCGCCAAACACAGATGGAGAGATTGGTATCCCCAACTCGGCGAATCGATCCGTGAATCGGGGCCGGACGCCGGTTGGCACCGGCTTGCCCAGGAACCGGCCATTCGCGTCCACCCCTGCGGAGTAGTCGAAGACAAAGGCATCCTGGAGGGTGACCACGTCTCCCTCCATCCCCTGGACTTCCGTGATATGTGTGACCCGGCGGGAGCCATCCCTCAAACGTGAGATGTGGACGATCAGGTTAATGGCGGACGCCACCTGCTCCCGTACGGCACGAAGCGGAATGTCCATTCCGGCCATCAATACCAACGTCTCGAGTCTCGCAATCGCATCCCGGGGTGTATTAGCGTGCACCGTGGAGATGGAACCGTCGTGGCCGGTATTCATGGCTTGCAGCATGTCCAAACATTCACCACCGCGGACCTCACCCACCACGATCCGATCCGGCCGCATGCGAAGCGAATTCCTCACCAGGTCCCGGATGGATACGGCACCTTTGCCTTCGATGTTTTGGGGCCGGCTCTCCAGCCGAACCACATGGTCCTGCTGGAGTTGGAGTTCAACGGCGTCCTCGATCGTGACGATCCTGTCGTCTGCCGGAATAAACGACGACAATACGTTGAGCAGGGTCGTTTTACCGGTGCCGGTTCCGCCGGAGACGATGATATTCATCCTCGCGAGGACGCAGGCCCTGAGAAGTTCTGCCATCTCGGGGGATAAGCTGCCCAGTGCGATCAGGTTGTTGACAGTCAGCGGGTCCCTGCCGAACTTTCGGATAGTGAGGGCAGGCCCATTAACGGCCAGAGGAGGGATGATGGCGTTGACGCGGGAGCCGTCCGCGAGGCGGGCGTCGACCAAAGGCGAGGACTCATCGATCCGGCGACCGACCTTGGACACAATACGCTCGATGACTCTCCGTAGGGCGTCATCCGAACTGAATTTTGTGTCTGTCATAAAGAGGCGGCCTTGGCGTTCCACGTAGACCTGGTCGAACCGGTTGACCATGACCTCAGTTATGGACGGATCGTCCAGGAACCGTTGGATGGGGCCATGACCAAGGACGTCGTCGATGATCTCCCGGATTAGCCGCTGCCGTTCAGCACCGGAAAGCGGGACCTGTTCCTCGTCCACGACAATTTTTAGCTCATCGCGCACGAACTGGTGGAGCTCAGCCTCCTCCAAAGACGAGTCGGTGATCCGCGAACCGAGTCTTTCGTAGAGGGCCTGGCTGGCTCTCTCCTTCAGCGCGTTGAGGGCTTCACTGGCTACGGCTGCCGTTTGCGGCATGTCCAAGGCCACCACTGCATTTGCGGCAGCTTCGGCGGTCTTTGCCTCTTGGATTTTACCCAAAGTGGTTGGGGCTGACGGTGCTTGGAAGGCAACTTGGTAGGGGTTGACTTTGTCGGGCTCCTGGGCGGGGGGCTTGGCCTCGCCACGGAGCTGCTGGAACCGGTCGGTGAGGCTCACTGTACTACCGCCCTTCTGTGCAGCTGCTTGTGCGTTCTTGCTTCCCAATCGGGTGTAAAGCGGTCCACCAGTTTTCGGAGGCCCTTTGCCGCCGGGTCACGGCCGCCGTCCTGAAGGACGGGAATTCCTTTATTTGTTGAATATGGCAATGCCTTCGACCTGGGAAGGACCACGTCCACCGGGGCGCCTATCGTCGCTTCGACGTCGTGGAGCGTTAATCCGCCGCGACGATCCGCCATATTCAGGACAACATGGCGCTGGGCCGGCATGAGGTTCAATTCGTTGAGGATCTGGAACCCGGTCCGGAGTCCCCGAATGCTGGGAATGTCCATGCCGCAAATCCAGACCGCATCCGTGGCGTGTTCCAGAGTCGCCAAGACGTGTTCGCCGAGGCCGGGCGCCGTATCCACGATGATGTAGTGGAACTCGTCCCGGAGTTGAGTGAGTAGACGCGACACATGTTCCGCCGTGATCTTGTCCATCTCCACCGGATTGCGGGGGGCGCACAGGGCATAGATTCCTGCCGGATGAACGGTGAGGTACGTCTTTAGAACCATGGAGTCCTGACTCGCCGCACCCACCACCGCATCGGTAATCGTGTGCTCTGGCTCCAACATCAATCCGCTGGCGACGTCGCCAAATTGGAGATCGAGGTCCAAAATGACAACGCTCATGGGGGCCGACTTAGCCAACCCGATGGCGAGGTTGGTTGCCACAGTCGTCTTGCCTACGCCCCCTTTGGGGGACATAACGGCAATGACACGGCCGCCTGCACCATGGTCCGCGTGCTCAGACGCTCCTGGCGCGAGGCCCCGACGGCGGCCTGCTGCCGCGAGGCTGGCCCTTTCGAGCATGATACGGATGGCATCCGGATCGGCTGCGGGATCAAGGAGGTCCCGAACCCCTGATCGCATGGCCTTGATGACCACATCGGATGTTTCGGGGACTACCAGAACAACGCTGATTTCCGGAAACTGGAGGTCCATGACCGACGCCAGTTTCAGGGAGTCTTCGACGGGAAGCCCTGGGCCAAGTATCAGCACCTCCGGTGGTTCCCCGACCAGCTGCCGGAGGAAGTCCTGCGGACCTTCGGGCAAATAATCGGCTTGGAAAGCCTGAAGAGTACCGTGCATCCCGGACGTCGCGAGACGTGTTCGGTGCTCGAAGTCACCGTTCGGCGTTATGAGGACGAAGCGGCTCATCGGAACAGCCTTGTCTTGTCTACGACGCCAACCGTGCCTTCTTCGGCGTTGCCGGGTTCCTTGGAGAGATAGATGCTGCCGAACTCTGTGGCGAAGATGATCCGTTCTGCATCCGCAGAGTTGCGGGCCACCGTAATCAAATAACTGCCGTCCCCGGTGGCTTCTTTCTTGACAGGCGACGTTCCGCCCGTTGAAGCGGTAGCAGTGGATTCCGACTTCGTCGCCGTGCCGTTGCTGTACTGTGCGGCGGTAACCAGGACCTTGTGGAAGGTGAGCTGGGTACCGCTGGACTTGCTGATGACATCTCCTGTGGCGGAGTTCGTCTTTGCGTCGTCGAGGGAAATGAAAACACCGACGGTGTCTCCTGCTTTCAGAACCCCACCCACAACCCGCTCGATGGGGAGTTTAAGGGTGATTTCCTGCATCCCCTCGGGTACCTGGATCCTTGAGGGGCCCAGCAGCGAATTAGCATCGACCAGGCGTGAGGAAAGCAGTTGCTCCCCTGGCACAAGGGCTACTGCCGTGACTTTATCGCCGAGATCGTCGAGGCTGGTCACGGTTTCCGACGCCAAAGCCAGTTTCGGGACTTCCTTCCGTACTACGGAGCCGGCCAGCTTCTCGGTGCTGGTACCGGCGGCTACGGGCTTCTCGACGATGTAGACGGTTTCCGTTTCGGTATCCGCCATGGCCCGCTTGTCCGCGTTCTGGACGTACATGACCAGCATGACCGTTCCAATCATTGCCACAAGCAGTGCAGCGATGCCTCCCAGTAGGCGTGTTTTCATTTGATCCCCTTAGAAAATGGTTGGTGCATTTGCTAGTTGATGAGGTGGGCTATTGTGGTTCCCAGATAGGCCCCTGGCGGGCCCGTGAAGGACCCAATGGTTTCGTATTTGATGAACTGCCCGATGACGCAGCGGTCTTGGCCCGCTGAACAAGCCAGGGCGCTCGTCATGCCGGGGTCCGTGGCGGTGTTGCGAAACTCGTAGGCGTGGTTGTTTCCGAATTTCCAGCCCCAGACCTTGAATGTTGCGTAGCCAATGATGTGGAATTGTCCGTTTTGTCCCTGGTTCGTAGCGTCGTCAAAAATCGGAAAGGCGACCTTGACTTCACCGCCGGCCAGGATCGTGGCTTTCCATTGGAGGAGGATCGCCGCACACCCGCTTGGAGGATTGTTACCAGGGTCCGAACCAATGTCGTTGGAGCCGATTTCAGTGGTCGCCTCGCACGGTGAACTTTGGTCCAGCCAACCCCAGCCTCCCGGGATCTGTGTCCCCGAGGGACCTGTGCACGTTCCGCCTGGCTTATAGGAAATCTTTTGAACCGGAGCCGTGGGAGTCGCCTCTGAGAGGTTGTAGCAGTTGTCCGAGATGGCCAAAGGAAACCCGGAACCGCTGCCTGGCGGAGTCAGAGCGGCGGTTGCATGGGCGCCCACAGTTGCAGGCCCTGCGTTCAGCGCAGCAGAGAACATCTGTCGGAGGAAGCCCGCGCCACTGGTGCCATCGCGCGTGGTCGTTCTGACCGTCACTTTATTGGGAACGGACATATCGACCTCAAAGACGGTCGACGATCCATCGTTGGAGTTACCGTCGGCAAGTTCCTGAGCGACGGCTTCGGCCTCGGACTCGGTGCAGGGGGTGGCATGGCAGGCGTCGAGTACGGCGATCGCGCCAGCGTCGGCACCGTTTTGCAGCTGGGCGCGTTCCGCATATATCTGACCGACGTCGACCGCGATTGCGCCGGCTCCAATGAGCACCAACATCAAGAGCGCCACCATGACGCCGGCAGCACCACGTTCTTTCTCAACGTTCCTGGTGATCAGCCGCCGCATCGCATTGCTCCTACTCCAATGAGAGTGACACCACTACCGAAGATTCCGGTCAAGGTGTCCGCTGTGTATGAAATCTCCACGGTCACAGTTCCGTCCGCTGTGCAGGATGTTGGGGTGAAGGTGTAGGCAAAAGCGGCGGTATTGAGACCGGGTGCGCCATTTTCGGCTGCCGTTTCGGCATCGCCCTGATTGTTGGTGATAGCCATTGTCCGGGCCGCTTCCCGCGCCGCCTGAGTCACCGAAATTTGCAGATTAAAGGCATGCGAGAATTCAACGATTCCGGCGATAAGCGCCAAGAGAATAGGCGCTACAAGCGCAAATTCAACGGCGACGGCGCCGCGGCTGTGTTCTTCGGAGCGCGAAGTGCTGCGTTTCAATGGGTCCCCCCTGTTATTTTGCAGCTGGTGGTACCGGTGGTGAGAGAGCTGTGCCGCGCCCGCGTTGCGCGGACGCGGCACAGGCCGATGGCAAGGTTCGAGGAACTATGGGCCGGTGGTCCAACCGCCAACTACTACGGCAAGCCGGCCGAACCAGTCGCTAAGGGCGGTGCCGAAGAGCCCTGCACCGACGATGATGGCGAAGGCAACAAACGCGATGAGCAGCGAGTACTCAGTCGCAGTTGCGCCCTTTTCGGAGGAGAGACGATCCTTGATGCCGGCGACAAAAGCCAACATGGAGACCATGAGAGAAGTCATTTTAGATTCCTTAATTCGATGAAATTGATTTGATATTTCTTTTCAACGAATTTCCAGCTGCCCCCATAATTCTTAGCGGTTGCCGGACTTCGCTAAGAAGAGATTGTCACTGGGGATTCAAGGCAACAATGCGTAGTTGTACTCGACTTTTTCGGGGGGGCCTTTATGTGCGTACTCAGAACCCACGCGCCAGTACTCAGAAAGCTAAAGGAATCTACGGCCGACTACTTGGATCCTTGCTGACCGTTCAGTCAGGGGTGGAGGCAATGCTCGAAACCGGTACTAGGGCATCGACAAGGAAATTGCCAGTACTGCCCCGACCATCGACGGCCCATGAGCCACCTCTGATGGACGTTCCTTGCGATTTCTTGCCACTACAAGCAGCGTGATGATGCCGTTCAGAATGAACCCCAGCAGTCCGCCATACAGGAGTTGGCTCCAGCCTAGGTACCCCAAGTAGAGGCCCACGGGCGCAGCGAGCTTAACGTCGCCCATTCCCAGGCTTGCCGGCGAAATTAACGCCAGAATCAGGTAGATGACAAAGAGAATCGTGGCACTGGCCAGTGCGCGAACGAGACTGGGCCACGGCTCTCCGCCAAATGTGGCACCAAAGAGGAACAATAACCCCCCTGCTAATAGGGCAAGAACCAAGGGGTTCGGCAGCAAATGCAGGGAGATATCAATTCGGGCCAGCTGCACGCCAAGAGAGACGAGGAGGATGAATGCCGGCAATGCTGGATGGGGGCCGAACCGGAGCGCGAAGGCTGTGCAGAAGACGGCCGTGATTATCGACGTCGTGATTCTTGCGTTCATTACAGGCAGCGGTCCCAAACGGGGGAGGAGCCCGGCGATCAGGAGCTCAGCCAGAGGTGAGAAAATGAGACCAACCAGCCCGACCACGGTCACAAACAGCGGCCCGGCTGAGCCGGCGTTGTCCCAAGATGTCACTGCGTCCCCTGCATCCTCAGGCCGGCGGGCTGCGAAAGACTGTCCGGCTCACCCATTTTGACCCCGGGGCCCGGTTCAAGCTAACATTGGTAGTCGTTGTGCGTGTCCTTTCTCGATGATGCGTGCCCGCTTGAGAATCCGGTTGCAGGATAACTACTCAACGTGCACATTCGGGACTTTAGGATGACTGGTTACATAGAGCCCTCACCTCTGTTCCGGTAGCGCATAGATAGTAGGTGCACACCTTAAGTGACGCCTAAACAAGAACGCCAGAACAAGAACGAGGCAAAAACCGTGCGTACGTACACCCCGAAGCCCGGCGATATCAACCGCCAGTGGCACGTCATTGACGCCACAGACGTTGTCCTTGGTCGTCTCGCGAGCCAGACCGCAATCCTGCTGCGCGGCAAGCACAAGGCCACCTTTGCGTCCCACATGGACATGGGCGACTTCGTCATCATCATCAACGCTGAAAAGGTCGCCCTGACCGGCGCCAAGCTGGAGCAGAAGCGCGCATACCGCCACTCCGGCTACCCGGGCGGCCTGACCTCCGTCAACTACGCGGAACTCCTGGAATCCAACCCGGTCCGCGCCGTTGAGAAGGCTATCAAGGGCATGCTCCCCAAGAACTCCCTCGCTGCACAGCAGCTGGGCAAGCTGAAGGTGTACCGCGGTGCGGAGCACCCCCACGCCGCGCAGCAGCCCAAGACTTTCGAAATCACCCAGGTCGCCCAGTAGTCCTGGCCACCAAACAACTTATCTATACAAGGAGAATCGTGGCTCAGAACGAAGAGACCACCGAAGCCGTTGAGGCTGAGGAAACCCTGACCAGCTACACCTCAGAAAGCGGAGCTGCTGAAGCTGCTGCGCCGAAGAAGGAGCGCCCGGCACTGACCGTTGCCGGCGCAGCTGTTGGCCGCCGCAAGGAAGCTGTTGCCCGCGTCCGCGTTGTGCCGGGTTCCGGCAAGTGGACCATCAACGGCCGCGCGCTGGACAACTACTTCCCGAACAAGCTGCACCAGCAGGACGTCAACGAGCCCTTCAAGATCCTTGATCTTGATGGTGCCTACGACGTCATCGCCCGTATCCACGGTGGTGGCATCTCCGGCCAGGCCGGTGCCCTGCGCCTCGGCATCGCCCGTTCACTGAACGAGATCGACGTCGAGAACAACCGCGCCATCCTGAAGAAGGCCGGCTACCTGTCTCGTGACGCCCGCGTCATCGAGCGTAAGAAGGCCGGTCTCAAGAAGGCCCGTAAGGCTCAGCAGTACTCCAAGCGCTAAGCCCGCTTACACAGAATCCCGTCCCGCCATTGGCGGGGCGGGATTCTGTCACTTAAGGGAACATCATGATTTTGGCAGCCGCTGCCGAAGATCAAACACGTCCATCGCACCTATCTGCTCAGGGACGAAGTTGGCCCGCACCCAGTCGGTTACGTCGTCGGCAAACTCCGCCTCGGGCTCGATGTCCTGGGAATCATGACGGACGACGTAGTACCTGATTTGTCCGGATTCGATGTACTCACTGAACTGAGAAATTGTCGGGTACGGTGTTCCGCCGTTAAAGCCTGCAACGGGCATAACCGGCAGCTCCAGGTTGAGCTGATACTCAGCGGCATTGAGGGCTCCTGGCGAAGCAGCAGCCCAGCGTGTTTCCGGATTGGCGGCGTTATGGAGAAAATCCACGACCTCTTCCTCTGCCGGGTGGCCCAAAGCCGATCCCCTGATGCGTTGGCTGTTTCCGGGAGGCCAGAGAGAAGGATCCGGTGAATCAAGAATCGCAGGGCTCCCGATCATGGATGCGGCCGGAGAGACACCCGTGTGCGGGCTGGCTATGGCTGAGGCTGAGAGCAACAAGGGTCCCAGGCCGCAGGTCGCAGCGATGAAGCAAGCGGCGGAACGGCGTGCTATCCGATGACGGATCCGGAACACAACCAGTTCGCAGCTGATGACGCAAAAGGCCACGACCGCCATGGCAAATGCAGGGCCCAAAGCAGATGACTTTGTCAGGTATCCAAACGCGATAATTCCACTGGCCAAAACAGCCAACGACAAAACAATCCTGTACGGCAGCCACCTCTGTGCAGGCCGGAGTATCTCCCAGGTCCCTCCTACTATTATCGCAATCGGCGGTGCCAAGGCGATCAGGTAATACGGATGAATGACGCCACCCATGAAACTGAAAACCGCTGCATAGCAAAGCAGCCATCCGCCGGCAAAGAGCAGGGTTGCGCGGCGGGGGTCTAAGCGCTGCTGGTGGCGGAGGTAGACCAATGTTGCGAGCAGAAGGAGAATTGCCGCCGGCAACAACCAGGCACCCTGACTGCCGAATGACGAGTACTGGATGAGCCGCAGAGGTCCGGGAGGGGCCGCTGACTGCCCGGGGGTCCCGCCCCCGGCCTCTCCCAAAATCCTGCCCAGACCGTTCTGCCGGAGGAGTACTTCAACGAAGCTGTTCGTAAATGAACCTCCTGCATAAGGCCTCTCATCAGGCGGTGTCGCTTGCGCAATCAGGATCCACCACATCGCCATGGCGACGACTGCTGCCATTCCTGCGACCAATTGCGCGAGTCTTCGCTTGAGTGGGCCTGGACCGGCATACAAGTACACACCCGCCAAGGCCGGAAGCAGCAGCAGCGCCTGAGCAGACTTCGCCAGAAACCCGACGCCAATGACAGCACCGGCGCCGACCACCCAGCGCCAGCGTCCATCGTCGGACGCCCGGACCATGAGGTACGTCGCCAGTGTCAGCAGGAAGACGAGCAGCGCATCGGGATTGTTATAGCGAAACATCACAGCCGCAGCTGGAGTAAGAAGTACTACAACGCTCGCTATCATCGCGGAACTGTGCCGAAAGTGACGGCGCACCGTGGCATACGTGAGTGCGACCGTGCCGGCACCGAGAAGCGCATGCGGAACAAGCAGGCTCCATGAGCTCAGGCCAAACAGGCGCACGGAGATGGCTGTGAGCCAAATGCTTGCCGGTAACTTGTCAATGGTGATGCTGTTGCCGCTGTCCAAGGAGCCGAAGAAAAATGCCTTCCAATCTTGGGCCCCTGCCTGGGCGGCCGCCGCGTAGTAGCCGTTGCCCCAGCCATTCAAATCCAGTCGCCATAGATACGCAGCAGCGGCAGCAGTGACAACCGCGGCCAGCCCTATCGCATCAGTTCGTTTCAATGCGGTGCCTCCCGGTCGCTGCAATTCGAATAGCGCTGGGAGACCCCAATGCCCTGTAGGCGAAGATACATCAGGTGCTGGCGGCGGACCGTAAGCACCACGGAAAAACAAGCATCCAAGGGTGGAAACAAGCCCCTGCACCCCCATCCTCTAGACTTGACCGGTGTCTAGATTATTTGGAACAGATGGTGTCCGGGGCTTGGCGAACGGCCTGTTGACGGCGGAGCTGGCGATGCAACTCGCCCAGGCGGCCGCCGTCGTACTTGGCCACGACCGCAGTACCAGCCGCAGCAGACCCCGCGCCGTGGTGGCGAGAGACCCCCGTGCCAGCGGGGAATTCATAGCCGCCGCCGTTGAAGCGGGGCTCTCGAGTTCGGGGATCGACGTCTATGACGCGGGCGTTCTCCCGACGCCCGCGGCGGCCTATCTCGTGGCCGATCTGGATGCCGACTTCGGAGTCATGATCTCGGCATCGCACAACCCTGCGCCGGACAACGGCATCAAGTTCTTTGCCCGCGGCGGGCAGAAGCTCCCTGACGACGTCGAAAACGCCATCGAGGAGCAAATGGGCAAAGACCCGGTCCGGCCCCTCGGAAGCGACGTAGGCCGGATCCAGCGCTTCTCTGACGCAGAGGACCGCTACATCGTGCACCTCCTCGGGACCCTTCCGCACCGCCTCGACGGGCTGAAGGTGGTTCTGGACTGCGCCCACGGAGCAGCCAGCGGCTGCTCGCCCCAGGTGTTCAAGGATGCCGGCGCGGACGTCGTCGTAATCGGTGCCGAACCGGACGGCCACAACATCAACGACGGCGTGGGTTCCACCCACCTCGGACCGCTCAAGGAAGCAGTGGTCAGGTACAGTGCGGACCTGGGCATTGCCCACGACGGCGATGCTGACCGGTGCCTGGCCGTCGACCACGAGGGCAACGAAGTTGACGGCGACCAGATCATGGCCATTCTTGCTGTTGCTCTGAAGGCCTCCGGCAAGCTGATCGACGACGTCCTGGTGGCCACGGTCATGAGCAACCTAGGCCTCAAAATTGCGCTCCGCAAAGCGGGCATCAGCATCCGGGAAACAGCTGTAGGGGATCGCTACGTGTTGGAAAGCATGCGCGAAGGCGGCTTCAACCTCGGCGGTGAACAGTCCGGCCATGTGATCTTCGCTGACTACGCCACCACGGGCGATGGCGTACTCACCGGATTGCAGCTGGCCGCACAGATCGCACTGACTGGCCGGCCGCTCAAGCAGCTCGCCACTGTGATGACCAAACTTCCGCAGGTCCTGATCAACGTCGAGGGAGTGGACCGCACCCGCGTGAACAGCTCAGAGACCTTGGCAAAGGCAGTGGCGGCGGCTGAGGCCGAGTTGGGTGAGACCGGACGGGTCCTGCTGCGTCCTTCCGGCACTGAGCCCGTTGTACGCGTCATGGTGGAGGCCGGCGACGAAGCGACCGCTCACGCTATCGCGGAGCGTCTTGCACATGTGGTTCGCACCGAGCTCGCGCTTGAGCTCGTCGCAGACTAAACGGCCGCTAGGGTCTTCGGTTCTGGTGGCCGTGCCCGCCATAGTGCTAGCAGGAGTATCCCCACAGCGAAGCACTGAACGATGGATGCCAGCAGGAGCGGCCACACGTACCGATAGCCGGTGAAGTGGAGGACGTAAGCAAGAAGGCCCGTGGCAGCTAGGAGCCACGGAATGAGGGACAGGTTCTTGCGGCCGAGCAGGAGCAGGGACAAGACTTCGGCCGCGAAGAAATAGCGATCGTGCATTTGCGGAAGCAAGAGTGGGCAAATAGCTACCACCGTCGTCGACAAAAGGACGCGCCTCTCCGCCGAATCGGGTCCACGCCAGTAAGCGACTGCCACCACCAGGAGTGCAGCCCCGCAAACCAGGATTGCCGGGACTCTTCCTTCACTGGCGGAAACCGACGGGAACCATGCGTAGAGGTTAACGGCGCCAGTGGCCAGGTTGTCCTCTTGGGTCTGATGAAAATACACGCCAAAGGTACTGGCCAGCGAGCGGCCGAACAGCATCGGCAGACTGCTCAGCAGCGTCCACATGACAACAGCCATCGCCGGCAGACCCAGACTGTGGCGGTTCCGGAGAGCAATGAGCACCAACGCCGGCAGGAAGAACACTGCCTGTAGTTTGAAGGACAATGCCACGGCCCACCACAACCAAGCGCTGCGGTCATGATTCCGTAGGAGGCTTCGTAGCGAAAACAAGAGGAATGAAGAGTAGATGGAGTCACATTGGCCCCACATGCTGGCGTTGAGTAGAACGGTAGGCAGGAAGAGCGCTATCAGGGCTGCTGCTTCTGGTAGCAGCCGGGTAGGCCGGAGTTGCGCAACGACTGCTCGGACCGAGAGCGCGAGTAAAACGTCCCCTGAAATTGAGACTATTTTCACTGCATAATGTGGTTCTACGGGCAGGAAGCGGCCGAGGAACAGCAGGAACATATAAGGAAAATTGTAGTTCGAGAATTCCCCACCCAAGGCGGAGATGCCGTGGTCACGGAACTCCTGCAACCAAGGCACGAAGAACAGCCTGGAGTCTTCGCTGACATGCGGAAACAGTGCTAGGCGGCTTGCCAAAGCAACGCCCCCGGCGGTCCAGAGCACCCATGTTGGAAGATGCCGTGATGGCACGCCAGTCCTGGACCGCTGCATACTTTTGGATTCCCCCATTGCGCCATCATTCGGTGCCGGACGGCAGCGTGTCAATGAAGGGGTGCAAAACCAGCGACGTGGCCACCTTCGGAACGGAGCGGGCCGCACTGATCGGTGGAAAGAGGACTTAGAGGGGCCGGCTCTGCAGCGCGTCGCGGATCTCGGTGAGCAGGGCGATCTGCGGGTCTTCTGCGGATTCTTCCTTAATATCGGGGTTTATGCCGAGACGGCGGTTGCGGCGTTCGATCATGTGGTTCATAGGCACAATCACCACGAAGTAGATGGCGGCGGCCACCAGCACGAAGGAAATGATGGACGCGATGACGGATCCATACATGAATCCCTCCCACTGCATTTCCGCAATGCCCTTGGCATTGAACAGACGGCCGATCAGCGGTGTGAGCAGGCCCTCGACAATTGAGGTCACGACGGCGCCGAAAGCGGCACCCATCACGACGGCGACGGCAAGGTCTACGACGTTGCCCTTCATGATGAAATTCTTGAATCCTGTTAACATAGGATCCAAGCTAGTGCATCGAAGTAGGCCTCAGATGACGCGGCAGTAAATTCTTGGCGTGTCGAGGCGACGTGGCCGCACAGCCGGTAGCGCCTCGCACAGTTGGGCACGCGAACGTCAGCTAACGATAATCCTTTGGTGAGTCCGACTGTTCTGCTTCTTGCGGTGCTCGCAGGTTGCCTGATCTCAATTCTCGAATTGACTCGAGCCAAATGGCGACGAGAGGTAGCGCAGACCATGGGGCATCGACGATTCCGGCAGGCCATGGCAACGGACGGGCCAGCATATGAAGTGGAGCAACCAGCCACATCAGCGTGAATGCCAAAAATGTTGCCACGCGCAGGGATGGCGAGGAGCGCCGCTCGAGCAGGAAGACCACCACGGGAACGAACAGCACGGCATCGTACGTTGCCAGATGCGGAGAGAACGTGACGGTTGTTGCCAACGTCGCAATCCAAACCGCCCGGGGGTCGATGACGGCCTTCCTGAGACGAAGGAGAGTGGACACGAGGACAGTTGCTCCTATGGGGAGGGAAGCTGTTGTCAGGAGGGGGGCGACTCCGGCGCCCCACTCGGGTGGCAGCAGCGCTTGTACAAAGGAGGGGAGACCCACCATTTTCCAGGCCTGGCCCTGTTGCACTTCATCCATATATAAGGGGCTCGAAATGGCGGCGGTCCATTGGCGGATTCCATCGATTCCCACTAAGCCAAGCGAAACAGCACTGATGGCGGCCACCACTGCCGAGAAAGCAGCCAGCGCCTTGTAGTTTCGTGTGGCCAGCAGAACAAGCGGTACCACGAGGACCAACTGCGGCTTCGCAAACCCCAGGCCCAGGACCGCTCCTGCCCAGAGCGGATGGCAGGTCTGGAACAGGCGGATCCCGACGAGCCACAACACGAGGACGAAAGCGGAATCCTGGCCGCTGCCCATAATCTCGAACGTGGGTGGTGCGGCAAGGACAGCCACGATGACGAGCTTGCGCTTGTGAGGCACGAGAGTTGGCGCGATCGTATCCAAGCTGCGTATGCACCACACAAGCAGTGCAGAACTCAGGACCGACCAGAAGATCCCGCTCACGTTGTAGGGCATAAGGGCCAGCGGGGCATAGAGAGCAGCCACGATAGGCGGCGAAACGAACCAGGCCAGATCAGCCGTTGCTCCTATCGCTGCGCCTTGGATCTGGTTCTGGGTCTGGGGATCATATAGCTCACGGGGGTTCTCCCACAGCAGCAGTCCGCCCGTCCAGTGGGCAAGATAGTCTGGCAGGAGTGTCCCATGTCCGCCGGCGTCCAGGATGTGCGCGACGGTGGCCGCCGCCAGCCCCAGTCCGCCGGCGACGATCAAGATGACCGGATAGATGCGCAGCCGTTCCGGCGTGATCAGCAAGTCAACAAGGGTTACAAGGCGTCGAACGCGCGCTTGCCTGAAATCGGTTCCATCACTCATGATCTGCATTTCCTAGTCTCCCAGCCATGGATAGGGAGACTGCAGGGCCCCCTGATTCACTCACGGATACCCCGGCGCCGCTTCCACCCCGAAGTACTCCTCCACCGTGCTGATGCCCCGGTTCGCCATGTCCGTGGCGGCTTCGACGCCGATGAACCGCAGGTGCCAGGGCTCGTAGTAGTAGCCGGTGACCGGGTGGAACATCCACGGGTACCGCACCACAAAGCCGAAGCGGTGGCCGTTCGCTTTCGCCCACACAGCCGCCGGCTGGTCGGCGAAGCAGGGCTGGAAGCTGCACACCCCGCCGCCGTCGCCGATGTCGAAGGCCCAGCCTGTCTGGTGCTCCGAGCAGCCGGGGCGGGCGCTGGCGGTGTCGGCGTCCGCTTGCCCTCGGGTCGCCACATAACCGTTGTAGGTGCTCACCTGCGTGACATACGAGCGGTAACCGCTCGCCAGTGTCATGACCACCCCGTCCCGCGCGGCGGCGGCGAACATCGCTTCCGCGGAAGCCGCCGTTGTGCTGTTCAGCAGGGCGGCCTCGCCGGACACCGCCAGCTGGACGTTGGGCTGGACCAGGTCCGCCGGAACGTAATCCGCCGGAGCCAGCGGCCGGTGCTTGTTGACCACCAGCCAGGGGCTGGCCGGGTCCGTCAGCGAGAACTGCCGGGGCAACGCTGCCGACGGCGATGCGGGAGCCGGCGCAGGCGGCTCAACTGCCGCCGTCGTACTTTCCACTGCCGGGGACGCCGCAGGAGAGGGAGACTCAGAGGTCACCGCAGGCGAAGTGGATAAGGATAAGGACGACGACGGCGCCACCACCGGAGGTGCTGCCGGTGTGCACGCTGCAAGGACCGTCAGCCCGGCGCCCGCGGCGAGGAACCGGGCGAAGGAGCGCCGGCTCGCCCCCGAGTGAACAGGGCCCTCCACGCAGTTGTGGCACATGCGTGTTAAACCTTTCGCAGGAGCATGCGGCGGATGGAGTGGTCCATGTCCTTGGTCAGCACCAGCTGGGCGCGGCCCCGCGTGGGGAGGACGTTCTCCTCAAGGTTGGGCTCGTTGATGCGCTTCCAGATGTCGCGGGCGGTCCGCTCGGCCTCGGTGGGGGACAGCGTGGCGTAGCGGTGGAAGTAGGACTCCGGCTGCGCGAACGCCGTGCTCTGGAGCTTGCGGAACCGCTCCACGTACCACTCCTCGATGTAGGAGGTCTTGGCGTCCACATAGATGGAGAAGTCGAAGAAGTCGCTCAGCGCCAGCCCCTGGCGGCCGTCATGGCGGGGACGGGCGGGAGCCAGCACGTTCAGGCCCTCGACGATCAGCACATCCGGGCGGCGGACCACCACTTCCTTGTCCGGAACGATGTCGTAGGTGACGTGCGAGTACCAGGGCGCCCGGACCTCCTCCGCGCCGCCTTTGATTTCGCTCACAAAACGCAGCAGGGCCCGCCGGTCGTAGGACTCCGGGAAGCCCTTGCGTTCCAGTAGCTGACGCCGCTTCAGCTCGGCCAACGGATAGAGGAAGCCGTCGGTGGTGATCAGCTCGACATTGGGGGTGCCTGGCCAGCGCCGCAGCATCTCCCGGAGCACACGGGCAATGGTGGACTTTCCCACCGCCACCGATCCTGCAACGCCGATAACAAAGGGGGTGCGCTGGGTCTGCTCGCCGAGGAACGTGGTGGTGGCCGCGTGCAGCTGACCTGCGGCTTCCACATAGAGGTGCAGCAGCCGGGACAGCGGCAGGTAGACCTCGCGGATCTCCTTCATGTCCAGGGGATCGCCGAGGCCACGCAGGCGGACGATGTCCTCTTCGTTAAGGGGCTGCTCCATCTGGGCAGCCAGGCGGGACCAGGTTTGCCGGTCCAGCTCCACGAACGGGGAGACGCCCTCGCCGTTCGCTTCGTTGCGTTGCACAGTCACTATAGAGATTCTGCCCTTCCCGCGGCTCAGAATGAAATGACAGGATCCCGGTTTAGATCTCAACCCGGCTGCCGATAAGCTGGAGCCCATGTGTGGAATCGTTGGATATGTGGGCCACTCCGCTGGCCGTGGAAATGCCGGCCACAGTGCGCTGGATGTGGTCCTTGAGGGATTGCGCCGCCTGGAGTACCGGGGCTACGACTCGGCAGGTGTGGCGGTGGTTTCGCAGGGTGCCATCGAATCCCGGAAGAAGTCAGGCAAGCTGAGCAACCTCCTGGCGGAGCTGGAAGCGCATCCTCTGCCGGAAACGTTCACAGGCATCGGGCACACGCGCTGGGCCACGCACGGCGGCCCCACCGACCAGAACGCTCACCCGCACCTGTCCGACGGCGGCAAGCTGGCGCTGATCCACAACGGCATCATCGAGAACTTCGCCGAGCTCAAGCTTGAGCTCCTGAAAAAGGGCTACACTTTCGAGTCCGAGACTGACACCGAGGTTGCCGCCGTGCTGCTCGGCGACATCTTCCGCACCAAACTGAACGGTGAGACGTCCGACGGCGGCCTGACGAAGGCCATGCAGTTCGCCTGCCAGCGCCTCGAGGGTGCTTTCACCCTGCTCGCCGTGCACGCCGACCAGCCCGATGTTGTGGTTGCTGCCCGCCGCAACTCACCGTTGGTGGTTGGCCTGGGCGAGGGCGAGAACTTCCTGGGCTCCGATGTTTCCGGATTCATCGACTACACCCGCCGTGCAGTGGAGTTGGGCCAGGACCAGATCGTCACCATCACCGCGGACACCATGGAGATCACCGACTTCTACGGCGCCCCGGCCGAGGGCAAGGAATACCACGTGGACTGGGACCCGGAATCTGCGGAAAAGGGCGGCTTCCCGTCCTTTATGGAGAAGGAAATCCACGACCAGCCCGACGCCGTCCTGCAGACCCTGCTGGGCCGCTCCGACATCAACGGCAAGCTGACCCTGGACGAGCTTCGGATCGACCCTGAACTGTTGAAGAACGTTGACAAGATCATCGTCCTGGCCTGTGGAACCTCCGCTTACGCCGGTCAGGTGGCCAAGTACGCCATCGAGCACTGGTGCCGGATCGCCACCGAGGTGGAACTCTCCCACGAATTCCGCTACCGCGACCCGATTGTTGACGCGAACACCCTGGTGGTGTCCATCTCCCAGTCCGGCGAGACCATGGACACGCTGATGGCCGTCCGCTACGCCAAGGAACAGGGCGCCAAGACCCTCTCCATCTGCAACACGAACGGCTCCACCATCCCGCGCGAATCCGACGCCGTGCTTTACACACACGCCGGACCGGAGATTGCGGTGGCCTCCACCAAGGCCTTCATTGCGCAGATTGCTGCCGCCTACCTGCTGGGCCTCTACCTGGCCCAGCTGCGCGGCAACAAGTTCCAGGGCGAGATCAAGGACATCCTGGCGGACCTGCACAAGATCCCTGCCAAGATCCAGAGAATCCTCGACAACGAGGCACAGATCAAGGAACTCGGTGTCTCCATGAAGGACGCCAAGTCCGTGCTGTTCCTGGGCCGCCACGTCGGCTACCCGGTGGCCATGGAAGGCGCGCTCAAGCTCAAGGAGCTCGCCTACATCCACGCTGAGGGCTTCGCCGCCGGCGAGCTCAAGCACGGCCCGATCGCGCTGATCGAGGAAGGCCAGCCCGTCTTTGTGGTGGTCCCTTCGCCGCGTGGCCGGGACTCACTGCATTCCAAGGTTGTCTCCAACATCCAGGAAGTCCGGGCGCGTGGCGCCAAGACCATCGTGATCGCGGAAGAGGGAGACGAAGCGGTCAAGGCTTACGCCGAGCACGTCTTCTACATCCCCGAAACCCCCACCCTGCTGGCTCCGCTGCTCAGCACGGTCCCGCTGCAGATCTTCGCCCTGGCACTGGCCTCGGCCAAGGGCTACGACGTGGACCAGCCGCGCAACCTCGCCAAGAGCGTCACCGTAGAGTAGCCGGCGGCCGGCCCCCTGGGCCGTTTCGCTGCAAGGAAGCCCCGAGTCTCAGGCTTGGGGCTTTCTGTGCATTGCGGCCGGCGCCTGCCGGGCTCCTCGGTCCGCCTTGCGGAGGTCCACCTTGGACGTATTTGCGTAACTTATGTCCGTGCTGACCCTGCCGCGGCCCGGAAACCCGGGGTGCCGCGCCGTGCCAGGGACCAGGAGTGACGCCTTTACGGCACAGCAGGCGGCGGGCGTCACCGTAGAATAGCGCCATGATTGTTGGCATTGGCGTAGACGTTGTAGACATCGAGCGGTTCGGCCGCCAGCTTGAGCGCACCCCCGGGCTCCGGGACCGGCTGTTCGTGCCCGCGGAACGCGAGTTGAACACCCGCTCGCTGGCCGCACGGTTCGCTGCCAAGGAAGCGGTGGCTAAGGTCCTTGGCGCGCCGGCCGGCATGAACTGGCAGGACTGCTGGATCGGCCTTGACCAGAACGGGCCCACCGTCCAGATCAAAGGCACAGTCCTGGCAGTGGCCGAGGCCAAGGGCGTCAAACGCTGGCACCTGTCCATCAGCCACGACGGCGGGATCGCCACCGCCACCGTCCTGGCCGAAGGCGGAGTCCACCACGCGTAAAAGCCTGGATCCACCAACGGACCTGACATCATGATCAGCGCCTACACCGGAACCCAAGTCAGGGCGGCCGAAAAGCCGCTCCTGGCAACCGGCATGGGCGCTGTCCTGATGCAGCGCGCCTCCCACGGCCTCGCCAACGCGGTGGTCCGCGAGCTTCAGGCGCGGGGCCGGCGCACGTACGGAGCCAGCGTGGCCGTCCTCGCCGGCAAGGGAAACAACGGGGGAGACGGCCTCTTCGCCGCATCCTTCCTCGCAGCCCGGGGAATGCGTACGACGGCGGTACTCACCGGAGACGCCGCGCACACCGCGGCGCTGGCTGCTTTTGAGCGCGCCGGCGGGCGCATGCATCACCTCACCGAGTCGAACGCGGGCCAGCTGGCCGCGGAGGTGGCGGGTGCCGACGTCGTGATTGATGCTGTCCTGGGGACCGGCGCGCAAGGCGGGCTGCGGGGACCGGCTGCCGCCCTCATGACCGCACTCTCGGCGCTGAGGCGAACTTCCGGCCGGCCGGGGTCCGTGGTGGCCTGCGATATCCCCAGCGGCGTTGATTCGGACACCGGTGTTGCCCATGAGCCGGTGCTGTCCGCGGACCTGACTGTGACCTTCGGTGCGGCCAAAGCGGGGCTCCTGGCAGACCCTGGGGCCGACCATGCTGGCCGGGTCATCGTGGTGCCCATCGGCATCGAGGACGAACTGCCGTGGCCCGCCCTGCGCCGGCTCGAGCCGCTGGACCTGGCCCGGCTCCTCCCTCAACCCGGGCGGCGCTCGCACAAGTATTCGCGCGGCGTACTGGGCGTCGTCGCGGGATCCGCTGACTATCCGGGCGCAGCAGTGCTTGCCTGCCGCGGCGCGCTGGCCGCCGGCGTGGGCATGGTCCGCTACCTGGGTCCGCCCGAGGTCGCCGATCTGGTCCGCCGGTCCTGCCCGGAGGTGGTGTGCAGCACGGGCACCGTCGCCGAGAACCGGGTCCAGTCCTGGCTGGTGGGTTCGGGAATGGGCCCCGGCGACTCCGAACAGCTCAAGCGCGCCCGCCACGCCGTCGACTCGGGCCTGCCCGTCATTGCGGACGCCGGTGCCATCCCCGCCCTGCCCGACGTCCTGGCACCACAGGTGGTCCTGACCCCGCACGCCGGCGAGCTCGCCTCCCTGCTGCAACGACTCGGCTCTTCCCCGGACAGCCCGGATTTCGATCCCGCACCAGACCGCCCGGCAGTCGAGGCCGCCACCCTGGCCTGGGTCCGGCACGCCGCAGTCCAGACGGAGGCCACCGTACTGTTAAAGGGCGCCACCACCCTGGTCGCTTCCCCCTTCCAGGATTTCTACAGCCAGGCCGACGGCACGCCCTGGCTTGCCACCGCCGGCAGCGGGGACGTCCTGGCGGGGATCATCGGTGCGCTGCTCGCCCAACTGGGTTCCGACGTCGGCCGTTTCCGTGACGCCGGAATCGATCCCGACGAGCGCTGGGCGGCGATCGCTGCCCTGGGTGCCAGTCTCCACGGTCTCGCCGGGACAGCCGCGTCCGACGGCGGACCGCTCACCGCGGGGCGGATCGCGGACGCCATACCAGAGGTCTGGAGTAAAGTCAGCATGCTTAGTAAACAGGTGGGGCGGAAACGTAATAGTCACACCCACCCGCTACGGTAGGTTCAAGCCCTGAACCGGCAGGGGAGGCCATGCCTCCATGCCTGCCGTTGAACAACAATGAGGAGCACATATGGAAATCTGGCCCGGAACGGCGTATCCGCTTGGCGCCACATTTGACGGAACCGGCACCAACTTCGCCCTGTTCAGCGAACACGCTGAAAAAGTGGAGCTGTGCCTCTTCGATGACGAGGGTACGGAAACGCGGTTCCCGCTCGACGAAGTGGACGGCTATGTCTGGCACGGCTACATCCCGCAGGTCCAGCCCGGCCAGAAGTACGGCTACCGCGTCTACGGTCCGTATGATCCTGCGTCGGGCAGCAGGTTCAACCCGAACAAGCTCCTCCTTGACCCCTACGCCAAAGCCGTTCACGGGCAGGTGGACTGGGACCCGTCGCTGTTCTCCTACAACCTCGGCGATCCTGACTCCGTCAACAACGAGGACTCCGCTTCCCACATGATGATGGGCGTGGTCATCAACCCGTTCTTCGATTGGGACGGCGACCACAACCTCCGTGTCCCGTACCACAAGTCGGTCATTTACGAGGCACACGTCAAGGGCCTCACGGCGCTGCACCCGGAAGTCCCCGAAGAACAGCGCGGCACCTACGCGGGCGTGGCACACCCGTCGGTCATCTCGCACCTGCAGAAGCTCGGTGTCACCGCCATCGAACTGATGCCGGTACACCAGTTCGTCAACGACGGCACCCTGCAGGACCAGGGCCTGAACAACTACTGGGGCTACAACACCATCGGCTTCTTCGCGCCGCAGAACACCTACAGCTCCACCGGGGACACCGGCCAGCAGGTCCAGGACTTCAAAGCCATGGTCCGCTCGCTGCACCGGGCCGGCATCGAGGTGATCCTGGACGTGGTTTACAACCACACCGCCGAAGGCAACCACCTGGGCCCCACCCTGTCCTTCAAGGGCATTGACAACCCCTCCTACTACCGGCTGATGGAGGGGGACCAGAAGCACTACATGGACTACACGGGCACCGGCAACTCGCTCAACGTCCGTCAGCCCCACTCACTGCAGCTGCTGATGGACTCGCTGCGGTACTGGGTCACGGACATGCACGTGGACGGCTTCCGGTTCGACCTCGCCTCCGCCCTGGCCCGCGAGTTCTACGACGTGGACAAGCTGTCCACCTTCTTCGAACTTATCCAGCAGGACCCTGTCGTTTCCCAGGTCAAGCTGATCGCCGAGCCGTGGGACGTTGGCCCCGGCGGCTACCAGGTGGGCAACTTCCCGCCGCAGTGGACCGAGTGGAACGGCAAGTACCGCGACACCGTCCGTGACTTCTGGCGCGGCGAGCCGGCCACGCTGGGTGAATTCGCCTCCCGCATCACCGGCTCGGCAGACCTCTACGAGCACTCCGGCCGCCGTCCCGTGGCGTCCATCAACTTCGTCACCGCCCACGACGGCTTCACACTGGCGGACCTGGTGTCCTACAACGAGAAGCACAACGACGCCAACGGCGAAGGCAACAACGACGGCGAATCCCACAACCGGTCCTGGAACTGCGGGGTGGAAGGCCCCACCGACGATCCCGCCGTCCTTGGCCTGCGCGCGCGCCAGCAGCGGAACTTCATCGCATCCCTGCTGCTGTCGCAGGGCGTCCCCATGCTCCTGCACGGCGACGAGATGGGCCGCACCCAGCAGGGCAACAACAACGGCTACTGCCAGGACTCCGAGCTCACCTGGATCAACTGGGACAGCATCGACCAGCCCCTGGTGGAGTTCACCGCCGCGGTCAACGCGCTCCGCGCCAAGCACCCCACCTTCCGCCGGAGCCGGTTCTTCGACGGGCGGCCGGTGCTGCGAGGAGAGGGCGAGCGGCTGCCGGACATCGTATGGCTCAACCCCGACGGCGAGACCATGAAGCCGGACGCCTGGGACAGCGGATTCGGCCGGTCTGTCGGTGTGTTCCTCAATGGAGACGGCATCCAGGGCAAGGACAACCGCGGGCGCCGGATCACGGACGTGAACTTCCTGATGTACTTCAACGCCCACGACGACATGGTGAACTTCACCCTGCCTGCCGACGAGTACGCCCCCGCCTGGGACATCATCATCGACACCGCCGGCCACAACGCCGACACGGAGCCGGTCAAGGCCGGCGAAACCCTGCCTGTGGACGCAAAGTCCCTGGTGGTGCTCCGTGCCCACAGCGTTCCCGATGTTGAGCCCGACCACTCCGTGGCTGCATCGCTGGCCGCGCTGACCCAGACCACCACCAGTGAAACTGAGGCACTCAGCGCACCCATGGTGGCTGAGCCCGGGAAGACGACGAAGGTGGGGGCACGCCAGAAGAAGGAAACCAAAAAGTGAGGGTCCCGGCCTCCACTTACCGGCTCCAGATCCGCAGCAGCTTCACGCTCTTTGACGCAGCTGCCACTGTCCCGTACCTGAAGTCACTGGGGGCCGGGTGGGTTTACCTCTCACCCATCCTGACCGCGGAGCAGGGTTCCGATCACGGCTACGACGTGACGGACCCCTCCACGGTGGACCCGTCGCGGGGCGGGCCTGAGGGCCTGCTCGCGCTGTCCAAGGCAGCCCGCGAGCATGGCATGGGCGTGCTGGTGGACATCGTGCCCAACCACGTGGGGGTGGCGTCGCCGGCGCAGAACCCGTGGTGGTGGTCGCTGCTCCGGGAAGGACAGGGGTCGCCGTACGCTGACGCGTTCGACGTCGACTGGGACTTCGGCGGGGGCCGGATCCGGCTGCCCGTGCTGGGTTCGGATGAGGACCTGGAGAAGCTGGAGGTCAAGGGCGGCGAACTGCACTACTACGACCACCGCTTCCCGCTGGCCGAAGGTTCCTACTCTGACGGCGACTCACCGCAGGACATTCACAGCCGCCAGCACTACGAACTGGTCTCCTGGCGCCGCGCGGACAGGGAGCTGAACTACCGGCGCTTCTTCGCCGTCAGCACGCTGGCAGGCATCCGGGTGGAGGATCCCCGGGTCTTTGACGAGGCCCATGCGGAAGTGAAGCGCTGGTTCAGCGAGGGGCTGGTGGACGGCCTGCGCGTGGACCACCCCGACGGCCTGGCGGATCCCGAAGGGTACCTGCGCCGGCTCAAGGAAATCAGCGGCGGAGCCTACGTCCTGGTGGAGAAGATCCTGGAACCTGGGGAAGAGCTCCCGGCCGAATTCGACTGCGAAGGGACCACCGGCTACGACGCGTTGGCCGATCTGGACCGTGTGTTGGTGGACCCCGCAGGCGAGGCGCCGCTGAATGCACTGGACGCGGAGCTTCGCGGTACCACTGAACCGGCTGACTATGCGGCCATGATCCTGGGCACCAAGCGCGCCATCGCGGACGGGATCCTGCGTGCCGAGGTCCTGCGCCTGGCACGCCAGGTCCCTTCGGACGCGGGCCTGTCCGACGACGCGGCGGCGGACGCCATCGCCCAGATCATTGCGGCGTTCCCGGTCTACCGCACCTACCTGCCCACAGGCGAGGACGTCCTGCGTGAAGCGTGCGCGGCGGCTGCCGGGTCCAGGCCGGACCTTTCGGGCACGGTGGATGTCCTGCTGCCCCTGCTGCTGAAGCCTGAGACCGAACTGGGCCGGCGGTTCCAGCAGACGTCCGGAATGGTGATGGCCAAGGGTGTGGAGGACACGGCGTTCTACCGCTACACGCGGCTGGGCACCCTCACGGAGGTGGGAGCGGATCCCGTGGAGTTCTCGCTGTCCGTGGGGGAGTTCCACCGGCGGATGCAGAAACGCCAGGAAGAAATCCCGCTGTCCATGACCACGCTGAGCACCCACGACACCAAACGCAGCGAGGATGTGCGGTCGCGGATCTCGGTCATTGCCGAGCGCGTTCCGGAATGGGTGCAAGCTCTGAACGCGCTCCGCGACGCGGCGCCACTACCGGACGGCCCGTTTTCCACGCTGCTCTGGCAGGCTGTGGTTGGAGCCTGGCCCGCCAGCCGTGAGCGGCTGCACGGCTATGCCGAAAAGGCTGCCCGGGAGGCCGGCAACTCCACCACGTGGACGGACCCGGACGAGGAGTTCGAGGCCGCTGTGATGAAGGCTGTGGACTCGGCCTTCGATAACCCTGCCGTGAACTCTCTTGTGGTGGACTTTGTGGACTCCATAGCTCCGTACGGTGCCGCCAACTCGCTTGCCCTGAAGCTGCTCCAGCTGACCATGCCGGGGGTTCCGGACGTGTACCAGGGCACCGAGTTCTGGGACCGGTCCCTGACCGATCCGGACAACCGGCGTCCGTTCGACTTTGGCGCGCGCGAGTCCGCCCTGGCCGAACTGGATCACGGCGTCCTGCCCTCAGATATTCAGGATGATGCCACCAAACTGCTGGTGACCTCCCGGGCATTGCGGCTACGCCGGGACCGGCCGGAGCTGTTCCGGGGCTACCGGCCGCTGACGGCGTCGGGTGCTGCCGCTGACCATCTGGTTGCTTTTGGCCGTGGCGCTGAGGGCGCAACGGGCGCCGTGACGCTCGCTACCAGGCTGCCCTTCGGACTGGAACAGTCGGGCGGCTGGCGGGACACCGCCGTCGAGCTTCCCGCTGCCTTCCGGGACGAACTCACCGGGCGGACATACGGCCCGGGACGTGTGCCCGTGGCGGACATTCTCCAGCCTTACCCCGTGGCGCTGCTGGTGCCCGTGAATGGAGACAACGCGTGAGCCTGACACACAACGGTTCCGGCCGGTTCGACGTCTGGGCTCCCAACGCCTCGGACGTTACGCTGCTCGCCAACGGCCAGCAGTACGCCATGGCCAGGACGCCGGCAGCTCCCGGAGCGGACGGCTGGTGGTCCGCGCCGGACGCGCCGGCTGACGTCGACGTTGACTACGGCTACCTGCTCGACGGCGACGACCACCCGCTGCCGGACCCCCGCTCCCGCCGCGTCCCGGACGGCGTCCATGCGCTGTCCCGCACGTACGATCCCGCCTCCTACAAGTGGCAGGACTCCGGGTGGCGCGGGAGGGAACTGCGCGGCGCGGTCATCTACGAACTGCACGTGGGAACCTTCACCCCCGAAGGAACGCTGGACTCGGCGGCCGGCAAGCTCGGCTACCTCGCGGAGCTCGGCATCGATTTTGTCGAGCTGCTGCCCGTCAACGGGTTCAACGGCACCCACAACTGGGGCTACGACGGCGTCCAGTGGTTCGCGGTCCACGAAGGCTACGGCGGCCCTGCCGCGTACCAGCGCTTTGTCGACGCGGCGCATGGGGCTGGCATCGGCATCATCCAGGACGTGGTCTACAACCATCTGGGACCCAGCGGCAACTACCTGCCACGGTTCGGCCCGTACCTGAACCAGGGCGACGCCAACACGTGGGGGGACTCCGTCAACCTCGACGGCCCGGGGTCCGACGTCGTCCGCGAATACATTCTGGACAACGCCGCGCTCTGGCTGCGGGAGTACCACGTGGACGGCCTTCGCCTGGATGCCGTCCACGCGCTGAAGGACGAGCGGGCCGTGCATCTCCTGGAGGACCTCGGCGCACTGGGCGATGCCATCGCCGCGGAGACCGGGCTTCCCAAGACCCTGATTGCCGAATCGGACCTGAACAACCCGCGGCTGATCTATCCGCGCCAGAGCAACGGTTACGGCCTGGCCGGCCAGTGGAGCGATGACTTCCACCATGCTGTCCACGTCAACGTCAGTGGGGAGACGGAAGGCTATTACGGCGACTTCGCCTCGCTCGGGGTCCTGGCCAAGGTCCTCAAGGACGGCTTCCTGCATGACGGCAGCTACTCCAGCTTCCGCGGCCGCCACCACGGCCGGCCCATCAACACCTCACTGGTCCACCCCGAGGCACTGGTGGTGTGCAGCCAGAACCACGACCAGATCGGCAACCGGGCCATCGGCGACAGGCTTTCGCAATCGCTGCCGTACGGCCCCCTGGCCGTCACCGCCGTGCTGACACTGACGTCGCCGTTCACCCCCATGCTGTTCATGGGCGAGGAATTCGGGGCCTCCACACCATGGCAGTTCTTCACCTCGCACCCGGAACCCGAGCTGGGCACGGCTACGGCGGAGGGCAGGATCCGCGAGTTCGAGCGCATGGGGTGGGATCCCGCCGTCGTGCCCGATCCGCAGGACCCGGAAACCTTCCGGCGCTCCAAGCTCGACTGGGAAGAGGCCACCACCGGCGATCACGCGCGGCTGCTGTCGCTGTACTGCTCGCTGACTGCGTTGAGGCGCAGCAATCCGGACCTGGCCAGCCTGGGGTTTGCGGACACTGACGTGACATTCGACGACGACGCCGGCTGGCTGCGTTTCCGGCGCGGGGCGGTGGAGGTGCTGCTGAACTTCTCCGCGTCACCGGTTCGGCTTCCGGCAGGCACCGGCGCGGTGCTGCTTTCGACCGACGAAGGTTCAGTGGCGGACGGCGATTCGTTCCTGCTCGCAGCGCACAGTGGGGCGGTTTTGGCTGCTGGGGCCTGAGTAGCCCCGAGTTGACGTAGACACTGGAGTGACCCGGGCGTACTATTCGCGTACTGAACTGACCAGCCGTGACCGGCGGCTCGGTGATGATGCGGGCGACGGAGGCCGTCATGGGTGACCACGTGGATAACGCGTCAAACGTTCCGGCATCGTTGGAACTCCGGATCCATGGCATCCGCAACACGCCGCCGCATGAGCTTCTCCGGTCGGGCAACCGGCCCCTCAAACCGGACGACGTCGAGCTTTCCTGGGGCGATGAGCTCGCGGGGTTCTACCGGGCAAAGCTCAACGGCGGCAGCACCCGCCTGGTGGAAGCCTACTCGTGGGGCCGGCTGGCCCGATTCACGGGGGTCGGAATGGCCGGGAAGATTGGCGACGCCGCCGTGCGGACGGCGTGGTTCCTGCTCATGCCTTTCGGCCTCACCAACGCAGCCTACTGGAGCCGCCCGCTGCCTGTTATGCAGCAGCGGGCGGAGACAGACCCGGACGCAGACCCGGAGGCAGTCCCGACGACAAGGCCGGCCACGGCCCGCGTGGACTACGCCGACGGGTGGCGGCACGGGCACGACGGTGCGGGCCGGATCAGGCTGTTCGCGTTGGTGCTGACGCTCTACTTCGTTGTGACAGTGGCGGTGGTCTCAATGGATCTGATCGCGGTCCAGTGTTTCCCTGCTGATGTTGACGGCGGCCAGTCGGGCCGGGTCTGCTCCGCGTTGCCTTCGTTCCTGGATGGGCTGGCCGGCTGGACGCGGGGACAGCGCGTTGCGTTGTTCGCACTCATGCCCATGCTGGCGGTAGGCATCCTGGGTGCCATCGCCTACCTGGCGCGGACGCGGTTCCATCCCAGGCCAAGCCTTGGGCCAGGCGCGCCGGGTGTGTCCGACTCGAGTGTCGAGTCGATACCTGTGCTCCCCACCCTCATGGTCCGGGACCTGTGGGAGGCCCGGAAGGAGATCCGCTACAACGGATTGCTGCACCTTTGGGCGGCTCTCGCGGCGATTTCCGCCATTATCGCGTGGGACGGTTTCTGGCAGCGGGTGGGCGGAGATCCCTGCGGAAACATGGGCACCCTCTTTTCCCAATGCCTTCCACAGCTGGTTCCCGGACGAATAGGCCCACTGGGTTTCCTGATCGCGGTGGCCTGGCTGATCGCGGCCGGAACCGTGGTGGCCGCCGGGATAGAGACGGTCCGGAAGTCCTCGCAGAATCCGGACCTTCCCTCCAAGGACGGGGCACCCTGGCTGCCGTGGATCGGCGTCGGGTCCTTGATCGCTGCCTTCCTGGCCGTGTTTGCTTCCGTCCTTCCCTGCACCCCCGTTGCCTGCGGCGGCGGCGTAGTAACCCGCCTGCTCGGGCTTGGTGGCGCCCCCGCTGCGCTCATGCTGGTGATGCTCGCGGTGATTCTCAGCATGAGCCTGCTGAAACGGCCCGACTATGACAAGCAGACGCTGGGCTGGCGGGGCAAAGGCGCGGCAGTCTTCTCCACGCTGGCGCTGGGCTCTGCCACCATTCTCAGCTGCGCCATCGTGGGGGGCGCTGCCACCGTTCTGCAACGAAACCTCGAGCGCAGAAGCGCCACCGACGACGGCATGTGGAGATTCGGCCCCATCGTCGCCGACATCCTGGTCCCGCCGTCGGTCTTCACGCTCTTCAGCGGGTTGCTGCTCGTGGTGATCCTGGTGGCCGCCATTGCGTGGGGGATCGGTTCGCTGCGTGCCGTCCGAAGGATGGAGTGGAACACCCCGGATGCTGCGGTGGCGGAGCTGCTGGCGGCATACGGTGCATCTCCGCCATTGCCTCAGCGGGAAGCAGCCGGCCAGAAGCTGGTTGCCGCCCGGCGGACCGCTTCACTCGCCCACCGGGCAGAAGCCGTGGTGTCCCTTCTCGCCATCCTCATCTTTCTGGGGCTGCTGTCCGCCCTGGTCCTGGGAAGCGTCAAGGACGTGTGGGGAACGGGCGGGGCGGCAGGGCTGTATATGTTCATCGAAGGCATGGGAGTCCTAGGCCTTGCCGCGGCCGGCGCCACGATTCTGGGCCTGGCGGTGCTGTCAGCCAGGCCGAATTCCCGGCCGTTGGCCCTGCTGTGGGACCTGATGTGTTTCATGCCAAAGACCGCCCACCCGTTTGGTCCGCCCAGTTACGGCGAGCGGGCGGTACCTGAATTTGCGGCCAGGATCGCTGCCTGGCTGGATGGCACGGACGGCGCGCCACCGGCTAAGACCGGAATGGTGGCAATCTCGGCGCACAGCCTGGGCGCGGTAATTGCCGTCAGCTCACTCTTCCACCTGAAGTCGACGCGGCCGGACCTGCCCTTCAACCGCATCGGCCTGCTGACCTACGGAACCCAGCTAAGGCAGTACTTCGGCCGGTTTTTCCCCGAACTTTTTGGGCCGGCAGTCCTCGCCACTGCCCCGGCCGCCGCTGCCAAGCTCACCGCCGCCGGAAGCCCGGACGATGACCGGGCGGAGGCCGTTGGTCCCACGGGCCCGGAGTACCGGAACCTCAGTCACATCCTCGGGCCCGGTTCCAACAGATGGGTGAACCTGTACCGCAAGACGGACTATCTCGGCTTCCCGGTCCTGTACAAGGGTCCCGGCGGTGCCGAGACCGTCGAGGCGGACGCCTATGCGCAGGAAATGGATTCCTTCTCCTATCAGTTCATGGTGGTGAGCCACAGCGACTACCTGCAGGCGCCCCAATACGAGAAGGCGATTGCCGACGTCGTCAACGCGTTACCGGGTCCAGGGCCGTAACCGTGTCCCATCGCGGTCTGTTGTGCGCGTCACTACTGGCAGGATGGTGACTATGACTTTTTCAGCCGCGGACAACCGCTATGAATCCATGCCCTACCGCCGCGTCGGCCGCAGCGGACTGAAGCTGCCCGCCATTTCGCTTGGCCTGTGGCACAACTTCGGTGACGACAAGCCCTTCGAGGTTCAGCGTGCAATACTGCGCCGCGCGTTCGACCTGGGCGTTACCCACTTCGACCTCGCCAACAACTACGGCCCGCCGTACGGCGCCGCCGAGACCAACTTCGGCCGCCACTTCAAGGACGACTTCAGGCCGTACCGCGACGAACTCATCATCTCCAGCAAAGCCGGCTACGACATGTGGCCAGGGCCGTACGGCAACTTTGGCTCCCGCAAGTACCTGCTGGCCAGCCTGGACCAGTCACTGGCCCGCATGGGCCTGGACTACGTGGACATCTTCTACAGCCACCGCCCGGACCCTGAGACACCCATGGAAGAGACCATGGGAGCCTTGGACCAGGCTGTGCGTTCCGGCAGGGCCCTTTACGCCGGCATCTCGTCCTACACTCCGGAGCAGACCCTGGAAGCGGGCCGGATCCTGAAGGAGCTGGGCACGCCGCTGCTGATCCACCAGCCGAGCTACTCCATGCTGAACCGCTGGACCGAGAACGGCACACCCAACCTGTATGAGGCGCTGGACCAGGTGGGCGCCGGCTCCATCGCCTTCTCGCCGCTGGCCCAGGGTATGCTCACGGACCGCTACCTGAAGGGCGTGCCCTCTGATTCACGGGCAGCGCAGGACAAGTCCCTGGACGAAGGCATGATCACCGACGAAAACCTGGACAGGATACGCGGGCTCAACAGGATTGCCGAGGGCCGGGGCCAGTCCCTCGCGCAGATGGCCATAGCCTGGATCCTCCGCGAGCAGGGCAAGGGCTCTTCGGTAACATCCGCACTGGTTGGGGCATCCAGCGTCCGGCAGTTGGAAGACACCGTGTCCGCCAGCAGCAACCTGGACTTCACAGCCGAGGAACTGCATGCCATCGACGAGTTCGCGGTGGAGTCTGACATCAACCTCTGGAAACAGAAGTAAGCACTTTGTCACACACCGGCCGGCAGGGGCCGGGAACATTCCTGGCCCCTGCACAGTTGGGTAAGATGAAAAGGCGCCGAATGGCGCTCTGCCTGCCGTCCGCCGTCGTACTTTCCAGTACTCACTGCCGGGATGGCTGAAGTTGTCTTCAAAGGAGTTCCGTGTCTTCAAATCCGATTCGTGTTGCAATCGTTGGTGTGGGTAACTGCGCCGCCTCGCTGGTCCAGGGTGTGCAGTATTACCGTGACGCCGATCCCCAGGCTACGATCCCGGGCCTGATGCACGTGGAGTTCGGCAAGTACCACGTCAACGACGTCCAGTTCGTTGCCGCGTTCGACGTGGACGGCAAGAAGGTCGGCGTTGACCTTGCGGATGCCATCCTCGCCAGCGAAAACAACACCATCAAGATCGCTGACGTACCGCCCACCGGCGTGACCGTGCAGCGCGGCCACACCCTGGACGGACTCGGCAAGTACTACCTCGAGACCATCGAGCAGTCCACGGAAGAGCCCGTTGACGTTGTCCAGGCCCTCAAGGACGCCAAGGCTGACGTCATGGTCTGCTACCTGCCTGTTGGCTCGCAGGAAGCCGCCGAGTTCTACGCCCAGGCAGCGATCGACGCCGGCGTGGCGTTCGTCAATGCGCTTCCCGTGTTCCTCGCCGGCACCAAGACCTGGGCTGACAAGTTCACTGCCGCCGGGGTCCCGATCGTGGGCGACGACATCAAGAGCCAGATCGGTGCCACCATCACGCACCGCGTCATGGCCAAGCTGTTCGAGGACCGCGGCGTCACGCTGGACCGCACCTACCAGCTGAACGTAGGCGGCAACATGGACTTCAAGAACATGCTGGAGCGCGACCGCCTCGAGTCCAAGAAGATCTCCAAGACCCAGGCTGTCACCTCCAACGTCGAGGCCGAGATTGCTCCCCGCGACGTCCACATCGGCCCGTCGGACTACGTCCAGTGGCTGGACGACCGCAAGTGGGCTTTCGTCCGCCTCGAAGGCCGCAACTTCGGTGACGCTCCGGTGTCGCTCGAATACAAGCTGGAGGTCTGGGACTCACCCAACTCAGCCGGCGTGATCATCGACGCCATCCGCGCCGCCAAGATCGGCCTGGACCGCGGCATCGGCGGCCCGCTGCTCTCCGCCTCGAGCTACTTCATGAAGTCGCCGCCGGAGCAGTTCAACGACGACCTCGCCCGCGAAAAGGTCGAAGCCTTCATCCGCGGCGACCTGGAGCGCTAACCGCCTTTCGACGCTCGTTGCTCTATCAGTTGTGGTCCCCAAACCTCAGGTTTAGGAACCACGACTGATAGGGCAACAGGCATTTAAGGGGACCGGAACGCCAAACGGACTTGGATGACCGCGCGCCTGAATCCGCGGGAAAGATCGTCCGCGTTGAACTTGAAGTACCTCCAACCGGCTGCATTAAAGGCTTCGTCGCGGCGATTGTCGCGTGACTGCTGCTCGCGTGAGAGGTGATGACCGCCGTCGTACTGGATGGCGATGCGCTGTTCCCTATATCCCAAGTCCGCGGCCGGCGAGTCCTGGTCAGCATCCGTTATGCGCAGCTGCAACTCGGGCTCGGGCAGGCCGGCTGCGGTCAAGGCCAGCCTCAGGAAGGTTTCGGGCGCAGAATCTGCACCGGGACGGAGGAGCTCTGCTGCCTCCATGGCTTTGACGATTCCTTTGAGCTTTGGGTGCTTGCTGATCATGTGGCGAAGCTGGGGAAGTGTTGACCACGGCTCCACGCGGACTTCCAGTCCGGGCCGGGGCTGGCGGATCAGCTGGTCGCCCACAGCCACCAGGTCCTCCAGAGGGATCAGGCCTGCGAGGTCGAGCCATGTCCTGGCGGGCGTGGAAATCCGCATCCCATCCAGCGTCATGATCTCCGTTTCAAAAGCCAGCACAGTGTGGCCGACCACCCCGTGACGCCGCACCGGGGGCAGGTTCCGGGATTTGCTCAGATGGAGTTCACGGCTGTTGCGAAACCAGGTTGGCAACCAGAGTCCCAGTACGACGGCGGCAGTTACGTGTGAGATCCATGCCCCGGGAGTGGCGGCAGAGAGGGCCCTCGCAAGACCCCGAAGCTCAAAGTCCCAGCCAGTTGGCCAATACAGCAACCGTCCTGCCGTAGCGACGTCGGATGAACGGAGCCTGCCCTGGCTCAGGCCGGCCGCCCTCGCTTCATGGAGCGTGAACGGAGCATCCGAAAGCTGAAGCGGCAGAGGAGGGGAAGGGCGCATGGGCACCATTGTTGCCCGAAGGGGACTTGCGCTGCAGAAGATATCCACAGGCCCCGATGCTCTATCAGTTGCGGTCGCCAAAGCACCGGAATGGCAGCCAAAAGTGATAGAGCAACCGGGGGAGGGGTGGTGGGAGGGGGTCAGGTGAGGCCTACGGGGTTGCCGGCGTCGTCCACGTCCATGCGCATCGCTGCGGGGGCGGCGGGCAGGCCGGGCATGGTCATCACCGCACCCGTCAGCGCCACGATGAAGCCGGCGCCGGTCTTGGGAATGAGGTCGCGCACGTGGATGGTGAAGCCCTTCGGCGCGCCGAGCCTGGCGGCCTCGTCACTGAACGAATACTGGGTCTTGGCCATGCAGACGGGCAGCCCGGTCCAGCCGTTCTTTTCGATGTCGGCCAGCCGCTTCAGGGCAGGCACGGAGAAGTCCACGCCGTCGGCGCCGTAGATCTCCTGGGCGATGGTCCTGATCTTCTCCTCCACAGGCAGATCCAGGGAATACAGGTGCCGGAAACTGTTCGGTGCGGCCACCACCGCCGCCACCTTGGCTGCCAGCTCGTCGCCGCCGTCCCCGCCGCCACCGCGGCCCCAGACATCGGCAACCGCGGCCTGTACGCCCTCCGCGGCACACCACTCGAGCAGCCAGCTGAGCTCCTCCTCGGTGTCGGATGAGAACCTGTTGATGGCCACCACCGGGGTCACGCCGAACTTCTCCACGTTGTGCACGTGCCGCCGGAGGTTTGCCACCCCGGCCTGGAGCGCTTCAAGGTCCGGCTCGCGTAGCCGGTCCGCCGGCACCCCGCCATGCATCTTCAGCGCCCGCACCGTTGCAACAACCACGACGGCGGAGGGTGCCAGGCCGGCCACCCGCGCCTTGATGTCCATGAACTTCTCCGCCCCCAGGTCAGCCCCGAATCCGGCCTCTGTGACCACAATGTCCGCGAGCCGCCGCGCCGTCTGGGTTGCGATCAACGAATTGCAGCCGTGCGCGATGTTGGCAAAGGGGCCGCCGTGGACCAGCGCGGGAGTACCGGCGATGGTCTGCACCAGGTTCGGTTTGATGGCCTCCTTGAGCAGCAGGGTCAGTGCGCCCTGGACGCCTAGGTCCGCCACCGTGACCGGCACCCGGGCGTAGGTGTAGCCGAACGTGATCCTGCCGAGGCGCTCGCGGAGATCAGCCAGATTCTTGGCCAGGCAGAAGACGGCCATGATCTCAGAGGCCACCGTGATATCGAAACCGTCCTGCCGTGGAACACCCTGGGTGGGTCCGCCGAGGCCGATGATCACCTCGCGGAGCGCCCTGTCGTTCATGTCCAGGACCCGCTTGAACGTCATCCGCCGCGGATCGATGTTCAGCTCGTTGCCCTGGTAGATGTGGTTGTCCACGAGGGCCATGAGGGCGTTGTTGGCCGAGGTGATGGCGTGGAAATCACCGGTGAAGTGCAGGTTGATCTCGTCCATGGGCAACACCTGCGAGTAGCCGCCGCCCGTAGCACCGCCCTTCATGCCCAGGACGGGACCAAGCGAGGGCTCGCGCAGGGCAATCATCACCTTGTGGCCCAACCTGGCGAGCGAGTCTGCCAGCCCCACCGTGGTGGTGGACTTCCCCTCACCGGCGGGCGTGGGCGACATCGCCGAGACCAGCACCACCTTCCCGGCCGGTGCCGGGGCTTCGAGCCGTGCGGGGTCGATCTTGGCCTTGTACCGCCCGTACTGCTCCACGGCGGATCCGTTGATGCCGGCGGCCGCCGCGATCTCCTCGATGGGCCGGATGGTGGCCTGCCGGGCGATCTCGAGGTCAGTGAGCGTATTCCGTTCAGACATCCTTGTCCTTTGGTTGGGTACAGCTGGCTTGAGTCTAGGGCCCCGGGACAGAGGGAACAGCGGGTGCAACAGGGGCAGCCGGAATCAGTTGGCGCCCCAGGTAATCGTCGACGGCGGCCCGGTACGTTTCCAGCGTCAGGGCTGCAGTGTGCTGCCAGCCGGAGTTCTGGGCCTGGATTGCCGCCGCAAGCCCCATGACCTCGCGGGTGGCGGGGTCGTCGTACATGGCCTCGAGCGCGTCTGCCCAGTCCGAAGCGTGGTGCCCGTCCACCAGGAGCCCGGTTCGGCCGTGGCTGATGGCCCGCGAGAGCCCGCCCACCCGGGTCCCGATCACCGGCGTACCGCAGGCCTGGGCTTCGAGCGCCACCAGGCCAAAGGACTCGCTGTAGGAAGGCATCACCACAACGTCGGCCGCCCTGAACCAGGACGCCAGCTCCGGCGCGCTGACCGGCGGAAGGTGCGTGACGACGTCGTCCATTCCGGCCTCGGTGATCAGCTGCCGCAGGTTGAAATCCTTGTTGCCGCTCAGCGCCCCCAGGATCGTGATCCGGAGATCGATGTCCGGGCGACGGGACCGCAGCCGGGCGGCGGCTTTGAGGAGGATCTGCGGTCCTTTCAGGCGCTGGATCCGGCCGGCGAAGAGAATGTGGAACGTCTCCGGCGGCACCCCATGGTCCGCCCTGGACCGCGACCGGAACGCGGGGGTGAAGGTGCTGAGGTCCACGCCCGGCGGCGCGATATCGATCCGGTCCAGATCGGCACCGTAGTGGGATTCGAGTTCGGCGGCCTCGGCGCTGGTGTTGGCAATCAGGCGTGCGGCACCGTCGACGATCCGGTGCTCGCCCTCTTCACGCCGCCGAGGCTCTGGCTTCTCGCCCGACTCCAGCAGGAGGTTCTTGACCTTGGCCATGGTGTGCATGGTGTGGACCAGCGGCACGCCCCAGAGCGCGGAGAGTTCCAGTCCGGCGATCCCGGACACCCAGTAGTGCGAATGGATGATGTCATATCTGCCGTGTTTCTGGCGCCGGCGGATCTGCTCGATCTCGGCCACCATGCTGTGCAGCAGCTCCGGAAGTTCTTCCTTGGGGATCTTCCGCGACGGCCCGGCCAGCACATTGTGCACGCACACGCCGGGGTCCGGATGTTCGACGGCGGGCTGCTGGGCTGACGTGGCACGGGTAAAGATCTCCACTTCCACACCGGTTTCCGCCAGCGCCGATGCCAGCTCCCGGATGTAGACGTTCATTCCGCCGGCGTCGCCGGAGCCCGGTTGCTCCATCGGGGAGGTGTGGAGGGAGAGGAACGCGACCCTGCGGATCAGTGTCATCCCTGCTCCTCCCGCCGCCGGAGCCTGCACCGGCCATGCTGTCGTCCACTCGGTAAAACACTACTCCTGCGGACGCCAGAGCATCCGCAGCGCCGGAAACGCCTGTTCATAACCGGCGAGAAGGGCGGCCCCCAGCTCGGCCCGGTCCACCAGCGGATGCCGGGCGAACGCCTCAACGGCTGCCGCCCGGTCGCCGTGGGTGGCTGCCCGGACTGTCAGCTGTTCGACCTCCTTGACCCGGCGCAGCAACACGAGCTGTTCCGGAGCCGGCGCTGACTGCGGAAGCGGCACCGCGCCGTCGGGCGTTACAGTGCAGGGGACCTCGACGACGGCGTCCGCCGGCAGTCCCGGAATGGCCGGTCCGCCCGGGGTACTTTGGCCCGGGGTGCTTTGGCCCGGGGTACCCGGGGCCGAACCCAGAGTGTTGGGCGTGTTCAGGATCAGCTGCGAATCGCCGGCCCCGGCCAGGGCCCGCATCACGGCCAAGGCCACGCGTTCGTAGCCGCCGCCGGCGAGGTCGTCCTCGTCGCGCTGCTCCCCGTGGGTCCGGGCCTCGGCGAGGTAGCCTTCTTCCCGCGAGCGGCGGGCGGCGTCCCAGAGCCGGTAGGCCTCGCCGCCTGCGGCGGCGAGCCGCGGATACAGCTCCGCCTGCTGGCGGTGGATGGACTCACCGCGGGTGGCGGGCATGGCGCGCATGCCGGCCGCCGCACTCTCCAGCTGGTAGTAGTAATAGAGGTATTCGTTGGGAAGTGCGCCCAGCCCGGCCAGGAACGGCTGCGGGAAGAGCCGGCCCTCCTCGAACGACTGCAGCGCCTGCGCGTCGGCGAGCAGGTCCGGGAGAACATCCCGCCCGCCGGACTCCAGCCGGTAGAGCCAACCTAGATGGTTCAGGCCGTAGTAGCCGACGCCGTCGAGCCGTCCGTCCGCCAGGGGGACACCCGCCGCCCGCGCCGCCCGGTGCACCAGGCCGCCGGCAGAATCGCAGATCCCGATGACTTTCCGGCCCAGGACGGGCACGAGCGCCTCCGTGACCATGCCCGCCGGGTTGGTGAAGTTGATCAGCCAGGCGGCGGGGCACAGCTCCTGCATCGTCCTTGCCAGCTGCAGCATTTCCGGGATGGTCCGCAGGGCGTAGGAGATGCCGCCGGCGCCCGTGGTTTCCTGGCCGAGCAGGCCAAGGTCCTGGGCCACCCTTTCGTCGGCGATGCGCCCGGCCGTGCCGCCGGGCCGGATCGCCGCGAACACGAGGTCCGTCCCGGCCAGGGCCTCCGGCAGGGAGGTGGTGGTGCGGATCGTGGGAGTCAGGCGCCTGCCGCCGGTACCGCCGGCGCCGGGCACCGGCATGGCCCGCAGCACCGCGGTGATCGCCCCAAGGCGGGCGGGGTCGACGTCGTACAGCACCAGCTCGCTGACCAGCCCGGCGAAGGGCCCGGAAGCCAGGGCACGGTACACAAGGGGTACCCGGAACCCGCCGCCGCCGGCAATCATGAGACGCATAGTCAGCAGTGTAGGCCGCACGCGGCAGGTCCCCTACCGTCAGGCCGCGGCAGGGCGTAGTCTGCGGCACATGGACGCAATTCCGGACCGCCGCTACGATCCGCTTTCCCTGGTCCGCCAGCCATCGGACGGGGAGTTTGACCTGATCCTTGCCGGGACGGTCTTCCAGGACATCATCTTCACCGGATTGCCGCACGCCCCGGAGCCGGGCACCGAAATCTGGAGCGAGGGCATGGGCAGCTGCCCCGGCGGGGTGGCGAACCAGGCCATTGCCGCGGCAAGGCTGGGCCTCCGCACCGGACTGGCTGCGGCGTTCGGCGACGACGGCTACGGGGACTACAACTGGAAGATCCTGGCAGGGCAGGAGCACGTGGATCTGAGCCTGTCGCGCCGCGTGGCAGGCTGGCATTCGCCGGTAACTGTCTCGCTCAGTGTGGCGAAGGACCGGTCCCTGGTGACGCACGGCCACCCGGCCCCCGTTTCATCGTCTGAACTGATCGGTTCGCCTCCGCCGGCGCTCGCCGGAATCGCCGAGCTGGGGGTCGAGATTGAGCCCTGGGCCAAGGTGGCTTACCAGTCCGGCGTGAAGCTGTTCGGGGATGTGGGCTGGGACCCCAGCGGGGAGTGGTCTCCGGTCCGGCTCGAAAACCTGCAGTACTTCCATGCGTTCCTGCCCAACCAGCGGGAGGCCATGGCCTTCACCGGGAAGGACAACCCGTGGTCAGCACTGTACGCGCTGGCGGACCGGGTGCCCGTCGCGGTTGTGACGCTCGGGGCGCAGGGGGCGATGGCCGTGGACTCCGAGACGGGTGAGGAGGAGTGGGTGCCGTCCCTGCCGGTGACCGCGTTCGATCCCACCGGTGCCGGTGACTGTTTTGACGCCGCTTTCATCGTGGGCACGCTGGCGGGCTGGCCGCTGGGCAACCGTCTCCGCTTTGCCAACCTCTGCGCCTCGCTGGCGGTCCAGGAGGTGGGAGGATCGCTCGCGGCTCCCGGCTGGGGCGACATCGCCGACTGGTGGAAGAGGGCCAACTCCCGGCCCGAACGCCAAAGCAGCCAATGGCTCCGCCGCTTCGGATTCCTCGCCGAAATCCTCCACGACGTCCCGGTGGGAGCACAGCGCCGGGCCACGGCAACCATCGCGCACCTCTCTGACGCCTGAGCGCAGCTCAGGAAAGTACGGCGATTATCCGGCCCCGAGTACCCGCACTAGAATCACTAAGGTGACTTACCCCGTAGCAACCGGTGACTTCAGCGCGGCCTCAGGATCTTATCCTCTGTACGAGCGGTCCGCCGTCATCGACCTGGACGCCATCCGGCACAATGTGCGAAGGCTGGCAGACGCAGCATCGCCCGCCAAGGTCATGGCAGTGGTCAAGGCCGACGCCTACGGGCACGGCGCGGTTCCGGTGGCGCGTGCTGCCCTCGAGGCCGGAGCCTCCTGGCTGGGTGTCGCGCACATCTCGGAGGCCCTTGCGCTGCGGGCCGCCGGGATCGAAGCGCCGCTGCTGGCCTGGCTGCACACCACGGAAAGCAACTTTGCCGCGGCAGTGGCTGCCGGCGTCGACATCGGCTGTTCCGGCTGGGAACTGGACGGCATCGTGGCGGCCGCGCGTGACCAGGAACGTCCCGCCCGCATCCATCTGAAGGTGGACACCGGACTGGGGCGGAACGGGGTGACCCTCGAGGACTGGGACCGGTTGCTGGGCGAGGCGATGGAATACCAGGACGAGGGCCTCCTGCGTGTAGTCGGCATTTTTTCGCACCTCTCCGTGGCAGACGAGCCGGAGCGCCCGGAAACGGACGAGCAGCTGGCACTGTTCCGCGAAGTGCTGGCCGCCGCTGAGGACGCCGGCGTGGACCCCGAAGTCCGGCACCTGGCAAACACCCCCGCCACGCTGTCCCGGCCGGACACCCACTTCGACCTCGTGCGCGTGGGCCTGGGCATCTACGGCCTCTCGCCCTTCGAAGGCCAGACCTCCGCTGAACTGGGACTCCGCCCGGCCATGACGCTGCGCACCGTGGTGTCCCAGTGCAAGGACGTGCCGGACGGCCAGGGAGTCTCCTATGGCCTCCGCTACCGCACACAGGGCCCCAGCACTTTGGCGCTGATCCCGATGGGCTATGCCGACGGCGTGCCCCGGGTGGCTACCGGCGGTCCGGTCCGGATCGCCGGCAGGACGTACCCGGTGGTGGGCAGGATCGCCATGGACCAGATGGTCATCGACCTGGGGAACATCGGCGCCGCCGGGGCGGGCCTCCTCGGCGCGGAAGCCGTCCTGTTCGGCAGCGGGGACGACGGCGGGCCCACCGCCGATGACTGGGCCGTCGCCGCGGGAACCAACAACTACGAGATCGTGACCCGGATCAGCCCCCGTGTCCCGCGCCGGTACGTTAACGACCACCCCGCCGCCGGATCCCCGGCCAACGGCCAGGCGACGCCGTGAGCGTTCCGGCCGCCGCGGAGGCGCCGAACTGGGAACTGACGCTGAGGGTCACGACGGCGGACCAGACCCACGCGCTCGGCGCGGCTCTGGGGGCGGAGCTTGAGCGCGGGGACCTGCTGGTGCTCAACGGCGGGCTGGGCGCGGGGAAGACCACGTTCACGCAGGGGCTAGGCGAAGGCCTGGGGGTGCGGGCAGGGATCATCTCGCCCACTTTCGTCCTGGTGCGCATCCACCCGAACCTGCCTGAGGGTCCCCGCCCGGGCGGTCCGGACCTGGTGCATGTGGACGCCTACCGGCTGGGTTCGGCGTCGGAGATTGATGACATCGACCTTGAGAACACCATGGACTCAGCGGTGACCGTCGTGGAGTGGGGGCGCGGGCGCGTGGAGCACCTGAGCGAGAGCCGGCTTGAGGTGGATCTGCACCGCGCGGTCGGCCTGGAAACGCCCGGGCCGGGTGCCGGCGGACCGCAGCCAGGGCACCCCGAAACCCTGGACTTTGACACTGACGACGGCGACGAACCGCGCACCATCGTGCTGCGCGGCTTCGGCCCGCGCTGGAACACCAGACCTGACCTTGGGCGGGCCATCAGCGGCGCCGCCATTGAAGGGACACCCTGATGCTGATCCTCGCCATCGACACCTCCGCAGTGGCCAGTGCCGCCCTGGTTTCGGACGACGCCCTCGAAGGCGTGGTGGCCAGCTTCTCGACCGAGGACACCCGCAGCCACGCCGAGGTGCTGGCCCCCGGGATTGAAGACCTGCTCTCTGACGCCGGGGTCACAGGCCAGGACATTGACGCGATCGTGACAGGAGTGGGCCCCGGCCCCTTCACCGGCCTGCGCTCCGGAATTGCCACCGCCCGCACCCTGGCCTTCGTCTGGGACAAGCCCTTGTATGGCCTCATGAGTCTGGACGCCGTCGCGCTGGAGGTGGCCGAGTCCACCGATGCCGCGGCGGAATTCCTGGTGGTCACGGACGCCCGCCGGAAAGAGGTCTATTGGGCGCGGTACAGCCTCGCGGACGGGCAACTGCCGCAGTTGGAGGACGGCCCCCATGTGGGCTTCGCCGCTGACCTGCCGGATCTGGCTGCCTACGGTGCCGGTGCCGGACTCTACAGTGACGTCCTGCGCGCGGACCCCGATTTCAGCGCTGAACAGCCCGACGCCCTGTACCTGGGCCAGTTTGCCCTGGCCCGGCTGGCGGCCGGCGGCAAGCTGCTGGACTCCACCCCCCTGTACCTGCGCGAATCCGACGCCCAGGTCCCCGGGCCGCGGAAGCGGGCACTGTGACAGATCCCCAGTCCCCGCAGCCCCGGCCTGCGCAGGCTGACGGGGTCTCCCTCCGGGACATGACCCTGGAGGACGTTCCCGCGGTCAACACCCTTGAACAGCGGCTGTTTCCGGCCGACGCCTGGCCATTGCAGATGTTCCTGGCTGAACTGTCCCAGCCCGGGACGCGCCGCTACCTGGTGGCGGAAAGCGGGGGCGAGATCGTGGGCTATGCCGGCCTGATGTGCATCGAGCCGATCGCGGATGTCCAGACCATCGCCGTCGTGCCCGAATTCGAAGGGCGGGGGATCGGTTCGGCCCTCCTGACCCGGCTCATCGACGAAGCCCGGAGCCGTGGTGCGGCGGACGTCCTGCTGGAAGTGCGCGAGGATAATCCGCGGGCGCAGCAGCTCTATGTGCGTTTCGGTTTCGAAAAGATCCATATCCGCCGGAAGTATTACCGCGACGGCGTCGACGCCCTGATCATGCGGCTGCAGCTGCTCCCCGAAGGCGGCGGGACAACCGCGGATCCCCCAACGGAAGCAGGCCAGGCATGAACACCTCGCAGCCACTGGTGCTGGGCATTGAGTCCTCCTGCGATGAAACCGGCGTCGGAATCGTCAGGGGAACAACCCTGCTCACCAACACCGTCTCCTCGTCCATGGACGAACACGTCCGCTTCGGCGGAGTGATCCCGGAGATCGCCTCGCGGGCGCACCTGGACGCCTTCGTGCCCACCCTCCGGCAGGCCCTGTCCGAGGCCGGCGTGACGCTGGACGACGTCGACGCGATTGCCGTCACGTCAGGTCCCGGTTTGGCCGGCGCACTGATGGTCGGCGTGTGTGCAGCGAAGGCGCTCGCCGTGGCCACCGGCAAGCCGCTGTACGCCATCAACCACCTGGTGGCGCACGTCGGCGTGGGGCTGCTGGAGGGAAAGCGCGACGGCGGGTCGTCGGTATCATCCCCGACGGGAGCCCCTGGTGCCCCGCAACTTCCGGAAAACCTGGGCGCCCTGCTGGTCTCCGGCGGGCACACCGAGATCCTGAAGATCAACAGCATCACCGACGACGTCCAGCTCCTCGGCTCCACGATCGACGACGCCGCCGGCGAAGCATACGACAAGGTGGCCCGCATCCTGGGCCTCGGCTACCCGGGCGGCCCGGCCATCGACAAACTGGCCAGGGAAGGCAACCCCAAAGCCATCCGTTTCCCGCGTGGCCTCACTCAGCCGAAGTACATGGGCACCGCGGAAGAACCGGGCAAGCACCGCTACGACTGGTCCTTCAGCGGGCTGAAGACCGCCGTGGCCCGCTGCGTAGAACAGTTCGAGGCCCGCGGCGAGGAGCTTCCGGTCGCGGACATTGCAGCTGCATTCCAGGAAGCCGTGGTGGACGTGATCACGTCCAAAGCCGTGCTGGCCTGCGTTGAACACGACATCAAGGATGTCCTGCTGGGCGGCGGCGTGGCGGCAAACTCCCGGCTCCGCGAGCTGACAGCCAAGCGCTGCGCTTCGGCGGGAATCAGGCTTCACGTGCCGCCGCTGGACCTCTGCACGGACAACGGCGCCATGGTGGCGGCCCTCGGTGCGCAATTGGTGATGGCAGGCATCGGTCCGAGCGGCATCCGCTTCGCCCCGGACTCCTCCATGCCGGTCACCGCGGTGTCACTTCCGGCCTGACGGCAATGCGCCCCCGCCAACCTTCGCGGGGCACTTTGGGGGCGCCGCCGTCGTCAATCCCGACGGCGGCCGGCGTGTCCGTGTCGAAGTGCCCCGTTTCGGCCGGGAAAGTTAGCCCGTCGGGCCGTTCCGCATCTGCTTGACCAGGTCCAGCACCACGGCCCGCAGGTCGCCGCCGTGCTCGGCGGCGACGCGGCGCTGGCGCTGGTATCCGGCACCGCGGCGGATGATCTTCTCGACGTCGGCGAGTTCGTCGGGGCAGCCGAGCTTGGCGGCTACCGGCTCAAGCCGGTTCAGGGTCTCCAGCAGGTTGTCGGTGACCAGCTGCTCCTTGCCCGCAGCGTCAAGGATGATGATCGCGTCCATGCCGTAGCGGGCGGCACGCCACTTGTTCTCCTGGACGTGCCAGGGCGGCATGGTGGGGATGGTGCCGCCGTTGTCCAGGGTGGTGGAGAACTCGTCCACGAGGCACTGGGTCAGGGCGGCGATCGCGCCGACCTCCTCCAGTGTTGCCAGGCCGTCGCAGATCCGCATCTCGATGGTGCCGAAGTGCGGCACGGGCCGGATGTCCCAGCGGATTTCGGAGAGTGAGTCGATCACCCCGGTGGTGAACATGTCCTGTGCGTAGGACTCGTACTCCTCCCAGGACCTGAACTGGAAAGGAAGGCCCGCCGTCGGCAGCTGCTGGAACATCAGGGCGCGCTGCGATGCGTAGCCGGTGTCCTCCCCGCCCCAGAACGGACTCGACGCCGAGAGCGCCTGGAAATGCGGGAAGTAGTTGACCAGCCCGTCCAGCACCGGCAGGGCTTTTTCGCGCCGGTCCAGTCCCACGTGCACATGGACGCCGTAGATGACCATTTGCCGGCCCCACCACTGCGTGCGGTCGATCAGTTTGGCGTAGCGCGCCTTGTCCGTCACCGGCTGGAGCTGTGGCGGGCTGAACGGGTGGCTGCCGGCGCAGAAGATTTCCACGCCCATGGGGTCGGTGATTTCGCGGACGGCGGCGAGTGACCGGTTGAGGTCTTCCTTCGCTTCGCCGGCGGTTTCGCAGATGCCCGTGACAAGTTCCACGGTGTTCAGGAGCAGTTCCTGCTTGATGTGCGGGTGTTCGTCATCCTCGTTCAGTTCGGGGTGCTTGGCGGCAACTCCACGGAGAACCTCTTTGGCCACGGATGCCAGTTCTCCGGTCTCACCGTCCACGAGGGCCAGTTCCCATTCCACACCAAGAGTTGATTGCTTCGATGAAGCGAAATCAATCTTCATGCGTTCCCCTAACTGTTCCCGTTGTGCCCGGCGCACGCCGCGTTCAAGTCTAGTGCAGGGGTAGCATGGATTTGATGGCCTTGTTCCTGCGGACGCGTGACTCTTTTCATCAAACCACCCTTATTCTGGCTGCCGCCGCCACCGTGGCCGTGATGGCTGGTTGCTCGGCTGTCCCCGCCGCCGATCCAGTGTCATCGGGATCCGTTCCAGCCTCTCCTGCAGCTTCCGCCTCAGCCTCAGCCACGGGATCACCGAGTCCGACGTCGGCGCCACCACCGGCTTCCCCCTCACCGGACCCGGGGCTGCGTCCCCTGGGCTGGGGTCCTGAACAGCGGGACCAGGACACCGCCGCCGCAGCAGTGACTGCGATGACGGTGGAGCAAAAGGCAGGCCAGGTGCTCATGCCGTTCTACAGCGGCACCGGCGTTGAAGCGCACGCCGCCACCATTGAACGGCTGCACCTCTCAGGCTCCATCATCATGGGCGACAACGTCCCGCTTGATGCGAACGGGCGGGTGGACCCGGTGGCCATGACGGCAATCAACACGCGGCTGGCCCAGGCCGCCCGCGCTGACGGCCGGCCGTGGCCAGGGCTCATCGGGGTGGATCAGGAGGGCGGGATCGTTGCCCGGCTCGGCGCCCCGCTGACTGAATGGCCGACGCCGATGAGCTACGGGGCCGCCAATAACGGGGCGCTCGCCAAGGAGGGTGCACACGGCATGGCCGCCGAGCTGGCACCGCTGGGGTTCAACGTGGACTTCGCCCCGGACACGGACGTGACCGTGGGCCCGGCGGATCCCACCATCGGAGCGAGGTCATTGTCCGGGAACCCGGATGCCGTGGGGGCCCTGGGCGTCCCGTTTTTCCAGGGCATGCTGGCGGCCGGCGTTCTCCCGGCGGTTAAGCACTTCCCGGGACACGGTTCGGTCGCCGTGGACTCGCACCAGGACCTGCCGGTGCAGCCCACCGGCCTGGACGAACTCAAAGCCCGCGACTGGAAGCCGTTCCAGGCCGCCATTGCGGCCGGTGCCCCGATGGTCATGACCGGGCACATCGCCGTACCGGCCCTGGAACCCGGCGTCCCGGCGTCGTTGTCCCGGCCCACCTATGCCGCACTCCGGGGGCTGGGTTTCAACGGCGTAGCCATCACCGATGCACTCAACATGGGAGCGGTGCAGAAGCACTACCCGGGTGGGTCCGCCGCACCGGCAGCGCTGTCCGCCGGGGCGGACCTGCTGCTGATGCCTACTGACGTGGGACTGGCCCACGCCGCCATTGTGCAGGCAGTTGCCGCCGGCAGCCTGCCGGTTGAGCGGCTCACCGAAGCGGCCCAGCGTGTTGCGACCATGATGACCTGGCGCGGGCGGCTTGCCGCACAAACTGCCGCGCAACCTGCCGCGGCGCCGGGCAGCGGTAATGCGCTCTCTGCCAGTGTCTCCGCTGCCGCGCTCACGGTAGTGTCCGGCGCGTGCAGCGGGCCCCTCGTCCCGGGCAGTGTCCAGCTTGCCGGAGGGTCTCCGCAGGACAGGGCGCGGTTCGAGGCGGCCGCCGCGAAAGCCGGGCTCGCCACCGGGAGCGGCCCGCTGGTGACCCTCATCGGCTACAACGGGCGTCCGGCGGGCGGAGACATCGCCGTGGCGCTGGACGCTCCCTGGCCCTTGGGAGCCTCCAGTTCCCCCACGAAAATCGCGCTCTACGGCCGGACCCAGGGGGCCTTCGACGCGCTGGCGAGCGTCCTGGCCGGAAAGGCCGCAGCACCGGGAAAGCTGCCCGCCGCCGTCGGACCCTTCCCCGCCGGGACCGGCTGCCCTTAGATTGCGCCGCGGCTTATCCCCGCGCCCAACCGGCGAAAGGGGCATCCGGCGGTTTAATGGACGGGTGCCCATACTCAATAAAGACATGACCCTGTGTATTTCGCTCTCGGCCCGGCCCAGCAACAACGGGACGCGTTTCCACAACCACCTCTACGACCAGCTCGGCCTGAACTGGATCTACAAGGCATTTGCTCCCACGGACCTGGGCCAGGCCATCGCCGGCGTCCGTGGACTCGGAATCCGGGGCTGCGCGGTGTCCATGCCCTACAAGGAAGATGTGATCGCTCTCGTCGACGAAATGGACCCATCAGCGCAGGCCATCGACTCCGTGAACACGATCGTGAACACCAATGGGCGCCTCAAGGCCTACAACACCGACTACACGGCCATCGAGCAACTCCTGGCACGGAACGCCGTTCCCACCGGTTACTCGGTACTGGTTCAGGGTGCCGGCGGCATGGCCAAAGCAACCGTCGCGGCCCTGCGGGACGCAGGATTCACGGACGTCACGGTGATTGCGCGGAACGAAGCTGCGGGGCGGGCAATCGCGGAGCAGTACGGCTTCCGGTGGCAGGCAGAGCTCGACGGCGGGACAGCCGATCTGATCATCAACGTCACCCCCATCGGCATGCAGGGCGGCCCGGAAAGCAACTCCCTGGCGTTCCCGGAGGATGTTATCGCGGCTGCCAAAGTGGTGTTCGACGTCGTGGCGCTCCCGGCTGAAACACCACTGATCACGGCGGCACGAATCGCCGGAAAACCGGTCATCACGGGCGCTGAGGTGGCCACCATCCAGGCGCTGGAACAGTTTGTGCTCTACACGGGCGTCCGTCCCACCGACGAACAGGTCCGGGCTGCCGAAGAGTTCATGCGCGCGCAGTAAGGCGCGTACAGCAATGGCCTAGACGGGTTCCACTGAGATGGCCACCCGGTCCTCCCCAATACGGGTCAGGACCAGGGTGGCTGTTGCGGTTCCGGTCTTTTTGCCGCCACTCTTGCCTGCGCTTTTGCCTCCGGTTTTGCCTCCGGCCAGGAGCTGTTTGCGCAGTTCCTCCGGCGTGACGGACGTGCCGCGCTTCTTGATGTCCAGTACGCCGATGCCGTTGTCCTTGACCCAGGTTTTGAGCGCCTTGACGTTGTAGGGCATCACTTCCAGGACCTTGTAGGCGCGGGCAAAGGGCGTGTCCACCAGCTCCGGGGCACAGATGTACGCGATGTGCTCGTCCAGCAGATGCCCGCCCAGCTGAAGTGCGACGTCGGCCACCAGGCCCGCGCGGATCACCGCACCGTCGGGCTCGTACAGGTATCCCTCTGGCGGACCCACCGGCGCTACGGGCCCGCCGTCGAAATCCTCCGCACTGGTGAGCTCGGCGGCGCCCTGCGGTCCCAGCAGCAGTGCAGCCCGGCGGATTCCCGGCCGGCGCACCGCGTTGAACCAGAGCGCCACCTCGGTGACGTCGCCGGCCACCGATACCCACTGCGCTTCGCAGTCCGCCGGCACCGATTCGTGCGGCATTCCGGGGCCCATCTTGACCCCGACGGCGCGTCCCGTGGCCGCCAACGATTCCACGAAGGAAAGCGGCGGCGAAAACGCCTCAGGATCCCAGATCCTCTTGGTACCCGACGTGGAGGTGGTCCGGCGGGCGGGATCCAGCCAGACGCCGTCGACCCCTTCAAGGGAAACAGCGGTGGCGTCCGAATGCACCACCGTGGCGTTGGGAAAAGGAATGAGATTCACCGTGGCGCAGGCAGCAGTGGTCTCGTCCATCTCCACCGCGGTGACCGTGATGTCCATCGAGGCCAGCGCCAGGGAGTCTGCGGCGAGGCCGCAGCCGAGGTCGGCCACGTGGCGGATGCCGGCCTGGGCGAAGCGTTCGGCGTGGCGGGCGGCGACGTTGAGCCGGGTGGCCTGTTCCAGGCCGGCCTGGGTGAAGAGCATGCTCCGGGCGAACTCGCCGAACTTGAGCTCGGCCTTGGTGCGCAGCCTGGACTGGGTGAGCACTGCCGAGACCAGTTCGGGGGAGTGGCCGGCCTTACGGAGCGCCGAATTGAGCTCAAAAGCCCTGTCTTCGCTATACGGGCCCAGGGACGCCAGCAACTCCCAGCCTTCGCTGGTGAGGAGTGGGGCGATCTGGTCCTGCGGTGCGTGAGCCATGGGTTCAAGCCTAGTGGAGATGGCCCCGGAGCCCGTTCCCGCTAGGGTTGAAGGCATGACAGACAGTGCAGGCAGCCAGCCGTCCGAGCCTCCCCGATCCGAGCATTCCGGCCTGGTGAAGTTTGCCCGCCCGGCCCTGATCGCCGGATCTGCTGTGGCCGTGGTCTGCATTGCGCTGCTGGTCATCATCTTCTTTCTGGACGCCTTCAACGCCACGGTTTACTCCGTCGGCGGCAAGAACATCCAGGATGAAACAGCCGAGGCGCAGGACATCCGTGGCCTCTACTCGGGGGCCCGCGTTGGCGGGATGATCCTTCTGGTGGTCTCGCTGCTGGCCGCCGTGGGCGGGGCCGTGGTGCTGTACCTGAAACGCGGCGCCATCACTGACGGGAACGACGGCGACGAGGACGTCGATTTCGACGACCTCGCAGGCAGTTGAGGCCGTACCCCGGCTGTCCACCCCGGGCGTAATTCTGGCACTCGCCTTGACCGAGTGCTAACTACTTACATAGAGTCGTCATTGGCACTCTCCCTAGGAGGGTGCCAACACATGAAGAGCTTTCAGCCAGGCTGCTGCCGGCACCGCGACGACGGTCAGCCAGCCACGGCGGAACAGTTTTCCAGTCCATAAATTTGCTGACGAAAAGGAGAGGTCCGAGTGTCGGTCTCTATTAAGCCTCTTGAGGATCGTATTGTTGTCCGCCCGCTCGAAGCCGAGCAGACCACGGCTTCCGGCCTGGTTATCCCGGACTCCGCACAGGAGAAGCCGCAGGAAGGCGAAGTTGTTGCAGTAGGCCCCGGCCGCTTCGACGACAACGGCAACCGCGTTCCCCTCGACGTTGCCATCGGCGACGTTGTTATCTACTCGAAGTACGGCGGAACCGAAGTCAAGCACAGCGGCACCGAGTACCTCGTGCTCTCCGCCCGCGACGTTCTGGCGATCGTCGTAAAGTAACTTTTTGGATCCCCGTGCCGCTGACCATGCATCCCGCTGGTCAGCTGCGCGGGGTTCTGTCTTGAAAGGACAAAACCATGGCAAAGCAGCTTGCGTTTAACGACGCTGCCCGCCGGTCACTTGAAGCCGGCATCGACAAGCTCGCCAACACTGTCAAGGTGACGCTCGGCCCCCGCGGCCGCAACGTTGTTCTCGACAAAAAGTGGGGAGCACCCACCATCACCAACGACGGCGTCACCATTGCCCGTGAAATTGAGCTTGATGACCCGTTCGAGAACCTTGGCGCGCAGCTGGCCAAGGAAGTAGCCACCAAGACCAACGATGTTGCCGGCGACGGCACCACCACCGCCACTGTGCTCGCCCAGGCCCTGGTCAAGGAAGGCCTGCGCAACGTTGCTGCCGGCGCCGCTCCGGGCCAGATCAAGCGCGGCATCGAGGTTTCCGTTGAAGCCGTGGCCGCCCGCCTGCTCGAGAACGCACGCCCGGTTGAAGGCACGCAGGTTGCCAACGTTGCTGCCATCTCGGCTCAGAGCGACGAAATCGGCGAGCTCCTCGCCGAGGCATTCGGCAAGGTCGGCAAGGATGGTGTGATCACCATCGAGGAGTCCTCCACCACGCAGACCGAACTGGTCCTGACCGAGGGCATGCAGTTCGACAAGGGCTACCTGTCCCCGTACTTCGTCACCGACGCAGAGCGCCAGGAAGCCGTCCTCGAGGACGCCCTCATCCTGATCAACCAGGGCAAGATCTCCTCCGTCCAGGAATTCCTGCCGTTGCTGGAAAAGGCGCTGCAGAGCTCCAAGCCGCTCTTCATCATTGCTGAAGACGTTGACGGCGAGGCCCTGTCCACGCTGATCGTCAACCGCATCCGCGGCACCCTGAACGTGGTTGCCGTCAAGGCTCCGGGCTTCGGCGACCGCCGCAAGGCCATGCTGCAGGACATCGCCACCCTCACCGGTGCGCAGGTTGTCTCCCCGGAACTGGGCCTGAGCCTGGACACCGTTGGCCTTGAGGTGCTGGGTACCGCCCGCCGCATCACGGTCACCAAGGACAACACCACCATCGTTGACGGCGCCGGTTCCGCAGAAGACGTCGCAGCCCGGGTTTCCCAGCTGCGCGCCGAACTGACCCGCACCGACTCCGACTGGGACAAGGAAAAGCTCCAGGAACGCCTGGCCAAGCTGGCCGGCGGCATCGGCGTGATCAAGGTCGGCGCAGCCACCGAGGTTGAGCTCAAGGAAAAGAAGCACCGCATCGAAGATGCAGTGTCCTCCACCCGCGCCGCCCTCGAAGAAGGCATCGTGGCCGGCGGCGGTTCCGCGCTGATCCACGCACTGAAGGCCCTCGACGAGGATCCCGCAGTGAAGGCCCTCGAAGGCGACGCCGCCGCAGCTGTGGGCATCGTCCGCCGCGCGCTGGTCCAGCCGCTTCGCTGGATCGCCCAGAACGCCGGCTTTGACGGCTACGTTGTCGCGGCCAAGGTTGCCGAACTCGAAACCAACAACGGCTTCAACGCCAAGTCGGGCGAGTACGAAGACCTGATCGGCGCCGGAGTCATCGACCCCGTCAAGGTCACCCGTGCGGCCCTCCGCAATGCAGCTTCCATCGCCGCGCTGGTTCTCACCACCGAGACCCTCGTGGTGGAAAAGCCCGCTGACGAAGACGAGCACGCAGGCCACAGCCACTAGCCTCCTAAAGCAACGCGGGGTCACTCCCGGCCCGATAATGAACGTTTATCGGGCTTGGAGTGACCCCGCGTTGGTGTTAACGACGGCGGCGGCCCACCCATAAGAAGCCGGTCCAGCATCTGCTGGGCCGGCTTTTTTGTGCTCTCCGCCCGAGGGTTGCAAGGCTGCCGTGGCAGACTGGTGCCATGCTGCTCGACGAGCTCGTGAGAACCTCGGATGCCGTCGCGTCCACCCGCTCCCGGCTCGCCAAGGTCGAGGCACTCGCCGACCTCCTGCGCAGGCTCGAGCCCTCGGACATCGCCACCGCCGTCGGCCTGCTCACCGCCAAGCCGCGGCAGGGCCGGGTAGGTGTCGGGTGGCGCGGCATGGCGGCAGCCATGGGGGAACCGGCGGCCGAGCCGAGCCTGACTGTCACTGAGCTCGACGCTGCACTGGACCGCCTGCTCCTCCCCACCGGGGCCGGATCGGCAGCCGAGCGCGCCGCAACACTTCGGCTGCTCACGGCGGCAGCCACCGAGGGCGAGCAGGCATTCATCGCCGGCGTGCTGCTCGGTGAACTGCGTACAGGCGCCCTTGAAGGAGTGCTGACCGATGCTGTAGCCCGCGCCGCCGACCGTCCCGTTGAGGCCGTTCGCCGCGCGGCGATGCTCTCGGGCGATCTCGGCGGGACCGCCCTGCTGGCGATCACCGGCACCCCGGCCCAGCTTGACGCGGTCGGCCTCGTGGTGGGCCGTCCCGTGCAGCCCATGCTCGCCTCAACCGCGGCCAGCGCCAGCGCCGCGCTGGAAGCCACGGGTGAGGCTTCCGTGGAATACAAGCTCGACGGGGCGCGCATCCAGGTGCACCGGATGGGCGATGAGGTGAGCATTTACACGCGCACCCTGGCCGATGTGACACACCGGCTGCCCGAAGTAGTGCAGGCGGTACGCGGCCTGCCGGTGCGGGATGTGATCCTCGACGGCGAGACCCTCGCCCTGGACGAGGACGGCGGTCCCCGCCCGTTCCAGGACACCATGTCGCGGTTCGGGGCGGATGCAGCGCATGCCACGGTGCTGCATCCGTGGTTCTTCGACGTCCTGCACATCGATGGGCGGGACCTGCTCGATGAACCGCTGTCGACGCGCATCGGTGTGCTCGAACGCATCGCCCCCGGGCTCCGGATCCCGGGGGAGATCACGGCGGATGCGGCGGTGGCCGAGGCAGTGGCTCGCGACGCGCTGGCTGCAGGCCATGAGGGCGTGGTGGTGAAAGCGGTCGGATCTGCGTACGCGGCCGGCCGGCGCGGTTCCAACTGGATCAAGGTGAAGCCGGTGCTCACCTACGACCTGGTGGTGCTCGCCTGTGAGTGGGGGTCGGGACGTCGCACCGGGCTCCTCTCGAACCTGCACCTGGGAGCCTTGGACCCGGCCGGCGAGTTCGGCGAACCCGGCGGCTACGTGATGGTGGGCAAAACATTCAAGGGGCTCACTGACGAGCTTCTGCGCTGGCAAACCGGGCGGTTCCAGGAGATTGAGGTGAGGCGCACAGCCGGCACAGTCTGGGTTGAGCCCGTCACCGTCGTCGAAATCGCGATCGACGGGGTGCAGCGCTCCACCCGCTATCCCGGCGGAATCGCCCTGCGGTTCGCACGCGTCAAGCGCTACCGCGACGACAAGACGACGGCGGAGGCCGACACCATCCAGACGCTGCGCGCGCTGCTGCGTTCGTAACCGATTGCCGCGCAATTCCGTCGGGTCGGCCGCTTGTGGACGGCATGTGGCGGGCGTACCGTGACGCTTAAGTACCGTAACGGCCAGCGCGTGACGGCGACGAAGCCGGCCGGGCAGGCCGTCTGGCGAGGAGGCCGGTATGTCCACTGATGCGGGCATTGATGAAGGCAGGGCCGCGTTCCGGGAACACCGCTGGACCGACGCCTACAAAAGCTACACCGACGCCGACAGGCTCGGCGGCATTCCCCCTGCCGACCTGGAGCAGCTGGCCACAGCCGAGATCCTGACCGGCAACACCCAAGCGGGCGTGGATACCCTGACACGGGCCCACGAGGAATACCTTGTGGTTGGCGACGTCGCGGGCGCGGCCAGGTGTGCCGGTTGGATCGGGATGCAGTTGATGAACCTCGGCGACGCGGCTCCGGCCGGAGGCTGGTTTGCCCGTGGGCAGAGGCTCGCGGATGAACTGCCCGAACCCGACGCCGTGCAGGGATTCCTGCTGGTCCCGGCAGGGCTGGGCAAACTCTTTGGCGGGGATCCTGCCGGCGCCAGGGAGGTCTTCTCCCAGGCTGCCGAGTTTGGCCGTAGATTCCAGGACAAAGACCTTTCCGCACTGTCCCTTCTCGGCACCGGCCAGGCGACCCTCATGTTGGGGAGCGCGGATGAGGCGCTGCGTATGTTCGACGAGGCCATGGTGGCCGTCACGTCGGGGGAAGTGTCCCCGATCCCGTCCGGCATCATCTACTGCGCGGTCATAGGCAATTGCCACCTGGCCTTCGACCTGCAAAGGGCGCTGGAATGGACGGTAGCCCTTGACCGCTGGTGCACGGCCCGTCCCGATATGGTGTCGTTCAGTGGCCAGTGCCAGCACCATCGCGCTGAGCTCTTCCGGCTCCACGGCGCCTGGACCGAAGCCTTGGGGGCAGCGGCCGTGGCCCAGGCACTTTTCGCCAAGGGCGATCCGCAGGCGGGATACGGCGGATACTACGAGCAGGGTGAAATCCAGCGGCTCACCGGCAGGCTGGATGAAGCGGAGTCCTCCTACCGCCAGGCTGCCCGAAGCGGCTACGATCCGCAGCCGGGGCTTGCGCTCCTTTTGCTGGCCCGTGGAGAGGCCACGCAGGCCCAATCCATGATCCGCAGGGCGGCCAGCGAAGAAGACGGGGCCACCCGCAGGCATCTGCTGCCGGCGCTGGTGGAAATTGAACTGGCCGCAAATGATCTGACGGCGGCCGTCAGGGGTGCCGCCGAGCTCGAAAGCTTTGCCAGGGAGAATCCCAAGCCCATGGTCCGGGCGGAAGCCGGCCAGGCTGATGGTGCGGTCCGGCTGGCCGAGGATGATCCTGCCGCAGCTTCGCAGTCGCTGCGGCAGGCCTGGAGGCTGTGGCAGCAGCTGGGCGTTCCGTACGAAGCCGCACGGTGCCGGGTGCTGATCGGGCTCGCCTGCCGTGCCCTGGGGGACGAGGCCTCTGCCCTGATGGATTTCGAGGCAGCACACTCCGTGTTCCTCGAACTTGGAGCGGCACCGGCTGCGGCCTGGGCGGCATCCCTCATGCAGGCCGGCGCCGACGACGCCGGTCCCGCGGCGGGACCCCTGACCCCCCGGGAAACGGAAGTGCTCCGGCTGGTGGCATCCGGGAAAGGAAACCGTGCCATCGCCGCTGAGCTCTACCTCAGTGAAAAGACCGTGGCGCGCCACCTCAGCAATATCTTCCTCAAGCTCGGTCTGTCCTCCAGGGCAGCTGCTACCAGCTACGCCTATCAGCACGGGCTCGCCGGGTAGACGCTGTGCACGTCGGGGCTGCATAAAAATACCCACGCAACCCCGGGCAGAGTTACATGTTTTGGCCGACGCGGAGCCTGGCACCGCGCCCGTAGCCTCAAAACATGAACCTTCCACTGCTTGCCGGAACCCTCTCGACAGTCCTCTTTGCCCTGGGCATGCTGCCGATGCTTCTCAAAGCTGCACGCACCAAGGACCTGGCGTCCTACAGCCTGGGCAACCTGGTGCTGAGCAACGTGGCCAACGCCGTGCACTCCATCTATGTCTTCAACCTTCCCGCCGGTCCCATCTGGGCCCTCCACCTGGCCTACGTCCTGGCTTCCGGGCTGATGCTGGCCTGGTGGGTGCGCTACCACGACGCAGGGCGGACGCAGGGCAAGGATGTGCCCACGGCCAGCCTGGAAAGTTCAGTCAGGTAATCGCAACAAAGCCACGAAGGAGAGCAGTCATGAGCAAGGAAAACGGAAGCACAGACAGGTCCGGCGCTGTGCTGGACACGCTGGTCATTGGTGGAGGACAGGCCGGTTTGGCCATCGGCTTTTACCTCAAACAGCAGGAGCGCAGCTTCCTGATCCTGGACGAGAACCAGCGGGTGGGGGACGCGTGGCGGAAGCGGTGGGACTCCCTCCGGCTCTTCACGCCCGCCAAATATGACGGACTGCCCGGCATGGCCTTCCCCGGGGATCCGTTGGCTTTCCCTTCAAAGGACGAGCTGGCTGAATTCTTTGAAGGATATGTTGCCCGCTTTGACCTGCCGGTACAGACAGGAGTGCGGGTGGAGCGCCTGTGGCGTGAAGGGGACCGCTACATCGCCGCCTCCAACGACCACCGCTGGGAAGCCCATAATGTGGTGGTGGCCAACGGCTCGGAACGCTGCGCAAAGGTCCCCCTCTTCGCGGCGGAATTGGCGTCATCCATCGTGCAGTTCCATTCCAGCGCCTACAACAACGCCGGGCAGCTCCAGGAAGGCCCGGTCCTGGTGGTCGGGCTGGGAAACTCGGGCGCTGAAATCGCCCTGGAAGTAAGCCGCACCCACCCCACCCTGGTCGCCGGGAAACCCGCGGGCGAAATCCCCGTGAAGCATGGACGGGCGGCTGCCCTCTTTGTCCTGCCGCTGATCCGGTTCGCCGGGCTGTACGTCTTGAACCTCGGTACGCCCGTAGGCCGGAAGGCGGCCCCGGCTCTCACAGCCCACGGGTCGCCCCTGATCAGGACCAGGGCGAAGGACCTCACCGGTGCCGGAGTGGAGTTCGTCCCACGGGTCACAGGCGTGGAGAGCGGCCTGCCGGTGCTGGAGGACGGTACCCGGGCTGAGGTGGCCAACGTGATCTGGTGCACCGGGTTCCAATCGGAGTTTGGCTGGATCGATGCGGCACTGCAAGCCGGCGGCGGGATGCCACGGCAGTACCGGGGCGTAGCGCTTGATTCGCCCGGACTGTTTTTCCTGGGGCAGAAGTTCCAGTATGCGGCCGCCTCCGCAACCCTGCCGGGAGCGTGCCGCGATGCCCGTTACCTCGCATCGAAGATTCCGGCACCGGTCAGCGCCGGCTCCGCCGTAGCTGCCACCTGAGCTGCCGTGCGGTGGCCTCGGGCAGCCGTTTGGAGACCACCCGGTAGAAGAGGAGGACAGCCACGGCGGCCACCACGATCCCGACGAGGTTCAGCAACAGCTGGAAGGCCGATCCGGCCGCCTTTTGGAACTCGCCCAACACCAGCGCCACCGCAACGAATCCGGCCGCCGGGACCGTGGTGACCGAAATGAAGACGCCGATGAGCGCCGCCGAACGACGGCTGATGACCGAAAGCATCCCGGCGGCGCCGGCCAGGACCGCGACGATCAGCGAATACGGTCCGGGATGGTAGATGAACTCGACGGCGGAACCGGTGCCCAGGACGTCGGCGGGAAAGAGCCCTAGGGGGACGGACAGCCAGGCAGTCAGGGCCGCCAGCAGCATAGCCACGGGGAAGCCGACACCCAGCGCGACGGCGGCCCTGCGCCCGAGCGTCCAGTCGCCCCGGGCCAGAGCCACTGCCAGTGCGGCCAGGGGGCCGAACTCGGGCCCCACGGCCATCGCCCCTACGATGGCGATCGTGGAGTTGGTCACGATGCCGATGGCGGCCAGCTGCGTGGCGAGGACCAGGAAGGCCAGATAACTCCACGTCAGCCGGGAGTCCTCGCCGGTCTGGCTCGTGACCTCGTCCCAGATCAGCGCGTCTGCGCCGTCTCCGGGGGCAGAAGACTCGGCCTTGTCCGCACGCCGCGACAACACGAGTTCGGGCATCGAAATGACGATGGACCCTGCATCCTGGACCTTCAGGACATCGAGCTTTTCGAGAAGGGTCTCCACCGATTCCCTCGCGATGTGGATCTCGATGACATCGCCGGGCGGCTGCACGGACGCGCCGGAAAAGAACGCTGCTTCGGCCGTTCCCGTGTGGTCCTGGCAAGTCTTCAGCGTCACGGCTGACAGCTCTTCGGGCACACAAATCCGCAACTGGACAATCACGCCGGCTCCCTTCCCTGGTTGTGGCCAGCTTAGTTTGTGCATGTGGCGGGCATGAGTCCCCGTGGTTGATGGCGGCCGGCGGCGGCTCCGACGGATCTGACGCCGCAGAGCCTGAGAGGGCGTGCCATTGCTCACACCGGCCTCCCGGAATAGGGGGATCGGCCGTGAGGTTCTAATATTTACTCAACGCTTTCCACATGGATCCCGTGTGTCGAGCGACCGACTTGATAAGGCCCTGCACGGACCAGTCCCGTAATGACGGGCTGGTCATTAGCTGCAACCCCTACCCGTGACCAGTAACCAAGGTAAGAGGCGCACTCATGACCCAGCCCGAACACAATCCTTTCGGCTTCATCGGCCTGACCTACGACGACGTCCTGCTCCTCCCGGGCCACACGGACGTCATCCCGTCCGACGCCGACACGTCCTCGCGGATCTCCAAGCGCATCACGGTCCACACCCCGCTGCTGTCCGCGGCCATGGACACCGTCACCGAGTCACGGATGGCCATCGCGATGGCCCGCCAGGGCGGTCTTGGTGTGATCCACCGCAACCTGTCCATCCAGGACCAGGCCGACCAGGTGGACCGGGTCAAGCGCAGTGAATCGGGAATGATCACCAACCCGCTGACCATCGGCCCCGAGGCCACACTGGCGGAACTGGACGAGATCTGTTCGCAATACCGCGTGTCCGGCCTTCCCGTCGTGGACGAAGGCATGCGGCTCCTGGGCATCGTCACCAACAGGGACACCCGCTTTGTCCCGGAAGCCGACTTCCCGCTGCGGCTGGTCAGCGACGTCATGACCAAGATGCCGCTGGTGACCGGCCACGTCGGCATCAGCCGCGAGGAAGCCTCCCACAAGCTGGCTACGAACAAGATCGAAAAGCTCCCGCTTGTTGACGAGCAGGGCCGGCTCAAGGGCCTCATCACCACCAAGGACTTCACCAAGGCGGAGCAGTACCCGCTGGCCACCAAGGACGACGAAGGCCGGCTCCGCGTGGGGGCCGCGATCGGTTTCTTCGGTGACGGCTGGGAACGCGCCATGGCTTTGATCGACGCCGGCGTCGACGCCCTGTTCGTCGACACCGCCAACGGCCACTCGCAGGGCGTGCTGGACATGATCCGCCGCCTGAAGTCCGATCCCCGGGCGGCCCACGTTGACATCATCGGCGGCCAGGCCGCCACCCGCGAAGGCGCACAGGCACTGATCGACGCCGGCGCCGACGGCATCAAAGTGGGCGTCGGCCCGGGCTCCATCTGCACCACCCGCGTGGTGGCCGGCGTGGGCGTCCCGCAGATCACCGCCATTTACGAGTCCGCCAAGGCAGCCATCCCGGCCGGGGTCCCGCTGATCGCCGACGGCGGCCTCCAGTACTCCGGCGACATCGGCAAGGCGCTGGTTGCCGGCGCCGACACCGTAATGCTGGGCTCCCTGCTGGCAGGCTGCGATGAGTCCCCGGGCGAGCTGATCTTCGTGAACGGCAAGCAGTTCAAGAGCTACCGCGGCATGGGCTCGCTGGGCGCCATGCAGTCCCGCGGCAAGAACACGTCCTACTCCAAGGACCGCTACTTCCAGGCCGACGTGTCCGGCGATGACAAGCTCATCCCCGAGGGCATCGAAGGCCGTGTCGCCTACCGCGGCCCGTTGGCATCGGTGGCTTACCAGCTCGTGGGCGGCCTCCGCCAGACCATGTTCTACACCGGCGCGCCCACCATTCCGGAGCTCAAGGCCCGTGGAAAGTTCGTCCGGATCACGCCGGCGGGGCTCAAGGAGTCCCACCCGCATGACATCCAGATGACGGTGGAGGCGCCGAACTACGGTTCACGTTAATCCCCACTCAACAGACAGGCCGCAGGGAACACTCCCCGCGGCCTGTTTGCTTCTGTCCCCGGGACTAGGCTGAATCCATGTCCGAACCACGCCACCCCGCCGAGCTAGGCCCCAAGCGGGACGCTCAACGGCGTTTGGCCCTGAGGCCCTACGCCCGGGCCGTGGCGCAGGTACTGCGTGTCAGCTTCCGGGCCTCTCCGGCCGCCGTCGTGATGAAGGTTGTGGGCTCGCTGATTTCGGCGCTCCTGCCGCTCGTCACCACCTACTTCGCCGCCCTGACGACGACGGCCCTCGCGGCCGCCTACTCGGGCAACGCCGCGGCGGGTCAGCAGGCGATCGTCTACGTTGTCATCACGGCGGCGCTGGGCCTGTTCTGGGGCGCCTTCAGCAGCGTGGACCGCTACATCCAGCAGCTGATGAGCTTCCGGGTGGGCGCGATCGTGGGCGACCTCATGTACGAGCGGTTTTTGGCCTTGGAGTTCTGGCGCTATGACGACAAGGAAACGGTGGACCTTTATGACCGGGCCAAGCGTTTCTCCGATTCCTATGCCAGGGTCCTGGACCGGATCGCGGCCATCTTCACCCAGCTGGTTTCGGTAATCCTGGCGATCGGCGCACTGCTGCTGGTCAGCTGGTGGATCGCGGTGATTGTGCTCGTGGCGATCGTGCCCAGCGTCTACCTTCAGTTCAAGCTCTCCCGCGAACAGATCGCGCACTGGAACACCCAGGTGGACTCGCGCCGGCAGCGCCGGTTGATCGAAACGAACCTGCTCCGCCCGCAGCACATCGCCGAAATGCGCCTCTACGGGATCGTGGGTTATCTGATGGACTTCCGGTCCCGGCTGCGGGACGCTGACGAGCGCCGGCGCCTGGACTTCCAGAAGCGCTATATCCCCAAACAGCTGGCCGCCGACGCGCTGCAGTACGGCGCTGAAGTGGTCTCGCTGATCTGGGTGGTGGGGCAGATCATTGCCCGGGCGCAGCCGGTCGGCCAGTTCCTGTACGTCCAGCAGATCGTCAGCCGCGCCCTGTCCACAGCCAACAACCTGGTGTCCTCGCTGAGTTCCATCGATGAGGATCTGGCGAACCTCAAGGACTACGAAGTGTTCATGGCGCTGCCCGTCCACTCCCGCCACGCCCCGCCGTTGCTGCAGTCGCCCAGGACTGTGGAGCTCAGGGACATCCGCTTCACCTATACCGGCAGCGACGTCGAGGTGATCCGGGGCATCAGCATGACCATCCGCGAAGGGCAGCACATCGCCATCGTGGGGGAGAACGGTGCAGGGAAGTCCACGCTGATCAGGATTCTGGCCGGGTTGTACGCCCCGGACTCCGGGCAGTATGAGTTCGCTACCGCCGCGGACAACATCCGCTTCGGCGACGTTGATTCGCCACGGGACGATGACCGGATCCGGAAGGCCGCAGCCGATGCCGAGGCCCTGGACTTCATCAACAAGCTCCCCAACGGCCTGGACAACCACGTCAGCAACTGGATGGAGGACCCGCGCGGACGCAAAGGGAGCGGGCTGTCCGGCGGCCAATGGCAGCGCCTGGCCATGGCCCGGAACTTCTACCGGAACGCCGAATTCATGGTGATGGACGAGCCAACGTCCGCAATCGATGCACTCGCCGAGCACCGGATCTTCACCCGGCTCTTCGCCGACCGCAGCAGCACCATCATCGCCATCAGCCACCGGCTGGCCACCATCGAAAAGGCGGACACGGTCTACATGCTTGAGGACGGGCAGATCGTGGAACAGGGCAGCCACAAGGAACTCGTCGCCCTCCGTGGCCGCTACTTCCGGATGTTCGAGTCCCAGCTCACAGTCCCCACCAGCCCCCTGACCTCGCAGGCTCGGCCAGGGAACCCTGCTGGCGTGGTCCCAGAGTCAGAGGGGGTCTGACGCCGGTTCCACCACGGTGGTGCGGACCCTGGCAAGGCTGGGCCGCGGCGGAACGCTGCTGAACCCGAAAGTCACCCCTGGCCGGATGTGGGCCAGCACTCCAGCGTCCACCCCGTCCCAACTGACGACGGCGGAGCTGATGTGGCGCAGATCGCTCACCCCGTAATACTCGAGCCTGCCGCTGCCGGCGGTTCCCGATGTGCGGGCGCCCGGGCTCAGCACGGAGGCCACCGGACTGATTGCGCGCAGCCAGGCGGTGTGCACCGCAAGGCGCCGCGGCACTGCCCTCAGCGCGCTCCCCAGGAGGGTCCGGCCGCCTATCCCGGCCCGCAGTCTCAAGGGTCCGGCGTCGAGCGTTAACTGCCCATCTGCCAGCAGCGCGTCCACGTCCACCACGGTGACCTCGTCAAAACTGTATGTGGCGGAAATAAAGCCAGCCACCTCCTCCGTCGGGGCGAGCAGCAGCCGGTGGCCTGAGGGAAGCTGGACCATGACGTCGGCAAAGGGCCCGAAGGGGGATCGCTGCCACACGCCCACCACCGCCCGCAGTCCTGTCGCGGTGCCGATGCCCGCGATGTGCCCGTCGAAGATCCACCGTGTATCCATTGAGCCACTGTAGCGACGGTCCCGGGGGACAGTCGCCGCTGGGATAACCTAGAGCAGTGACTTACGAGATCGAGATCGGCCGTGGCAAGCGTGGGCGTCGTGCCTACTCCCTGGATGACATTGCGATTGTCCCCAACCGTCGTACCCGCGACCCCAAGGACGTATCTGTCTCGTGGCAGATCGACGCCTACAAGTTCGACATGCCGGTGATTGCCGCGCCGATGGACTCGGCCATGTCCCCGGAGACGGCCATCTCCCTGGGGCGCCTCGGCGGCCTTGGCGTGCTGGACCTGGAAGGCCTTTGGACCCGGTACGAGGATCCGCAGCCCGTCCTCGACGAAATCGGCGCCCTCAAGGATGAGACCAACAGCCCTGCAGTGACCGGGCGCATGCAGGAGCTCTACCGAGCCCCCATCCAGCCGGAACTCATCACCTCCCGCCTGGCGGAAATCCGTGCCGCCGGAGTAACCGTTGCGGGCTCACTGACGCCCCAGCGCACGCAGGAACACTACAAGACCGTGGTGGCCGCCGGCGTCGACATCTTTGTCATCCGCGGGACCACCGTCTCGGCCGAGCACGTCTCGAAGGACCACGAACCGCTGAACCTCAAGCAGTTCATCTACGAACTGGACGTGCCCGTGATTGTGGGCGGCGCGGCCGGCTACACCCCGGCGCTGCACCTGATGCGGACAGGCGCCGCCGGCGTCCTGGTCGGCTTCGGCGGTGGAGCCACCGCCACCACGCGGAGGGCCCTGGGGATCCACTCGCCCATGGCTTCGGCAATCTCCGACGTCGCCGCCGCCCGCCGGGACTACATGGATGAATCCGGCGGACGGTACGTCCACGTCATCGCCGACGGCGGGATGGGAACCTCCGGCGACATCGTCAAGGCAATCGCCATGGGCGCCGACGCCGTCATGCTGGGCAGTGCCCTCGCCAGGGCTGAAGAGGCGCCGGGCAAAGGCTGGCACTGGGGCCAGGAGGCGCATCACCTGGAACTGCCCCGCGGAGACAGGGCCAACGTCGGCACGGTCGGGCCTCTGGAAGAGGTGCTTTTCGGCCCGGGCCACCACACCAACGGCACGTCCAACCTGATCGGGGCCCTTCGCCGGTCAATGGCCACCACCGGGTACTCGGACCTCAAGGAATTCCAGCGCGTTGACGTGGTGGTCTCGCCCTATTCGGGTAACTGACACTCCACGGCGCAGCCGCATGCTCAACCGTGCGGCAACGAAGTAGGGTGGTTTTACGACCGGTAGCAGCGGCAACGGAGGCGTTCGATGAGCAGTGTTCCAAACCAGCGCGGGGCCCTGGGCCCAGAGGCGCGGCAAGCATCCATTGCCCGGCTCAAGGCAACCGCCCTGCCCGGCAAGGAACTGGACATCCTCATCGTGGGCGGCGGAATTGTCGGCACCGGCGCGGCCCTGGATGCTGTGACCCGCGGCCTCAGCGTGGGAATCGTGGAGGCAAGCGACTGGGCGGCAGGCACCTCGTCCCGGTCGTCCAAACTGATCCACGGCGGGCTCCGCTACCTTGAAATGCTGGATTTCGGGCTGGTCAAGGAGGCGCTGCACGAGCGCGGACTGCTGCTCTCCGAACTGGCCCCGCACCTGGCCCGTCCAGTGCCGTTCCTGTATCCCCTCACCAAACCTTTCCTCGAGCGGCCCTATGTAGGGGCCGGCATCGCGCTCTATGACCTGCTGTCCATCTCAGGCGGCCACAGCCGTGGCGTGCCGTTCCACAAGCACCTCAGCCGGCGGGGCACGCTCAGGGCTGCCCCCAGCCTGAAAAAGGACGCCTTCGTGGGCTCCATCCGGTACTACGACGGCCAGGTGGACGACGCCAAGTACGTGGCCAACCTGATCCGGACAGCGGCCCACTACGGTGCCCATGCGGTGAACCAGATGGCAGTGGTGAGTTTCCTCCGTGAAGGCGAGCGGGTGGTCGGGGCCAAAGTGGTCGACCATGAGGACGGCTCGCAGTTCAACATCAGGGCCAAGCAGGTCATCAACGCCACCGGGGTGTGGACGGATGAAACCCAGGCCATGGTCACTGACCGTGGCCAGCTGAAGGTCCGGGCGTCCAAGGGCATCCACCTCGTGGTGCCCCGCGACCGGTTCCAGTCAACCGTGGGGCTTATCCTCCGCACCGAAAAGTCTGTGCTGTTTGTGATCCCGTGGGGACGCCACTGGATCATCGGCACCACCGACACCGATTGGAGCCTGGACAAGGCGCACCCGGCGGCCTCCAGCAAGGACATCGACTACATCCTTGACCACGTCAACCAGGTCCTCAAGCGTCCGCTGACCAGGGAGGACGTTGAAGGCGTTTACGCAGGCCTGCGTCCGCTGCTTGCCGGCGAGAACGACTCCACGGCCAAGCTCTCCCGCGAACACATCGTGGCCCACCCGGTACCGGGCCTGGTGGTAGTGGCCGGCGGCAAATGGACCACCTACCGGGTCATGGCCAAGGACGCCGTTGACGAGGCAACCAGGACCATGGACGAGCGTGTCCCGCCGAGCTGCACGGAGACCATTCCGCTGCTCGGCGCCAGTGGCTTCAAGGCTGCGTGGAACCGCAGGAACCGGACCGCCGAAGAGTCCGGAGTGCATGTGGCAAGGATCGAGCACCTGCTCAACCGCTACGGCTCCATGACGCCGGAGGTGCTGGAAATCATCGCCCGCGATCCCGCCCTGGCAGAGCCGCTGCCCGGTGCCGACGACTACCTGCAGGCTGAGGCTGTCTATGCCGCAACCCACGAAGGCGCCAGGCATGTCTCTGATGTAATGACCCGCAGGACACGCATCTCCATCGAATCCTGGGACCGCGGTGTCACTGCGGTGCCGGTGGTCGCTAAACTGATGGGTGAAGTCCTTGGCTGGAGCGACGAACAGCGCGAACGCGAAATAACCCACTACATTGCACGGGTTGAAGCCGAACGGCTGAGCCAGCAGCAGCCGGACGACGAATCAGCTGACGCCGCGCGCCTCGGCGTGGATGACATCGTTCCCCTGCGCTGAAGGGCTGCCCGGCTGAAGGGCTGCGCGCACCAGCACTTCTCTCCTGACTGAAGGGACTCGCCTTGGCGGAACCACTTGACCGGTACGATGCCGATCTCACCACCCCCGAGATGGTGATCCTGGAGCTGGAGGCATCGGACAAGGCGGACGCTGCCACGCAGCTCGCGGAACGTCTCTACGCCGCCGGCCGGGTCACCGACCTGCCCGGCTTCCTGGCCCACGTCAACGCGCGCGAACACCAGCTGGCCACCGGCCTCCCGGGAGGCATCGGACTTCCCCACGCCCGCAGCGAATTCGTCTCAAGGACCTCTATCGCTGTTGGGATCACCAAGTACGGGCACGCACTGGACTTTGGTGCCACCGACGGCCCTGCCACAGTCATCCTGCTCATCGCCACCCCCGCGAGCTCGTTTTCCGACCACCTGGAAGTGCTTGCCACACTGGCCCGCTCGCTGTCCAAGGAGTCTTTCCGGGAGTCGCTGCGGCGGGCCTACGATGCTGAAGTCATCGCGGAGCTCATTAACTCCAGCCTGGTGTTCTTCGACCATTAGAGATCGGGGCAGGCCCTTTCGTGTCGACTCCGTCGCCACGTAGGGACCCGGCTGCCCCGCTCTACTGCGGCCTGTTTAGTTGTTCTACAGCGGAACGAAGTACGGTTAAGACGTGTGGAAAACTGCCCTTAAGCCCCGATGGATCGCAGGCCTGCTCTTCGCGATCCTCATCTCCGGGGTGTTTGTCCTGCTCAGCCAGTGGCAGTTCGGCCGGTCCACACAACCCGAACTCCCGGCCAACCCCGCCACCGAGCAGGCCAAGGCACTCACGGACACTCTCCAGCCGGGCGCCTTCTTCCCCGGTTCGGTGGCCGACCAGATGATCACTGCAGAGGGATCCTACGACCCCGCCAGGCAGGTTCTGGTGCCGGACCGGCTGAAAAACGGCAAAAGCGGCTACTGGGTGGTTTCGGCCTTTGCCGTGTCCGGCGCGCCCGCGCTCAGCGGCGTCGCCGCATCGCCCCGGACCTGGATCCCCGTGGCGCGCGGCTGGGTGTCCGATCCCGCCGACGCCGGCACGCCGCCGTCGGGTGCGGTGAAACTCACCGGACGGCTGCTGCCCTCAGAGTCGCCGCTGCCGGCCACTTCACCGGAGCCCGGGCGTGCCACCGCCGTATCGGTCGCCGAACTGATCAACTACTGGGACGTCAGCAGCTACCCGGGTTTCGTAGCTGCCACCGCCGAACTGGTGGAGGGCTCGGACGTGAGTGCGGCAGCGGTCCCCGGGGCCCTGTTGCCGCTGGAGATCGGACCGCAGCCGCCGGCCCAGCAGGTCAACTGGCTCAACCTCTTTTACTCGCTGGAGTGGGTGGTCTTCGCCGGCTTCGCACTGTTCATCTGGTGGCGGCTGGTGAAGGATGACTACCGGCGGGACCTGGAAGAGGAACTCGACGACGAAGCCCACCACGAGCCGCAGCCCCACCAAACAACTTCTGAATCGCCCCAACAAAAGGTAACGCCATGATTGAACCGAAACCGGCCATCCAGCAGGGTCCTGCGCAGGGAAAACCGAAGAAGCGTCGCTTCGGCGGCACAGAGCCGCAGATCCGTTCGGCCCTGAAGTTCTACAAGGTGATGGCCTACCTCACCGGCGGCATGCTGCTGCTGCTGTGCGCAGAGCTGATTGCCCGCTATGGCTTCGGCCAGTACCTCTTCGCCGGCGGCACCAACGCCGTTACCGGCCAGCCGTTTGGCCTGGGGTTCGCCGACGCCGAGCCGCAGGGTGTGATCGGCGGCGCGAACATCTCGGTGGGCGTGCTGATTGTCCACGGCTGGATGTACGTGGTCTACCTGGTCTCCAACTTCCGGCTGTGGACGCTGATGCGGTGGCCGTTCCTGAAGCTCATCCTGCTGGCACTGGGCGGCGTGGTGCCGTTCCTGTCCTTCATTGTGGAGAAGAAGTTCCACGCCGAGGTCGAGGCTGAACTCGCTGCCCACCCGCAGGCTGCGCAGCGGTACTGAGGCAAGCAGCGGCACCCGGGAAATGGAGTCTGCTCCGTCACAGGGGCGGTCCGGAATGTGCGGCCTCGCTGTGCGGCCAAGTAGGCTAGTACGGTGACTACTCCCACTGCATCCCAGACTTCCCAGAAGCCGGTGCTGGTTGTTGACTACGGTGCCCAGTACGCGCAGCTGATTGCCCGCCGCGTCCGGGAAGCGAATGTGTATTCGGAAGTGGTTCCGCATACCTATTCCACCGAGCAGCTCCTGGCCAAAAACCCTGCCGCCATTATCCTTTCCGGCGGCCCTGCCAGCGTCTACGCTGACGGCGCGCCTTCCGTCGGGGCCGACCTCTTCGAGGCCGGCGTCCCGGTCTTCGGCATCTGCTACGGCTTCCAGGCGATGGCCAACGCGCTGGGCGGGAAGGTCGACAGGACCGGCCTGCGCGAGTACGGCTCCACCCTGACCACCGTCCTGGGCGACGGCCGCTCGGTCCTGGAGGGGATGCCGCAGCACCAGAACACGTGGATGAGCCACGGCGACTCCGTACACGAGGCCCCCGAAGGCTTCGAAGTGCTCGCCACGACGGCCGGCGCTGAAGTTGCCGCCTTCGCCAACGAAGAGAAGTCCCTCTACGGCGTGCAGTGGCACCCGGAGGTCAAGCACTCCGCCTACGGGCAGCAGGTGCTGGAAAACTTCCTGTTCAAGGGCGCCAAGCTGGAGCCCAACTGGACCACGGGAAACATCCTCGAGGAGCAGGTGGACCGGATCCGCAAGCAGATCGGCGATGCCCGGGTTATCTGCGGCCTCTCCGGCGGCGTTGACTCCGCTGTTGCCGCGGCGTTGGTCCAGCGGGCCGTCGGCGACCAGCTGACCTGTGTGTTCGTTGACCACGGTCTGCTCCGCGAAGGCGAGGCAGAGCAGGTGGAACGCGACTTCGTCGCCGCCACGGGCGTCAAGCTTTACGTGGCCAACGAACAGGAGCGCTTCCTGTCGGCGCTGGCCGGTGTCAGCGATCCCGAAACCAAGCGCAAGATCATCGGCCGTGAGTTCATCCGCGCGTTCGAAGAGGCAGAGCTCGCCATCATCGCCGAGGCCGCGGCCCATGGCGAGAAGATCAAGTTCCTGGTCCAGGGCACCCTGTACCCGGACGTCGTCGAATCCGGCGGCGGCGAAGGTGCGGCGAACATCAAGAGCCACCACAACGTGGGCGGCCTGCCCGAGGACCTGCAGTTCGAGCTGGTGGAACCCCTGCGTGCACTGTTCAAGGACGAGGTCCGGGCCGTGGGCGCACAGCTTGGCCTGCCGCAGGAAATCGTTGGCCGCCAGCCTTTCCCCGGCCCCGGCCTGGGAATCCGGATTGTCGGCGACATCACCCAGGAACGGCTTGACCTGCTCCGGAAGGCCGACGCCATTGCCCGTGCCGAGCTGACCGCGGCCGGTCTGGACAACGAGGTCTGGCAGATGCCGGTGGTCCTGCTGGCCGATGTCCGCAGTGTGGGCGTCCAGGGCGACGGGCGGACGTACGGCCATCCGATCGTGCTCCGTCCTGTCTCCTCCGAGGACGCCATGACAGCGGACTGGTCCAGGCTCCCTTATGATCTGCTGGCCCGCATTTCCAACCGCATCACCAACGAGGTGGACGGCGTGAACAGGGTTGTGCTGGACGTGACCAGCAAGCCGCCGGGCACCATCGAGTGGGAATAGCAGCGTGAGTGGCCGGTCTCCGTCAGCGGAGACCGGCCACTGTTTTTTATCCTTTGAAATCCCCCTATTTGCCGCGCACCAGTGTTGCGGTCGCTCATCCCGGCGTCTTTGCGGCTACTCTCGAAAGCATGCCGGTATGGTCCAGGGCGTCACGTGCAAACGCAGAAAAGAAGGCAGTAGTGTCAGTTGGTCAAGGCCACCCGGAGGGTTCTGAGGAATTTGGAAAGTGGCTGTCCGGGCTCAAACCCGTCACCGGGGCGGACACTATGCTTCGCTTCACCAAAACCCCCGAAGGTTCCATTGACCTGACCCATGCCCACCCGTCGGGCCTGGCCCAGCTGATGGCCGGCCGCCGCACACGGCTGTCCACCCTGGTCCGCGACCACCAGCAGTATGTGGTCGCCGCGCGGGCATCGCGGAACATCCGATCGAAGATCTTCGAACTGTCGAATGACCGAGGCATTGATGCCGGGTACCTTTCCGCCGGCACCGTCGTCTGGACTTCCGCAGTCGGCGGCAAGCCCCAGCGGGTTTCCTCTCCGGTCATGCTCACCGCCATCTCCCTGACCGTCCGGCCGGGTGAAGACGACTACGAACTGCAGCTCACCGAGCAGGCCCACATCAACCCTGCCCTGGTCCGCCACCTGAAAAACGTTCACGGCATTGTCTTCGACGTCAACGCCGTCACCCGCCTGGCATACAGCACTGCCCGCTTCGACCCCCAGCCCGTCCTGGACCGGCTCGCCACCCTCATCAGGCCCATCCACGGCGCCGAAGCGCAGCACAACCTGCTGGTGTCGACCTTCGCTGACCTCTCCGGCAACCTGGATGATCCCTGGATCAACGAGTCCAACCCGCTGGTTGCCGCGCTGGCCAGAAGCGGAAACGGGGAAGTCCTTGACGTGGACGAGCCGGACGCTTCCCGTTTTCCCGGCGTGGACAAGCGCCACCCGGCCGATGAACTCCTCCTGCTCGATGCCGACCCGGACCAGCAGTATGTCATTGATGCCGCCAGTGCGGGTGAGTCCCTGGTGGTCAGCAGCCCTCCGGGCACGGGGCAGACGCAGACCGCCATCAACACCATTGGCGCACTGGTGGACGCAGGCCGGTCGGTGCTGGTGGTCGGTGACCGCCGGGCCAGCCTCAACGAGGTTTCCGCGCAACTGGAATCACTTGGCCTGGAATCCATCCTGTTCCAGCTGTCCGGCACCGCGACACCGCAGCAGCTCAAGGCCCAGCTGGTCCGGGCCATCGTGCGGAACGAGAAATCCCTCGAACCGCAGCTGGGCAACCTCCACAAGACCCTCACAGAGCACCGCCACGCCCTCGTGGACCACGTGGCTTCGCTGCACAACGTCCGCCAGCGCTGGGGATGCTCGCCCTACCAGGCCATGCAGTCACTGGCTGAGCTGACCTCCATCCATCCTTCGCCCGCCACCACGGTGCGGCTCAAGCGAAGTGTCCTGGACAGCATCCGTGACCGCAATGAACTCGCTGGCCGGCTCAAACGTGCCGCCGAGCTTGGCAGCTTCAGCCGGGCGTCCACCACCAGCCCGTGGCACGGAGCCAGGCTCCTCACCCGGAAGGAGACCGAGGAGGCCCAGGAGCTGTCCCGCTCGGTCGCGAAGAACCTGCCGGCCCTGCGCGAGAAGATGAACAGCGTGGCCGAACACGCGGAGATCCGGCTGGGGACCTCCTTCGCCGAGTGGGGCGAGCAGCTTGAACTCCTGATGGCCGTCCGCGAAAGCCTTGACAAGTTCACGCCGGACATCTTCGACAGGCCGGTCCACGACCTCATTTCGGCCACGGCATCCTCTGCGTGGCGGCGGGAGCGGAACGTGGATATGGCCTCCATGCAGCGCTCCCGGCTGCGCCGGGTAGCCAAGGAGTACGTCCGCCCGGGCGTGCACATCGCGGACCTCCACAGCTCCCTGGTGCTGGTCCAGGAGCAGCGTGCCCTCTGGTCCGGCTACGCCACCTCCCAGCGCCACCCTGCTGTTCCTTCGGGCCTGGCTGAATTGAACGCGATGCACCGGTCGCTGGACCGCGAGCTGAGCCAGCTGGGTGACGCCCTTCGGCACACCGCGGCAGGCGGGTCGCTGGCAACCGCCCGGTATGAGGACCTCATGGAGCGGCTTGAGCGGCTGGTGGCAGACACCCACACCCTGAAGACCCTCCCTGAGCGCACGCTCCTGGTGGAGAATATGCGTGAGCACGGGTTGGGGGAACTCCTCGCTGATCTTGCTGACCGTGAGGTTCCCGCCGGGTCCGTGGCTGCTGAACTTGAGCTTGCCTGGTGGCAGTCGGCGCTGGAAGCCATGATCAGCGGCGACGACTACCTGGCCATGTCCGACGGCGATGCCCTCCGGCAACTGGAGGCCGAATACCGCCTTGCGGACAACGCCCACATTGCCAGCGGCGCGGCACGCCTTCGCTGGGACCTCGCCGGGCGGTGGCAGGCTGCCCTGGCCGAACACCCGCGCCAGGCCCAGTTACTGCGGAGCCTGCTCAAGGACGGCAGGGTTACGCTCGCCGCGTTGACTGCCCAGGCTCCGGAGCTTGTCCCCAAACTGGTTCCGGTATGGTCCGTGAGCCCTTACCTCATGACAGGGCTGCTGCCGGCGGAACAGCGCTTCGATGCAGTGGTCATCCTGGATGCCGAGGCTACGTCCCTGCAGGCCGTACTGCCCTCCATCGCCCGCGCAAAACAGGTCATCGCCTTCGGTGACGCCAAGATTGCCAGCCCCCGGACCTTCACGGTGGGCGTAGAGCGCCTTGCGGCCGGAGAACCGGCCCACCAGCGCGTCGAGAGCGCCTTCTCGGCCCTTGCTTCGGTGCTGCCCGTCTGGCGGCTCAATTTCGTCTACCGCGCCGTGGACGAGGACCTGGTCCTGCAGCTCAGCAAGAACCATTACGACGGCGGCCTCCGCCGCCTCCCGGAAGGGCAGTCGGCCACGGGGCTGGACCGTGCCCTGCTGGTGGAATACCTGCCCGACGGGACAGGCCTGCCCAGCGCTGACCATGAAGGCGTCGAATCCGTGGTGGCCGAGGTCAACAAGGTTGTGCAGCTTGTCTTTGAGCACGCGCGGATGCGTTCCCGCACCTCGCTGGCCGTGGTCACAGCCAGCCTGCGGCATGCTGCCCGGATCGGTGAGGCCATCCGGCTTCAGCTGCCGAACCACCCGAATCTGGCAAGTTTCTTCAGTGCAGGACCTGAATCGTTCAGGGTGGTTGACCTCGAACGGGCTCAGGGTCTGGTCCGCGACCACGTGATTTTTTCCCCCGGCTTCGGACGCACCCCGCACGGCCGTGCCCTGCACAACTTCGGCCCGCTCTCTGCCGAGGGTGGGCGGGAGAAATTTGCGCTGGCCATGACACGGGCCCGGCGCTCCCTCCACGTTCTGACCTGCTTCCAGCCTGAAGACCTGGATCACACCCGACTCTCTCACGGTGCCGTTGATTTCTATGAGCTCCTGAACCGGGAGATTGCCGGCAAGACCGATCTCGGAACGCCGGCCTCCCGGGCGGCGGCCAGCGAGCAGGCGCTCGGCGCAGACCCGCTTGTTGCGGACCTGGGCGACCGGCTGCGGGCCCGGGGTGCACGCGTTTGGCACCAGTACGACGGCGTTATCGATGTGGTGGCGGCGGCAGACCCGCTGAGCACCATGGGCCAGGACGACGCTGACATCCCGCGGCCGGTGGCGATCGAATCGGATGGTACAGAGGAGTATCGGACCATGAGCGTCCGCGAGCGGAGCCGCCTCCGCCCCCAGCTCCTGGAACGGCTGGGGTGGCGGTATATGCCGCTGTGGACCATCGAAGTCTTCACGGACCCGTCCGCATGCGCCGACAGGATCGGCGCCTACCTGGGGCTTGAGAACGTTCTGCTGCCCGGACGGACGGCAGCAGCCGGTTTCTTCGACGAGGACGTGGACCCGCAGGCGCTGGGGACCGCTGGACCCGAAGACACGGTAAGCCAGACGGCTAGGAACAGGAACGAGTACCGGGCTGGAGGCCCGGACAGCAAGGAGGCGGTTGTTGTGAACCCACAGAACGCAGGTCAGGCCGACCAGCGGGATGAGGAGCCGGAGCTCCCGGAGCAGGAGGCTGCGCCGGGTCCGCAGCAAGCGGGTGCCGCGGGCATCCTGCCGAACAAGGCTGCCGAGGATGACCCGAGGCGCTGGGGCGATGCCCCGGACAACGATCACGATGAGTGGTTGAAGGAAAACAAGCCGCCGCACTGGGGCTGAGCGCCGGCCCAGCTGGCCAAAGCCCAGCCGGCTAAAGGCCCAGCCGGCTAAAGGCCAGCCCGCCAAAGGCCCAGCTGGGCGACGGCACACCGTTGATGCGGCCGCATCTCAAGGCCCCACCAGCACGAAGAACAGTTTTCCGTGGGTTGAGGCGCCCGCCAGGCGGGCGGACTGCTCCGGCGAAGCAGCCACCACAATCAGCCCTTCAGTTTCGCCGGTGCCGAGCCATTCCCCCGTTTTCCCGCCATGACCCGATGTCCACAGGACCGGAATGGCCGAGGCCAGTACCTCGGGAGGGGATTGTTGGTCGTAATTATTGGAGCCGGTCAGCACCACGTTGATCAACTGTCCCGGGGATAGCAGCTGGATGGAGGACGGGTCCGCCATCCGCAGGGGCACGGCGGCGGAGCCCGGGGGAGTTCCCGCCAGGAGTCCCGGCCCCAGCAGCTGCGAGTCGGCCAGCAGCTGGCCCTTACGCAACGGGGCTGCAAGCTGTTTGCCGGTCGCCTGGGTGCTTTCGGCGAGGGACCCGGCTGTCAACAGGCGCTCGGGGATCGGCGTTGCCACCAGATCGGCGGCTGCCAGCGCCGTGCCCGCGGGAAGATCACGTGCTGCGGCGAGGGCGGTCACGGTATCTGCAGGCGGGGGAGTGAGCTGGTGGACGGTTATTCCGGCGGCAAGGCAGAGCAGGAGAGCGATAGCCAGACGCCGGTTCCGGCTTAGCCAGGAGGAGAGCCGATGGCCACGCTGACGGCCTGCCCGGATCGACGGCGTCGGGCGCCGGGGCTGGCGCGGGGGCTGGCGCCCGTGCGGGGCTGATCCGCGGCTTCGATGGAAGAGGGTAACTGGCATGGAAACCACGCTACGTAGGCAGGACTAAGCCCAACAGACGCAAGGGTTCCTATGTGGACAACGGGGCTGCCGGGGTCGAACGCTGCATGGTGAAGAGCAGGAACGCGGGCTGTCAGCTCGCGGCAGCGGCGGCGGGTGCCGGTGCAGCTGCGGGCGCGGCCGGAGCAGCGGGTGCGGCAGAAACGGTGCTTCCCTTGGCATCCCGGGAGTCCGTGCGGTAGAAACCGGAGCCCTTGAACACCACGCCTACACTGTTGAACTTCTTGCGCAACGCTCCCTGGCACTCAGGGCAGGACGTCAGGGTGCTGTCCGTGAAGGACTGGAAAATATCGAAGGCATGGCCGCAATCCTTGCAGGCGTACGCATATGTGGGCACTGGTGATCCTCCTCTTGGACAAACGAGAGGTCCCGTGCTGCGTGGAGCGGAATCAACCGATCATTAGCAGTCGCAGGGCCTGACTGCTAATTCTAGCATCCCCGTCGTGGGCTTCCCGAAGGCAACCGCTATGTCAGGAGAGCGGAGCCAGGCGAACAAATCCTGACGGGGTCAGGGCAGCCGGAACCCGCTGGTCAAAGCCCTCCGCGGGAATGCTTCCGGCCGGCAACAGTTCTGAATCGAAGACGATGGCTGCCCTCGGGATTTCCAGCCCTTCAGCGGCCAGGGCGGCCAGCAGGACGTCGTAGTAACCTCCGCCCTGGCCTATCCGGTTGCCGCTTCGGTCCACCGCCGTTGCGGGAATGAAGAGCGCGGACACCGAGCCCATGACGTCCAGGCTGTGGCGCGGACCCGCGGGTTCCAGGACCGGCGCGAAACGGCTGCGGACAAACTCGACGGCGGGCGTCCAGTTCGCCCAACTGAGTCGCCTTGCCGGCTCGCAGACCGGCAGTAGAACGCTGTGGCCCTGCTGGTGGAGCGCCTGCAGCAATGACAACGTTGGCGGCTCCGGGACAACGCCCAGGTAGGCGCAGAACGTCGACGGCTTACCCTCCGTGAGCGTTGCCGCCCATACAGAGCCGTGGACGGCGAGGGCGGTGCCCGCCTCGTCGCGTTGGCCCGGGTCCATGGCGGCCCGGCGCTCGCGATGGCGTGCGCGGATGGCTTCCTTGGTTACGTTGCTGCCCTCGGACATACCGCTCCTAATTACTGAATGAATGGCCCCTGACGCTAGATTAGTCCAGTGACTACCACTCAGCAGACAGTACGCAAGGCCGTTATTCCTGCCGCCGGACTTGGCACCAGGTTCCTGCCTGCGACGAAGGCGATGCCCAAGGAAATGCTTCCGGTGGTGGACAAGCCTGCTATCCAGTACGTCGTCGAAGAGGCCGTCAAAGTCGGCCTGAACGACATCCTGATGATCACGGGCCGCAACAAGCGTGCCCTTGAGGACCACTTCGACCGCGTTCCCTCGCTGGAGGACACGCTGTCCGCCAAGGGGGACACGGCAAAGCTCGAGTCCATCCAGGCAGCCAGCAACCTCGGCGATATCCACTACGTTCGCCAGGGCGATCCCCATGGCCTCGGCCATGCGGTACTCCGCGCCAGGCAGCACGTCGGCCAGGAACCTTTTGCAGTGCTTCTCGGCGACGACCTCATCGACGCCCGGGACGAGCTCCTGAGCACCATGATCGAAGTCCAGGCCAAGACCGGCGGATCCGTGGTCGCCCTGATCGAGGTGGAGCCCGCCCAGATCAGCGCCTATGGCTGTGCCGACGTCGAGCAGATCGACGGCGAAGATTACGTCAGGATCAACAAACTAGTCGAAAAGCCCGAGGTGGACGAGGCGCCGTCGAACCTTGCGGTCATTGGCCGTTATGTGCTGCACCCGGCCGTTTTCGATGTCCTGGAACGGACCGGCCCAGGCCGCGGCGGAGAGATCCAGCTGACCGACGCGCTGCAGGAACTCGCCGCCGGCGACGGTGAAGGCTACGGCGTCTACGGTGTGGTCTTCCGAGGCCGCCGGTACGATACCGGTGACAAACTCAGCTACCTCAAGGCCTGCGTCCAGCTCGCCATTGACAGCGATGACCTCGGCCCCGGACTGCGGGAGTGGCTGCCGGGCTTCACCGCCGGCCTCACTAAGTAACTGCCGTGCGTCCCGGACCCATCTGGCCGGTAACGCTGGAGTGCGGCGACCTGTTCCTGCGCCCCATCCGGTACCGGGATAAAAAGGAATGGACGCAGGTGCGGGCGCGCAACAACGAATGGCTGGCGCCCTGGGAGGCCTCGAATCCGATACCCGGCGGCGGCCTGCCCGATTACCGGCAAATGGTGCGGTCCCTGAAGGCCCAGGCAGCGCAAGGGACTGCCCTGCCCTTCCTCATCACAGAACGTACACCTACCTTGGCTGCACCGGTCATCGTGGGCCAGCTGACGGTGTCCTCGATTGTTTGGGGCTCGGCCATGATGGCAACGCTGGGTTACTGGGTTGACCAGGGGCGGGCAGGCCATGGCATCGCGCCAACGGCCGTGGCGATGGCCACGGACCATTGCTTCCAGGCCCTCGGTCTCCACCGGATGGAGATCAACATCCGTCCCGAGAACGGCCCCAGCCTGCGGGTTGTGGAGAAACTCGGTTTCCGCGACGAGGGATATCGGCCGCGTTATCTTCATATCAACGGTGAGTGGGCCGACCACCGGTCGTTTGCCCTGACGGCGGAGGAAGTTCCGGAAGGCCTGCTGACCCGGTGGCTTGCGTCCCGGACCTGAGACCACGGGCTGCTGCGGACATATCTCCATTCATTTACCACGTTACTGGCGACACACCGGGGCTAATGCGGGAGCGGCCTACGTAATGCTCATACGGTTTTAAATGTGGACTTTCCCCTCAGCAGCTCAGTGATCCTTGTGGTTGCCGTCGTGCTCTGGATTGTGTGGGTCGCACCGTACATCCTTCGTACCCGCCGGCAGCCGGTCCAGGCCGCTGCCGACTACCTGGCGGAAGTGCCAGCCTTTGAATCGGACCCGCGAGCCGGGAAGGTACTCAACGTCACCGCCCAGCAGGAGAACGCCATGGAGATCAGGAAGACCCCCGAAACGGCAACGGAACCGTCCGGCAATGCGAAGCCGGGTGAGTTCCGGATCCGCTATGGCAGAACAGGCATTGCGCTCGTCGCCGTCGCTGCGCTGTTGACTGCATTCGTTTCCGGCCTTCTCCTGATCTTTGGACTCGGTTCGGCCATACTTCCGCTCTCCTGCGTCGCGATCACAGTTTCAGCCCTGGTCCTCCTGCGGTTTTTGGCTGTTCGGGACCGCAAGGCCAGGCTGAATGCCGCATTTCGTGCGGCCATGAGTGCTCCCCAGCGCCGTCAGGGTCCCGCCTCACCGGCCGCCGCAGTCCAGGGCCCGGCTGCGGTACAGCGGGAGAGCCGGCTTTTCGACGCAGAGGCACACCAACCGGCTCCGAAGCCGTTGACGGCGGTAGAGCTTCGCGCAGCTGCTCTTGCCGTGGCGGTCGCAGCCGGTGACACAAGCGCCACGGCCGCACCCCAGACGGCGCCCGCTGACACTACCTGGGAACCGGTGGACGTTCCGAAGCCCGTGTACGTTGAGGCGGCAAAGGCGGAGCGTCCCGCTCCTGCGCCCCTTGACCTTCCCGAGGCGCCCAAGGCAGCCGGCAAGCCGTCCCTGAAGCAGGGGACCCCCGTTGCGGCTCCTGAGGCTGCTCCGGCGAGGCCACTCACCAAGGCCCAGAGCGCGTTGAGCAATCTCGACGACGTCCTGCAGCGCCGCCGCGCCTGATTGGCAATACGCCTGATTGGCAATGCGCCGGGAAAATTTGTAGCCTAAGGACACCGGTGCCGCAGTCTTCGTAAATGCAGACTGTTCCGGGGCTATAGCTCAGTTGGTAGAGCGCTTCGTTCGCATCGAAGAGGTCAGGAGTTCGAATCTCCTTAGCTCCACAGATTTTGGGGTTTGACGCTTACGGGACCCACCGTATGGACACTTCGGGCCCTCCCGATCAACGGCTACTTCGCCGCGTCAGGCATGGAAATCACCTTTGATGCCTCCCAGTCCATCGGCGCTGTCAGCAAGTACGAGTGGGACCTCGACGGCGACGGCACCTACAACACGAGCACCTCCGGCCGGTCCTCAAGCACATCTATACCACCGAGTTCGATGGGGAAATGGTCCTGCGGGTCTCCAACCCGATCGGAAACACCCATGTGCTCAAAACCCCTGTCCACATCAGCACAACCCCCTTCCGCCAGCAGCTGGCGCCCCCTGCCAACGTCCAGGCAGCGGCCCTCTCCACAGTGAACGGGATCAGCGAAATCAAGGTGACCTGGGAATCCGATGACCCGGCAGCCGACTCCTGGGCGATCGCCGTCAACGGCTTTCCGATCGGCCGGACAGAAAAGGCGGCCCGCTCCATCACCGTCACCGACATCCAGCGGAAAGAGGACGTCCTGGTGGAGGTCTTCGGAGTCACCGCAGACATGTCCGTTGGCCTGCGGGCCGGGACCACGCTGCCGGCCGCGAGGTAGCAGGGCAACAGAAAACCTGCCGGCACAAATGGCGGCCCGGTTGCGTGATCTGCAGCCAGGATCCCGCCGCGGACTTCCCCAGCCGGGCCCGTCTTTTGCGCGGCTCTTTCCCGAAGCTCTGGTCCGGTAAAAACGGCGGCCACGCGTTTCATGAGAGAGTATGAAGCGGCCGTACCCTGGCTTCGCCTCAACGCGGTCAGCGGTCATTCCACAAACCTCCTCAAGCGTTACCACTGGATTGGACAGTATCAATGAGTTTGATCCGGCTGAATGACGTGAGCATGAGCTTCGACAAAACACAGGTACTCCGTGAAGCTTTCTTCAAGCTGGAAGCCGGAGACCGGGTGGGCCTGATCGGGAAAAACGGGTCGGGCAAGTCGACCATCCTCGAACTGATCCAGGGCAGGGTGGTTCCTGACACGGGGAGCGTGGCCGTGGAGCTGGGGACCAAAACCGCCTACTTCTCCCAGTTTTCAGAGCTGAACGGCGCATCCAGCATCTCCGAGGTCCTGACAGGGCTCTTCGCTCACGTCCAGGAGATCGAAGCCGAACTGGCCGGGATCGATGAAGAGATAGCAGCCGATTCCGCCAACGCAACCCGCCTGGATGAGCTGATCCACCGCCAGTCCGAGCTCTTCGAAGCCATGGACAGGCTCGACGGCTGGGACTACCCGCGCACCATCGACAAAGTGCTGACCACCCTGGGATTCAGCGGCCACCACCGCACCTGCGCCATTGACGAACTCTCGGGCGGCTGGCGGAACCGGGCGGCCCTGGCGAAGATCCTCCTCGAAGCCCCGGACGTCCTGCTGCTTGATGAGCCCACGAACTACCTTGACGTGGCCGGCGTCGAATGGCTCGAAGGCTGGTTCCGGACGTTCAAGGGTGCCGCGATCATCGTCTCCCACGACCGGAAGTTCCTGGACGCCGTCGTCACCCGGATCATCGAGGTGGAAAACTTCCACCTGCATGAGTATCCGGGCAACTTCGCCGAGTACGTGGTGGCGAAGCAGTTCAGGCTCAAGAGCCTGGAGAGCCAGTTTGTGCACGAGTCGGAGCTCCTCGCCTTCGAGGCCGAGGGCATCTCTGACCGCCGCGAGGCTGCCAAAGCGGCCGGTAAGGGGCTCGCCAACCAGCTGGCCAGGATCAAGAAATCACGGGCGCCCCGGCCGGTGGACCAGATCATCACCGAGATCTACGGCGGTCTGTACGTCAAGGATGTTCTGTGCCGGGTCGAATCACTGACCAAGGCCTACGGCGGCCGGACGCTGTTCAGCGGCCTCAGCTTTGAGATCGGCAGAGGCAACAGGATCGCGGTCATCGGTGCCAACGGCAGCGGTAAGACCACGCTGCTCCGTGCGCTCACGGGTGAGGAGCCGGCTGATTCCGGCACGGTTGCCTGGGCGAAGGGGGCGCGAATGGTCTCCTACAACCAGGTCCTTGAAGAACTGGACGACGACGATACTGTCACCCATGCGGTCAATGCGATGCCGGACAGCCTGGCACTGACTGCGACGAAGAAATCGGTCAACAGGTTCCTGGCGATGTTCCAGTTCTCCGAGGCTGATCTCAAGCAGCGGATCGGCAACCTCTCCGGGGGCCAGCGCTCCCGGGTGGCCATGGCGCAGTGCCTGCTTTCGGGCGCCTCGGTGCTCCTGCTGGATGAACCGACCAACCATCTTGACCTCTCCAGCACCCAGGTCATGGAACGGGCCCTGCTGCATTTCCCGGGGGCGGTGGTGGTGGTCAGCCACGACCGCTTCTTCACAGACAAGATCGCCAACCGCCGGCTCGTATTCACCCCTGAGGACCCCGCCCGGGGCAACGTCGAGCTCCTGGTCGCCTGAGCGCCCTACAGCCAGTCCTTCCTTCTGAAGATGGCGTGCATCAGGGCCGCCGTGGCTGCCATCAGCGCAATGGCCATGGGGTAGCCCAGGGCCCAGTGAAGTTCGGGCATATGGTCAAAGTTCATTCCGTAAACCCCTGCCACGAACGAGGGGGCAAAGAAGATCGCGGCCCATGAGGAGATCTTCTTGACCTGTTCGTTCTGCTCGGCGCTGGCCTCATTCTGCCGGTTGGCGGTCAGTGTGCCGTCGAGCGTCAGGGCGTTCTGCAGGAGATCCCGGAACGAATCGGCGCGCGAAATCACCCGCTCCACGTGATCCTCCACGTCCCGCAGGTTGTGCTGCAGCTCGGTGCTCACGCCGTACTTCTCGAAGCCCCTCCGCAGCTGCTGCATCATTTCGGGCAGCGGATGGATGGCGCGCTGGAACTGGATGACTTCACGGGCGAGTTCGTAGATGCGGCGGGACACAGTCGTGTCGCCGCTGAACAGCTGGTCCTCGATCTCGTCGATGTCGTTCTCGAGGCCTGCCACCACCGGGGCGTAGTCGTCCACCACAAGATCCAGCAGGGCGTACAGGACGGCTTCGGGGCCGTGCCGGAGCAGCTCAGGGCGGTCCTCGAGGCGGCGCCTGACGCGCCCGACCCCGGACATTTCCGCATGCCGGATAGTGATGACGAAGTTCCGGCCGGTGAAGATGTGCAGCTCGCCGAACTCCACGGTCTCAGTGACATCCAGGTAGCGCGCGGGGCGGAGCACCGTGAAAAGGTGCTCCTCGTAGCGCTCAAGCTTCGGGCGCTGGTGCGCCGAGATGGCGTCCTCGACGGCCAGGTTGTGAAGCCCGAATTCGCTGGCGACGGCGGCCATTTCCGCGTGCGTGGGCCGGTACAGTCCAATCCAGGCCATGCCCCCGTGGTGGGCAAGGGTTTCGAACGTCTGTTCCAGGTTCTGCGGTTCCGCCGTGCGGACGCCGTCCACATAGACGGCATTATCGATGATCGTCACGTCAGGACATTGCCCCGATGATGGCGCCGGACACCGTCATCGCCAGAAGGTCATGGCCGGAGTCGATCAGTGTGACGGCTGCGGGACGTCCTGCGAAACCGTTGTGGATGACGTGGCCGCCAGCACGGAACACCAGTCCCAGCACCAGAGCGAACCAGCCACCTGCCACCGCGTTGTCCAGGCCCAGCTTGCTGATCAGGACCGCCAGCAGGACGGCCGTCAGGGCGGCAGCTACCATCATGGGCACCCAGATTCCGGCGCCGCCACTGATGTTCTTGAGGTCCTCCTGGGTTTTTCCGATGGCGGCCATCCACCGGTTGCCCAGAACGGCGGGCATGTACCAGGCAAAGCCGATGGCCATGCTGGCAATAAATGCCAGCGCCACGGCCAGCCAGTTGATCTGAGAAATGTGTGAAAGCCAGTCCATCTTCGAATCCTAACCGGCTCCCGACGGTGCCCGGCCGTGCCCCGGACTTTACCGGGGCCGTGTTGCGTTGCCGGCACCGGCCTGCGCGAGACGGCTGATCAGGGGTTCGGTCCGGTAGGGAATATGGGTGTGCAGGGCCAGCACTGTTTCGGTCCGGATGACCCCCTTGATCCTCAGGACCTGGCGGAGGGCTGACTGCAGATTGTGGGTGTCGGTGGCGGCCACGCGGCACCAGACGTCGCCGCGGCCGGAAATTTCGTGGACCTCCAGGACCTGGGGGAGCAGCCGCAGTGCCCCCACTACCCCGTCCAGTTCGCGATGGGTCACCTCGATGGTGACGAAGGCGACGACGTCGAACCCCACCGAGGCAAGATCAACTTCGCGCCCGCCGTTTTGGAGCACCCCGGCGCGGAGCAGGCGGCGGACACGGGACTGCGCCGTGTTTCGCGCGATCCCCAGATGCTCGCTGAGCTCACCGATCTGGACACGGGGATCCCGGATGAGTTCGAGCAGGATCTTCAGGTCGGTGGGGTCAAGATTATTCAAACTGTCACTTTCAGTTACTGATGGCGTGCGGGATTGAGTATTTTGCTCAATTATGCCATCAACAGCCGCCGGATAAGGCAGTAACGGGTCATTCTTTAGGTATCCACGTTCAACCCCGGGGCGGCTCCCACAAGGACCTCCCGCCCCGATCAGCACCGAGGCAGCGCCAATGACAGTCTTCAGCGAGCTCCGCATGCGTCCGGCCGCCGTGCGCCGGGGCTGGGACGCCTCCACCACTGCCCGGCTGGTGATGGCGGGCACTGTCATTTTCACGCTGCTGGTGGGGGCGAACCTGGCAACGCCCCTGTATCCGCTGCTCCAGGCGAACCTGGGCCTCTCCGCGCTCGGCGTCACGGCAGCCTTTGCCAGCTACGTCCTGGCTTTGGTGGCCACGCTGATGCTTGCCGGCCACTGGTCGGACCACATCGGCCGGCGGGCGGCGCTTATTCTTGCCGTCCTCGCCGGGCTGGTGGGTGGGTGGATTTTTTCGCAGGCGGATAACCTGGTGTCGCTTTCAGCCGGCCGTGCGCTGCAGGGGGTGGCCGTGGCGCTTGCCACCGGCGCAAGCGCGGCGGCGCTGCGCGAACTGCTGCCGTCCCGCCCGGAGTGGGCCTCACGTTTCACCCTGCTGGCGACGTCGGGAGGCGTGGCCGCCGGCCCGTTTATCGGCGGCGTGCTGTCCATGCTGCCGGGCCCCACCACCGCTCCCTATTACCTGCACTCACTGGTGCTGGCGGGGCTGCTTGTTCCCCTTTATCTGCTCCAGGCGCGACCTGCCATCAAGCCGCCCGCCGAAGGGCGGCCGCTTCGGGTCCTGGCTCCGCGCCGGCCTTCAGTCTCTGCCTCGGCGAGGGGTGCCTTCTGGCTGGCGGCCGCCGTCGGGTTCCTCAGCTTCGCAGTGTTTGGATTTTGCCTGTCCCTTGCCCCGGGGTACTTCGCCCAGATAATCCAGACGGACTCCCGCCCGCTGATCGGAGCCTTGGCGGGGATGACGCTTGGCGCTTCGGCCATGAGTCAGTTGCTCTCTGTCCGCGGCCGCTTTGTGGTCCCGGCCGGGCTGGCCGTGCTGGGAGTCTCCGTGCTGCTTCTGGCAGCCGCGGCTGCCTGGAGCAGTCTGCTGTTGCTGGCCCTCGCCAGCGTGTGCGCGGGGCTGGGCCAGGGTGTCGCATTCAGGATGGTTTTCAATGATGTGGCCGCAAAAGTCGAATCGCCGCAGCACGCCCAGATTGTCAGCACCGTCTACGTCATCACCTACCTGGGAAGCGCCGTACCGGTAATCGGGCTGGGCTGGGCAACGGCGGCCTTCGGCCTGGGTACGGCGGTAACCGGGTTCGTGATCCTGTGCAGCGCGGCCGCCATGGTGCTGGCGGCCTTGACGCTCAGGACGGCTCTGCGCCCTGCCCGGTAGCCTTAGTCCGGCAGCGGACCGTGGTTCCCCTGGATGTGGTCAAAGACCAGGGTGGTTTCGGTGTGCCCTACCACCGGGTCCGTCGCGAGGTTATCCAGCACCCAGTCCCTCAGGTCCTCAGTGGTCGCGACAGCAATATGCAGCAGGTAGTCCACGGAACCGGAAGTGTGGAACGTGGACAGGACCGCGGGCAGGTGCGGGACGCGGGCCGTGAACCGGTCGATTTGATCCCGGTCATGGGCCCGCAGCCGGACGGCGACCAGCGCCTGGACAGAACGGCCTATTGCGGACAGGCTGAGTTTCGCCTCGAAACCCTGGACGATGCCACGTTCGGATAAGGCGCGGGTCCGCATGAGTGCCGTTGACGGAGCGATGCCCACCAGTTCCGCCAACTGCTTGTTGGAGATCCGGGCGTCGTCCACCAACGCTGCGAGGAGCCTCTCATCAATGGCATCCAGCGGTTCGAATTGGCTGCCCGGCCTGATGTTTTTGGCGTTGCTGCTCACAGAATCTCCTCATACGTCTTTCAGTTCATCCTAGACTCCAGTTTCCGGTCCATCACGCCCTAATTCGGGGGTTCCCCGAATAATCAGCTGTCAACCGCGGATTGGGTGTCGGAAAGTTCAATGCTCCGGCTGCCGGTGTACGACGGCGACTGTAGCCGCCGTGAGGGCGGCCAGGACCATGATTGACACGGCGAGCGCCGTCCACCCCAACGACTGGAACACCAGGCCGCCCGCCCAACCGATGACACTCGAGCCGAGGTAATACGCCAGGTTGTAGAGCGAGGATGCCTGGGCGCGGCCGGTGGTGGCAATGCTGCCCGTCCAGCCGGCGCCGATGCTGTGCGCTGCGAAGAAGCCACCCGTGAACACCACGAGGCCGGCCAGAATCATGGTCAGTACCTGAGTCAGCGTCAGTGCCAGCCCCGCGATCATGAGCACGATGCCCGCCAGCAGGATGTTCCGACGGCCAAAACGCACTGTCAGCCCGCCGGCCCAGCGGGAAGAGAAGGTACCCGAAAGGTACGCGAGGAAGATCAGGCTGATCAGGGTGCCTGGCAGCGTAAAAGGCTCCGCAGACAACCGGAAACCCAGGTAGTTGTAGACCGCCACAAAGCCGCCCATCATCAGGAACGCCTGCACGTAGAGTGCCAGCAGCCGGGCGTTGCGTACGTGCCCGCCCAGGGTAACGAGCGCGCCGCGCAGGCCCGCGGCCTGGGCGGGAGTGAACCCCTTTGCCCTGGGTATCAGGACCAGGAAGAGCACTGCGGCCAGAGTTGCCAGCAGCGACACGCTGAGGGCGGCCGCCCGCCAGCCCCACAGTTCTCCGACCGGCCCCGCCACCAGCCGGCCGGCCAGTCCGCCCAGCGTTGTGCCGGCGACGTAGCTGCCGGCAGCCATCGCTGCGTGGGCCCTGTTCACTTCCTCGTTCAGGTAGGCGATCGCGATCGCCGGTATCCCGCCCAGTGCCATGCCCTCCAGGAGCCGAAGGGCGAGCAGCATGCCGAAGCTCGTGGCCAGAGGCACCAGGAGGCCCAGAAAGGTTGCGGCGCAGATGCCGATTGCCATGGCCCTGACCCGGCCGATCCTGTCGGCCAGGAACGACCAGGGGATCACCGTGATGGCCAGGCCCACGGTGGCCAGCGAAATGGTCAGCGCCGCGTCCGCCGCGCTGACGTGCTGGTCGGCGGCCATGATGGGCAGCACGGCCTGGGTGGAGTAGAGCTGGGCAAACGTGGCTACGCCGGCGAAAGCCAGCCCCGCCAGGATCTTGCCGTAGGCGGCAGAGCCCTTGGGATGCCCGTCCCAGGCCGTCCGGCTCGGCGCGGGGCGGACTGGCGGCGTGGCATCTTGTGGCATGGTTCCAGCCTAGACTTTCCAAATGTTCCCGCCGTTCGCGCGCCGCTTCAGTAGGCTGGGTCGGTGACTGACTCCGAGCACCCCCAGACCCCACGTCCCACTGCTGCTCCCGGCCCGCTTGCCGGTGTCATTATCGGCCTGGACATTGGCGGCACGAAGACCCGCGGCGTTCGCTTCGAGGACGGAGTTGCGGTGGCTGACCAGTCGGCCGGCAGCTCCAATGTCCAGAACGTCAGTCGCGAAGAGGCTGCGCTTAACCTTGCGGACCTGTTTGCCCGGATCGGCGGAGGCCAGGTGTCCCACGTTTACGCGGGTGCCGGTGGAATAGATACCGACGACGACGCCGCCGCCCTCGCGGCGCTGATCGAACCCCATGTTCCCGGGGCGAAGATTACTGTGGTCCACGATTCCCGGTTGTTGCTCGCCGCGGGGGGTGCCGCCACCGGCGTCGCCGTCATTGCCGGAACGGGCTCTGCGGCCTGGGGCAGGAATTCAGCGGGCGAAGAGGCCCGGGCCGGTGGCTGGGGATACCTGCTGGGGGATGAAGGCAGCGGATACTGGCTGGGGCGTGAGGCAGTCCGGCACAGCCTGCGCCGGATGAACCAGGGACTCCCCGTCGATGATCTGACCACGGCCCTGCTGGCCTCTTGCGGAGTAGACCATCCGAACCGGCTGATTGCGCTTTTCCACTCCCCGGAGACCGGCCGCCGGTACTGGGCCCAGCAGGCCCGACTGGTGGTTGACGCTGCCGCGGCCGGCCACGCCGTGAGCCGGGAGCTTCTCGATCAGGCCGGCAAGGACCTCGCAGACCTGGCCGGGCAGTCTCTCCGGAGGCTCGGAATCGACGGACCCGTGATTCTGGGCAGCGGGCTGGGCATGAACGTCGTCCCGCTCCAGGAGGCGTTCCGGAGGTACTTGGCGGCCGCCGGCATCACCGATGTCCGGGTCCTGGACCGGGATCCCGTATTTGGCGTCCTGAAGCTTGTGGCGGACCGGCCCGAGTCCGGGTGACCCATCCGGACGGTCCGGGCTGACGAATGATTACAGTAGGGCTTCTCTTGCCCGGATTGCCTTCAGTACTGGTTACGCTGGGAACGGATTGCGTTACCGTAAATATCAGTGTGCTGATGACCAGCTTTCCCCACTGTCCGATGCCATCCAACAGAACGGGTAAGTCCGCAGAATGGACCAGGCCATGATTGAGTTCCAGAGCGTCACCAAGCAGTACCAAGGCGGGCATCCGGCCGTGGACCAGCTCACCATGTCCGTTGACAAGGGATCGATCACCGTCTTCGTGGGGCCTTCCGGGTGTGGAAAGACCACCTCGCTGCGGATGATCAACCGGATGGTGGAACCCACATCGGGCGTAATTACGGTGGACGGGCGGGACGTGACCAGCGTTCCCGCTGCGGAACTGCGACGTTCCATGGGGTACGTGATGCAGTCCTCAGGCCTGATGCCGCACCGCTCCGTGCTGGACAACATCGCCACGGTCCCGCGCCTCAACGGCGTGTCCAGGACCGAAGCCCGTAAGCGTGCCGAAGAACTGCTCGACGTCGTCGGGCTGGCATCGGCGCTGGGCAAGCGCTACCCCGCCCAACTCTCGGGCGGTCAGCAGCAGCGAGTAGGTGTTGCCCGGGCGCTCGCAGCCGATCCGCCCATTCTGCTGATGGATGAGCCGTTCAGCGCCGTGGATCCGGTAGTCCGCGACGAACTGCAGCAGGAGCTGCTGAGGCTGCAGAAAGACCTCGCGAAAACCATAGTTTTCGTCACCCATGATATTGACGAAGCCACTGTGCTGGGGGACAAGGTGGCCGTATTTGCCGTGGGCGGCAAACTGGCCCAGTACGCCACTCCCGAGGAGATCCTGCGCGCCCCGGCCAACGACTTTGTGGCAGCCTTTGTTGGACGGGACCGAGGGTTCCGCCATCTGGGATTCACGGCTTCCGAGGGCGTGACGATCCACCCGGTGCCCTCGCTTGTTTTTGATGGTGGACAGTTCGCCGGGGACCCCGCGGCCGTGACGGGCTGGCAGCTTGTTGTCGATCCGGACATGCACCCGCTGGGCTGGGCAAGGCCTGGGACGGACACCGAACTGATCCCCGGGGGCTCGCTGTTCCGCCAGGGCGAGAGCCTGCGGCGGGCACTTGATGCAGCTCTGTCCTCGCCTTCCGGCCAGGGCGTGGCCATTGACGGTGAAGGCCGGGTTCTGGGCACCGTCAGGTCGCAGGAAGTCCTTGCCGTTATTGAGGATGCCCGCCAGGTACGGCAGGCTGCCCTCTGATGGATTGGTTCCTGTCCAACAGCGGGACGGTCCTTGAGCGGGCCGGGCAGCATCTGGTGCTGGCCCTTATCCCCATGGTGCTGGGGCTCCTGATTTCCCTGCCGCTGGCCCAGTTCGCGCGGATGAACGGGACACTGCGTTCGGTGGTGCTGACGGCAAGCTCGCTGCTCTACACCGTCCCGTCGCTGGCACTCTTCATCATCCTTCCGCCGCTCCTCGGTACCCGGATCCTTGATCCGCTGAACGTTATTGTGGCCCTGACGCTCTACGCTGTCGCCCTCCTGGTGCGGGCCGCGCTGGATGCTTTCGACTCCGTTGACGAAGACCTGCGCCAGGCCGCAGTGGCCATGGGCTACAAACCGTGGCGCCGCTTTTTCGACATCGACCTGCCGCTGTCGCTGCCGGTGATGTTCGCCGGACTCCGGGTTGTCTCCGTCAGCAACATCTCCCTCGTCAGCGTCGCGGCCCTCCTTGGGGTCGGCAACCTCGGGATGCTGTTCACGGACGGGCTCCAGCGCAACTTCGTCACGGAAGTGGTGGTGGGGATCGTCGCCATCCTGGTGCTCGCGCTGGTCATGGACGGGGTCCTGGTCCTGCTCGAAAGGCTGCTGACCCCGTGGACACGTGCCGTCAAGGCATCCGGCCCGTCAGCGTCTGCCGCTGCCGGCTACGTAGCTGATGCCCGTGTACATGCAGGGGCCGGCCCATGAGCAATATCTTCGTGGACACCTTCTCCTGGATCGCCGATCCCCTCCATTGGACCGGCAGTTCCGGCATCCCTGCCCGGCTGTTGGAGCACATCCAGTACAGCGGACTGGTGCTGGTCATTGCAGCTGCCATCGCAGTACCCGTGGGGCTCTACATCGGGCACACAGGGCGCGGGCGCGTCGTAGCTGTTGCTGTGGCGGGTGCGCTGCGTGCCCTTCCCACCCTTGGCCTGCTGGTCCTCTTTGCCCTGCTGGCGGGGAGCGGGCTCATGCCGCCGGTGTGGGCGCTGGTGATCCTCACGGTCCCGCCCCTCCTGGCCGGAACATATGCCGGGATCTCCAGCGTGGACCGGACAGTGGTGGACGCTGCCCGCGCCATGGGAATGACTGAGCTGCAGATTCTGTTCCAGGTGGAGTTGCCCAACGGGCTCCAGGTGATGTTCGGCGGCATCCGGACGGCCGTGCTCCAGGTGATTGCCACCGTGTCAGTAGTTGCTTATCTTCCGCTGGGTGGGTTGGGCCGCTATCTGTTCGATGGTCTGGTCCTCCAGGACTTCCCCCGCATGCTTGCCGGTTCAGTGCTTATCGCCGGACTGGCCATCGTTGTTGACCTCGTCCTTGCCGGAGCGCAAAGAGTCCTTCTTTCGCCCGGCTTATCAACTGATTCCCGCGGTGGCCAGCAGGCCGCCGCTGATCTCCCAGCTGCCGCGCCTGCGCCAGCTGCTGTTCAAGGAGGTACCCCATGAAAGAAAACGTCCGCAACAACCTCACCCGCCGGGGACTGGCCGGCCTGGCTGCCGGCGTCGGCCTGGCCGTGGCGCTCACCGCGTGCGCGGGCGGCAATCCGCTGTCGACGGCCACCACCAGCGCCGGAGGTGGGGGCACGGCCGGCGGTTCGCTGGTGGTGGGCTCGGCTGACTTCCCCGAGAGCCAGATCGTGGCTGAAATCTATGCCGGTGCCCTGACGGCCGCCGGCGTCACCGCCACCACCAAGCCGAACATCGGTGCCCGCGAGATCTACTTCAAGGCCGTACAGGACGGTTCCGTGGATCTGGTTCCGGATTACTCTGGCAATCTGCTCTCGCACGTGGACAAGGAAGCCGCCGAGGTCTCGGCCGAGGACATCTACAAGGCACTGCCGGGGAAACTGCCCCAGGGCGTGGCGGTCCTGGAGGCGTCGAAGGCCGAATCCAAGGACGCCATGGTGGTCACCAAGGCCACTGCGGAGAAGTACAAGCTGAAGTCCATTGAGGACCTCGCCAAGGTCTGCAAGGACCTGACCATGGCGGCGCCGGCGACGTTCGAAACCCGCGCTTACGGTTTCCCGGGCCTGAAGGCGAACTACGGTTGCGAACTGAAGGCCCTGAAGCCGTTCAGCGACGGCGGCGGCAACCTGACGCTGCAGGCACTCCTCACGGACGAGGTGCAGGTGGCGGACATCTACACCACCACCCCGTCGATCGCGGACAATGACCTTGTGGTGCTGGAGGACCCCAAGAACAACTTCAAGGCCCAGCAGGTCCTGCCGTTGTACAACACGGCGAAAATGACCGACAAGGCCAAAGAGGCTCTGAATAACGTCTCGCGGATGCTCACCACAGAGGACCTCGTGAACCTGAACCGCGCGGTGAGCGGCAGCCAGAAGCAAAACGCCAAAGACGCCGCGGCGTCGTGGCTGAAGGACAAGGGCATCGTCAAGTAGGACGCGCCTGCGGGCTGAAACATGACTACGACGGCGGCTGCCGCACCCACGCAGGGTGCGGCAGCCGCCGTCGTTCGTGTGTCTCACGTCTCAACGGAAGTACATCCTTCCTGTGGCATATTTGATGGATGGCAGAATTCAGGCAGTCCACCAAGCTCCACAACGTCCTTTACGACATCCGTGGACCGATTCTTCAGGCCGCCCAGCAGATGGAGGCTGAGGGTCATCGCATCCTCAAACTGAACATCGGAAACCCCGCACCGTTCGGATTTGAAGCGCCTGACGCCATCCTCGTGGACATGATCCGCCACCTGCCCCACGCCCAGGGCTACAGCGACTCCCGCGGCATTTTCTCCGCGCGCACCGCCGTCTCGCAGTACTACCAGACCCGTGGGATCCAGAACATCCACGTTGACGATATTTATCTCGGCAACGGTGTCAGCGAACTCATCACCATGTCCCTCATGGCATTGCTGAACGACGGCGACGAAGTGCTGATCCCGACCCCCGACTACCCGCTGTGGACCGCGTCGGTGGCACTCGCGAGCGGCAAGCCGGTCCACTACCTGTGCGATGAGGAATCCGGTTGGCAGCCGGACCTTGAAGACCTCGAAGCCAAGATCACGCCCCGGACCAAGGGCATCGTGGTCATTAATCCGAACAACCCCACGGGAGCTGTGTACCCGGAGGACACGCTGCGGAAGATTGTGGCACTGGCCGAGAAGCACGGGCTGGTGATCTTTGCCGACGAGATCTACGAGAAGATCCTGTATGAAGACGCGGTGCACATCAACCTGGCTGCCCTGACCGGTGACGACGTCCTGTGCCTCACCTTCAGCGGGCTGTCGAAGGCCTACCGGGTCTGCGGCTACCGGGCGGGGTGGATGGCCATTTCGGGGCCCAAAAAAGACGCCGCTGACTACCTTGAGGGCATCAGCCTGCTGGCAAACATGCGGTTGTGCGCAAACGTCCCTGCCCAGCACGCAATCCAGACGGCGCTCGGCGGCTACCAGAGCATCAACGATCTCATCCTGCCCGGAGGCCGTCTGCTCGAGCAGCGCAACAAGGCCTACGACATGCTCAACGCCATCCCCGGTGTCAGCACACAGCAGGCCCGGGGCGCCATGTACCTCTTCCCGAAACTTGATCCCGAGGTGTTCCACATCCGCGACGACGAAAAGTTCGTCCTGGACCTGCTGCGGGAGCAAAAGATCCTGGTCTCGCATGGCCGGGCCTTCAACTGGGTCCGCCCCGACCACTTCCGGATGGTCACCCTGCCCTTGGTCAAGGACCTCGAAGAGGCAATCAACCGCATGGCGGACTTCCTGAGCAGGTACAAAGGGAACTAGCCTAGGTTCCACGTGTCCATAGGCACGTGGAACCTTGGGAAAGGACCGTCATGGACGGCGTCGTCGAGTTCGATCAGCACCCAGCCGAAACACTGAGGATCGGAAAGGACTTTTCCCTCGCCGACTCAGACCCCGACGCCACCCCGGGGTACCCGGGGAACAAATCCGACGGCCAGACCATACTTGCTGAGCTGGACGGGGCAGTGGCCGAATTCCAGGAAAAGCTGTTCGCGGAGTCCCGCTTCGGCGGGAAGAAAAGGGTGCTCCTGATCCTGCAGGCCATGGACACGGCCGGCAAGGGCGGAATCGTCAACCATGTTATTGCTGCCATGGACCCGCAGGGAGTGCAGTTCAAGGCCTTCAAGGCACCCACAGACCAGGAGAAATCCTACGACTTCCTCTGGCGGATCGAAAGGGAGGTGCCGGCCGCGGGGATGGTGGGCATCTTTGACCGGTCCCATTATGAGGACGTCCTGATCCACCGGGTCCATAACTGGGCAACGCCCGAGGAAATCAAGCGCCGCTACCGGGCCATTAACGAATTCGAGGCGCGTCAGACTGACGCAGGCACCAAAGTCGTCAAGGTGATGCTCAACATCAGCAAGGATGAACAGAAGGCCAGACTCCTCGCCAGGCTGGACAACCCCGCCAAACACTGGAAATACAGCAGCGGGGACCTCAAGGAGCGGGCGTTCTGGAACGACTACATGGACGCCTACCAGGCCGCCTTCGACGCGACCAACACCGAGGCGGCCCCGTGGCACGTGGTTCCGGCCAACAAAAAGTGGTACGCCAGGATCGCCGTGCAGCAGCTGGTGCTCGGAGCATTGTCAGACCTGAAGCTCGACTGGCCCAAGGCCGAGTTCGATGTTCCCATCGAACGCGAGCTGGTCGAAAGGTCCTGAACTGTTCGGGGGCCGGCATGGTCCCGGAGGCCGGTCGGCCCCCCGCAGGCGGTATGCTCCCGCATGCGGTCAGCTTCCCGCAGGCCGGTCAGAGCGGTTGGTCGCGTGCGGCGGCCAGCCGTTTCCTTGCCCCCTCGAGCCACTCCTCACAGCGTTTGGCCAAGGCTTCGCCGCGTTCCCACAGCGCCAGCGACTCCTCAAGGCTGGCACCGCCCGCTTCGAGCCTGCCTACCACCTGCACCAGCTGTTCGCGGGCTTCCTCGTAGCTCAATGCCTCGATGTCAGAACCGGTTTTTGCCTCAGTCATCTCATTCTCCTTCTTCAAGTTCGCCGGTGGAGGCCGCGCCGAAGCGGCCCAGTGCCACCCGGACCGTCAACGGTGTTCCTGCCGGTGCCTGGGTGGGGTCGCGGACCACAGCGTGCCCCGAGGGTTCATCCGGCCGGGCCGCACGGCCGGTGATGAGCTCCACCACGGCGTAGCCCCGGTCAAGGGTTTTTTGGGGTGAGAGGGCCCGCACCTGGGCCTGCAGGTGAACCAGTTGGTCGGCCGCGCGTACCACGGTGGAGCTCACGGCCGCAGATGACCTCCGCAGGAGCCGTTCGATCTCCTCTGAGCGGACGGTGACCATGCCCTCCGGGGTGGCAAGGACCGGCCTGGAATGGAGGGCGGAGAGCCGCTCAGATTCCCGTTCCACCAGCCTGCCGATGAAACGGCGAAGGTGTTCCCGCGTCTGGCGCACGCTGGCCAATTCCTCGGCTACATCAGGGACGATCCTTTTGGCGGCATCGGTGGGCGTCGAGGCGCGAAGATCCGCGACGTCGTCGAGCAGGGGGCGGTCTGCCTCATGGCCGATGGCGCTGACCACCGGGGTGGCCGCAGCCGCCACGGCACGGATCAGTTCCTCGCTGTTGAAGGGCAGCAGGTCCTCGAGGGCGCCTCCGCCGCGGGCTATGACGATGACGTCCACATCCGGACGGCCGTCCAGCTCGTTGAGCGCGCGGATGATCTGGGAGACTGCGGTGTTGCCTTGGACAGCGACCTCGCGGATCTCGAATTCCACCGCGGGCCAGCGCAACGCGGCGTTTTGGAGGACGTCTTTTTTGGCGTCCGAGTCCCGGCCGGTGATCAGGCCGATGCGGTGGGGGAGGAGGGGCAGGGGCTTCTTCCTTGAGTCAGCAAACAGGCCTTCCGCGGACAGTGCCTGGCGCAGCCGTTCGATGCGTGCCAGGAGGTCGCCCAGGCCAACAGGCCTGATGTCCCGGACCTGCATGTTGATTCGTCCGGTCTTCAGCCAGAATTCCGGCTTGAGCAGGGCGACCACGCGGGAACCACGCTCAAGGGGCAGATTCTGGCGCTCCAGGATCTTGGACCAGACCGAAGCCGGAAGGGACACCTCGGCGTCGACGTCGCGGAGGGTCAGGTAGGCGTTGGTGCCGCGCCGGTTAAGTTCGATTACCTGGCCTTCGACCCAGGCGGCCGGTGCCCGGTCTATGTGCAGCTTCAGTTTCTGCGACAGCAGCTGAAGGGGCCAGGGATTGTCCGGGCTCGTATCAGCAGCGGTGGCAGGCAGGGTTGAGGGTGCCGTGCCGGGCAGTGCAGCCTGTTCAGACATGCGCCGGCCCTCGGAAAGGTGTGGCTGGTGGCATGGGCGGTCCTCTGTCTGAAGAGTCGTGTTTCCGGGGTTGTGTCTCAACCTTATCCATAACCTGTATCACCCCGGACTGACATTGTTCCTCCATGTGGCCCCTCTAAGATGGCACTGCCGCCCGAAGATTAAGGACCTGCTGTGCGTACTGTTGTTTCTGCCGTTGCCGTCATTCTGGGCGTCGTGCTCGCCGCACTGGCCGTCCCGGCGATCTGGCTTGACCGCAACGTGGTGCAGGAGGACGGCTTCGTGGCATTGGCTGCGCCGCTGGGCAGTGATGATGAGTTCCAGCAACGGCTGGCCGCGGCTGCCGTTGCAACCATTGACACCAGCGCCGTCCCTCAGTCCCTGACCGGCCTCCTCGAGCCGGTGCTGAAGTCGGCAGCCGGGTCCCTGACCGGGCTGCCGGGTTACCCCGCCGCCTGGGAAGAGACACTCCGAAGGAGCCACCGCCTGAGCTTCGCGGACCCCGAAAGCCTCCCGGCCGAGGTGGATTCCACCACTGCGCTGACCCTTGACGTCGCCCCGCTCGTTTCCCTGGGCGTGGAGGAGTTGAGCCGGACTTCGGGGCTGCCACTGGATCCGCCCGGCCAGACGCTGATCAACGTCGGCCAATCCAACCAGCGTCAGCTGATCGAACAAGCCGCCGCCTACGCGCCACTGGGGTACAGCGTCGCCATCGGTGCCGGCATCGCATTCCTTCTGGCACTGGTTGCCGCCCGTCGTCGCTGGGTGGTGGTTTTCAGCGTCGGAATTGCTGCACTCCTTCTCGCCGGGATGTGGACTGCCGGATCCCAACTCGCCGGAGACGCTGTGCTCGCGACGGCGAGTGGAAGTGAGATCGCAGACATGTTCAAAAACGAATTCGTCGCTGCGGCTGCCGGGAGCTTCCGGACGTGGACTTTGGCGGCCGCGGTTGCAGGCGGAGCCCTGGCCTTGGTTGGCATTGTGGTGCGCATCGCTTCTCCGGCACGTAAGGGTTCAACCCGGTAGCATGGTGCCATGACCTCCACCGCTGTGCCCCTTTCGATGCCAACCGTCCCGCGCAGGCGGCGCACGCCAGAGGAAGTGTCCGCGGCTGCTCCCGTAGCGGGCCCCAAGAAAGTCCTCCTCGCAGCCCCCCGCGGTTACTGCGCCGGCGTGGACAGGGCAGTCATCGCCGTGGAAAAGGCGCTGGAGCACTACGGTCCGCCCGTCTATGTCCGGAAGCAGATCGTGCACAACGTCCACGTGGTCAGTTCCCTTGAAGCCCAGGGCGCAATCTTTGTCGATGAGACGGACGAGGTCCCTGAAGGCGCGCTGGTGATTTTCTCCGCCCACGGTGTGTCACCGGCCGTCGTCCAGTCAGCCGAGGACCGCGGGCTGCGCACCATTGACGCCACCTGCCCGCTGGTCACCAAGGTGCACAAGGAAGCCGTGCGCTTCGCCAAGGACGACTTCGACATCCTGCTGATCGGCCACGACGGTCATGAAGAGGTTGAGGGAACGGCGGGCGAAGCCCCCGAGCACATCCAGATCATCAACGGCCCCCACGAAGTGGACAAGGTCACTGTCAGGGATCCCGAGAAGGTCATCTGGCTGTCCCAGACCACGCTTAGCGTTGATGAGACCATGGAGACAGTCCGGCTGCTGAAACAACGTTTCCCCACACTGCAGGACCCGCCCAGCGACGACATCTGTTACGCCACCACCAACCGCCAGGTGGCCATCAAGAAGATCTCGCCGCAGGCCGAACTGGTGATTGTGGTGGGATCAGCCAACTCCTCAAACTCGGTGCGCCTGGTGGAGGTAGCCCTGGAATACGGGGCCAAGGCCTCCTACCGCGTGGACTTCGCCAATGAGGTGGACGAAGCCTGGTTCGAAGGCGTGGCAACAGTCGGTGTCACCTCCGGAGCGTCAGTGCCCGAGGTTCTGGTCAAGGACGTGCTGCGGTTGTTGGCCGATTACGGCTACGGCTCGGTGGAAGAAGTGGTCACGGCCGAGGAAGACCTCCTCTTCTCTCTGCCCAAGGAGCTCCGGGCAACCCTCAAGGAAGCCGGCGACGTCAGCCGGGCCCTGGGCGGCCGCCGGTCCCGCAGTTAGCCGGCCCCGGCTAACGCGCGCAGGTAGCGCGCCCACAGCGGACGGTCCCGCAACTGACTGGTGACCGTCCAAACTGAAACCCCCGGTTTGTCGTCAGGCGGCAAAGCCGGCATCAGGCGGCGGTGTCATCCTCCTGGAGCTCGGGGGCAGCCAGTGAACGGGGGGTCACCTCCAGGGCCGCCGGCGTTACCAGGCCCGCTTCGTCCAAAGCATTGAGCTTGCGTGCCGTCGGCAGGATCCGCGCTTCCAGGGTGCCGACCATCGAGTTGTAGCGGTCGACTGAAGACTTCAGGGACGTGCCCAGCTTGCTCACGTTCTCGCCCAGCGTTCCCATGCGCTCATACAGCTGCCGGGCGAGGTCAAACAGCTCCCTCGCACTGTCCGTCAGCACATCCTGCCGCCAGGTGAAAGCCACCGACTTCAGCACTGCCAGCAGGGTGCTTGGTGAGGCGAGGACCACATTCCTGGACAATGCATGGTCCAGGAGGGTCGCATCTGCAGTCAAGGCGGCCGCCAGGATGGATTCGGCAGGCAGGAAGCAGATGACCAGCTCGGGGGAGTTCCCCGGAATGTCCCAGTACTTCTTGCTGCTCAGGGAGTCCACATGGGCGCGCAGGGCCTTCGCGTGGGCAGCCAGCAGGGACTGCTGGCTGCCGGGGTTCCTTGCCGGGGCGCCCGGCACGTGCTGCATACCCAGTTCCTGGGCCTCCAGGTAGGAAGACAGCGGCACCTTGGCGTCCACCACCAGCTGCTTCTGGCCGGGCAGCTGGACCACCAGGTCAGGCCGGAGCGCAGAGTCAGAGCCAGTGCTGTGGACCTGCTCAAGGAAGTCCACGTGCCGTAACATGCCTGAGGCCTCAACCACCCTGCGGAGCTGCACCTCACCCCACTGCCCGCGCGCACTGTTGGACCGAAGCGCCGACTCCAGGGCATGGGTGGTGCGGATGAGCTGGGCGTCGGACAGCCTTGCTTCCTGAAGCTGCTGGGCGAGCTGGCCGTACTGTTCCAAGCGGTCGCGTTCCAGGAGCGCTACCTGCTGCTGGACCGCGCTGAGTTTCTCAGCGACGGGTGCCAGTGCCCTCAGCACACTACCGTCCTGGTTCCGGGCCTCACCCAGTTCCCGGTTCTGGAGGGATAGGAGCCGGCGCTCCGCGTCAGCGGCCGCAAGCTGGGCGCTCACGCCCGAAAGGCGGGATGAGACGGCGTCGAAGTCCTCCTCCAGCGCGCGGGTGCGCCTTCGCAGGAGGAAGTAGGCGGCCGCGGCGCCGATAACGGCACCCACCAGCAGCATCAACAGGGCGAGAATCAGGGCTAAAGCATCCATAGCCTCACTGTGGCACGAGGCTGTGACAATTTGCGGAACCGACATATTCCACCAGCGCGGTCACCTGCGCCGGCCCCGCGGGCCATTGCTTCCCGCAACCGGTAGAATCAATGCTCGTGGCTCTTACTATCGGCATCGTCGGACTGCCCAACGTCGGCAAATCAACTCTCTTCAACGCACTGACCCGCAACCAGGTGCTGGCAGCGAACTATCCGTTCGCCACCATCGAACCCAATGTCGGCGTCGTGAACCTGCCGGATCCCCGGCTCAAGCAGCTCGCGGAGATCTTCGGCTCCCAGCGCCTGCTGCCCGCACCGGTATCCTTTGTGGACATCGCGGGCATCGTGAAGGGTGCATCCGAGGGCGAGGGCCTCGGCAACAAGTTCCTGGCCAACATCCGTGAGGCCGAAGCCATCGCCCAGGTGGTCCGCGTGTTCGATGACCCGGATGTGATCCACGTGGACGGCAAAGTGGATCCCCGCTCGGACATGGAGACCATCAACACCGAGCTGATCCTGGCCGACCTCCAGACCATCGAAAACGCCATCCCCCGGATCGAAAAAGAAGTCAAGATCAAGAAGCGGGACGCGGCCGAGCTGGCAGCCATCCAGGCAGCCCGGAAGGTGCTGGAACGCGGTGACACCATCTTCGCCTCGATCAAGAGCGACAAGCTTGAAATGGAGCACCTCAAAGAACTCAGCCTGCTGACCGCCAAGCCGTTCATCTACGTGTTCAACGCCGACGAAGGCATCCTGGGCAGCCCGGAGAAGCAGGACGAGCTGCGTGCCATGGTGGCTCCCGCTGATGCCATCTTCCTCGACGCCAAGCTCGAGTCCGACCTCGTTGAGCTGGACGAGGAGGAAGCCCGGGAAATGCTGGAAATGAACGGCCAGGATGAGTCCGGCCTTGACCAGCTGGCCCGCGTCGGTTTCCACACCCTCGGCCTGCAGACCTACCTGACGGCAGGGCCCAAGGAAACGCGGGCCTGGACCATCCATCGCGGGGACACCGCGCCGCAGGCCGCCGGCGTCATCCACACCGACTTTCAGCGTGGTTTCATCAAGGCTGAAGTCGTTTCCTTCGACGATCTCATTGATGCCGGCTCAATGGCGGAAGCCAAGTCGCGTGGCAAGGTCCGTATCGAAGGCAAGGAATACGTGATGGCCGACGGCGACGTGGTGGAGTTCCGCTTCAACGTATAGTTACGGCCAGAAAAATCGCGTCCAGGTGCAGCCGGGGCGCGATTTTCCATACCCGGCCGGAGTCCATCACAAGGGTTATCCACATGCCCGAATATGGCGTTTACGTGCGGCCGCGGTCCGGCGATGCTTGGCCAATGGGAATCCGATATTACGCGTACGCATTCGACGGCAACCTGACAGATCAAGCGCTTGCCGATCCTTTCAGCTTTCTCTCCGATGATCCACTCGCCGATGCATGGGGATTCGACCACGGTGCCACGATTGCCACGCCGACGTTTGAGCAAACCGTGCCTCATCGGGACATGCTGTACCTCGACAAAGCCTGGCGGCAGCTGCAGTGCCTCACTGCACCAGCGGAACCAGGCCTGATCGCCCGTCGTGCCTATCGGATGTTCGAGGGCTCGGTGGATATGAACGGCATGGGGTGGGACCCTTGGGTGCGGACATTGACCCCACCGGAGGTCTTGGCTGTCGCGGGGGACCTGGAGCATATCTCCGACGAGGACGTGGAGTTGCGGCTGCGGGAATTGCGTTTCTTCGGTCGGGACTTTGATGATGAGTTCGGCGTTGTCGTGAACTACCTTCGGCAGGCGCGGACCTTTACGGCGAACCTCGCTGCCGAGGGACGCGGCATGGTCTACATGATCGGATGATGGCCGCAGGCAGTCGGGGAACTACCCGGCCGGAGTCCAGCCCAGGGCGGGCCCCAGTCTGGTGGCAATGTCCGTGAGGATCTGGACGTAATCCTCATGATCGAAGCTGAAGGGCAGCGCGAACGCCGCTTCGTCCACCTCTTGGAATCCCTCGTGTGCGTACAGCTGTTCGGCGATCTGATCGCTGGTCCCGATGAGGTCGGGAGCGAACAGCATCCCCTTTGGCCCCTGCGGCGCCCGGGTACGGGGGGTGCGTTCATCCACGTATCGCTGGTACTTCTCCCGCTGCTTTGCTGTAGCCGAATCGGTCGGAATCACCACGAGGCCCTGTGAGACCCGGGCCGGTCGGTGCGCCGGACCTGATGCCGCGGCGGCCTCACGGTAGGCGCGGATTTGTGATTGCTGGATCCGGGCAAACGACGGTTCCTGATTGGTGTCGGCGAAGATCACACTGCTGGATAGCAGATTGAATCCGTTTGCCCCGGCCCAGATAGCCGACTTCTTGCTTGCCGCCCCATACCAAAGACGTTCGCGCAGTCCGGAAGAGTGCGGCTCGACGCGGTTGGAGAATTCCTCCACAACACCCTGCCTGCCGGAAAATTCCCGGACCGGTTCGCCTGCGATCAAGCGGGCAAGCCGCTCAAGGCGTGCGTAGCTGAAGTCCTCCAGCCCGGCCGAATCCGGGTACAACTCGTGCTTCACCGTGTCGTAGTGCATTGGTTCACCCACGCTCAGGCCCGGATTGATCCGTCCGCGCGCGAGCAGATCCACGGTGGCCAGGTCTTCGGCCAGGCGCAACGGGTTTTCCCATCCCATCGGGGTGACGGCCGTTCCAAGCTCGATCCGGGAGGTGCGCTGGCTGGCCGCGGCCATGATCGCGATGGGGGAGGAAATGCCGAACTGCAGATGGCGGTGGCGCAGCCAGGCACTGTCGAATCCAAGCCGCTCGCCCAGTTCGATGATCTGCAATGTCGTTTCATGCCCCGCGGCTGGATCCGCAGGATCGAACAGGCCAATCGTGAGGAATCCGAGCTTGCGTAGCGGTCGTGAGGAGTCGGGCATGGCTTCCTTCAAGGATCGATATACGGCTGGCCCTCATGATATGCCGACATTCGTCCACGCCCTGAACCGCTAGAATTCAAGGAAAACGGGGACATTCAACGTCTGATTCCGGACAGGCAAAAGGAGACGGCATGCCCTTGGGGCGTTTGATTCAAGTCATCACCGGGGCCGTCGCTGCAGCCTTGGTCCTCTCAGGGTGCACTGGTTCCGGGGGGAGCGCTCCGGTGGTGGTTGGTGAGACGAACCGGAGCGGGAGCGTCACTGTGGCCGAGGTGAACGCCTTCACCTCCTTCAATCCGTTCAGCGCCGACGGAAATACGGACATCAACGCCAAGATCGGCCATATCACCCACTCCGGGTTCTTCTACGTCGATGACACCGCCAAAGTGGTCCGGAACGAGAAATTCGGCCGCTACGAAAAGATTTCCGACAAGCCTCTCAAGGTGAGGTACACGGTTAACGAGGGCGTGAAATGGTCCGATGGCGCTGCCATCGACGCCGGCGATCTGCTCCTGTCCTGGGCGGCCGGATCCGGCTATTTCGACGATGCCGACGCGCAAGCAGGGACCGGCACCACTTACTTCGCGGCAGCAGGCGACAAGACCGGCCTCGCCGCCACCGTCTTTCCCGAGATCGGCAGCGACGGCCGTTCCATAACCCTGGAGTACGCCAGCCCGTACGCGGATTGGGAGACGGCGTTCGACGTCGGACTGCCCGCCCACGTCGTCGCCGCGAAAAGCGGCCTGAGTGACGAGGCCGACCTCGTAGACCTGCTCAAAGAGTCACCCGGGGGCGACCCTACGGAGCCCGAAGTCAATCCGACACTGAAGCGAATCAGCGGGTTCTGGAACTCCGGCTTCGACGCCAAGACCTTGCCGGATGACCCTGCGATTTACCTTTCCAGCGGCCCTTACATCGTTCGGGACATCAATCCCGGCGCGTCGATCAAGCTGGTCCGCAACAGGGACTACGTGTGGGGACCCGAGCCATTCCTCGATGACATCACCGTCCGCTTCACCGGGGCCGTCCCTGCTGCGGTCGCCGCACTCAGGAATGGACAGGCGGATATCATCGCCCCTCAGCCATCGGCGGGTACCCAAAGCCTGTTCGACGGGCTGAAGGACCAAGGCAACACGGTCGTGCAGTACAGCCAGGCCGGTTATGACCATCTTGATCTCAAGTTCTCCGGACCTTTCGCCGACAAGGACGTCCGTCAGGCGTTCTTGAAAACCATTCCGCGCCAGGAGATCGCGGACGCAATTGCCGGGAGCGGGTCCGCGGCCGACGCCAAACCTCTTGATTCGCAGGTTTTCCTTCCGTCCCACCCCAAGTACCAGGACACCGTGAAAAACAACGGTTCGGACCAGTATTCCGAGGTTGACATCCCGCGCGCCAAGTCGCAGCTGCGTGGTGCCGCCCCGACCATCCGGATCCTGTACAACCGGGACAATCCCAACCGGGTACGGGCTTTTTCCCTGATCCGCGACTCGGCCCGGCTGGCCGGGTTCAAGGTGGAGGATGCCGGGCTGGGAAACTCCGACTGGGCAGCAGCGCTCGGAAGCGGAAACTACGATGCTGCCATTCTCGGCTGGATCAGCACCGGAGTCGGAGTCGGGCGGATCCCGCAAATCTTCAAAACCGGTGGGGGCAGCAACTTCAACGGCTTTTCCGACCGCGACGCCGACAAAGTCATGGAGCAGTTGGCGACCACCACTGATCTGGCCAAGCAGGACGAGCTGATGGCCGAGGTCGACCGGCGGGTGTGGGACAGCGCCTATGGCCTGCCGCTCTACCAGACTCCGGGGACGGTGGCTTTCAGCAACCGCGTGACGGGCGTCAAGCCCAGTCCGGGCCCCCTCGGCATCTGGTGGAATGTTGGGGAATGGCGGTTGAACAGGTCGTAGCGGATGCCTGAAGACTCCCAGCCAGGCCTCGATTCGCCGCATTTACTACCAAGAAGTAACATGTGACGTGCACAACTTTCGGCGCCCGGCTAGTTATCGGCGATTAACTGGTTACGGTTTGGCAACGGAGTACCAGCATTTGGACATTGTGCGGCTAGGCTTCTCGTATATGTAGGCTCCGTCACAGTGCAAACCTGTGACTGGCCTGCCGGGGAGCAAAAGATTTCCCCTGAATATCTCCCACAACTCATAGGAGGCGGAATGCGTTTTACGCGCACTTCCAAAGCACTCGGCATGGTGGCAATCGCCGCTCTTGCCCTGACCGGCTGCGGCGCTGGAGGCGGCAGCAATGACGGTGCCAGCCAATCTGCCGGCGACCCGAACAAGGTCATCACTGCCTACAACAGTGAACCCCAGAACCCGTTGCTGCCTGCGAACACCAACGAAACCAACGGTGGCCGCGTAGTTGAACTGCTCTTCGAGGGTCTGCGCGCCTACGACCCCGACGGCAAGCCGGTCAACGCCCTGGCAGAGTCCATTGAGTCGCCGGATGCCCAGAACTGGACCATCAAGGTCAAGCAGGGCCAGAAGTTCACGAACGGCGAGGCCATCACCGCCAAGACGTTCGTTGACTCCTGGAACTTCGCCGCGAACTCCAAGAACCTCCAGAACAACGGGTTCTTCTTCGAATCCATCGACGGCTATGAAGCGGTTTCCGCTGTCACCACCACCACATCGGCTGACGGCAAGAAGACAAGCACTCCGGCGCCCACCGCCGAAACCATGTCCGGCCTGAAGGCCACGGATGATTCCACCCTTACCGTGAAGCTGGCACAGCCGGAGGCCGACTGGTCGCTTCGCCTCGGCTACTCGGCCTTCTACCCGCTGCCGTCCGCAGCCTTGGCTGACCCCAAGACCTACGGCGAAAACCCGGTAGGCAATGGCCCGTACAAGTTTGAAAAGACCGGCGCCTGGGTCCATGACCAGTCCATCGCGCTGGTGAAGAACGCTGACTACAGCGGTCCCCGCGCAGCGAAGAACGGTGGCGTGACCTTCAAGTTCTACACGGACCCGAGCCCCGCCTACACGGACATTCAGGCCGACAACCTGGACATCACAGACGTGCTGCCGTCCAACGCCACGAAGACCTTCGCGACTGACTTCCCGGACCGCAACGCCAGCAAGCCCGTGGCCACCAACGGCACGCTGAACATCCCCGGCTACAACGTCAACTTCCAGGGCGAAGCCGGAAAGCTGCGCCGCCAGGCCCTCTCTTACGCGATCAACCGCGAAGAAATCACCAAGGTGGTCTTCAACGGAACCCGCACCCCGGCCAAGGGTTTCGCCCCGCCGGTCATCGATGGTTTCAAGGAGAACATCCCCGGCAGCGAAGTCCTGAAGTTCGACGCCGCCAAGGCCAAGGACCTGTGGGCACAGGCTGAAAAGATCAAGCCGTACGACAGCTCCAAGCCGCTCCAGATCGCCTCCAACACCGATGGCGGGCACAAGGAATGGATTGACGCCGTAGCCAACGGTTTCAAGAACAACCTCGGCATCCAGGCTGAAATCCAGCCCTTCGCCAAGTTCGCCGAAGTCCTCAACCTGCGCAAATCCCAGTCCCTCCCCGGTCTGACCCGCGCAGGCTGGCAGGGTGACTACCCGTCGCTCTACAACTTCCTCGGACCTGTCTGGGCCACGGGTGCTTCTTCCAACTACGAGAAGTACTCGAACCCCGAGTTCGACAAGCTCCTCAAGGAAGGCCTTGCCGCCAAGTCCACCACGGAGGCTAACGACAAGTTCAACAAGGCACAGGAGATCCTTTTCAAGGACCTTCCCGGCCTGCCGCTCTGGGATTACGCGAAGCCGATTGTGTGGAGCAACAACGTTGTGAAGGCCGAGACCGGCTGGAACGGCGGAGTCCTGTACTACAACATCACGGCCAAGTAATCACCACGATCTAACTTGCCGACAGGCGTTTTGGGGGTCCGGTCAACAGCCGGGCCCCCATTGTCCTGTACGGCAGGAAGGCACAAATGTCATCCCTTGCTTCCCTCCCGGAAGGCCGGTGATCCAGTGGTCCGCTTTATTCTTCGCCGGCTGCTCCAGGTAATCCCCGTCTTCCTAGGCACAACCCTGCTGGTCTATTACATGGTCTTCGCCCTCCCGGGTGACCCGATTGCGGCATTGTTCGGAGACCGCCAGCCTCCACAGGCGGTCATTGACACCCTGCGGACCCAGTACCACCTCGATGAACCGTTCTGGGTTCAGTACGGCATTTTCCTCAAGAATCTTTTCACCCTTAATCTGGGCAACGACTTCACCGGCCAGCCGATTGCAGCCACGTTGGGCAGGGTCTTCCCGGTCACGGCAATGCTCGCCGTCGAAGCCCTCATCATCCAGGCAGTCTTTGGGGTGGCCTTCGGTGTGTTTTCCGGTCTCCGCCGCGGCGGTTGGTTTGACTCCACTGTCCTGGTTGTCTCCCTTTTCGTTATCGCGGTCCCCACGTTCGTCCTGGGCTTCGTCTTCCAACTTGTCTTCGGCGTCAAGCTGGGCTGGGCGAAACCCACGGTGGGTGCGAACGCGGACTGGGGTAACCTGCTGTTGCCCGCCGTCGTTCTGGGCCTTGTGTCCTTTGCGTACGTGCTGCGGCTGACCCGAGCCTCGGTCAGTGAGAGCATGAACGCGGACTACGTCCGGACAGCCACGGCCAAGGGACTGTCCCGTCCCCGCGTCGTCATGGCCCACATCCTGCGCAATTCGCTGATCCCCGTGGTGACGTACCTTGGCGCGAACCTTGGCGGCCTGATGGGCGGTGCCATCGTCACCGAAGGCATCTTCAACGTTCCGGGGGTAGGAAACAAGCTCTACCAGGCCGTTCTCCGGACCGAGGGTCCCACCATCGTTTCGATCGTCAGCGTGCTGGTGCTCGTGTTTGTGGTGGCGAACCTCCTCGTTGACCTCCTGTACGCCTGGCTCGACCCGAGGATCCGTTATGACCAGTAATCACAACCACTTTGTGGCGCCCATCGACGAAACACCGTTGCTGGCAACTGACGCCGTAAAGAACGACCAGGCTCCGCTGAGCCTGTGGTCCGACGCCTGGCGGAAGCTTCGGCGTCGTCCGCTGTTCATCATTTCCGCGCTGCTCATCATTGCCCTGACCGTCATCGCACTGTTCCCGGGTCTGCTTTCGCAGGTAGCGCCGAACGACGGCTGCGAATTGGCCAATTCGGAGGCCGGTCCCACGGCCGGACACCCCTTCGGGTACACCTTCCAGGGCTGCGATATCTACTCCCGCGTCATCCACGGAACCCAGGCGTCGCTGTCTGTGGGCGTCCTGTCGGTGCTGTGCGTCCTGATTATCGGCGTGACATTCGGGGCACTCGCCGGTTTCTACGGCGGCTGGCTCGACATTGTTCTCGCCCGTCTCGGTGACATCTTCTTCGCGCTGCCTTTGATCCTTGGTGCCCTGGTGATCACCCAGCTGCCGCTGTTCCGGGAGAACAAGAGCGTCTGGACGGTCGTGCTTGTCATCTCGCTCCTCGCATGGCCTCAGATGGCCCGCATCACCCGCGGGGCGGTCATTGAGGTGCGCAATGCCGACTTCGTGACAGCCGCCCGTTCGCTCGGCGTCTCCAGGTTTGGCGCTTTGATTCGCCACGTCCTGCCGAACGCCCTGGCGCCGATCATTGTGCTTGCCACCCTGGAACTGGGTGTGTTCATTGTGGCGGAAGCGACCCTGTCCTTCCTGGGCATTGGGTTGCCTGAGGGTGTCATGTCCTGGGGGCATGACATCGCTGCAGCACAGTCCTCCATTCGGACCAAGCCGGAAATCATGCTCTACCCCGCGGCGGCCCTGTCCATAACGGTGCTGAGCTTCATTATGCTCGGCGACGCCGTCCGTGACGCCCTCGACCCGAAGAGCCGGCAGCGATGAAAGACAAGAAGATGACAATCCCAGAGATCCGCGTCGACGAGACGGGGTACGCAGGAACCAGGCCGCTCCTGGAAATCCGCGACCTCGCCATCACGTTCAGGACCAGCGGCGGCGACGTCCAGGCGGTCCGCAACGCCCACCTGACCATCATGCCCGGCGAAACCGTGGCCATCGTGGGGGAGTCGGGATCCGGTAAGTCCACTACTGCCCTTGCCGCCATCGGGCTGCTGCCGAACAATGGCCGAGTCTCCGCCGGTCAGATCCTGCTCGACGGCGAGGACATCGCCCATGCCACCGAGCAGCGCATGATCGAACTGCGCGGCAACACCATTGGCATGGTCCCGCAGGACCCCATGTCCAACCTGAACCCGGTCTGGAAAATTGGTTACCAGGTCAAGGAAACCCTCAGGGCAAACGGCCGGCCCAGCGGTCCGGATGACATCGCCAAGGTACTGTCCGAGGCGGGCTTGCCGGATGCCCACCGGCGTGCAAAGCAGTATCCGCACGAATTCTCCGGCGGCATGCGGCAACGTGCGCTGATCGCCATCGGCCTGTCGTGCCAGCCGCGGCTTCTGATTGCAGACGAGCCGACGTCGGCGCTGGATGTCACAGTCCAGCGGCAGATCCTGGATCACCTTGACACCATGACCACGGAACTGGGGACCTCCGTCCTGCTCATCACCCATGACCTGGGGCTTGCTGCAGAGCGCGCGGACAAAGTCGTGGTGATGTACCGGGGGCAGGTGGTGGAGGCCGGCCCTTCGCTGGAGTTGCTCCGGAACCCGCAGCACCCGTACACCAAGCGGCTGGTTGAGTCGGCGCCCTCACTGGCAAGCCGAAGGATCCAGGTCGCCAAGGAACAGGGTGTGGAGGCGTCAGACCTGCTCGCCCCCGCCGCCGTGACCTCCGTGTCGGAAAGTGTGCTGCAGATCCAGGACCTGCGCAAGGTCTACAAGCTCCGCCAGGGCCTGGGTAAAACGACGGACTTCGCGGCCGTGGACGGGGTGAGCTTCAACGTGAAGCGAGGCACCACCACCGCGATCGTGGGCGAGTCCGGCTCGGGCAAATCCACCGTGGCAAAGATGGTGCTGCAGCTGGAGAAGCCGACCGAGGGAAAAATCCTGTTCGACGGCGTAGACACGTCGCTGCTCAAGGCCAAGGAACTGTTCAAGTTCAGGCGGCGTGTGCAGCCGATCTTCCAGGATCCGTACGGCTCACTTGACCCGATGTACAACATCTTCCGTACCATTGAGGAGCCCCTGCGGGTTCACAAAATCGGGGACGCAGCCAGCCGGGAGAAGAAGGTCCGCGAGCTGCTCGACCAGGTCTCGCTGCCGCAGTCGACCATGCAGCGTTATCCGAATGAGCTTTCAGGCGGGCAGCGTCAGCGCATTGCAATCGCACGCGCCCTTGCACTCGACCCCGAAGTGATCATCTGCGACGAGGCGGTATCGGCGCTGGACGTTCTTGTCCAGGCCCAGGTGCTCAACCTCTTGGCGGACCTGCAGGGCAATCTCGGGTTGACCTACCTGTTCATCACCCACGACCTGGCTGTGGTCCGGCAGATTGCCGACCATGTGTGCGTGATGGAAAAGGGGAAACTGGTGGAAACGGGGTCTACGGACGAAGTGTTCGACTCCCCGCAGCAGGATTACACCAAGGCGCTGCTGAACGCCATTCCGGGAGCGAAGCTGATGCTTCCGCCCGAGGTGGCCTGACACTTCGCGTGATCCAAAGGTTGGAGCCGGCGTCCTTGGGGCGCCGGCTCCATCCTTTTTCGCCCACCAAGCCCCGGAGTCCCGTGAGCTTGGTCACCTAGGCGGCCGTGATGGGCGGCATCTAACCCCCGCGGAGGAGGGTCCGGCTGCGATTTTTAGGCCAATAAAACCCTCAGCGTCTAGAATGATGGAAGGCGCCCTGTGTTAATGGGCCGATCCGTCGTGCGTTCCGGTTGGAAATGCGGCGATACAACAGCTGACTTCACCACTGAATCGAGCAATAACGCATGTCTGAAACCACCACCAACACTGCGGTAGCCACTGCATCACGCAGTGACCTGCGTAACGTCGCGATCGTGGCCCACGTTGACCACGGCAAGACCACCCTGGTCGACGCCATGCTCAAGCAGACCAACTCCTTTGCCGAACACAACCACCTTGAAGACCGCGTCATGGACTCCGGTGACCTTGAGAGGGAAAAGGGCATCACCATCCTGGCCAAGAACACCACCGTGGCCTACAACGGACCGTCGTCCAACGGCGAAACCATCACCATCAACGTGATCGACACCCCCGGCCACGCCGACTTCGGTGGCGAGGTGGAGCGCGGCCTGTCCATGGTGGACGGCGTTGTGCTCCTCGTTGACGCTTCCGAGGGTCCGCTGCCGCAGACCCGCTTCGTGCTGCGCAAGGCCCTGGCCGCGCACCTGCCGGTCATCCTTCTGGTCAACAAGACGGACCGTCCCGACGCCCGCATCGAGGAAGTTGTCCACGAGTCCATGGACCTCCTCCTGGGCCTCGCCTCGGACCTCGCCGACGAAGTTCCGGACCTGGACCTCGACAAGATCCTTGAAGTTCCGGTTGTCTACGCAGCAGCGAGGGTGGGCCGCGCCTCCCTGGACCAGCCCGCCGACGGCTCCGCTCCGGACAACGAAGACCTTGAGCCGCTGTTCAAGACCATCATCGAGCACATCCCGGCCCCGACATACAACCCGAACGGTGTCCTCCAGGCCCACGTCACCAACCTGGACGCCTCCCCGTTCCTGGGCCGCCTCGCTCTGCTGCGCATCTACAACGGCACCCTGCGCAAGGGCCAGACCGTTGCCTGGGCCCGCGCCAACGGAGAGCTCAAGAACGTCAAGATCACCGAACTGCTGGCCACCAAGGCACTGGACCGTGTTCCCACCGAGTCGGCAGGCCCGGGCGAAATCGTCGCCGTTGCCGGTATCGAGGAAATCACCATTGGTGAGACCCTGACCGACGTCGACAACCCGCAGCCGCTGCCGCTGATCACCGTTGACGATCCCGCCATCTCCATGACCATTGGTATCAACACCTCGCCGCTGGCCGGACGGGTCAAGGGCGCCAAGGTCACGGCCCGCCAGGTCAAGGACCGCCTGGACAAGGAACTGATCGGTAACGTCTCCATCAAGGTTCTCCCCACCGAGCGTCCCGACGCCTGGGAAGTCCAGGGCCGTGGCGAGCTGGCGCTGGCAATCCTGGTTGAGCAGATGCGACGTGAAGGCTTCGAACTGACTGTTGGCAAGCCGCAGGTTGTCACTAAGACCGTCGACGGCAAGATCCACGAGCCGATGGAGCACATGACCATTGACGTACCGGAAGAGTACCTCGGTGCCGTCACCCAGCTGATGGCTGCCCGCAAGGGCCGCATGACCAACATGGCCAACCACGGCACCGGCTGGTGCCGCATGGAGTTCATCGTTCCGGCCCGTGGCCTGATCGGGTTCCGCACCAGGTTCCTCACGGACACCCGCGGCGCCGGCATCGCAGCCTCCATCGCCGAGGGCTACGAGCCGTGGGCCGGCCCGATCGAGTACCGCACCAACGGTTCGATCGTGGCTGACCGCTCTGGCGTGGTCACCCCGTTCGCGATGATCAAGCTCCAGGAACGCATGTCATTCTTCGTGCAGCCCACCTCCGAGGTCTACGAAGGCATGATCGTTGGCGAGAACTCACGCGCCGATGACATGGACGTGAACATCACCAGGGAAAAGCAGCTCACCAACATGCGTGCAGCGTCCTCGGACACCTTTGAGAACATGACCCCGCCGCGCAACCTGACCCTGGAAGAATCCTTGGAATTCGCCCGCGAAGACGAGTGCGTTGAGGTGACCCCGGAGTCCATCCGTATCCGGAAGCTCATCCTGGACGCCAGCGACCGCGCCAAGGCCACGCGCGCCCGCGCCAAGGTCTAATCGCTGAGAGCCAACAAAACTGCCGGTACGGCGAGCGGGATTCCCGCCGTCGTACCGGCAGTTTCTTTTTTGCCTGAAGCCAGCCGCGTGTGGAACTCAGCCGCGGGGCCGGCGCCGCGGCGGGGCGGGCGGCACTTCCTTCGCCGCCACCACGAGCTCCAAGGGGATCACGACGTCGGCCTGCCGCGTTCGGACGGTGCAGCCGCCGTCGGCGGTGCCCACCAGCAGTCCCAGGGCGTCCGTCAGGCCGCCTTCTATCCGGTAGCGGACCACCACCCGGGTTCCGGCGGCGGCAGTAGCCAGGAATTCCGCGGGCGAAGGCGTGGTGAGACTCACCACTTCATACTAAGCGGGCTGGCTAGGTTCGCGGGAACGGGCTGGGAGATAATAGGCTCAGTAGTCAACAGTCCGGCCCAACGTGCCGGATTCAGTGCCGGCGGCCGCCGGAAAATCGTGGAGAGGCAAGGGACGTGACGTACGTAATCGCGCAGCCGTGTGTAGATGTCAAGGACAAGGCATGCATCGAAGAATGCCCCGTTGATTGCATCTATGAGGGTGAGCGTTCCCTGTACATCCATCCGGATGAGTGCGTCGACTGTGGCGCCTGCGAGCCGGTGTGTCCGGTGGAGGCCATTTACTACGAGGATGACACCCCGGAAGAGTGGGCCGATTACTACAAGGCCAACGTCGAGTTCTTCGACGACCTGGGCTCTCCCGGTGGCGCTGCCAAGATCGGCAACACGGGCAAGGACCACCCGATGATCGCCGCCCTGCCGCCGCAGAACCAAGACTGACCCGGGCCCACCGTTGACCGCAGCCGTGAACAACTTTGGCCTGAGCCTGCCCGACTACCCGTGGGAGGCGATGGCGCCGTACCTCGCCAAGGCTTCGGAGTACCCTGGCGGGGCCGTGAATCTCTCCATCGGCACTCCGGTGGACCCCACTCCCGGGTTGATCCAGGAAGCCCTGAGGGCCGCAGCGGATGCCCCCGGGTACCCCACAGTCCACGGCACTGTCCCGCTGCGGGAAGCCATCGCTGCATGGTTCGGCCGGCGCCGGGGCGTTCCCGGACTGGACCCGAAGGACATCATGCCCACCGTCGGTTCCAAGGAACTGGTGGCGTGGCTGCCGCTGCTGTTGGGACTCAAGCCGGGCGACGTCGTCGTCCGTCCCAAAGTTGCCTACCCCACCTATGACATCGGTGCCACCTTTGCCGGTGTCACGTCGGTGGCAACGGACAACCTCGACGAGCTCGATGAGGCCACCCGCTCCCGCGTGCGGCTGATCTGGGTTAATTCGCCCGGAAACCCCACCGGCAGTGTCCGGGATGTTCAGTCACTGAAGGCCCTGGTGGCGCAGGCGCGGGACATCGGCGCCGTCGTGGCGTCGGACGAGTGCTACGCCGAGCTCGGCTGGGGCACTTGGGACACCCAGCGCGGCGGTCAGCCGGTGCCCAGCATCCTGGACCCCCGCGTGGCAAGCGGCTCCCACGAGGGGTTGCTCGCCGTTTATTCACTAAGCAAGCAGTCCAACGTAGCCGGTTACCGCGCCGCCTTCGTGGCCGGCGATCCGGTCATCATGGCCAACCTGGTCAACAGCCGCAAGCACGCGGGCATGATCGTTCCGTACCCTGTGCAGGAAGCCATGCGCGTGGCACTGGGTGACGACACCCACGTCCAGGCCCAGAAGGACCTGTACCGCGGCCGCCGGGAACGGCTGTTGCCCGCCCTGCAGGGATTCGGCCTGGAGATCAGGGAATCCGACGCCGGACTGTACCTTTGGTCCACCGCAGGCGAAAGCACGTGGGAGACCGTTGATCGCCTCGCCTCGCGGGGCATTGTGGTGGGGCCGGGTGTGTTCTATGGCGAGGCCGGCGACGGTTTTGTCCGCGTCGCGCTCACCGGCACTGACGAACGCATCGACGCAGCAGTGTCGCGGCTGGCTGCCACGCCGTAACAATGGTGTGACTCGCACCACAATGACAGCCTTTTGCGGGGGTTTCCGCCGTCGCCGATTAGTGGCACACGCCAAGGTAGCGGTACTTTTTAAGTGACTATCAATGGTGGCTTTCTACAAGAAGGCAGCCCGGGTGTTGGATTCCTGAATGAACAGGGACCGTGCGCGGCTCACCGGATGTTGGATCAAGCTTTCGACAGAGGCCCAGACGCCTCATGAAGGGGACTCCATGACTGAGACCAACAACAGCGCAACCCTGCACCATGCAGGTGGCGAGCTCAAGCTCCCTCGCATCCAGGTTGTTGAAGGAAACGAAGGCTACGACGTTTCCAAGCTGCTCAAGCAGACGGGTGCAGTCACTTTTGACCCCGGCTTCATGAACACCGCAGCAACCACTTCCGCTATCACCTACATCGACGGCGATGCGGGCATCCTGCGCTACCGCGGATACCCCATCGAGCAGTTGGCCCAGCACTCCAGCTTCCTCGAGGTCTCCTACCTGCTGATCTACGGCAACCTGCCCAGCCCCACCGAGCTGGAAGAGTTCGACCAGAAGATCCGCCGCCACACCCTGCTGCACGAAGAGCTCAAAGGCTTCTTCAGCGGATTCCCGCGCGACGCACACCCGATGCCGGTCCTGTCCTCGGCCGTCTCGGCGCTGTCCACGTTCTACCAGGACTCGCTGGACCCCTTCAACGCCGAACAGGTTGAGGTCTCCACCATCCGCCTGATGGCCAAAATGCCGGTCATCGCCGCTTACGCGCACAAGAAGTCCATCGGCCAGCCCATGCTGTACCCGGACAACTCCCACAACCTCGTGGAAAACTTCATGCGCCTGAGCTTCGGCCTCCCTGCCGAGCAGTATGAAGTGGACCCGGTCATCGCCAAGGCACTGGACCTCCTCCTCATCCTGCACGCCGACCACGAGCAGAACTGTTCCACCTCCACGGTGCGCCTGGTCGGCTCCTCCAACGCCAACCTGTTCGCTTCCGTCTCCGCAGGAATCAACGCCCTCTTCGGTCCCGCCCACGGCGGCGCCAACGAAGCGGTCCTCAAGATGCTCCGCCAGATCCAGGCCGACGGCACCAAGCCCGAGGACTACATGGAGAAGGTCAAGAACAAGGAAGACGGCGTCCGCCTCATGGGCTTCGGACACCGTGTCTACAAGAACTACGATCCCCGCGCCAAGATCGTCAAGGCCACCGCCCACGAGATCCTGACCAAGCTCGGCGGCAACGACGAACTGCTTGAGATCGCCCTGCGCCTGGAAGAGAAGGCGCTGAACGATGACTACTTCATCCAGCGCAAGCTTTACCCGAACGTGGACTTCTACACCGGCCTGATCTACAAGGCCATGGGCTTCCCGGAGAAGATGTTCACCGTGCTGTTCGCGATCGGCCGCCTGCCGGGCTGGATCGCCCAGTGGCGTGAAATGATCAGCGACCCCAACACCAAGATCGGCCGTCCCCGCCAGCTGTACATCGGCGAACCGGAGCGCGATTACCCGGTGCGCTGATCCACACCAACTGAATAACGACGTCGGCCGGTCACCTTCTCAGCGAAGGTGACCGGCCGACGTCGTTAAGCCCCACCAACAGCAACGCGGGGTCACTCCACGCCCAATAAACCGTCCTGGGAGGGCGTTAAGTGACCTCGCGTTGGTGTTTAGGAGGAGTAGCCCAGCGGGTTGTTCTTCTGCCAGCGCCAGTGGTCCTCGCACATCTGGTCGACGGTCTTGGTGGTGGACCAGCTGAGGTCCGCGAGGGCGGAGGTTGCGTCGGCCCAGAAGGCGGGAAGATCACCTGCACGCCGTTCGGTGATCTCGTAGGGGATCGGCTGGCCCACGGCCTTCTCGAAGGAGCGCAGGACCTCGAGGACGGAGGATCCCTTGCCGGAGCCAAGGTTCCAGCGGAACACGCCGGCACGCTCGGCTACGTGGTTGAGGGCGGCCACGTGGCCGCCGGCGAGGTCGACGACGTGGATGTAGTCCCGGAGGCACGTGCCGTCAGGCGTATCGTAATCGCCGCCGAAGACCATCAGCTTCTCGCGGCGCCCCACCGCAACCTGGGCGATGAAGGGCACCAGGTTGTTGGGGATGCCCTGGGGGTCTTCGCCGATGCGGCCGGACGGGTGGGCGCCCACCGGGTTGAAGTAGCGCAGCAGGGCGATGTGCCAGCGGGGATCGGCGTCGCCCAGGTCCGAGAGGATGTCCTCGATCTGTTCCTTGGTGCGGCCGTACGGGTTGTTGGCGCCAATCTCCATCTTCTCCACGTAGGGGATGGGATTGTGCTCGCCGTACACTGTGGCGGAGGAGCTGAAGACGATGGAGCGGACGTCGTGGCGGTCCATGACCCTGATCAGGTTCAAAGTGCCCACGAGATTGTTGTAGTAGTACTTCAGCGGTTCGCGGACAGACTCACCCACGGCCTTGAGCCCGGCGAAGTGGATGACGGCGTCGATCGACTGCCCGGCGAACACTTCTTCCACTGCTGCCTCGTCAACCAGGTCAACGTTGTGGAACTCAGCGGTCTTGCCGCTGAGTTCGGCAACCCGGCGCAGGGACTCCTCGCTGGAGTTCACCAGATTGTCGATCACCACCACGTCATGGCCGGCTTCCTGCAGGGACAAAACAGTGTGGGAGCCGATGTACCCGGTGCCACCTGTGACCAGAATTTTCATGCCCCCAACGCTATCCCACATCCGCGGATAAGTGGATTACCGCACAGGTGTGCTAAATAGTAGGAGTGCCTAAAATTGTTGATGCCGAAGCCCGGCGCTCGGAAATTGTTGCAGCCGTCTTCCGGATCATCGCAGTGGACGGGCTGGAGCGCGCTTCGCTGCGGGAAGTTGCAGATGAGGCCGGCCTTGCAGTGGGCTCAGTCCGGCACTACTTTGCGGGCAGCGAGGAACTGCTGAACTACTCCTTTGCCGCGGTGGTGGACCGCATCATGGTCCGGCTCGCCGGGGCGCTTCCCGCGCTGGACATGGCTGACGCCGGCACGGACGGGCACCGCGAGGCCGTATTAACCCTGCTGGGTGAATTCCTGCCGCTTGATGAAGAGCGGGCAGTGGACATCTGCGTCTGGATGGCCTTCCGCAACGCGGCCAGGATCCGTCCCTTCCTGACCGCCGTCGCCGATCGGAGCCACCGGGAGGTGGCTGCCGTCGTCGGAGAGGTGATCACCAGCGTGGTGAGGGACGACGGCGGGGGGCAGCACTCCCTGGTGGTCGAGGCCGAGCGCCTGCTGGCAACCATCGACGGGCTGTGCATGCACTCACTCCTCCAGCCCGAATGGATGACGGCGGTCATGTGCCGGGACGTCCTGGACCGGCATTTGACCAGCCTGGCTGTCCCGGCGGCCTGACCGTACTGTCGGGCGACACGTCCGGCGGCATCGGGAATAGACTGGGAGGCGGGGGAGCGCGGAGCCGGACACCACTCCGGATCAGGCAGGCCACAGGAGGAATAAGGATGAATCAAACTGGCGGTTCAGACTGGCAGATCACCACGGATACGTCCGGGCCGCTGATGATTGCACTGTTTGTCCGGGACACGGCAGGCCTTGACGGTGCCGGCCATCCGGCGTTGTCGCACGCGTCTCCAAAAATCCGGCCTGCAGACCACACGCATCTCACCGCCGAGGTAGGCGGGCTGAGCGCGCTCAAAACCGAGTGGGAAGCCTGGTGGGAGCAGCTACTGAAAGCTTATCCACAGACGTCCCCGGAGCTGACGCCGCCGGAGTTTGAGGCATTCGGCAATTCCCCGGCGCTCCAGCGCGTCCTGCAGGCCCACTTCGGTGCGGCACTGACCTGGGCCCGCGAACGCCGCAGTGAATATGCGCAGCTCGAAGCTGAACGCGTGGCCAGCGGATCAGACCAACTGCTTGGCGACATCGTCGGTGACCGGCTCATGGAGGTCGGCCGCAAATCTCGGGACTTCAACCTGACCATCATTGAACTGCCGCTCGATGAGCAGCGGGCCTGGTACCTGGAGCCGGACAAGATTCTCATGAGCCATGAGCTGATGTCCCAGCCCGAACTTTTCCGCAGCTACGTCCAGCCGGTTGTGGAAATCCTGGTCTGAGGAAGCCGTACCGGTTGATGGCGGTCAGGTGCCCGTGCCGGCCGGTGCCAGAGTAATCCGGACCTGGCCTTCCGCAGCGTCCGACGCCTGCCAGCCTTCCGTATCCTGACGCTGCCAGCTCCTGCCTGCGACATCCACCCGCGTGACCGCCAGTTCCTTGGCGTTGGCAACCGCCCAGTGAGCCACGGACCAGGCCTGGCTGCCGCTGGCCTCAACCACGAGCGATCCGCCCTCCGTCATGGTGGCAAGAGGCCCGAACGCCACGGCAAGCCCGGACTCAACCGCAGATGGCAGGCCGGCCGCCTGCGCGGCGCGAAGAGTGCATTGCACCGACTCCGGGGTTTGTCCGCTCAGGCCTGACGCGAAAAAGCGGCCCATGTCCTCATGCTGGGCGTACGCGAGGGGATAGGCCGAGCGCTGGACCCGTTGGGCGGCCTCGGTAATCTCCAGCGACTCATAGCCGGGAATCTTGACCAGCGCATCGTAGAAGGCGTTGGTGGCATAGACGGGATCCATGACCTGCGCCTCGGTTCCCCACCCCTGCGAGGGCCGTTGCTGGAACAGCCCGCGGGAATCGGGGCCGGCCTGATCGCCGTGCCCGATGTTGCGCAGCTTGGATTCCTGCATGGCGGTAGCCAACGCGATGCTGGCAGCCCGCGGTGGAAGCCCGCGCCGCACGGCCAGGGCCGTGATCAGGGCTGCATTAGCCGCCTGGTCGGTTGCCAGCTCCGCGCTCTGTGTGCCGACGTCGGCCGTGCAGCGCTCCGTAACCAGGGTTTCGGAGCGCTGCAGGAACGACACAGCCGTATAGATACCGCCACCCACCAGCGCCAGCGTCAGCAGGAGCACCGCAAGGCGACGCAACCCGCGTCCACGTGACACTGAGAGGTCAGTTAGCGTGGAGGGCGTCGTTGAGTTCCACGGTCTGGCCCTGGCGCGGCAGCGCCTCCACGGCGCCGGTGGTGGAGTTGCGCCGGAACAGGAGGTTGGGGACGCCGGACAGTTCGGCAGCCTTCACGATTTTTGTGGTGTCTTCGCCGACCTCATCCTTGGGACCGGGAACGCGGACACGGGTTCCGGCGGTGACGTAGAGGCCCGCCTCAACCACCGAGTCGTCGCCGATGCTGATGCCGACCCCCGAGTTGGCGCCCAGCAGGACACGGTCGCCGATGGAGATTTTTTCCTTGCCGCCGCCGGAGAGGGTGCCCATGATCGATGCGCCGCCGCCCACATCGCTGCCGTCGCCGGTGACCACACCGGCCGAAATGCGGCCCTCCACCATGGATGTGCCCAGCGTTCCGGCATTGAAGTTCACGAAGCCTTCGTGCATGACGGTGGTTCCTTCGGCGAGGTGGGCGCCCAGGCGGACACGATCGGCGTCGGCAATCCGGACACCGGAGGGCACCACGTAATCCACCATGCGGGGGAACTTGTCGATCCCGTAGACCGTGACGGCACCGCGGCGGCGCAGCTTGGCGCGGGTCAGTTCGAAACCCTCCACTGCGGCGGGCCCGAAGTTGGTCCAGACAACGTTGGGGAGCTTGCCGAAGATGCCGTCCAGGTTGATGGTGTTGGGCTTGACCAGGCGGTGCGAGAGCAGGTGAAGGCGGAGGTAGGCGTCGGCGGTGTCGGCCGGGGCAGCATCCAGGTGGATCTGGACGAAAACCACTTTCTGTGCGGTCCCGCGATCCGGGTCCGTGCCGTTCTCGGCAAGCTGAAGCAGGGTTTCGTCCGCGTTTTCGATAGCACGCAGCTTTTCGGCCGCTACCCCCAGAGCGGGCGCGGGGAACCAGACGTCAAGTACGGTGGCGCCGGCGGTACCGGTGGCGATGGTTGCCAGCCCAAAGCCGTAGGCGGAGCGGTCCTCGGTTGTGGTGTTCTGGTTTTCGGGCACGGCAGAAGTAGCGGTCTCAGTCATGGCCCCAGTCTAACGAGAGGCAGCCACCCGGTTCGAACTAGACTGGCAACGTGACTGCCGAAACCGCCCCCGAGTCCCTCACCACGCCTTTGGACCTGCGCCAGGACGTTGCCGTCCTGACTGCTGACCTGATGGACATCAACAGTGTGTCCGGGAATGAGACAGAGCTCGCCGACGCCGTCCAGGCGGGTCTGGAGAAGGTCCCTGGACTTCACCTCGTCCGCGACGGCGACTCCATCATTGCGCGCACCGAACTGGGGCTGCCGGAGCGGGTCATCCTCGCCGGGCACCTGGACACGGTGCCCTTACCCACTACCGGAGGTGCCCGCGGCACGGTGCCTTCCACGTGGGAGTCCGGCACGCCGGGGGAGGGCGTCCTGTACGGGCGCGGAGCCACTGACATGAAGGGCGGCGTCGCAGTCCAGCTCGCTCTGGCGGCCACGATGTTCGACGACGGCGCGTCACCGCAGCGGGACGTCACCTTCGTCTTCTACGACCATGAGGAAGTGGAAGCGGTAAAGAGCGGACTTGGCCGCCTGGTCCGTCACCATGGCGGCCTCCTTGATGGTGACTTTGCCATCCTGCTTGAACCTACCCACGGCACGGTGGAGGGCGGCTGCAACGGAACCATGCGCTTCGAGGCCACCACCGTGGGTGAGGCCGCCCACTCCGCCCGGGCCTGGATGGGCAGCAACGCCATCCACGCGGCCGCCCCGATCCTCAGGCGGCTGGCAGAATATGAACCGCAGACCATCAACGTCGACGGCCTGGACTACCGGGAAAGCCTCAACGCCGTGAAAATCAACGGCGGGACAGCTGGCAATGTCATCCCGGACCGCTGCGTGGTGGAAATCAACTACCGGTTCGCGCCGGACAAGTCCCCTGATCAGGCGGAGGCGCACGTCCGGGAACTGCTGGAAGGTTTCGATGTGGTCCGCACCGACAGCGCGGCGGGAGCGCGTCCCGGCCTGAACCATCCCGCGGCCGCGTCCTTCGTGGCCGCCGTCGGAGCGGAACCAAAACCGAAATACGGTTGGACCGACGTCGCGCGCTTCAGTGAGCTGGGGATCCCGGCGGTGAACTTCGGACCGGGTGACCCGCTGCTGGCGCACAAAGACAACGAACACGTGGATGCTGACGCCATTCGGGAATGCCTCCGGGCGCTCCGAAGCTGGCTTTTTGCCTGATCAACGGGGTGGCGTAACAGCAAAGGGTCCGCAGCCTTGAGGCTGCGGACCCTTTGCATGACCAGCCGGTACTGCTACTTCACATCCGGAAGTTCCGGAGCCACGACGGCGGTCGGCGCCTTCGCGACACCGCCCGCGGCCTTGTTGGATCCACGGCGTTCGATCCAGACAGCGATCCGGGACACGATGATGTTAATCGTGATGTAGATGGCTGCGGCAACGAAGAAGATCGGGAACAGGAAGGCATTCCCCAGGAAGTCCGCCATGACCTGGACGGCCCGAAGGAGCTCGCCGTAGGCCACGATGTAGCCAAGCGAGGTGTCCTTCAGGAGCACCACGAGCTGGGCAACCAGCGACGGCATCATCCGCCGGACAGCCTGTGGAAGCTCGATCAGCATCCGTGACTGGAAGCTGGTCAGCCCGATGGTCAGGCCTGCTTCCCGCTGACCCTTGGGCAGTGACTGGATGCCGGCACGGATGATTTCCGCGAAAATGGCCGAGTTGTAAAGGACAAGCCCGGCAATCACCGCGACGAACGAGCTGGTGCCGAACACCAGCAGCACGAACAGCATCATCAGGACCACCGGCATGCCACGCAGGAACTCGAGGACCACGCGGGTGGGGATCCGGATCCAGGCGACGAGGGAGATCCGCAGCAGGCACAGCATCAAACCCAGGGGGAAAGCGATGACTGCGGCGATGGCGGCCGCGCTGAGCGTGGCGCCGATGCCGTTGCCCAGGAGCCTCCATACGTCGGCGCGGGTGAAGATGGCCCAGCGGCGGCCTTCAAAAATGCCCTGCTGGGCCAACGTCATACCGATAAAGGCGAGCAGTCCGAGAATCAGGACAGAACCGATCACCGAACCGATCAGTGATACCCGGCGTGCTTTCGGGCCGGGAACGTCGTAAAGGACTGAAGTCATCGGGCAATCGCCACCTTTCGTTCCACCGTGCTGGCCAGGATGCCCAGGGGAACGGTGAGGAGCAGATAAAAGAATGCGACGCCGAGCAGCACTGCCATGACCTGGTCACCGTTGGCGTTGGCCAGCTGGCGGCCGTACCCAAAAAGTTCAAGCACGAAGAATGCGCCGGCCACCGAAGAGTTCTTGACGAGGGCAATCAGAATGTTGATCAACGGCGGGATCACCGTCCGGAGGGCCTGGGGCAGGATGATCAGGGAGAGCACCTGGCCGAACTTCATGCCGATGCTCCGTGCCGCCTCTGCCTGGCCGAGCGGAACGCTGTTGACGCCGGAGCGGACAGCTTCGGCAATGAAGGCGGCGGTGTACGCGCTCAGGGCAATAATGGCAGCGACCTCAAACTGCTCGAATGTCACGCCGAGGCGTGGCAGGACGATCGCCGCAAAAAAGAAGGCAATGGTCAGCGGAGTGTTCCGCAGGACTTCCACGTAAACGGTGCTGAACCCACGAAGGGCCGCAACGGGGGAGACCCGGGCTGCTGCCAGGAGTGTTCCCACGATCAGTGCGATGATCCCGGAGACGACAGAGAGGAAAAGAGTGCGGAGAAGGCCTTCCCAGTACAAGGGGAGGTTTTCAATGATGACGTCCATAGGATCCTTCGGCTCTGGGCGTTGGGGGCGAAGACAGGAAACGGTTGCCGGGACGAAGCTGGTGGCCTCGTCCCGGCAACCTCAGGGGCTGCTTAGTAGCGGTTGATCTTGGGCAGAGCCGGGGCCGTCTTGATGACGGTGCCCGCGGTGGCTTCCCAGGCCTTCTTGTAGGACCCGTCCTTGTCGAATGCCTCAAGCTGGTCGTTGATCCAGTTGCGGAACTCGGTGTCGCCCTTCTTCAGGCCGATGCCGTAAGGCTCCTTGGTGAAGGTTTCATCCGAAGCCAGCTTGAAGGCGTCAGGCTCCTTGTCCACAAAGCCGGCGAGGATCACGTTGTCCGTGGTGATGGCTTCAACCTGCTTGTTGCGCAGCGGCTCAAGGCATGCGGAGTACGTGGCCGCAGGAACCAGCTCGGCCTTGTACTTGTCCACAATGGTGGCAGCAGGGGTTGAGCCAGTAACCGAGCAAACCTTCTTGCCGGCGACGTCTTCAGGCTTCTTGATGGTGTTGTTGTCCTTGTTCACCATCAGTGCCTGGCCGGCCTCGTAGTACGGCCCGGCAAAGTCGACAACCGTCTTGCGCTTGTCGTTGATGGTGTAGGTCGCGATGACCAGGTCCACCTTGCCCTGCTCGATGAACGGTTCGCGGTTGGCAGAGACAGTCTCAGACCATTCGATCTTGTCAGCCGCGATACCCAGCTTGGCGGCGATCAACTTGCCCATCTCGACGTCAAAGCCCACCGGCTTGCCGTCAAGGCCAACCTGGCCGAAGAGCGGCTGGTCGTACTTGGTACCGATCTTGATGGTGCCTGCACTGGAAAGTTTCGCCATGGTGGTTCCGGCGGCAAAGGTGGGCTTCTCGGCAACCTTCGGATCGCTGGTGGTGCCGGGCGTGCTGCCGCCACATGCGCTCAGGGACAAGGCCAGGGCAGCGGTAGCCGCCACGAAGAACGACTTCCGCCGGGTCATAAATGCCTTCATGACATTCCTTTCATTGATCGGCCGTGGGTCACGGCCTGGGTGCGAACTGGAGTGTGTGTTCGTTTAGGGGGGATCAGTGGGTAAGCAGCTTGGACAGGAAGTCCTTTGCGCGGTCACTCTTGGGGTTGGTAAAGAATTCCTCCGGCGTGGCGTCTTCAACGATCTGGCCGTCAGCCATGAAGACCACGCGGTCCGCAGCCTTCCGGGCGAAGCCCATCTCGTGGGTGACCACCACCATGGTCATTCCCTCCTTGGCCAGCTGGATCATGACGTCGAGGACTTCGTTAATCATTTCGGGGTCCAGGGCCGAGGTGGGCTCATCAAAGAGCATCACCTTAGGCTTCATGGCAAGGGCACGGGCGATGGCCACGCGCTGTTGCTGGCCGCCGGAGAGCTGCGCGGGGAGCTTGGGCGCCTGGTGTCCCACACCCACCCGCTCCAGCAACGCCATGGCTTCCTTGTCAGCCTGTTGCTTGGGCACACCCTTGACTTTGATGGGCCCCAGCGTCACGTTTTCCAGGATGGTCTTGTGCGCGAACAGGTTGAAGGACTGGAAAACCATCCCGACGTCGGCCCGGAGCTGGGCCAGCTCCTTCCCCTCCTCCGGCAGCACCTTGCCATCGATGCTGATGCTGCCGCCCTCGATGGTTTCCAGGCGGTTGATGGCCCGGCACAGGGTGGATTTGCCGGAACCTGACGGTCCGATGACAACAACAACCTCGCCCTTGCGGACGTGCAGGTTGATGTCCTTCAGAACATGCAGCTGACCGTAATGCTTATTCACACCATTCAGGGAGACGAGCGCGTCGCCGGGCACAGGAGTAGTCATAAGAAGAATCTAGCGAACAATGGCTGATTATGAACTGAATCACCCCAAGTTCCCGCGGATCGTGATTCAAGAGATACCTGCCGCCATGGGCGCGGCCGTGGGGCTAGCCTTGGGAGATGAGCATCAACGCAGATCCGGCCAAAACTTCCCAGCCGCGCCGCAAGGGTCCCCTGGAACTCCGCCGCAAGCAGGCTGCGGTGGAAATGTCCGACCAGCATCTGCTTGATACCAAGGGCCCAGGCCAGTTCGTCCACACAGATCCTTGGCGGGTCCTGCGGATCCAGAGCGAGTTTGTTGAAGGATTCGGGGCCTTGGCCGACCTCGGTCCTGCTGTCAGCGTCTTCGGCTCAGCCAGGACCAAGCCGGGAAGCCAGTACTACGAGATGGGCGTCGAAGTCGGCCGGCATCTCGCCGCTGCCGGCGTGGCGGTTATTACCGGCGGAGGGCCTGGCTCCATGGAGGCAGCCAACCGGGGCACCGTCGAAGCCAACGGCGTGTCGGTTGGCCTGGGTATTGAGCTTCCCTTCGAGCAGGGCCTGAACCAGTGGGTGGACCTCGGCATCAACTTCCGCTATTTCTTTGCACGGAAAACGATGTTCGTGAAATACGCCCAGGGATTCATTGTCCTGCCAGGCGGACTGGGCACCTTGGACGAACTTTTCGAGGCCATGGTCCTGGTCCAGACCCGGAAAGTGACCTCGTTTCCCATCGTGCTGCTCGGCGTCGCCTTCTGGGGTCCCATGATCGAATGGATCCGGGGAACCCTGGTGGCAGAAGGGATGGTCTCGGAAAAGGACCTGGACCTGATCCAGCTTGTCGACGATCCAGCCGAGGCCGTGGACCGGGTGCTGCATGAGGGCATCACGCCCTCGCTGAATGGCGAGCAGCGGCCCGAATAGGCCATCCGCGCGGCCCGCCTGTCCGGATCTGGCACGATGGGTGCTGTGAGTTTTTTCCTGGTCTTCCTTGCCATAGTGCTGATCGGCGCCACTTTGTGGGCCGGCACCGGTGGCCGCCGCGGGATCCTCCGCAGCTTCCGCCGCGGCGGAGGACCGGCTGACGGTACCCCTGCCGCCGGAACGGGCACTGCCGGGGCGGATACAGCCGGAATGGACACTGCCGGGGCGACGGTGCCCGAACGTGGTCTCCTGACCGGCGGGTTCGAACAGCCCCCCGCCAATCTTCCGCCGGTGCTGCTGCCCGCAGCAGCTGCACCGGCCGACATCGACCGCGTCCGGTTTTCCCTCGGACTCCGTGGTTACCGGATGGACCAGGTGGACCAGGTCCTTGACGAACTGCGGGACCAGTTGGCCGCCAAGGATGAGGAAGTGGCCCGGCTCCGGACACGCCTGCTCGAAGCCGAACGCGCGCGGCCGGAGCCGGGCGCTTGAGCACTAACACCCGCGGCCGGACCGGCGCCGCGGCCTCGGTCAGTGCCTTTGCCGCCCGCACCGGGGATGCGCTCCGGCGCTGGCCCTGGTGGCTGCAGGTGGGTGCCCTTTACGTCGCCGCGAGGCTTGTCAGCGCTTGTGTCTTCATGGCTGCAGCGCTCCACCAGGGCCCCAATCCCTGGTTTCCTCCGACGCCTGACTACTGGAAGTTCATCAACATCTGGGACGCACGTTGGTATGGGCGGATCGTCACCGACGGTTATCCGTCCGTCCTTCCGACGGACGACGCGGGCAACGTCCAGGAAAATGCGTGGGCGTTCTATCCCCTTTTTCCGGCTCTGGGAAGGGCCGTGTCAGGGCTGACCGGGTGGAGCGCTGCCGCGTCGCTGACGGTCATCGCCGTGCTTTCAGGTTTGGCGGCGGCACTGGCGGTCTACAGCCTCTTCAGGCACAAGGCTCCGCACGGTACGGCCCTGTGGGGGGTCACATTCTTCGCGTCTTTTCCGGTCTCCCCCATTCTCCAGGTTCCTTATGCGGAGCCCTTGACCCTCTTCCTGCTTGCCATGGCGTTGCTGCTGGTTGTCAGGCATCGCTACCTCTGGGCTATGCCGGTGGTTGTCGTGTTGTGCCTTTCCCGCCCGGTGGGGGTCCCTTTTGCGGTAATGCTGGGGCTCCTGTTCATCTTCAGGCTGGTGGCGCGCATCCGTGGCGTTCAGCAGCCCTCCACCCCAGGCCTGCGAGAGCTGGCCTCGCTGGCCGGCCTGACCGCTGTGTGCGGCGCCGCGGCGCTGCTCTGGCCCGCCGCAGCATGGGCAGCCACCGGCGACATTGAGGCCTACACCAAGACCGAAACAGTGTGGCGCGGGCACGACCTTGTACTTTTTAAACCCTGGTTCGACACCGGCGTCGACCTTTTCGGGCCCGTCCTGGGAGTGGTGGCGCCATTTGTCTTTGCATCGCTGTTTGGGCTCATGCTGTTCATCCCGCCCGTGGTCCGGCTCGGGGTGGAGCTCCGCCTGTGGTGTGCCTGCTACATGGGTTACCTGTTGCTGTTCCTGCACCCGCAGACCAGCACTTTCCGAATGCTGCTGCCGCTGTTTCCGATGGCCTTGGGCGCCGCCCTGCTGTCCCGGTCCCGTGCCTACCGCGGCACTGTGGTGACCATGTTTGTGCTGCTCCAGATCGTCTGGGTCGTCTGGCTGTGGGCATGGGCCCAACTGCCCGGTGGCGGCGATTATCCGCCGTGACAGCGGGCGGCGCCGGGCCGGTCATTCGCCGAATCCGACGCGGCCGGAAATGTCCATCGATTAGCTACGTGCGGGTAATTACGGGATAATAGTTAGTAAGCAAGGACAAAATCATTCAGAAATGTTCAGCCATGGCGGCATCAGTACGTGCCGCCATAGCGGCTTGATATGACCATGCGGACACAGCCCGCCCGGGCTGCTATGTCCTGGGACTAAATGGAGGGGAAATTCCTCATGGCGGCTATGAAACCACGCACCGGCGACGGCCCTATGGAAGTCACCAAAGAGGGCCGCAGCCTGATCATGCGCGTTCCGCTCGAAGGCGGCGGACGGCTTGTGGTCGAACTGAACGCGGCGGAGGCGGCCAACCTTAAGGAATGCCTCGTGGGCGTTACCGAATAATTCCGCGTTGCCAGGGCCCGCAGCTTGAATGCTGCGGGCCCTGTTTTATTTCAGGCCCTGTTTTTATCGGGGGCCTGTTCTATTTCTTAACCGCTACCAGCAGGCCGTCGCCGGTGGGAAGCATCGCCGATGCCAGGCGGTCGTCGTCGCGGATGGCCTTGCCCACCTGGCGGAGGACTACAGTATTGGCATCCCTGGCAGCGGGGTTGGCAACGCGGTCCTTGTCCAAAGCGTCATTGATGATCAGGAGGCCGCCGGCCTTCAGGAGCCGGACCGCCTGCTCAACATAGCCGGGCAGGCCGGGCTTGTCGGCATCGACAAACACCAGGTCATAGGCGGCGTCGGTCAGCCGCGGCAGAACGTCGCCTGCGCGGCCGGAGATGGTGCGGGTGCGGTTGGCCGGGCTGCCGGCCTCCGAGAACGCTTCGCGGGCGGCCTTCAGGTGCTCGACGTCAACGTCAATGGTGGTCAGCACGGCCTGCGGGCCGAGGCCCCGAAGGATGCAGACCCCGGAGACGCCTGCACCTGTTCCGATTTCGACGGCGGTCTGGGCCTTGGATCCTGCAGCAAGCACCGTGAGGACCGCTCCCACACCCCGGCTGATGGGTTTCACCCCCAACTCGAAAGAGCGCTCCCTCGCCCGAAGCATGACCTCGTCCTCTGCGGGCAGATCTTCTGCATAGGACCAGCTCGTGGACTTGTCGGCGCTCATGGGGGATTCGCTTTCTGGGCGGCAGGGGAGTGTTTAGTACAGCCTACTGTGTCTGCGCGTACCATCCGGGGAGGGTAACCGGTTGCGCCTTTGGCTGAAAACACCTCCGGTCAGGTAATTCCCAGCCAATTTTGAAATGATTGGTATCCGGTCATCCGCAAGGCGGCCGGCGCCGAACCAGAGATGTCAAATTATCCGGGCGCAAGCAATGCACGAGGGGAGTGGACGATGTCAGCATCAGGCGTGGCACCTGTCCCTGCAACACAAGATTCCGCCGCGGACTGGGTCATGCCCACCTGGGAAGAAGTGGTGGCCAACCACTCCGCCAAGGTCTACCGGCTGGCCTACCGCCTGACCGGGAACAAGTTCGACGCCGAGGACCTCACCCAGGAGGTATTCGTCCGCGTTTTCCGCTCGCTTGAGAACTTCAAGCCGGGGACGCTCGACGGCTGGCTCCACCGCATCACCACCAACCTGTTCCTCGACCAGGCCCGCCGCAAGAGCCGCATCCGGTTCGACGCGTTGGCGGAGGATGCAGAGTCCCGGATTCCGGGCCGGGAACCCGGACCGGAACAGAGTTTTGAGCTGAACAACCTTGACCTCGACGTCCAGGCCGCACTTGAGGAGCTGCCGCCGGACTTCCGCGCCGCCGTCGTCCTGTGCGATCTTGAAGGACTGTCCTACGACGAGGTGTCCGCCGCACTCGGCGTCAAGCTCGGCACGGTACGGTCACGTATCCACCGTGGCCGCACCATGTTGCGCGAAAAGTTGGCTCACCGGGATCCCCGCCCCCTGCAGGGACGGAAGCCAAAGCTGTCGCTGCCGCGCATCGCCGGCATTCTCTGATCGGCACCATGACGCCCCAAAACCCCTTCGGCCGGCGGCATCACCGCAGCGCCGATCATGTGCGGACCTGTACAGAGTGCGCCGCGGCAGTGAACCGCGAACGCCAGTACATTGAACGGCTCCGGGAAGCGGCAGTGCCGCCGGCAAGCGGGGACCTGGCGGCACGCCTGCTGGCCAGGACCGAGTTGCTCGCGGCCGCTCCGGACCCTGCACCGGTCCGCCATCCTGCTGCCCGGGTCCTGGCGTTGACTGCCGGCGGAACCGCGGCCGCTGCCGGAATTTTGGCTATCAGTGCGTTTGCGCTGGCGGGGGACAACCTCCCCTTGGCCGGGACAGCCATGAACGGCAATCTTGTCCAGCATGCAACCCAGCTGCCCGCTGACGGCAGGGAGCTCAGTGCGCCCCAGTTGGCCGCCCTGCGGTCCGAGGGCTGGGTCTGCCCTGGCCTTGAGTCGCTCGGCTTCCATCTCCAGACGGCCAAGGCAGTTACCGTCAACGGCGGCCCGGCCGTGGAGATGCACCTGTGGGACGGCCAGCACTACGCCACGGTCGTGGAACAGCATTCTGCGGTGGCTGGGCCGAAGGTGGGCGAGCTGGTGGTCAGCGGCGAGGCTCCCTGGACCGCCAGCTACAAGACCGCGGCCGGCACGTTCCTGGTGACGTCCGACCTCCCGCCTGGGCAGGCTGACGACGCCGTTCCCCTCCTCCAGAGGCTCAGTGAGCTTACTGTCGAGGGCATCAACGCCGGTGCCGGCACGGAGACTGCCACGACGCAGGCCACCGCCCCTGACGAATCCCCGGCTGCCCGGCTGGAGCGGGGAATCCGCAAAATCGGAGAAATGCTGGGGTCGTGATCGGGACTGGTCCAGCTGCCCCGGTGCAGGAATCGTCAGTGGAGCTCCGGAGAGGGTAATCTTCCTAAAGTGTTTGGAATCAACGGCCCGGAGTTCTTCCTCCTGCTGATCATCGGCATCCTCGTGATCGGTCCCCAGAGGCTGCCCGAATACACCCAGAAACTTGCAAACCTGGTGAAGGAAGTCCGCCGCATGGCTTCCGGTGCTAGGGAACAGATCAAGGAAGAAGTGGGGATCGACATCGACGATGTCGACTGGAAGAAATACGATCCCCGCCAGTACGACCCCCGGCGCATCATCAAGGAAGCCCTCCTTGACGACGACACCAAACCTGTCAGTTCCGGAGCGCCCGCAGCTGTTGCGGCTGTCGCAGGCACTGCCGCTGTGGGCGCAGCCGCGGCATCCGGACCCTCCAGCCGTCCGGAACGGGTTGTCCAGGTGCTGCCCCCGGGAGAAGCGGCCCCCTTCGATACCGAAGCTACCTAGACGTCCGATTACCGCGGCTGTAAGCCCAGCTTCATCCCCGTCAGGCCCCGCGGCCGGGCCGCCAATTTGCCCGCAATCCCTGTGAGGGCGATGGCTGCAGGAGTCTCCGGCCGCCCAAGGACGATCGGCAGACCGGCGTCGCCGCCCTCACGCAGCAGGATGTCCAGCGGGATCTCGCCGAGGAGCGGCACCGCGGCACCCACCGTCGCGGTGAGCCTCTCGGCGAGAACTGCTCCGCCGCCGCTTCCGAACAGCGCCATTCTCCCGCCGTCGGGCATCTCCAGGTAAGACATGTTTTCGATGATGCCGGCCACAGACTGCCCGGTTTGAGTGGCTATCGCACCGGCGCGTTCGGCGACGTCGGCTGCGGCAGCCTGCGGCGTGGTGACCACCAGGATCTCGGCTTTGGGGAGCAGTTGCGCTACGGAAATAGCGATGTCTCCGGTGCCCGGCGGCAGGTCCAGGAAGAGGACGTCGAGGTCGCCGAAGTAGACGTCAGTCAGGAACTGCTCCAGGGCGCGGTGGAGCATGGGGCCGCGCCACGCAACGGGCTGGTTGCCTGTCACGAACATGCCGATCGAGATCACTTTGACGCCGTAGGCGACAGGGGGCAGGATCATGTCATCCACGCGCGTGGGCGCCTGTGTGATGCCCATCAGGGCAGGGACGGAGAAACCGTAGACGTCGGCATCCACGATGCCCACCCGCAGTCCCTGGGCGGCCAGGGAGCACGCCAGGTTGACGGTGACGGAGGACTTACCGACGCCTCCTTTTCCGCTGGCCACAGCGAAAACCTTGGTGAGGGAGCCCGGCTGGTTGAACGGAATGCCGCGCTGGCCGCCGGCACCCCGCAGCTGTTCCTTCAGGGCGTCCCGCTGTGCCTGATTCATCACCTTCAGTTCGACCTCAACGCCGGTCACTCCGGGAACTGCGGACAGCGCCTTTTCGGAATCCGCCGTAATGGTGCCTTTGAGCGGGCAGCCGGCGATGGTGAGCAGGACGGTAAGCCTGACACGGCCGTTGCCGGACACCTCCACGGAGTCCACCATGCCAAGTTCGGTAATGGGGCGGCGGAGCTCAGGATCGATGACGGTTGCCAGGGCAGCATGTACTGACTGCTCCAAGGTGGGACTCATTCGGGCAGTACTCAGCTTTCGGGAATAGGGGGCAGCTTGGGGGTGCCGGGGTCCTCCAGGACCGGTTCCCGGCGGGCTGCTTCGGTGAGGGCCGCATCTTTGACGGCGGCGTCCAGGGGGCTTTCGTCCTTGTATGCGGCGTGGCTCGGTTTCACCTTGGGAATCTGCTGCGTGCGCGGGTTCCGCTGCTTGTCGCGCTTTTCCTTGAGCTTCTCCTTGACCTTCTCCCGCGGGGACTCGTTGCTGCTGGCCCTCGCAGGATCGTGGGTCCGCAGTTCCTCCTGCGCCTCCAGCAGGTCCTCAAGAAGCGAGCGCAGTTCTGCCCGGACGTAATCCCGGGTGGCCACTTCGCGCAGGGCGATCCTCAGCGACGCCAGCTCCCTGGTGAGGTACTCGGTGTCCGAGAGGTTCCGTTCGGCGCGCTGCCGGTCCTGCTGGAGGGAGACACGGTCCCGGTCGTCCTGCCGGTTCTGGGCAAGCAGCAGGAGGGGCGCCGCGTACGAGGCCTGCAGCGAGAGCATAAGCGTCAGAAGGGTGTAACCGAGGAGACGGGAGTCGAACTGCCACTCCGTTGGTGCCCAGGTGTTCCAGACCAGCCAGACGACAACGAACACGGTCATGTACACCAGGAACTGCGGCGTACCCATAAACCGGGCGAAACCTTCAGTGGCGTGGCCGAACGCGTCCGGATCGGGTGAGAACTTGGGCAGGATGCGCTGGCGGCCGCTCAGCGGGGTGTCAAGGCCGCCCTTGTCTGCTTTCCTGGCGGCGCCCGGCCGGCCGGGATTCTTAGGGTCGCTGGTCTCAGCCAATGCGGCCTCCAAGCTTTCTTATCGGGGCTTCGCCATCATAGGCCCGCCAGTCATCGGGCAACAGATGATCCAGAACGTCATCAACAGTCACCGCCCCCACAAGCCGGCCGGCGTCGTTGACCACCGGAAGGGAGTTCAGGTTGTAGGTTGCCAGGGTGCGGGCCACTTCGCTGATGTGGGCCTGGTCCGACAACGGCTCAAGGTTCTTGTCCAGAAGATTTCCCAGCGGTTCGAACGGGGGGAACCGCAGCAGTTGCTGGATGTGGACCACGCCCAGGAACCGCCCGGTGGGGGTTTCCAGCGGCGGCCGGGCGATGAAGATCGACGATGCCAGGGCAGGGGAGAGCTCTTCGCGCCGGACGTGCGCCAGAGCTTCGGCGACTGTTGCTTCCGGGGGCAGGATGACCGGAACAGGGGTCATCAGGCCGCCGGCGGTGTCCTCGTCGTATTCGAGCAACCGCCTGACGTCTTCGGCACCTTCGGGTTCCATCAGCTGCAGCAGTTGCTCAGCCTGGGCGGACGGCAGTTCGCCGAGGAGGTCGGCGGCGTCGTCCGGGTCCATCTCCTCCAGGACGTCCGCCGCACGCTGGACGTCCAGGGCTGAGAGGATTTCCACCTGGTCATCTTCCGGGAGCTCCTGAAGGACGTCGGCCAGCCTTTCATCCTGGAGCTCGCTGGCAACTTCGAAGCGGCGTTTATCGCTCATTTCCTGCAGCGCCTCGGCGAAGTCAGCAGGTTTGAGGTCTTCGTGCGTGGCCACGAACTGGGTAGCGGCCTGCGGTTCGGTCCGCGCACCCTGCAGGGCGTCGGCCCAGTCGATGATCAGCGTTTCGTTGCGCCGCAGCCGGCTCAGGGGGGACAGTGAATGGCCGCGCCGAACGAAGAGCTTGCTGACGAACCAGTCGCGGGACCGGTGCTGGTCCATGGCGATGTCTTCGATGGTGGCGTCACCGCTGCCGTCCCTGAGGGTGACCCGGCGGTCGAACATTTCCGCCACGACCAGTGTCTCGGCGCCGCGCTGCTCAAAGCGGCGGAGGTTGACCAGGCCGGTACAGATGATTTGTGTCTGGTCGATGGACGTAATGCGGGTCATGGGCACAAAGACGCGCTTTTTACCCGGAACCTCGACGACGATACCCACCACGTGCGGTGCACCGCGGGTTCCGCGCGAGAGCACAACGACATCACGCAGCCGGCCCAGCCGGTCACCCAGCGGGTCGAAGACGTCGAGACCCAGAAGGCGCGCCACGAAGACGCGTGTAGGAGTTGTACTCACCTCTACAGGCTACCGAGTCTGCTCACTTTTAGCTGAATTACAGGCGGCACACATGCAGATGGGCAAGAATGGGAGTATGTCAAACATTTTTGGTGCTCCCAAGGCCGGTGGCCCCGCCGGGCCCGACGACGCCCGTGCGGTTCCTGCCGGTGACACCGTCGGTTCGTACACCTCCTACCTGGATGCCCAGAAGGCGGTGGACTACCTGGCCGACCAGCAGTTCCCGGTTCACATGGTCTCCATTGTGGGCAACGAACTCAAAATGGTGGAACGGGTAACCGGCCGCCTCAGCTACCCGCGGGTGGCTCTTTCGGGAGCGCTCAGCGGTATGTGGTTCGGCCTGTTTGTTGGCGTGATGCTCTCCTTCTTCGCGCCGTCACCGGGCTATTTCTCCATCCTGGCATCTGTGCTGATGGGTGCAGCCTTTTTTATGCTGTTCGGCATCGTCACGTACGCCATGCAGCGGGGAAAGCGGGACTTCACCTCCACCAGCCAGGTGGTGGCCACCAACTACGACGTCGTGGTCTCAATGGAAGCTGCCCACGAGGCGCGCCGGCTCCTTCAGCAGCTCCCGATGACCCGCTCCGATGCGGCAACGGGTGCCTACCGTTCGCAGGGCTACCAGAACCAGCCCTACAACCAGCCCGGCCACCACGACGCGCAGGGCCAGCAGGATCAGACTGATCACCAGCCCGGCGCCCAGCAGGGTCAGGCCCCCGTCCGTCCCGCCAGCTGGAACGATCCGTACGGGCAGCAGGGCGCAGGCAGCACCGCCGTTCCGGAAGCGGGCCAGCACCCTGTCCAGCAGGAAAATGCTGCAGCCCAGCCGGCCAAGGCGCCGGCCGCAGTCCGCTACCCGGACCTTCCCGACGGCCGGCCACAGTACGGCGTCCGGGTCACGGAGCAGCCCGCGTCAAGCCAGCCGGCCCAGGCGCAGCCCGTGGCTGACCAGTCCAAAGCACAGCCGGATTCTGCCAAAGACGGCGGCGGAGCCACGCCGTAGCGGCGAATCGGCTAAGCGGCGACGCGAGATCTTACGCACCAACGCGTCAGGCCCGGGGGAGGGAATCCAACCCCGGGCCTGACCCGTTAAGCGACTGGCGCTCCTTGTGTTTGTGCAGATGCCCGTAAGGCTCCCTGTTTGACGCCGCCTATCTGGCGCCGGCCCTTGGCGCCGCCTACTTGACGCTGCCGGCCGTCAGGCCGCCCACGAGGTACTTCTGGAACATGAAGTACAGGACCACCACGGGAGCGGCGCAGACCAGTGCAGCGGCCATCAGCTGGGAATACACCGGAATCGCTCCACCCTCAACGGCGGAGGCGAAGACCTGCAGTGCAACCGCCGCGGTATGGGTGTCCGGTCGGGTGAATACGGAGGCGAACAGCACGTCATTCCAGCCGAGCAGGAACGCGAAGATGGCCGAGACGATGATGCCGGGCCAGCTGAGCGGGATGATGATCCGGAACAGGATACCGATATTTGAGGCGCCATCGATGCGGGCCGCTTCCTCCAGCTCCCGCGGCAGGCCGCGGAGGTAGGTGACCATCACCCAGGTTGAGAACGGCAAGGCGAAGGTCAGGTAGGCGATGAACAGGCCCCAGAGTGTTCCGATCACCGTCACACCCAAGTAGGTGCCCGCGGACGAGAAGAGCACGAATACCGGCAGCAGCATGAGGGTTCCCGGGATGGACTGGAGCCCCAGCAGTCCGCGCAGCACCGTCAGGCGCCCCCGGAACTCAAAGCGGACCAGCACGTAGGCCGTGCCGATGGCCATGATGGCCGAGACGACCGCCGTCGCACCGGAAACAATCAGGCTGTTGCCGATGGCCTTTGCCAGCCCCACGGAATCCCAGATCTTGCTGTAGCTGTCCAAGGAGAAAGTGCTTGGCCAGAACTCGCCACTGGCCACCCCCACGTCCGTGTTGAGCGAGGCGAGGAAGATGTACGCGATTGGCGTCAGGACCAGGGCGCACAGCAGGACCGTGAGAATGGCCAGCAGCGGCCGCGGCATGAGGCGTGTGACTTCCAGGGCCGCATCACGCCGGATGGGCTGCTTCTTCTGCTGCCCGATCGGATTCGGAGGGGCGTCGAGGGTCATTTCTTTCCTCCTTCGTGCACGTCAAGCCGGACCGCACGCAGGTAGATGAAGAGTGGGATGGCAATCAGGATCAGTGACACAACTGCCATGGCGGCGCTGAGGCCAAACCGGAAGCTCTGGAAGCTGGTGACGTAGACCAGGATCGGGAGCACGTTCACGTCCGACGGGGCCGGTGCTCCAAAGAGGACATACGGAAGGGTGAAGTTGTTGATGTGGTTCAACGTGGCCAGCAGGAAGGCAAGCGAGACGGGGCCCTTAAGGTAGGGGAAGATCACGTAACGCAGCTTGTTCCACCACAGTGCCCCATCAAGTGCCGATGCCTCGTGGACCTCGTGATCGACCGCCTGCAGGCCGGACAGCGCCAGCAGGTAAATGAAGGGCCAGGCCGCCCAGATTTCCACCCACACCAGCGTCCAGTACGAGTTGGGACCGTTAAGCCACAGTCCGCCGCCCATTCCCATGTTGTTCAACGTCACATTCACGATGCCGTCCGGCTGCAGCATGGTGCGCCACACGCTGGCCACCACAAACGACGGCAGGACGTAGGGGATGAGGAAAATTGAGCGCACCAGTGCGCGGCCGCGGTAGGCGTTCTGGGTGACGACGGCGGCAGCCACGCCCAGCGGGATGGTCACCACCGTGGAAATCACCGCGAACGAGACCGAAAGCCAGATGGAGCGGAGCAGGTCGCTGCTGAGCGCGGCTTCAATGTAGTTCTGGACGCCAATGAACTCGGCACTGACCCACTTGCGAAGTGTGTACTGGTCCAGATCGATCAGGGACATCCAAATGCCCATGGCCAGCGGGATGAGGATGACAACCGTCATCAGCAGTCCGCCGGGTATCAGGAGCCACAGAGGCCTGTTTTTCTCGCTGAGCCCTTTGCGCCGCTTCCCTGGCGGGGTAATTTCGCCCTGTCCGGCGGCCGCCCCGGCCGTCGGACTGCTGTCCGACGGCCGGGGCTCGGTAACGCTGCTAGCCATTTTCGGTAACCTTCCGCAGCTGTTCTGCCGGGCTTACTTCTTGGCCCGGTCCAGGGCTGTCTGTGACTTGGCCTGCTCGTCCTTGAGCCGCTGGGCCAGGTTGCCATCGCTGACCGAACCGGCGGAAAGGTCAGGGATGGATTGGACAACGACGTTGGTCAGGGACAGCTGGACATCGCCCCAGGCGCCGCTGAACGGCGTCGCCACAGACTTGGCGCCGGAGTCCAGGGCCGGGGCGATCACCTGATTGCTTGCAAGTTCCTTGGCAGCTGCCTGGTTGGCGGGCAGCTGGCCGAAGACCTTGAAGTAGTTGAGCTGGACGTCCTTGTCGGTGATCATCTTGATGAACGCGAAGGCGAGGTCCTTCTGCTTCGAGTAGTCCGCTACCACGAGGTTGTCACCGGAGAGGATGCTGGTGGCCGGCTTGCCGCCGGAGGGGTTGGACTTCTCGCCCGGCGGAACGGTGGGCATCAGGGCGTACTTGTACTTCCCCTTGACGGCGGATGCATCCAGGGCCGGGATGGACAGCGGAGAGGTCATGGGGAAGTAGGCTGCCTTGCCGGCTGCGAAGGCAGCCAATGCCTGCGGGTTAGCCCAGCCGACGGCCGAAGGATCGACCACCTTGTCCTTGGTCACCCAGCCGAAGTAGGTCTCGTAGGCCTTTTTGGTGATGGGGTCGTCGAGGCGGACCTTGCTGCCGTCAATGATGGGGTTGCCGGCCTGGATGGACATGCCCCAGATGTACTTCCAGGGGTCGAAGTTGTCCTTGTAGGCAACGGCGATGCCGTACTGGTCGCCCTTGGTGAGCTTCTTTGCCTGCTCAGTGAATTCATCCCACGTGGTTGCGGGCTTTTCAATGCCGGCAGCAGCCAGCAGCTCCGTGTTGTAGGCCATCACGAAGGGCCTGCTCACGAAGGGAATCCCGATCTGGTTGGACTCGTCGGGGCCGGAGATGCCCAGTGCCGCCGGAACGAACCTGTCCTTGCCCCCAAGCTGGTTCCACTCGTTGTCCCCGAGTTTGACGAAGGCTCCGGTGGAGTATGCCGTGGGCGTGAACGTGGTGCCAAGGCCGTAGACATCCGGGCCCTGGCCCGAAACAACAGAGGTCTGGATCCGGGTCATTTCGTCATTCGCGGAAGCGAACGTTTCCCACTGGATGTCCGCCCCGGTTTCGGTCTTGAACTTGGCGCTCATTTCCTTGAACCAGGCCTGCTGCTCCTGGGGATACTGCGCGGTGACGTTCATCAGCACGTTCAGCGTCTTACCGGTGCCGTCCACCTTTCCGGGTGTGGCCCCGGAGGTCTGGCCCGAAGATCCGCCTGAGCCTCCGCACGCGGCAAGCATCAGTGCGGAGATGGTCGCGGCGGCGATTGCACCGATCCGACGTGGTCGTGACATACCCATGAAACTTCTCCTTTGAAGGCATAGATTGGCAGAGAACCGAAACTGAACCCAGTCTACGATTTCTTTCTCCGGGCCAAGCGTATTCATCAGGATTCCCATTGGCAAGCGATTGCCAAGGAATTGTTATCGGAGCTTCACCAAGGGTTGCCAGGATTGCGGGTATTCCGCGCCATTGCGGGTGCCAAGGCCCTGTTGCCAGGGCCTTGGCTCAGTTGCCAACCTGGTGATTGACCTCGCGGTAGATGCCTTCCATCCAGGATTCGACGTCTTCGGCCGTGCGTGGCAGCTCAGCGCTGAGGTTGACCGGACCGTCGGCCGTCATGAGGATGTCGTCCTCGATCCGGACGCCGATCCCGCGGTACTCCTCGGGGATGCCCAGGTCTTCATTCTTGAAGTAGAGGCCGGGTTCGATGGTGAAGACCATGCCCGCTGTCAGGACGCCGTCAAGGTAGAGCTCCCGTTTGGCCTGCGCGCAGTCGTGCACGTCCAGGCCAAGGTGGTGGCTGGTGCCGTGCGGCATCCAGCGGCGGTGCTGCTGACCCTCGGGGCTCACGGCTTCCTCCACGCTCACGGGCAGCAGGCCCCACTCGGCGAGGCGTTCGGCCAGCACTGTGGTGGCTGCGGTGTGGATGTCCCGGAATTTCGTGCCGGGCCGGGCCGCTGCGAAGCCGGCATCCGCGGCATCCAGGACGGCTTCGTAGACCTTCCGCTGGACATCGCTGAACCTGCCGTTGACCGGGAGGGTCCGGGTGACGTCTGCCGTGTACAGCGAGTCCGCTTCCACTCCGGCGTCAAGCAACAGCAGTTCGCCGGCATTAACCATGCCGGTGTTACGGGTCCAGTGCAGCACGGTGGCGTTATTGCCGGCGGCGGCGATGGTGTCGTAGCCCAGTTCGTTGCCGGCTTCGCGGGCACGGGCAAAGAAGGCGCCTTCGACGACCCTTTCGCCGCGGGCATGGGTCAGTGCACGGGGAAGGGCCTTGACCACTTCCACGAATCCCTCCACAGTTGCGGCCACCGCAGTCTTCATCTGCTCGATCTCCCAGTCGTCCTTCAGGAGCCGGAGCTCGGACAGGGCTTCGGAGAGTTTTTCATCCAATGCGTCGAGGACGGCGAGGTCAAGGTTCTCGGGATCCTTGGCGGTGTTGTACCGGGCGGTGTCCACCAGGGCATCAATGTTCTCGTCGACCTTGCGGACAAGGCGGATGGAGATGCCGCCGATTTCGGGGGCACCGACATTCTTGGTGATGGCCGATTCGAGTTCATCGATGTGGGCCGTCGCCAGGCCAAGGCGGGCTTCGAACTCCGCGAGGGTCGGCCGCGCACCGATCCAGAACTCGCCGGAACGGGAGTCGGCGTAGAACTGCTCTGTATCCCTTCCGGCGAGGGGCCGGAAGTACAGCGTGGCCCGGTGGTGGCCGCCGCCGTCGCCCGTTCCCTCCGGGACAGGTTCCAGGATGAGCACGGCATCAGGCTCGTGGTCCAGGCCCAGTCCTGTCAGGTGGGCGAAGCCTGAATGCGGGCGGAAGCGGTAGTCGCAGTCGTTGGAGCGGACCTTGAGGGGGCCGGCAGGAAGGACCAGGCGTTCGCCTTTGAACAGGCCCGAGATGGCCTTGCGCCGGTTAGCGGCATGAGTGGCGACGTCCTCACGCTCGGGCAGTTCCTGGCTGGATGGCGCCCAGTTGCTGGCCATGAAGGCCTTGAAGGCCTCGGAACTGGGCCGCTGCGAGCGGTTGTTGACGCGCTCGTCGAGGGGCTGGGATGCAGAGTCAGGGGTATTTTCGGCAAAGTTCACCGCACCATCGTCTCACCAGCAGCCTGGCCGGGCCACCACACCCGAGGTGGTGCCACAGCGGGGCGCGCTCCTGCGGGCCGCGCGCCCGCGCCAGGCTGACGGGGTGAACTAGGCTGGGCTGGTGAGGATCGACCTGCATGCCCACTCCAACGTTTCCGATGGCACGGAAGCCCCCGCTGATGTGATGGCTTCGGCCGCCCGGGCAGGCCTGGACGTCGTCGCGCTGACGGACCACGACTCCACCGACGGCTGGGCGGAAGCATCACGCGCGGCCTTGGAGTGCGGGGTGGCACTTGTACCGGGCATGGAGGTTTCCTGCCGGACTGAGCTGGGCATCAGCGTCCACCTCCTGAGCTATCTCCATGATCCGGCCCACCCGGGGCTGCTTGAGGAAATCACCAAAGCCAAGGACGCCCGGCTGACGCGGGCTGAGCGCATGGTGACCCTCCTGGCAGAGGACTACCCGCTGACCTGGGATGACGTCATCCACCACGTGGCGCCGGGCGCCACGCTCGGGCGGCCGCACATCGCCGACGCCCTGGTAGCTGCCGGAGTGGTCTCGGACCGGGCCGAGGCTTTCGCATCGATCCTGACGTCGCGTTCGCGCTACTTTGTCCAGCACTACGCACCCGACCCCGTCACCGCCGTCGAGCTGGTCCGCGCGGCCGGCGGTGTCCCCGTCTTCGCGCACCCGGTTGCTTCAGCGCGCGGCCGGATAGTTGGCGAGCGGACCTACCGGGACATGATCGACGCCGGCCTGGCCGGCCTCGAGATCGACCACCGGGACAATCCCGCGGAAGGCCGGGCCTTCCTCCACAAGCTCGCGGAACGCCACGGGCTCCTCGTTACGGGTTCCTCGGACTACCACGGCACGGGCAAACCCAATCTCCTGGGGGAAAACCTGACGGCTCCGGCGGTGCTGGCCCGGATCGAGGAGATGGCCACGGGAACGCCGGTGGTGCGCGGCGAAACTACAGCATCTTGACTAAGAGCCCCGGCTGAGTAACCTTGCGATTGCCGGGGTGCGGCTGTTCGAACCGCGACAAGTGTTCGGTCTCTCATCAACTAGTGGAGACATCATGATCAGGAAATTTCTAGCCATTGGCGCGGCAGCGTTCGCGCTGATGTTTGTCGCTCCTGCCGCACAGGCACTTCACTGTGAGAACGTCAGCCGCCCTGTGGACACATCCCATGCGAAAGCAGTCGTTTTGGACTTCGGCACCGTCTACGTGCAGGGGAACTGGGTAGTGCTCCCCTTCGAACCGGATGTTTGGATTTTCGTTCCCCCGGGAACGTTGTCGCTCATCGGCGTGACAGACTCGGTGACACCCGCCGGTCAACAGGGCAATTACATGAACGGTGCGGGGCTCACGCTGCTGGCAAACATGTGTGCAGGCAACGGGCTGGCTTTGGATAACCGCCAGACTGGGCATGGCATCCAAGTGGGATGTGCTGCTCCCTGACCGCGAGAGCCCGCATGAGGGATCAGGCTTTCACAGCTCTTTTGCCGGGAACGAAGTGAACTCTGCGTGGCCCCCGAGCCGCTTCGCCATCACATCGATGGCAGGCTGGTTCTGGTCCACGCAGACAAACTTCCGGTCCAGCTTGGCCGCTACGGCCCCCAGGGTTCCCGAGCCGGCGAAGAAGTCCAGGCACCAGTCGCCCGGGCGGCTTGAGGCTGCCACCACGCGGCGGATGAGCCCCTCGGGTTTCTGGGTGGGGTAACCGGTTTTTTCCTTGCCAGTGGGGGAGACAATGGTGTGCCACCAGACGTCTGTGGGCAGTTTTCCGAGTTCGCGTTTTGCAGGGGTGACCAGGCCAGGGGCCATGTAGGGCTCGCGGTCCACTTCGGCGCTGTCGAAGTGGTACTTCGCCGGATTTTTCACGTAGACCAGGATGTTGTCGTGCTTGGTGGGCCAGCGGAATTTCGCGCGCGCGCCGTAGTCGTAGGCCCAGATGATCTCGTTGAGGAAGCACTCCCGGCCGAAGATGGCATCGAGCATGACTTTGGCGTAGTGGACTTCACGGTAGTCCAGGTGAAGGTAGAGCGTGCCGTCGTCGGCCAGCAGGCGCCACGCCTCCACGAGCCGTGGCTCGAGGAAGGACCAGTAGTCGCTGAACGCATCGTCGTAGCGGTGCAAGGCGCCCTTGATGGTGTCGTAGGAGCGGCCCTTGAAGCCCACGCGGTCGCCGTCACCGTCGGTGGTGAGCACCATCCGGGTTTCCTGGCGCTTCTGGACCCTGCCGGTGTTGAACGGCGGGTCAACGTATATCAGTGTGAAGGCGCCGTCCGGCAGCGTGGGGAGGAACTCCGCGTTATCCGCGTGAACCACCAGGTTGCTGCCGTCCGGCGCCCAGACGGTGTCAGTCATTGAGGTTTTTAGGCCTCGGTGCTGCCGGGAAGCGAGCCGTTGTCCGCACCGGCCACCACTTCGCCGTTGCGGCGGCGCGTCCGTGTCCGGCTCCGGCGGGTACGTGAGGGCTGCTCGGCCTCGGACGGTGCCGTTGCCGGGCTTTCGACGGCTGGGCCGGTCCCTGCCGCCGCGGCTTCTGACGGACGACGGCGGCGCTCACCTGAGCGGCCGGCCGAATCGCCGGTGCCGCGGGAGCTCCGTACGCGGTCGCGGCTGGTGTCACGGGCACCATCGCGGGCGCCGTCACGTGGGCCGGCGGACCGTGTGTTGCTGTCCCGTCCGCTGCTGCGCGTGTTCTTCTTTCCGGTTTCGCCCAGGTCCTCCAGGACCTCGGCATCAACCCCGGCGAGGGTGCGCTTATTGCGGGGGAGGCGCCCCTTGGTTCCCTCCGGAATGTCCAGTTCTTCGAAGAGGTGCGGCGACGAGGAGTACGTCTCCACCGGCTCAGGGACGCTCAGGCCCAGTGCCTTGTTGATCAGGCCCCAGCGGGGCATGTCGTCCCAATCGACGAAGGTCACTGCGGTACCCTTGTTGCCCGCGCGGCCGGTGCGGCCCACACGGTGCAGGTAGATCTTTTCGTCCTCGACGCACTGGTAGTTGATCACATGCGTCACGTCGTCGACGTCGATGCCGCGGGCGGCTACGTCTGTGGCAACGAGAACGTCAACCTTGTTGTTGCGGAACGCGCGAAGGGCCTGCTCGCGGGCGCCCTGGCCGAGGTCGCCGTGGATGGCTGCGGCGGCGAAGCCGCGGTCCACGAGTTCCTCTGCCACCTTGGCGGCGGTGCGCTTGGTTTTGGTAAAGATGATGGTGCGGCCACGGCCACGTGCCTGCAGGATACGGGCAACAACTTCGATCTTGTCCATGCTGTGGGCACGGTAGATGAGCTGGCGGATGTCGCGCTTGGTCAGACCCTCGTCATCGGGGTCGGCGGCGCGGATGTGGGTGGGCTGCGTCATGTAGCGGCGCGCCATGGCAATGACGGGGCCGGGCATGGTGGCGGAGAACAGCAGGGTCTGGCGGACCGCAGGGGTACCGGCGATGAGGGTCTCGACGTCGGGCAGGAAGCCCAGGTCAAGCATCTCGTCAGCTTCGTCCAGAATGACGATCTTGACGTTCTTCAGGCTCAGGTGCTTCTGCTTGTAAAGGTCGATCAGGCGGCCGGGGGTTCCCACCACAATCTCGACGCCCTTCTGCAGGGCCTCCACCTGGGGCTCATACGCACGGCCGCCGTAGATGGTGGTTATGCGGGCGTTGCGCTTGCGGGACGCGGTCTGGAGGTCGTTGGCCACCTGCACTGCCAGCTCGCGGGTGGGGACGATGACCAGGGCCTGGGGGGCGCCCGGGACGGCGAGCTTGTCAAAGCCGGCGTCGTCCGGTCCCACCACGCGCTGCAGTGCGGGGATGCCGAAGCCGAGGGTCTTGCCGGTGCCGGTCTTGGCCTGGCCGATGATGTCATGGCCTGACAGTGCCACCGGCAGGGTCATGGCCTGGATGGGGAAGGGGTGGGTGATCCCGGCGTCAGCCAGGGATTCCACGATGTCGGCGCGGACGTTGTAGTCCGCGAAGGATTTCTCCTCGATCTCGTGCGGCTTCTCGTCCGAGATGATGGTCTCTTCCGGTTCGAGGGTCTCGATGCCGGAGTCGTCAGTCAGCAGTTGGTGGGTATGCAATTCACTCACAGGGGAGTTTCCTTATTCATTTGGGCATTGGCGCTGCCTGCTCAACGGGCCGGCCGAAGCCGTTCCGGAGCACGCTCGAAGCGCGCAAGCAAATCCAGTGGAAGCCGATCGCGGGCTATCTAAATGCTGGCACTGGTGACCAACTGGTACATCTCAAGATCGCGTAGGGGCGGGCTTGTTGAATTCAAAATCAAGGAAATCAACGACCGGGCATCCATTTCTACTTCTTCAGTCTAGCCGTAAGGACCCCGAATACCGGTTTCAGCCACTTCAAACCGGGCGCGGAAGGCTATGCCAGCAGTTCGAAGTGGACCTCACGGGCGGCGATGTCCGAGGAGATCAGGCGGACCCTGACCTTGGTGCCGGATTCCATGTCACCGGCGCACCGGGCTGTCACGGCGGGTTCGGCGATCTGGATGATCCCTGAAGGCCCATTGCCGTTCTTCCCGTTTCCGTTCTTCCCGTTGCTGCTCTTTCCGTTCCCGATATCCTTCTGCGGTTTGGAACCCGAAATCACAATCGCATCAAAGTCCTGCCCGATGTGGTTGACCAGCAGGGCAGCCTCCACGGTGTCCAGGGCCATGCGCTCCATCCGCGCCGCCAGCTGATCAGATCCTGCCATGATCTCCGGCAGGGAGGGCAGTGCCTCCCGGGCCCAGTCCGGAACCGGCCGGCCGTTGCTCAGGGCCTCGCAGATCACCAGGACAAAGCGGTCGATCAGCCTGCGCAGCGGTGCAGTGGTGTGGGCATACGCGGCGCCGATGGCCGACTGGATGGCGTCGTCCGGGACAGTTCCGTCGAACGCCGTGTAGCTCGCACCACGGAACAGCATGCCGGCGGAGTGCAGGATGGCAAGCTGCCGGGGGTGGGTCGGATCGAGGCTGCGGAGGTATTCGCCGTAGCTGGTTTTCCCGTCCCACGGCTTGCCCAGGGCCTCGGTCTGGATCCTGAAATGCCGCAGCGACCTCTCGTCCGGGGCCGGCATGGTGCGCAGGATTCCCACTTTCCCGTCAAGCATCAGCTTGGCGGCCGCCATGCCGGTCATCAGCGAAATCTGGGCATTCCAGTCCTCCACCGGAAGCTGGGGCGCCGCGGCAATCCGGTAGCCGCCGTCGGGCAACTGGACGATTTCCTGTTCGGGCATGTTCAGGCTCGCACCGCCGCGCCGGCGCTCCAGCTCAACGCGCTTCAGGCCCACTTCCTTCAAGAGCTGCAGCACCGGGTTGTTTGATCCGGCATCGAGTTCGGCCTGGACGCCCTTGTAGGAGAGCTTGGCCCGGCTGGACATCCTGGCCCGCCGGACGGCCACAGAAGATACCTGTGCGGCGTCGTCCAGTTCAAACTCCCAGACAAACGCCGAGCAGAGCTGGCCGGCCAGGAGGCTCCCGGCCCCTTCGCTGATGACCTCCGGGTGCAGCGGGATACGGCCGTCAGGGGCGTAGAACGTCTGGCCCCGCCGTCGCGTTTCGGCGTCCAGGCCGCCACCGGGGCGGACGAAGGAAGGGACGTCGGCGATGGCGTACAGCACGCGGTACCCGCCGCCGTCGCGCTCGATGAACAGCGCCTGGTCCAGGTCGGTGGACGACGCCGGATCGATGGTGAGGAACTCGATGTGCGTCAGGTCGGCTTCGGGCAGTTCGTGGGAGGCGACGGCGTCCTCGGCATCCCGGACGGCCTCCTCCGGGTAGGGCCCCGGCAGTTCCAGCTCAGTCCGAAGCGCACTTAGAGCCGCCTCAAGGGCGTTGGTGTGTTCGCGGACATAGGGAGCCAAACGATGATGTGACACAAAAGTCAGATTAGCCCGGTTTCCTCAGATCGTGCACGCGTTGACCCGCCGCGCGGGGGATTGTCAGGCAACGCGGTGTCAGGCGGCACCCGCGTCCAGAGCAGCCAGGAGTGCCGCGGCCGCAGCCGCCGGGTCCGTGGCCTCTGTGATGGCACGCACCACCACAATCCTGCGCGCCCCGGCCGCCACCACCTCTTCGACGTTGCCCAGGTCGATTCCACCGATCGCGAACCAGGGAACGGTTTCCTGGTCCCCGCCGGCCGCCCGCACGGCCTCGGCTGCATACTCCACCAGCTCCAGCCCGACGGCGGCCCGGCCGGGTTTGGTGGGTGTTGCCCAGACCGGCCCGACGCAGAAATAGTCCAGGCCGCCGTCGGGCGCTGCCAGTGCCGACGACAGCCGAATGGCGCCTTCCACCTGTTCCGGGGTATGTGTCGAAAGCCCGATCACTCCGTTTCCGCCAAGCAGCGAGCGGGCGGATGCCACCGGCAGGTCCTGCTGTCCGATGTGGAAGACCGGCGCGCCGGACAGAAGGGCGATGTCCGCGCGGTCATTGACTGCCCAGAGGCGCCCGTGCCGCTCGGCCGCCGCCCGAAGCACCGCCAGCAGCTCCAGTTCCTCGGCGGCCTCGATCTCCTTGTCGCGGAGCTGGATGATGTCTACGCCGCCGGCAAATGCCGCTTCCACGAACTCGCCGAAGTCCCCCCGGTCCCGGCGTGCATCGGTGCAAAGGTACAGCCGGGCGCTGCGGGGGAGTCCGCTGCCGGAATCCGGTGTGGAGCCCGCCGTGGAAGGAACGGCGGAGGGACCTGAAGAGGGTGTGGAAGTCACGTTCATGGAAGCCAGCCTAATTCCCCTAAACTGGGCGGGTACTGCGGGAGCCCGTTGCAGCCGTCATAAAGCTGCCGGGCTGAGAGGGCGTCACAGCCGACCGCTTGACCTGATCCGGCTAATACCGGCGTAGGGAAGGAACCCCTTGATGCTTCACGCTGAGAAGACACTTCGGGCTGACGTGGCCGTGATCGGCGGCGGAGTCATCGGCCACTGCATTGCCTGGGAGGCGCGGCGCTCGGGACGTTCCGTTGCCCTGATTGACGACGCCCCGGGGCAGGGCGCCAGCTGGGCGGCTGCCGGCATGCTGGCCGCGGTGAGTGAACTCCACTACCAGGAGGAAGACCTCCTGGAGCTGATGCTCGAATCCTCAGGACTCTGGCCTGCTTTTGCAGCGGACCTTGCCCGCGCAGGAGCAGCGGATACCGGCTACCTGACGACTCCCACCCTTGCTGTCGGGGCGGACGCTGCGGACCGGCGGGCCCTGATGGACCTGCGCGCGGTGCAGCAGGCCCACGGCCTGCAGGTTGAACCGCTCACCGTCCGCGGCGCAAGGCTCAAGGAGGGCCTCTTGAGCCCCGCCATTTCCTGTGCCCTGGAAATTGCCGCTGACCACCAGGTGGATCCGCGGAAACTGGTGGTGTCCCTGCGGGAGCTGCTTGCCACCCATGGGCCCGGCGCCGTAACCGCAGTTGACGGGGCCACCGGAGGATTCGCCGTCGATGAGCGCGCCGGGTCCCTTCTCTGGGAGAACGGCCGCGTCGCAGGCGTGGGCCTGGGACATGGCCGAACAGTCCAGGCCACGGAAACCATTGTGGCCAACGGGTTGCAGGCGCCGACCCTGGGCGGCTTGCCGGCGGGACTGCACCTTCCCCTCCGGCCTGTCTACGGCGACATCCTGCGGCTGGCTGTACCCCGGCACCTCCGCCCGCTGGTCACTTCCACCGTCCGAGGGCTGGTCCGGGGCGTGCCGGTCTACATCGTTCCGCGGCAGGACGGCTCAGTGGTGATCGGGGCCACCCAGCGGGAAGATACCGTGTCCGCTTCGGAGGAGTCCCTCACAGCGGACACCGCCGTCTCAGCGGGCGGCGTCTACCAGCTGCTGCGTGACGCCCAGGTCCTGGTCCCTGCGGTCTCGGAGCTGGAACTCCTGGAATGCACGGCCAGGGCGCGGCCCGCCACCCCGGACAACGCACCGCTCCTTGGCCGCGTACCCGAGATTCCTGGGCTGATTATTGCCACCGGCTTCTTCCGCCACGGCGTGCTCCTGGCTCCGGCGGCGGCCGTCATCTGCCGTGAGCTCATGGACGGCCGGGAGGACCGGCGCTGGGCCGCCATGAGCCCATCAAGGTTTTCACGCCCGGAGACCCCCGGCCACGACGTGCCGGACGCGATCGACCACCAAAAGGAACCAGCATGATCATCACCCTCAACGGTTCGCAGCATGCCGTAGCCGACGACGCCTCAATTTCCACCCTGGTCAGCCAGATCACCGGCCGGCCGCTCGCCGCCAATGGCCAGGCGACTGACGGGAAGAAACTCGGCGTCGCCGTCGCGCACAACTCCGAAGTAGTACCCCGCAGCCAGTGGTACGTCACAGCGCTCGCCGAAGGTGACGACGTCGAACTGGTCACCGCAGTCCAAGGAGGCTGACACCATGACAGAAACCGGCACCATCCCAACACAGGGAACAGAACAGCCAGTGCATGGCGACCCCCTGATCATCGACGGCGTCGAGCTCGGCTCCCGCCTCATCATGGGCACGGGCGGAGCCCCCAGCCTGGACGGGCTGGGCGCAGCCCTGCTGGCGTCCGGGACCGAGCTGACCACCGTGGCGATGCGCCGCTATTCGCCCGCCGAATCGGGGTCGTTGTTCCAGCTCCTGGTGGACCACGGCATCCGGATCCTGCCCAACACTGCGGGCTGTTTCACCGCCCGCGACGCGGTGATGACGGCAGAACTGGCACGCGAAGCGCTGGAGACCGACTGGCTAAAGCTGGAAGTCATCGCGGACGAACAGACCCTGCTGCCGGATGCCGTCGAGCTGGTGGATGCCACTGAACAGCTCGTGAACCGTGGCTTCAAGGTGTTCGCCTATACCAACGATGACCCCGTCCTTGCACTGCGCCTGGAAAACCTGGGTGCCACCGCCGTGATGCCGCTGGGCGCCCCTATCGGCACCGGCCTGGGCATCCTTAACCCGCACAACATCGAACTGATCGTCTCGCGTGCCTCGGTTCCGGTGGTCCTTGACGCCGGCATCGGGACGGCGTCGGACGCCGCGCTGGCCATGGAACTGGGCTGCGATGCCGTGCTGCTGGCCACTGCGGTAACGCGCGCCCAGAACCCGGCCCTGATGGGCGAAGCCTTCAAACACGCCGTTATCGCCGGTAGGCTGGCGAAAGCGGCCGGCAGGATACCGCGCCGTGAGCACGCCTTGGCATCATCGGCCATGGAAGGCCGGGCAGAGTTCCTCTAGGCCGGCCCCTGGTGCCGTCCGCCGGGCCGGGCTCTGGAGTACTAGCCGAGGAGTCCGCCGTGGCCGGCAAGGAAGACATACTCACCCGTGAACGGATCGACGCTGTCCTGGCTGCACTGCCGGACTGGCGGTACCGGCTGGGCGGGCTGGTGACTGTCTACAAGGCGCCGACGTCGGCCGCCGCACTCGAGCTGATTGCCGCCGTCGGACGTTCCGCGGAAGAACAGAACCACCATCCCGACCTGGACTGGCGGTACAACCGGGTGTTTATCCGCTTGACGTCCCACGACGCCGGGGGCCAGGTCACCGAGCGGGATGCGGCTGCTGCGCAGGCAACGAGTTCCGTGGCCGAAGAGCTAGGGGCAGAGGCGCAGCCGGGGCTGTTCCGCACGGTGGAGATAGGCATCGACACCGCGGACCCCGGCGAGATCGCCGAAGTGTGGCGCGTGGCGCTGGGGTACAGGAAGGGGCCCGGCGGGGACCTCGTGGACCCGTACGGCCGTGGGCCCAGTGTGTGGTTCCAGGAAACGCCCACGCCCAACAGCAACAGGCTCCATGTGGATGTCCACTGGAGCCTCGCCGAATCCGCGCCGGTCCTGGACAAGGCGGCGGCAGCCGGAGCCTTAATGAACCGTGACCACGCACCTGATTGGGTGGTGGTCACGGATGCCCAAGGAAACCGGCTCTGCCTGTGCACCGAGGCGGGGCACCAGCCGGAGCACTGATTCCGGAGCATTGATTCCGAAGAAGTGCAGCCTGCTTTACAGCCGGTTCCAGCTACAGCTTGAGAGCCTGCGTCAGCCGCATGGTGTCCTGGCGGGTGCGCGTGCGGCCAAGGTAGATGACAGCTCCGATGGCTGCTGCGGTCCCCAGGACCATGGGCAGAATCCAGGGGATCCATGTCAGGCCGGGCAGGTAGCCAAAACCTGCGGCCATGAAAATGATCCAGCTGAACGCGCCCACGGCAACGGCAATTCCTGCGGGCAACCCCATGCCGTACCTGGTATGGCGTTTGTCATTGGCCCAGACCACAAAGCCTGCAGCCGCGCTCACGAGGACAACTATGGTGAGTGAAAGCATGGGTGCCCGCGGTCAGAACTGGCCGAAACCGACGCGGCGGGACTCTTCGGCACCGATTTCCACGTAGCCCAGGGCATTGCCGGGAACGATGATGACGCGGCCCTTGTCATCCTTCAGGCGAAGCTCGCTGCCCTTCGTAATTGCCTCCTCGACAATTTTGGCAATGGCGTCGGCGTCCTGGTTGGATTCCAGGATGATTTCGCGGCCAATATTCTGTACGCCGATCTTAATTTCCAATGCAGGGCCTCCCAGCCAATCAAAAATTTATTAGTGTCTCTTATTTGTAGTCTAGGTCTCTTTGGGAAAGCGCGAGATTCCGCGCCAAGCTAAACGGTAAATGAGGTCGCTGGCCACATCCAGGTCAAGATCACCGTCTGTTTCCAGCCAGTAGCGGGCGCTGACCTGGGCCATTCCGGCCAGTCCGCGGCCCAGCAGCTGGGCTTCCAGGTGCGGGAGCTTGGTGTCCTCGGCGATGACCCGGGCCACGGCATCAGCGAAAGTCTTGTTGAACGTTTCGAGCCTGGAGCTGACGTCGGGATCGTTGATGAGGTCTGATTCAAAGACCAGCCGGTGGGCCTGGTCGTCGCTGGCGATAAAGCGGTAATACGCCCGCATCACGGCCTGGACGCGTTCGTCGTTGTCTGTGGTGGAGTTCAGCGCGCCAAGCATCAGATCCGTCAGGGATGCGAGATGGCTGTCCAGCAGGGCAATGTACAGCTCGCGTTTGGAAGGGAAGTGCTGGTAAAGCACAGGTTTGCTGACATGGGCCGTCTCGGCGATCTCGTCCATGGCGGCGCCGTGGTAGCCGTTGGCTACAAAGACCTCCTGGGCCGCGGCGAGCAGCTGCGCGCGGCGCTCATCCCGGGGAAGCCGGGCCGATCGTTGTCCGGTGCGCGGAGGTACGGCAGGTTCGCCGCCGGACGCCCGGTCAGCCCGTGCTTCGTGGACCACAGTTGTCCTACTTTCGCTTGCAGTTATCTCCACTTTACTGTGCGGTAATATGACCGCGCGGTATCTGGGGGCATACATTGAAGTATGGCTTCAACATTGACCCCAAATGTCTCCCCTGTTTCCCTCGAACCGCTGGTGGAGCCCGCCGGTGAACTTACTCCGGCCGAGGTGGAACGCTATTCCCGGCACCTCATTATTCCTGAAATCGGGGCTCTGGGGCAGCGGCGGCTGAAGAACGCCAGGGTCCTGGTCATCGGCGCCGGGGGACTCGGCTCGCCGGCGCTCCTCTACCTGGCCGCCGCCGGCGTCGGGACGCTGGGAATAGTTGACGACGACTCCGTTGACCTCAGCAACCTGCAGCGCCAGGTGATCCACGGAGTTGCTGACGTGGGCCGGCCCAAAATCGAATCCGCCCGGGACGCGATCGCCGCGCTGAACCCCCTAGTGGAAGTCCGCCTCCATCACCTCAGGCTTGACGCCTCCAACGCACTGGAGCTGTTCGAAGACTATGACCTGATCCTGGACGGGGCAGATAACTTTGCCACCCGCTACCTGGTCAATGACGCCGCGGCCATCCTGGGCAAGCCGTATGTGTGGGGCTCCATCTTCCGTTTCGACGGCCAGGTCAGCGTCTTCTGGGAAAAGCACGGACCCACCTACCGCGACCTGTACCCGGAGGCGCCGCCCGCCGGGTCCGTGCCGTCCTGCGGTGAAGGCGGTGTGTTCGGGATGCTCTGCGCGGCCGTGGGATCCCTGATGGTGACTGAAGCGGTGAAGCTGATCACCGGCGTCGGGCGTTCCCTCCTGGGACGCGTGGCCCTGTTTGACGCCCTGGGCGGCAGCTGGCGTGAGATCCGCGTGTCCAAGGACCCGGCGGCTGAACCCATCACGGAACTGACGGATTATGACGCGTTCTGCGGAATCGCGCCGGCCGCTGACACCGATACCGAGCACACCGTCACTGCCACGCAGCTGGCCACCATGCTGGCATCGCGCAAGGCCGGCCTGAAGGACTTCGAACTGGTGGATGTCCGCGAAAGCGGCGAACACGAGATTGTGAACATCGACGGCTCGGTGCTGATCCCGCAGGGCCGCATTCTGGCCGGGGAGGCCTGGTCAGAGCTGCCGCAGGATAAGGACATCGTGTTTCACTGCAAGGCCGGAACCCGGTCGGCCAACGTCCTGGAAGCCGCGAGGAAGGCCGGCTATCAGCGCGTGAGCCATCTCGACGGCGGCATCCTGGCCTGGGTTCGTGACGTGGAGCCGCAGAAGCCGGTCTACTAGCCACACCCAGTCAGCAACGCTCTCTCATTTAACGTCGGTTAAGCAGCAACGCTCTGGCACTTTCCGCGGCCCGATCGGTAACGCTCGCGCACTTTTCTGACGGAAGTGAGAGAGCGTTGGCGAGAAAGGCGCAGGAAATGAGAGAGCGTTGGCGTGCGCTCAGGCGGTTTCGAGGCCTTTGTGGTCCACCGGGCATTCCGCCGGGGCCGGAACAGCCGGCTGCTCGACGGTGATTCCGTAGAGGGTCTCAAGGGCTGAGACGTAGTCGTCCTGCTGCCCGTTGGCCGCCAGCTCGCGGGCACGCACCGTGGGTACGTGCAGCAGCTGCTTGACCATCCGGCGGAGGGCGAACTCCACTTCCTCGGCGGCCGCTGTGCAGCCATGGCGCGCACGAACCTTTTCCATTTCGGCGTCGAGGACATTCATGGTGTGCCGTCGGAGCGCAACGATGGCCGAGTCCACTGACCGGACCTCCCGCTCCTGTTCAAAGGCCCGGGCTGCGCCGGAAACGATGCCGCTTGCCTGGGACAGCGACTCGGCCTGTTCCTGCGGTGCCGCCAAACGAACCGATTCCAGCGTGAGCAGCTCAACGCCGTCGAGCTCTCCCACTTCCGGGTCAAAGTCGTGGGTGAGGGCAAGATCAATGGCGATCAGCGGCTGCGGTGACTGCGCGCGGATCTGGGCCAGCTCTTCAGCCTCCACGCGGGTGTCGGAACCGCTGCAGCCGATCATGACGTCTGCGGCCGCAACGGCCGGCCGGAGCGATTCTGAATCCAGCGAGGTGCCGCCGCGGGTGGCGACAAAGCCCTCTGCGCGGCCTGAGGAGGAGAAGACAGAGATGTCGGTGCAGCCGCGTTCACGGAGGAGTGCCATGGTGGCACCCGCGTACGCTCCCGTACCGAACACCACGACTTTCTTCGCTGACCAGTCGGGGTTCTCGGAAAGGTCCGTCGCAAGGTCCAGGGCGACGGAAACGATCGAGAGTCCCCGTGATCCGAGGGCGGTCTGGGCCCCGACGTCCTTGGCGGTTTTGGAGGCGGCCTGGAAGAGGCGGACAAGGCCCGAACTTGCGGTGCCTTCGTGCTGGGCGGTGATGAGGGCGCGCCGGACCTGACCCGCGATTTCGCGCTCACCGACGACGGCGGAATCCAGCCCGGCGCTGACGGCGAAGAGGTGCTGGGTGACCTCGGAACCGGTCCGGGTGCTGAAGGAGCGCGAGACAAGTTGTTCGTTCAGGCCGCTCAGGCCGCTGATCTGCGAAACGAGGGCCGCCCTGGCCGCTTCGACGTCGTCCGGATGAGGCGCCTCGCCGTAGATTTCGTAGCGGTTGCAGGTGGCAAGGACCACCGCACCCGTCACTGCCGGCGATCCGGAGAGAGCGGATGTGGCGACCTCTGAAGCACCGTTGCTCAACTGAGCAACGGTCTCAAGATCGATGTCGGCGTGTGTAGCCACCAATGAGAAAAGAACCACAGCAGATCAATCATAGCTTTTTCGTTGCCCGGTAGAACAACCATGGAACGTGGGACCGGCAACAGGGCTCTGTGATTCATGCCACTGGCCGGGCCGGGAAGGGCGGGGTGACAGGTTGTCGTTATCTTTTGCGCCCGAATTTGGGGACAATCGGAGCATGACTTCCAGCTCCGCCGTGTCCCACGCCGTGTCCAATGCCCTGCCCGACGGCGGCGCCCTTCCCGACGGCCACCCGCTGATGGACGGGCGCACGGCGGATTCCCCGCTGATCACCGCGTACCGCGGCGGCAAGCCGTCCCGGCGTCCGGTGTGGTTCATGCGGCAGGCCGGGCGCTCCCTTCCGGAATACCTGAAGGTGCGCGAAGGGGTGGCAATGCTCGACTCCTGCCTGCGGCCTGAGCTCGCATCCGAGATCACCCTGCAGCCCGTCCGGCGCCACGACGTTGATGCTGCCATCTTCTTCTCGGACATCGTCATCCCGCTGAAGCTCGCCGGCGTCGGCGTGGACATTGTTCCCGGCGTGGGACCGGTGCTGGAGAAGCCGGTGCGCACCGCGGCCGATGTTGCCGCCCTGCCGCAGCTGACCTGGGAAGCGCTGGAGCCCATCCGGGAAGCGGTCCGCCTGACGGTCGCGCAGCTCGGCAAGACCCCGCTGATCGGTTTCGCCGGCGCACCCTTCACGCTCGCGGCGTACATGGTGGAAGGCAAGCCGTCCCGCGACCACCTGGGCCCGCGCACCATGATGCACGCGGACCCCGAAACCTGGACCGCCCTGGCCAACTGGGCAGCCGACGCCTCGGGCATGTTCCTGCGTGCCCAGCTGGAAGCAGGCGCGTCCGCGGGTCAGTTGTTTGATTCGTGGGCCGGTTCCCTGGGACTGGCCGATTACACCAAGTACGTGGCGCCCGCTTCGGCGCGCGCCCTGGACCACGTCCGCCACCTCGGCGCCCCGCTGATCCACTTCGGCACCGGAACCTCCGAACTGCTGGTTGCCATGCGCGACGTCGGCGTGGATGTGGTGGGTGTGGATTACCGCCTTCCGCTGGACGAGGCCAACAGGCGCCTTGGAGGTACCGTCCCGCTGCAGGGAAACATCGATCCTGCCCTCCTCTCCGCACCGTGGGAGGTCCTTGAAGCCCACGTACGCGAAGTGATAGCGGCCGGAGCCGCGGCACCCGGCCACGTGCTGAATCTCGGCCATGGCGTGCCGCCCGAAACCGACCCCGCCGTGCTGACCCGGGTGGTCGAACTCATCCACTCCATTTCCCCGGAGTAGACCTGTGGGCAGCCCGACGAAGCCCGCCCGGACAGCGCTCGTCCTGGGCGGCGGAATCTCCGGCCTGCTGGCCGCACGGGAATTGGCCGCTGCGGGCCTCACCGTAACCGTTGTGGAAGCGACGGAAAACTGGGGCGGCTGCGTGGGCAGCCATGTTGTGGCCGGCCTCACCCTGGACAGCGGGGCCGAGTCCTTCGCCACGCGTTCGAGTGCCGTTGCGGATCTTGTCCGTGAGCTGGGGCTCGCGGGAAAGATCGTTGAGCCCCGGCCCGGCGGTGCCTGGGTGCAGCTTCCCGATGGGCCGAGAGAACTGCCAAAGACCGGGGTGCTGGGTATTCCCGCCAACCCGTGGGATCCCGAGGTCCGCCGGTCCCTGGGGTTTGTCGGTTCGCTGCGGGCGTCCTTGGACAGGTTCCTGCCGGCCTCGGTTGGCGCGTCCAAGGATGTCAGCAGTGTCTCGGCGTTGGTGCGCGCACGGATGGGACGCCGGGTGCTGGACCGGCTTGTGGCGCCGGTGGTGGGCGGAGTGCACTCCGCGGACCCCGGCCTCCTCGACGTGGACATGGTTGCTCCCGGCCTGCGCGCCGGAATCCGCAGCCATGGTTCCCTCGCCGCCGCGGTGGCCGCCCAGCGGAGCAGGCCTGCTGCCCTGCCGGCGGCGCTGCCGCCGTCGGGAGCTTCCGGTTCCTCCGACGCCGGCAGGCGGCCACTGGCCAAGGCGGGTTCCGCCGTCGCGAGCCTCGAAGGCGGCATGCACACCCTGATCTCCGCCCTCGTCGCCGACCTGCAGGGCCGCGGCGTCACGCTGAAGAGCGGCTCAGCCGCTAAAAATGTCGCACGTGCAGGGGACGGGTGGCGTGTTACCGCCGCGGACTCAACGTACGACGCCGGCCTGCTGGTGGTGGGCCTCCCAGGCCCGGCCGCCGTCGGGCTGCTTCAGGCGGCCGTGCCCGCGCTGGCCGGCAGAAGTCCGGAAAGCGGTCCCGATGTCCGGCTGGTCACCCTGGTGGTGGACGTACCTGAGCTGGACTCACGGCCGCGGGGCACCGGGATCCTCGTTGCGCCCCAGGCTCCGGGCATTGAAGCGAAAGCCCTCACGCACGCCACTGCGAAGTGGGACTGGCTGGCCGCCGCGGCAGGTCCCGGAACCCACGTGCTGCGGCTCTCCTACGGCCGCCTGGAAGGACCTGCCACTGCCGGTGTCCGGGCAACTGGTCCAGCGCCGGCCAGCGACCCGGAGCTCCTGGCTGCAGCCCTGAGCGACGCGTCGGCCCTGCTGGAGGTCCAGCTCGACCGGAAAGACGTCGTTGACTGGGACGTGGTCAGATGGGAAGGGGCGCTGCCCTTCGCGGCCGTAGGGCACAAGGCGCGGGTGGCCGAGGTTCGGGCCCTCTGCGCCGAACAGCCAGGCGTTGCCATCGTTGGCGGGTGGGTGGCCGGCAACGGACTCGCCGCCGTGGTGTCCGACACACGCCAGGAAATTCAAAAACTGCTCGGCTGACCATCGCCCCTGTTCAACGGAAGGTTGGGCCTGCGGGGACGCCGGCGCTGGGTTTTTACGGTTTTCCCTCCTCCCGCCGGTGTGGCTAATGTCGGTACCTATGGTTATTGACAGGTCCGCATTTTCCCGTTCGCGGACCGGTATCCATGGGGGACTCCGGCGTAGCGCTGCAGCGGCTGCCGTCGGAGCGGTACTGGTCCTTTCCGCAGGGGTGCCCGCTTCAAGCGCGGCCGATGACAGCCTGCCTCCCGCCCCGCCAGAACAGGCAGCCGCTTCCGGCAAGAACCCTGCGGAAAGAGGTTCCTTGAAGGACCGGCTGGGCCTCTACAAAGGCTCTGCCGACGCCACAGATACAGCATCGCCGGTCCCGGCACCGACGTCCCCGCCCGCTGCCTCTTCGGATACCGCCCGGACCCCGGCCGCCGACACGCCATCGCCGGTCCCCACGGCACCGGAGCCTTCTTCCACCGCAACGGCCCCTTCCGGCGCCGCGTCGGCTTCCCCGGGGGAGGCAGGTTCCGGTGCGGCCCCCCAAAGCCCGCTGATCCCGGCCGCGGCCGTTGGGTCGCCGTCAGATACTGCTGCTGCTTCGGATCCGGGTACAGGTGCTGCCGGAGGTTCTTCTGCAGCCGATGGCGGTTCCGCTGTGCCGGCAACGGAGCCGAAGAATCCGGCCCGGCCGGATTCCGCAGCTGCCATCACGCCCACCGAAATCCCGTCCTCATCCAGTTCCACGAGTGCCCGCGCCACGCCGGCCGCTGGTGGAGGAACCGCCGGAAGCCCGCCGTCCAGGAGCGCAACGGCGGCGGCCGCAGACGCTGAACCGGCGCCCGAAGCGGCGAAGGTCTGGCTTGGTGTGGGGCTGGTGGGCTCCGCTGGAGCCGCCGGACTCGTTTTCGCCCGGATCCGCCGGATCTAAGGCAGCCCGGGAGGCGGCCCGGAAACGCCTGCGGGTTCCGCGCAGCGGATGGTGATGTGAAGTTCGCCACTTCTACGCCTTGTAGAAGTCGTTGGTTTCGACTTGCTGGTTCGGAAGGGGCAAACTGGTAACCATGAGCCACACTTCTGCCGAATCTGTCACTAAAACCGAAGAATCAGCCGAGCAGTTCTTCACGCTGTGGACTGTTTTCAAACGGTCCGAGAATCTCGTGCGCAGCGCTGACGCTGCCGCCGACTTCGAGGCATTGCTGTCCCGGCTGGCCGAAGCGGGCGTGACGCATCGCGGAAGCTACGACGTCTCAGCCATGCGCGCGGACGCCGACGTGATGGTGTGGCTCCATGGCCCAAAGCCCGAGGCGCTGCAGCAGGCCATCCGCGACATCCGCCGGAGCACGCTTTTTGCCGGAACCGAGATTGTCTGGTCCGCCATGGGCGTCCACCGGGAAGCCGAGTTCGCCAAGAACCACACCCCCGCCTACTCCCGTGGCGTGGCGCCTGCTGAGTGGCTGTGCGTGTACCCCTTCGTCCGCTCCTACGAGTGGTACATCCTGCCCGAGGAGGAACGCGGCAAGATGCTGCGGGACCACGGCCTGCTCGGCCGCGACTTCCCACAGGTCATCTCCAACACCGTTTCCTCCTTCGCGCTGGGCGACTGGGAGTGGATCCTCGGTCTCGAGGCTCCCGAGCTGGTGGACCTGGTGGACCTCATGCGGCACCTGCGTTCCACCGAGGCCCGCAACCACGTCCGTGAGGAAATCCCGTTTTACACCGGCCGCCGCATCAGCGCATCCGAGGTCGCAGAGGTCCTCGCGTGACCCCGCTGGATGCCCGGGCAGGCTCCGGAGTCACGGCCGTCAACCCGGTCACCGAGGCCGGCCGCATGCCGCCCAAGGATTATGACGCGGTCCTGCTCGCCTCCTTCGGCGGACCGGAAGGCCAGGAGGACGTCCTCCCGTTCCTGCGGAACGTCACCCGTGGCCGCGGCATCCCCGATGAGCGGCTTGAAGAGGTCTCCCACCATTACCGCGCCAACGGCGGCATCAGTCCCATCAACGAGCAGAACCGCCAGCTGAAGGCGGCCCTCGAGGCTGAGCTCGCCGCCCGCGGCATTGAACTCCCCGTGCTCTGGGGCAACCGCAACTGGGACCCCTACATTCCGCAGACGCTGCGGGACGCGTACGACGCCGGCCACCGCAAACTGCTGATGGTCACCACCAGTGCCTACTCCTGTTACTCCAGCTGCCGCCAGTACCGCGAGGACATCGGCGTTGCACTGACCGAGAGCGGGCTGGACGGCCGGCTCGAGGTGGACAAGGTCCGCCAGTACTTCGACCACCCGGGCTTTGTGGAACCGTTCATCGAAGGAACGGCTGCGGGCCTCGCGGATGTCCGAGCACAGCTTGCCGCCGCCGGCACCCCGGACGCCCCGGTGCACATCCTTTTTGCCACGCACTCCATCCCCACCCGGGACGCCGAGGCCGCCGGCCGGTCAGAGGCCGAGCCGCGCGAATTCGAGGAAGGCTCGGCCTACGTTGCCCAGCACCTCGCCACCGGCACAGCGGTCATCGAAAGAGTCAAGGCTGAATCCGGCCTCACCGCACCTTGGTCGCTCGTGTACCAGTCCAGGTCCGGTGCCCCGCACGTGCCGTGGCTCGAACCGGACATCAATGACGCCATCGAGGAGCTTGCCGGCCAGGGCGTCAAAGGCATCGTCATCGTCCCCCTCGGTTTCGTCAGCGACCACATGGAAGTTGTCTGGGACCTGGACACCGAAGCGCTGGAGACCTGCCGCAACCTGGGGCTGGCCGCTACCCGGGTTCCCACCCCGGGCACGCACCGCAAGTTCGTGAACGGACTGGTGGACCTCATCTCGGAACGCACCCGCGCCAACAACATCAGTGACCGGCCCGCCCTGACCAGGCTCGGCCCGTGGTACGACGTCTGCCGGCCAGGATGCTGCGCGAACTTCCGCGGCGAGAAGCCCACCATAGCGGGGGCTGACACCAGCGTTGGTACCGGACACGACCCCTACCCGGCAGCGTCAGCTGACGCAGCCGGGGGAGCAGGCGCCCGGTGACGGTCAGGATCGGAACGAGGGCCAGCAAACTTGCCCTGACCCAGACCCAGCAGACCGCGGACCAGCTCTCCGCCGTCGGGGGCTTCCCCGTTGAGCTGGTCCGCATCACCACTGAGGGTGACGTCAAGACCGGCTCGCTGTCCCAGATGGGTGGCACCGGAGTGTTCGTCGCTGCACTGCGGGACGCCCTGCTGCAGAACACCTGTGACGTTGCGGTGCACTCGCTCAAGGACCTTCCCACGGGCGCTGCGCTTGGCCTCACCATTGCGGCGACCCCCAAACGGGTGGACGTCCGCGACGTGCTGTGCGCGCGCGACGGCCTGAAGCTTGCAGACCTGCCTCAAGGCGCCAAAGTCGGCACGGGCTCGCCACGGCGCGCTGCCCAGTTGCGGGCTGTCCGCCCGGACCTGGACGTCCAGGACATCCGCGGCAACGTGGATACCCGGCTGGGACGCGTGCCCGGACTGCCTGGCAACGCACCCGGCGCTCCCGGAGACCTGGATGCCGTGGTGCTTGCCGCTGCCGGGCTGGAGCGGATCAGCCGGCTGGATGTGGTGAGCGAGTTCCTCGAGACCGATGTCATGCTGCCGGCCCCCGGGCAGGGTTCGCTGGCGATTGAGTGCCGGACGGCCGATGCCCCCGGCGGTGCCGGTCCGGCCGGGGGTTCACAGGGCGTGCTGGCCCAGGCCCTGGCCGCACTCAACGACGACGACACCCGGCTGGCTGTTACCGCCGAACGGGCCGTGCTGGCACGGCTGGAGGCTGGTTGTGCTGCCCCGGTGGGTGCATTCGCGTACCGCAAGGGCAGCATGCTCTACCTCGAAGCGGTAGTGTGCGCCGTGGACGGAACCAAGACAGTGCGCGAGAAGAAGGCCACCGACGGTCTCACCGAGATCGGCGCGACGCTGCTCGGCATCGAGGTGGCCGAGCTCCTGCTCGCTGCCGGCGCCGCGGAGATCGCGGATCTTGCCGCGTCCTGATGACCCGGGCGTCCTCGCCGGCCGGCGGGTCCTGATTACCCGGAGCGCTGACCGGGCACGCCCGCTGGCCGCCCTGCTCAGCAGCCTCGGGGCCGAACCGCTGCTCCTGCCGCTTATCGACTTCGAACGGGCAACGGACCAGCCGGCGCTGGATCACGCCCTGGACGATCTGGCGGCCGGCGCCTTCGACTGGCTCGTGATCAGCAGCATCACCACGGTACGCATGCTGGTGGAAAAGGCCGCCGAGCGCGGAACCACACCTGCTGCCCTGGTGCCGGCCGGAACGCGCGTGGCCACGATCGGGCCGTCCTCCCGGCGGGTACTGGAAGCTGTGAGTGTCCCGGTGGCGCTGGCCCCGGAGGGCATCCAGTCCGCAGAGGGGCTCGTGGACCTCTGGACTGCCGCTCCGGCGAGGGTACTGTTGCCGCAGGCGGACATCGCTGCGCCTGCCCTGCGTGAGGGGCTGGCCGCCAAAGGCGCTGCCGTCACCGCCGTCGTCGCGTACCACACCGTCGATTTTCCGGCCCGGCCGGAGCTCCGGCTGCTGGCCGAACTGCCTGCCGCCGTCGGTGGTTCCACCGCCGAGGCACCGCAGGAACTCAGCCCGTTGCAGACCAGAAGGGAGCTCGACGGCGGGACGATCGACGCCGTCGTGGCCGCCTCGCCCAGCGCCGCACGCCGCATCGCAGCGGCACTGCTCCCGCTGGGTGGTTGCCGTTTTATCGCCATCGGGCGTCCGACGGCGGCAGAAGCTGCCGCGCTCGGCATCCCGGTGGCAGCCACCGCCAAAGTACCCACTCCGGACGGCATTGTGGCCGCCCTGGGCTCCGTATTCGCCAACGAAGGGACCACCCGATGAGCTTTCCGAACCACCGCCCGCGCCGGCTCCGCACCACCCCGGCCATGCGCCGGCTCACTGCGGAGTACCGTCTGGCCCCGGCAGACCTGATCCTTCCTGCGTTCATCCGCGAAGGCATCAGCGAGCCCGCCCCCATCACCTCCATGCCGGGCGTGGTGCAGCACACCACCGAATCCCTCAAGCGCGCCGCGGCGGAGGCTGTGCAACTGGGAGTCGGCGGCATCATGCTCTTCGGTGTTCCGGCCGTGCGCGATGCCCGCGGCACCGCGTCACTGGATCCTGACGGTGTCCTTAACAAGGCCATCCGCGACGTCCGTGCCGAAGTGGGCGATGACCTGGTCATCATGGGCGACGTCTGCCTCGACGAATTCACCGACCACGGCCACTGCGGTGTCCTCGACGCCGACGGATATGTGGACAACGACGCCACCCTGGAAATCTACGGCCAGATGGCCGTCGCCCAGGCCGACGCCGGTGCCCACGTCCTGGGCCCGTCCGGCATGATGGACGGCCAGATCGCCGTTATCCGCCAGGCACTCGAGGAATCCGGCCACAAGAACACCGTCGTCCTCGCCTACGCGGCGAAGTACGCCTCCGCCTTCTACGGCCCCTTCCGTGAAGCCGTGGACTCGCAGCTCAAGGGCGACCGCCGCACGTACCAGATGGATGCCGCCAACCGCCGCGAAGCCATCCTTGAGGTCGAACTGGACCTTGAAGAAGGCGCCGACATGGTCATGGTGAAGCCGGCCATGAGCTACCTGGACATCCTGGCGGACGTTGCCGCGATGAGCCCCGTGCCGGTGTCCGCCTACCAGATCTCCGGTGAATACGCGATGATCGAGGCCGCCGCCGCCAACGGCTGGATCGACCGGCGCGGTGCCATTATGGAGTCCGTCCTCGGCATTAAGCGTGCAGGTGCCGATACCGTGCTGACCTACTGGGCTTCCGAGCTTGCAGGCTGGCTCAAGGAATCCTGATCCGATTCCTGGCAGGGCGGGAATGTTTCCGGACGACCCGTGGTTTGTATGCGTATGCATGAAAACAGTGAGCTTCCTGTGACCAGCCCTACTACCAAGGGCAACCCCACCGCCCCCGTCCCGGCGGACACCATCCTTCTGGGCGTCAGCACGTTCGGTGACGTCGACCCCGACGCCGACGGCACCCCCAAGCACCACGCCCAGGTGCTCCGCCAGGTGGTGGAACAGGCCAAGGTGGCTGACGCCGTCGGGCTTCATTCTTTCGGTGTGGGGGAGCACCACCGCAAGGACTTCGCCATTAGCGCCCCGGAGGTGGTGCTGGGGGCCATCGCCACAGCCACGGTGAATATCCGGCTCGGAAGCGCGGTAACCGTGCTGAGCTCCGACGATCCCGTCCGCGTTTTCCAGCGGTTCGCCACCCTGGACGCTCTCTCCAACGGCCGCGCCGAAGTGATCCTGGGCAGGGGCTCCTTCACGGAATCCTTCCCCCTGTTCGGGTACGACCTTGGCGACTACGACGTCCTGTTCGAGGAGAAGCTGGACATCTATGACCGCGTACGATCCCAGAACCCGGTGAACTGGGATGGCCGGACCCGGGCCAGCCTCCGCGGACAAATGGTGTACCCGCACGTTGAAGGGCGCCTGCTTCCTACCTGGATCGGCGTGGGCGGCTCACCCCAGTCCGTGGTCCGCACCGCCTCCTACGGTTACCCGATGGTCCTGGCGATCATTGGCGGCGAGCCGGAACGGTTCCGCCCCTACGCGGACCTGTACCGGCGCACCCTCGCCGAGGCCGGCAAGGAACCGCAGGCATTGTCCGTCCATTCGCCCGGATATGTGGCCGAGACTGACGAGCAGGCGCTTGAGGAGTACTACCCGCACTGGCTTGCCACCAGGAATAAGATCGGGGCGGAGCGCGGCTGGGGGCCGGCCGGGCGCGGCGAGTTCGAGGCCGCGGCGGACGAGGACGGCGCGTTGTTCATTGGTTCCCCGGAAACGGTGGCAGCGAAAGTGGTCAGGCTCAAGGGCACCCTTGGCGCGGACCGATTCGAGATGAAGTACAGCAGCGGCACCCTGCCCCACAGCCAGATGGTGCGCTCCATCGAACTGTTCGGTTCCAAAGTGGCGCCCCTCGTCGCAGACATGCTTGCGGACATGCCCGCGGACCGCTGAGGCTCACCGGCTGCGCCATGGGAAACGGGCGACGCAGGGATGGGAGAATAGGGGCATGACTCGTTCCGATGACCTCTTTGCCCGTGCCCAGACCCTGATGCCCGGCGGCGTCAACTCGCCCGTCCGGGCCTTCGGCTCGGTGGGCGGGACGCCGCGGTTCATGGTTTCTGCCAAGGGGCCGTACCTGACGGACGCCGACGGCACCGAGTACGTGGACCTGGTCTGCTCCTGGGGACCGGCACTGCTTGGCCACGCCCACCCTGCCGTCCTTGATGCGGTCCACGCCGCCGTGGACCGCGGACTGTCCTTCGGCGCTTCGACCCCTGACGAGGCCAACCTGGCAGCCCTCGTGCAGGAGCGTGTGCCGGCCGCCGAGCGGGTGCGGATGGTGTCCACCGGCACCGAGGCCACCATGACTGCGGTCCGGCTGGCCCGTGGCTACACCGGCCGGAACCTCATCATCAAGTTCGCCGGCTGCTACCACGGCCACCTGGACGGCCTGCTGGCCGCGGCAGGATCCGGTGTTGCCACTCTGGCGCTGCCGGGCTCGGCCGGCGTCACCGAAGCCACGGCCGCCGAAACCCTGGTGCTGCCGTACAACGACCTCGCCGCGGTAGAGGCCGCGTTTGCTGCGCATGGGCCCAACATCGCTGCTGTCATCACTGAAGCCGCCCCGGCCAACATGGGCGTTGTCACTCCGGGGGAGGGCTTCAACCTGGGGCTGTCCCGCATTACCCGCGAGCACGGTGCCCTGCTGATCGTGGACGAGGTCCTGACCGGCTTCCGGACCGGCTACTCGGGATACTGGGGCCTGACCGGCGGGGCGCCAGATGCGGCCGAGCCGTGGACCCCGGACCTGCTCACCTTCGGTAAAGTCATCGGCGGCGGCATGCCGGCGGCGGCCCTCGCGGGGCGTGCGGACGTGATGGACCATCTGGCGCCGCTCGGCCCGGTCTACCAGGCCGGGACTCTGTCCGGTAACCCGGTGGCCATGGCAGCCGGAGTTGCCACCCTGACGCATGCCACCCGCGATGTCTACTCTTTTGTGGACGTCCGCTCGCTTGAGCTCTCCTCGGCGTTGTCCTCGGCCCTCGACGAAGCCGGCGTGGACCACTCCATCCAGTTCGCCGGAAACCTCTTCTCCGTGGCCTTCGGAACGTCGGCCAACGGCGTCCACAACTATGCAGATGCCCAGGCCCAGGAGACCTACCGGTACGCGCCGTTCTTCCACTCCATGCTGGACTCCGGCGTTTACCTGCCACCGTCCGTCTTCGAAGCCTGGTTCCTCTCGGCGGCGCACGACGATGCGGCCATGAACCGGATCTTCGACGCCCTGCCGGCCGCAGCGAAAGCCGCCGCGGCCGCGCAGGCCTAGGGCCGCCGTCGGGCGTTAACAGCACCTGAAAGCAAGAAATCCCCGCCTCCCGGACCAAGCCCCCGCCTCATGCGAGGGGGAATGGTCCGGGAACGCGGGGATTTTTCGTCGATGTGCCCTACAGGACGTCCGAGAGGAAGCCCTTCAAACGATCGGTTTCAGGGGCTGTGAAGATCTTTTCGGGCGGACCCGATTCCACTACAACACCAGCGTCCATGAACGTCACAGTGTCAGAGACGTTGCGGGAGAAGCCCATCTCGTGGGTCACCACCACCATGGTCATGCCGCCCTTGGCGAGATCGGTCATGAGCGCCAGGACGCCCTTGACCAGCTCAGGGTCCAGGGCTGAGGTGGCCTCATCGAAGAACATCACTTCCGGCTTCATGGCCAGCGCGCGGGCGATTGCCACGCGCTGCATCTGGCCGCCGGAAAGGTTGGCCGGACGCACGTCCGCCTTGTGTTTGAGGCCCACCAGGTCCAGTTGGCCGAGCGCTTCTTCCCGTGCCTTGTCCTTGGACATTCCGCGCAGCTTCCACAGGGCCAGTGAGACGTTCTCCACCACGGTCTTGTGTGGAAACAGATTGAATTGCTGGAAGACCATGCCGATCCGCCGACGCAGTTCATCCGGGTTGTCCTTGAGTACCGAACGGCCGTCCAACAGAATGTCGCCCTGATCAGGTTCGATGAGCCGGTTCATGACCCGAAGGAGCGTCGACTTTCCCGAGCCGGAAGGGCCGATGACAGAAGCCGTGGTGCCCTTCTCGACGTGCAGGTCGATGCCTCGGAGGACCTGGTTTGACCCGAAAGCCAGATGGATGTTCCGTGCCGTCAACGTTCCGGAAACGAATTCGCTCATGCCTGGGCTCCCTTTCCGACGACAGCGGCTGCCTCGTCCGGTTCTTTTTTCTCCGGCCGCCCGGAGCGCAGCCGGCGGTCAATCCAGTTCACGAAGTGTGTCAACGGGACCGTGAGCACCAGGTAGAAGACGGCAGCCGCCACGTACGGCGACAGGTTGCCGCTGTTGGACGCTGCGTCCTTGCCGATCTGGAAGATTTCGCGTTCCGTGGCCAGGAGGCCGAGCATGAAGACCAGGGACGATTCTTTGATCAGGGCAATGAACTGGTTGACCAGCGCCGGCAGGACCCGCCGGACGCCCTGGGGCACGACGACCAGGCGCATGGCCGGGCCGTAGCCGAAGCCCAAGGCGCGGGTGGCCTCGAGTTGCCCCTTATCGACACTCTGGATCCCGGAGCGAAATATCTCGCCGATGTAAGCGGCCGACATCAGGGAGAGAGCTGCGATGGCCATCGGATACGGGCTGCTGGATCCGGTGATCTGACGGAAAATCGGTCCGAAGCCAAGCCCGATCACCAGGATGGTGAGGATGGGGGGCAGCCCGCGGAGCACATCGGTGTAGATGCGCGCAATCCAGCGGGCGGCTGCGTTCCGGGAGATCCCCATGAGGGCAAGCACCATGCCAAGTGCTGTCCCGATGACGCCCGAGGTAACCGCCAAAACGAGCGTGTTCGGCAGCCCGACGGCGAACATTTTGGGCAGGACTTCGCCGATCGCCTTCCAATCCAGGAAGGTATCAGAGAGCAGTTTGAAGATATCCACGAAACGGGCCCGCTTACTTCGCGGGAACCTGGACGGCCTTGCTGCCCGGCTTCCAACCCTGCGGGGTCTGCTCGGCAAGCGTCGGGCGGTCCGTGTACCACTGGGCGGTGAGCTTGGTCCATGTGCCGTCGGCGATCACGGCGTCGAGGCCGGCATTGAGGGCATCGATCAGCGGCTGGTTGTCCTTGTTGACTGCATACGCTGTGAAGTTCTGCGTGTTGACGACCTTTTCGGCGATCTTGGTGTTGTCCCCCTCTTTGACCTGGCCCGTGGCCTGCTGCGAGGGCGCCACCCAGGCGTCCACCTGGCCGCTCTTCACGTTGGCGTACACGGTGTTGTAGTCCGGGAAACGGACCGGCTCCAGCTTGAGGGTGTTGGTGACGTAGTCGTCCTGCACGGTGCCCTGGACAACGCCGATGCGGACGCCTTCCTTCAGGTCGGCGAAGCCCTTGACTTTGGCGTCGCTCTTGGTCACAACGGCCATGTAGCCGAAGTCGTAGCCGTTGGTGAAGCCAACGGTCTCGCGGCGCTTGTCCGTGGTGGAGATGGAGGAGGATCCGACGTCGAACTGCTTGTTCTTGACCTGGGACAGGAGCGCGGAGAAGTCGGTGGACGCAAACTCCACCTTGAGGCCCAGCTTGTCGCCGATCGCCCGCAGTAGTTCGTTGTCGTAGCCGGTGAACTTGCCCGACGGGTCAATGAAGATGTTCGGCGGCGCGTCCGAGAGGGTGCCGACGCGCAGGGTGCCATCGGTGATGAGGCCGAGCTTGGACTTGTCGATCTTGTCCAGAGCGGTGACGTCTTTCGTGGTGTATTTGTCCAGCGTCTGCTGGTCGCTGCCTGCGAGGGCATCAGTAGGAGTGCCGCTGGGCTGGGCCGCGCCCGAGCCGCAGGCCGCCAGCGAGACCGCCAGGGCCACCGCTACCGGAACGGTGGTCAGCCACTTCATGGCTTTAGTCTTCATGAGGTAGTCACTTTCATCTGAGTTCTAAGTTCAACCGGGCCGAAGCCGAAAAGGCTGCGCGTGTGGCGTCTGGAGCCTTGCTCCCAGAATGCCGGCCGGCCGGGACGGGATTACCGCAGAACTTAATCATCTCATTTTCCACTTTTGGGCATTTCACACGAAGTAAAGGTGGAGATTACTTCAAAACGTCGAATTTAATGCAGTCCCTGAGACTGGGAGAACATCAATTGAATGGATATTGACCCAGGAAACGAATCCCGTGGAGGCGGTCGGACCGCTTACCCACTATGGCCCAAGCGTGAGTTAGCTCTCAGCTAGAAATCGCCGCGCCCGCCGTCTTCCGGTGGCAGTACCGGCCATTCGCCCTCGATCACGGCAGCAGGCTTGGTCTTTCGGAGGTAGTTCTGGAAATCCGCGGCCTGGCTGACAGCCCAGTCCTTTTGCAGTTCGTGAAGCTGGCTGGCTGGCATTTTGAGCTTGGGAAACTTGATTGCCATGGCATCGAGCATCCGGAGCGTTGCCAGGGCGTCGGCGGCAGAGGTGTGGGCATTGTCAAGCGTGATGCCGTATTCCTCGCACAGGGCCGTCAAGGTGCGTTTGCCCTTCCGGTACCTGTCCACCTGCTTGTTCATGATGTAAGGATCCAGGACGGGGAACCGGCTGAGCTGCCGGACCCCGTAGCGGGCGGACTCTGCCGCGAGGACCGTGAAATCGTAGCTGGCGTTGAAGGCGATGACCGGAATACCGGCGTCGAAAAGTTCCTGCAGTACGGCAGCGAGTTCGCCGGTGACTTCGCGGGCAGGCCTTCCCTCGAGCCGGGCCTGCTCCGTGGTGACGCCATGGACATCGCTGGCCTCGGCAGGAATCTCGACACCCGGGTCGGCGAGCCATTCGTGTTCCTTGATCACATCGCCCTTGTGGTCGACCACTGTCACTGATGCTGTGACAATGCGCGCAGCACGGGAATTCCGGCCGGTGGTTTCAAGGTCGAAGGCTGCACGGGGGAGGGTGTTCCAGGTGGTCATGTTTCAACGCTACCGGCCGGCACCGACAGGATCCGGGACCGCCACTGCCGCTAATCTGGATCCATGCGGATTGAGTACGTCGAGGCGGTGCTGGCGGTGGTTGAGCTGGTTCCGTCCGGTACCGCCGTGGCCTACGGGGATGTTGCCGAGCTCTTGGGCTCCGGCGGGCCCCGGCAGATTGGCTCTGTCATGAGTCGCTACGGCGGCGGCGTCCCCTGGTGGCGGATCCTCAAATCCAGCGGGCAGGCGCCGGAAGGCCACGAAGCCAGGGCCCTGCGGCACTACCTGGAGGAGGGCACTCCGCTCCGTGGCGATCATGATGGCTACCTGCGCACCGGCGAGGGAAGGTGGCGGGTGGACCTGACGGCAGCGCGCTGGGCGCCGCGTGAGGACGAATTGGACCGTGTTGATGCCATTGCGGAGCGGCTCGAGCGGCGGCTGCACAGATTGTCAGTGGCTGATGATGGAATGTCTGTGTGACCGCAACAATCCCTGATGTCGAACCCCTCGAGGGCTCCCAAACCGGCTCCGAGCCGGGTATCGTTTCCGGACGCGCCGGCGGGACGGGCCTTCGCCTCCTTCCGCCCCGGCAGGTCCACCACGGGGTTCCGGTGTTGTCTGCGGACCAGCGGGAAGCTGTTGAGGTGCCGCACGGTTCGGGACCCGTCCTCGTTCCGGGCGCTCCCGGGACCGGAAAATCCACAGTACTGATCGAAGCAGCCGTCCGCCGCGCCCGGAAGGACGGAGTGGATCCGGAACGGATCCTTATCCTGGCCCCGGGACGCCTCGCCGCCGACTCGCTCCGGGACCGGTTCACGGCGCGGCTGGACAGAAGCCTGAGTACCACGCCGGCCAGGACGTGGGCTTCATACGCGTTTGACCTGATACGCCGGGCCAAAGCGGAAGGAATTCTTCCGCTTCCCCGGCAGCCCCGCCTCCTCTCGGGCCCGGAGCAGGACCTGATCATCCGGGAACTCCTGGAAGGCCACCGGATGCCGGGGCTGGAACTTCCCTGGCCTGCAGACCTGGAAGCGGCACTTGAGACCCGCGGCTTCCGCCAGGAGGTTCGGCAACTGTTCGACCGCATCATCGAATCCGGCCGGACGGCAGAGGACCTGGCGGAACTGGGCCGCCAGTGCAGCCGGCCGGACTGGATCGCCGCCGCGGCACTGTACGCAGAGTACCGCGACGTCCTGGACCTGCGGATGCCCGAGGCGTTCGACCCCGCCGGGATCATCACCACGGCGCGGCAGATCTTCCAGGACGTCCCCGGCTTTCTGGCGGCAGAACGGGAACGCCTGCAGCTGGTCCTCGTGGACGATGTGCAGGAAGCCAATCCTGCCGTCTTCGAGCTGCTGGCTGACATCACCGCGGGCAAAGACTGCTACGTGGCCTTTTCTCCGGACACCGTGGTGCAGGGCTTCCGCGGTGCCCGCCCCGATCTCGTCGCAGACCTCCCTCGGCTCCTTTCCTTGGAAGGCAGCGTCATCGAGCGGCCCCTCTGGCATACCCACCGGCATGCCCCGGCCATCGCCCAGGCATGGCTCGGCGTCGCAGGGCGGATCTCGCAGCGGGCCGGGGGGCAGTTGGCCCGGCGGCTGGAGCAGCCGGAGCCCAAGGCCCAGCCACTGCACGGGTCCGTCGCCGGCCTCCAGCCCCACACACGGGCCGCTGGCGCGGTGGAAGCACACCTTGTTCCTTCTCCGGTCCACGAACTGCGGTACGTTGCCCAGCGCATCCTGGAGCAGCACGTCAACCACGGACGGGATCTTGCCGAAATCGCAGTGATCGTGCGCAACGGCGGCCAGCTCAGCGAGCTGCAACGCTATCTATCGGGCCAGGGGATCCCGGTGAGCGTCCCGGTGGCTGAGTCCGCTGTCCGCGACGAAGTGGCGGTCCGCCCGCTGCTGGATGCCTATGCCGTCGCGCTGGACCCCGCGCTGCTTACGCCCGAAACGGCCGTCGCGCTGCTCACGTCCCGGATCGGCGGAGCCACCTCCATTGAGCTTCGCAGGCTCCGGCAATCCCTCCGGCAGGAGGAGCTTCAGGGCGGTGGCGGGCGCACCAGTGATGCCCTGCTGGTCGAGGCACTTTTGGAGCCGGGCGCATTGGGGAGCCTGGGCATGGAAGGCCGTGCTGCCCGTCGCACCGCCCGTATGATCCAGGCCGGCCGTGCTGCGGCAGCCGGGCCGGGAGCCAATGCCGAGTCTGTGCTCTGGGCCCTGTGGCACTCCACCGGACTGGCCGGCGCATGGACAGAATCGGCTTTGTCCGGGGGGTCCCACGGCGCGCGGGCGGACCGGGACCTGGACGCCATGATGGCTCTCTTCCATACTGCCGAGCGCTACGTGGACCAGATGCCCGGTGCCGGGCCCGAGCAGTTCCTCGAATACCTCCTGAACCAGGAACTGCCCATGGACACCCTCGCGGCGCGGGCCCAGGTGGATGACGCCGTGGAGCTGATGACGCCCGCCAGCGCTGCAGGGCGGCAGTGGCCTGTGGTCATCCTGGCGGGTCTGCAGGAGGGCGTGTGGCCCAACACACGGCTCCGCGGTGAGCTCCTGGGCAGCAGCCTGTATGCCGACGCAGTTGAGCATGGCGTCAGCTACGCGCTGCAGCTGGACCCCCTGAGCCGGTTGCGGGAAATCCGCTACGACGAACTCCGGAGCTTTTCCACGGCGGTTTCCAGGGCCTGCGAGATCCTGATCTGCACGGCCGTCTCCTCCGAGGATGACCAGCCGTCGTCCTTCCTGGACTACATCGCGCCGCTTGAGCCGGGCGTGGAGGGCCGCGGGTTTACGGCGGTTGAGCGGCCCCTGACCGTGCGTGCCCTGGTCGCGGAGCTGCGCCAGTACGCCCAGCTGGACGGAAAGTATGAGCCCGAGGCCGCCGAGGCTGCCAGGGTTCTCACCATGCTCGCCTCGGCCGAACCTCCCGTCCCCGGAGCCCACCCGGACAGTTGGTGGGGCCTGTCGCCGCTGTCTTCCTCCGAACCCGTTGTCCCCGTCGGGGGGACCGTTCACGTATCACCGTCGAAGGTGGAATCCGTCCAGAAGTCCCCGCTTGACTGGTTTGTGCAGGCCGCCGGCGGAGAGGCCGCCACCGATTTCGCCCGCAGCCTGGGTACCCTCGTCCACGCCATCGCGCAGGACATGCCGGATGCTTCGGGAGGCGAATACGTGGCCGAACTCGTCCGCCGCTGGCCCGCGTTGGGCATGAAGGACAACTGGGAAGGCAAGCTGGACTTCCAGCGGGCCGAAACCATGGTGCGAAAGCTCGCCCAGTATGTCCTCGTCATGCGCAGTGAAGGGCGCACCTTGCTGGGCGTGGAGCAGGATTTTGCAGTCCGTCTCCCCGATGTGGCTGTGGCGCAGTCCGCAGACGGGCACGGCGCCGGCGCAGAGGCCGACGGCGCCCCGGCGCCTGGCGACGAGGGCGCGGCGGCCGTTCCACGCGGGGCCGTTCCACGCGCCGCCGTTCTCCGCGGCCAGGTTGACCGGCTCGAGATCGATGCGGAGGGAAGACTGGTCATCGTTGACCTCAAGACAGGCAAACGCCAGCCAGGAAAGACGGAGCTGTCCCGGCATCCCCAGCTTGGCGCGTACCAGGCTGCGGTCCTGGCGGGCGGCTTCGGCGACGCAGTCGGGGTACCCGCCACGGCAGCGCCGGGCGGGGCCGTGCTGGCACAGCTGGGGACCACGACCAAGAGCCCCGGCATCCAACAGCAGCAGCCCTTGGATCCGCAGGAGAACTGGGCGCTTGAAATGGTCACCGGGGCAGCCGCCGTCATGGCCGGCAACAGCTTCGAGGCACGCCATGATCCATCCAAGAGCGCCCATGGCGGCCATGGCTGCAGGCTTCCGGAGGTTTGCCCGCTGTGCGTCCGCGGAAAGCAGGTCACGGAATGAGCCCGAACAACTCTCCCTCGCCCCTTTTCAGCCCGGAGGAGCTCTCCGGGTTGCTCGGCGAAAAAAACACACCCACCCCTGAACAGTCCGCCATCATCTCCTCACCGCTTTCCCCTCGGCTGGTCATCGCCGGGGCAGGATCCGGGAAAACCGCCACCATGGCCGACCGCGTTGTGTGGCTCGTGGCAAATGGCTGGGTCAGGCCCGAGGAAGTCCTCGGCGTCACCTTCACCAGGAAGGCGGCCGGTGAGCTGGCTACGCGGATCCGCGCCAAGCTCGCCTCGCTGCAGCGCGTAGCCGCCCAGGATACCCGGAACGCCGTCTTCCCTGCGGGCCTCCTCAGCACCGACGCCCTCGAGCCCAAAGTGTCCACCTATCACTCGTTTGCCAGCGGAATCGTGTCGGATTACGGGCTGCGGCTCGGGGTGGAACGGGACGTCGTGCTGCTCGGCGGAGCGCAGGCCTGGCAACTGGCCAGCGAAGTAGTGGAGGCGTTCGACGGCGACTACCGCCACTTCAGGGCGGCCAAGTCGACGCTGGTCAAGGCAGTCATCCAGCTCGCCGGCGAATGCGCCGAGCACCTGCAGGAGCCGGCCGACGTCGAAGCCTGGCTCATGACGCGCCTTGCCGAATTCGAGGAGCGCCCCTATCTTGCCGGCACCGCCAAGAACGCCCCGCAAGGCGTCGCCGAACTGGCGGCCATGCTGCGCACCAGGGCCAGCGTCGCTGACATGGTGGGCCGGTATTCAGCTGCCAAGAGGGCGCGGGGTGCGCTGGATTTCGGTGACCTCGTGGCCCTCGCTGCCCGGGTGGCCAGGGAGATTCCGCTGGCCGCCCAGACGGAGCGGCAGCGGTACAAGGTGGTCCTGCTGGACGAGTTCCAGGACACCTCCTACGCCCAGCTCGTTCTGTTTTCGAGGCTCTTCGGCGAGGGGCATGCCGTCACCGCCGTGGGTGACCCCAACCAGTCGATCTACGGTTTTCGCGGGGCATCTGCAGGGCAGTTGTTTCACTTCGTCCGTGAGTTTCCCGTGCGGGTGGAGGAAGGAGTGGACGGTGACGGCCAGGTGCGTTACACACCGGCCCCGACGTCGTATCTCACGACTGCGTGGCGCAACGGGCGGGCCATCCTTTCTGCGGCCAACATCATGTCCGAAGCCTTGGGCCGGGCGGAGGAACAGAAGGCACCGGCAGGAGGGGGCGGAACGTCTGCCGCCGCGAATGTACCAGCACTGCAGCCCAGTCCCTTCGCGGTAGCCGGACAGGTGGTGCTGGGCCGTTTCGGCACCGACGTCGACGAGGCCGCAGCACTCGCCGGGGATGTCCTGAGATACCGGGTCACCGACTTTGAGCACGGGGCCGACGGCACTCCGGTGCCGCCGGCCCTGGCAGTCCTGTGCCGGCGCCGCGCACAGATGGAGACGATTCGCCGGGAGTTCGAGTCCAGGGGGATCGCCTACGAGATCGTGGGACTCGGGGGACTGCTCGATACTGCCGAAATCGTTGACCTCGTTGCAACGCTTCGAGTGCTGGCCGACCCCGGACGCTCGGACTCTTTGATGCGCCTGCTGGCCGGCGCACGGTGGCGGATCGGACCGGCCGACCTGATGGCCTTCCGGGACTGGTCCAGCCAGTTGGCCCGCCGGCGCGGATACCTTTCTTCAGCCAGTCCTTCGGAGGACATGGCTGCCGACGGTTCCGAGGACGCTGTCATTGAGAGCGACCTGACTGATGGCGCCAGCCTGGTGGAGGCCCTGGACTGGCTTCCGCGCGAGGGCTGGACGTCCTCCCATGGCAGGACGCTGACCGGAGAGGCACGCGAACGCCTCGCCAGGCTCTCAGCCGAACTAAGGCAGCTGCGCGGCTATCTCGGAGATGACCTGACAACACTCCTCGGCGAGGTGGAACGGGCCATGCTGCTCGACATTGAAGTTGCCGCACGCCCCGGAACCAGCATTCACCAGGCGCGCCGCAACCTGGATGCGTTCCAGGACGCCGCGGCCGGCTTCCTGAGGACCTCACACCGGGTGGACATCCTGGCGTTCCTCGCCTGGCTTGAGGCTGCAGCGGTCGAGGAGAACGGCCTCGAAGCTCCTGCCCCGGACATCAACCGCGAGGCCGTGCAGCTGCTGACTGTCCACGCCTCCAAGGGCCTCGAATGGGATGTCGTCTTTGTCCCTGGCCTCAATAACGGCGCCTTTCCCAGCAACAAGGACTCCCGATGGAGCAGCGGAGCGGCAGCCCTGCCCTGGCCACTTCGCGGGGACCGTGCGGATTTGCCCCAATGGGATACTGACCAGCCCGACCAAAAGGGCTGGCTTGATGCTGAGAAGGACTTCAAGTCAGCTGTCCAGGTCCACGTGGAGGGAGAGGAACGCCGGCTCGCCTACGTCGCCTACACCAGGGCGAAGCACATCCTGTGGGTCGCCAGCGCGGCCTGGGTCGGTTCGAGGGCAGGGCGCGCGGAGATGTCTCCGTTCCTGGCCGAGCTGGAAAGTCTGGTCACGTCGGCGGAAGGAATGGCGGGGGCAGCAGTGGTGCACCCCGCTTCGGTGGACGAAGCTTCGCTGCCTGAAAAAAGTCCATTGACCGCCGGCATGGAGGTGGCGGGATGGCCCTATGACCCGCTGGAGGGGCCGGTGGATCCGCGGACCGGGGAGCGCCTGCGGCTTGTACCGGGAAGGCGGCTGGCGATGGAGCGCGCCGCCACACGTGTCCGGGCGGGCCTTGCGGGCTGGAACCGGGCCACCGGACCGGCGGCGGAAGGCACCCCGGCGCCCCCTGGAGGCATTTCGGCCAGAGAGCTACGGGGCAACGCCGCTGGCTGGGCCGCCGAAGCTGCCCTGCTGCTGGAGCGTCGTTCCAGGCGCGCGGGCGGCCAGGATGTGCACCTGCCCGGCCACATTTCTGCCTCTACCTTGGTAGACCTCGGCGAGGATCCCCAAGGAGTTGTCGGCAGGCTGCGCAGGCCCGTACCACGAGAACCCGGCATGTCAGCGCGCAAGGGGACAGCGTTCCACAGCTGGGTGGAGGAGTACTTTGGTGCCGCCGGAATGCTCGATCTCGGCGAGGCGCCGGGCTCGGACGGCCATATCGACGCAGCCTACGACCTCGACGCCATGGTGGCGACCTTCAAGGCCTCAGAATGGGCCAACCGGTCTCCGGCCTTTGTGGAGGTGCCGGTGGAAACCCGGGTGGGCGACGTCGTGGTCCGTGGGCGCATTGACGCAGTCTTCCGCGACGCCGATGGCGGGTGGGACCTCGTGGATTGGAAAACCGGACGGAGGCCCTCCCCGGCCCAGCTCCGGACAAAGTCAATCCAGCTCGCCGCGTACCGGCTGGCATGGGCCCGGTTGAAGGGCGTGGCCCTGGACGACGTCAGGGCCGCCTTCTTCTATGTTGCGGACAACCAGGTGGTGCGGCCACACGACCTTGGCTCGGCCGAGGAACTCGAGCAGATTGTTGCCGGCGCCCTCGGTGTCAGTGCTTCCTGACGTTGACGATGCTGATGGCAGCGGTGGATGTGTCGTCGGCGGACCGGGCCGCCGGTTCGTCCGCTGCCGGTCCCGCCGTAGGGGAGGGCGCCGCAGTTGCGTCGCTTGCCGGCGTCGGGTCCGCAGGGATGGGGCCGACCTCAACGGCGGGCAGGACCGAAACAGGCTGTTCCGGCAGTACGGGTACCGGGACGACTGTTACAGCCGGGGACGGCGCGACTGTCACCGCCGGCGTCGGGACGCTTGCCGCAGCCGGCCGTTCCTGGCCAGGCAGAGGTTCGACGCTGATTGCCTGGCCGCCGTGTTCTTCGATGTCGGACGCCAGGGTCTCCAGCATGCCTTCAGCCTCGGCCACCATCGTGGCGTCGCCGGCGGCAATGCCCTTCACCAGGTATTGGGCAAGGGCGAACTCGGCCGACAATGCCGCACGGCGGAGCAGGTGCTGATCCGGAGCGTCACGGCGGGCCTGGGTGTAGCTGCCCAGGACCGAATCGACGAAGTCCTGTTCGTTGGAGGCAACCAGCCACGCGAAGTCATCTGCGGGATCCCCGATCCGCAGGTCGGTCCAGCCGGTTACGGCGGTGACGCGGCCGCCTTCTATGAGCAGGTTGTCCTCATGGAGGTCGCCGTGGACCACGCACGGGTTGAACCGCCACAGCGAGACGTCCTCCAGCGCGTGTTCCCAGCGGATCAGGAGCAATGCCGGAATTTTTCCGGTGGTGGCCGCCTGGTCAAGTTCGTTCAGCCGGCGCTGCCGGAATTCGTTCGGGGTGTAGCTGGGCAGGTCTGCGTTGCTGACCAGGGTTTGCGGCAGATCGTGGATTGCGGCCAAGGCCATGCCGATTTCCCGGGCAAGCACGTCCGGACCCGCCGTGAGTTCCTCCACGCTCCGCGTACTGCCGGCCAGGTGCGAGTACACAAACGTGCTCAGGCTGCCGAGCCGGACGCTGCCGGCCACGGTGGGCATCAGGAAGGGCAGTTCAGCCCGAATGGCTGGCGCGAAGGCCCGGAGTACCAGGAATTCCGTTTCCAGCCTGGCACTGGCCTCGGCGTGCCGGGGCGACCTTACCCTCCAATGCTTGCCTTCCGAGTCAAGGAGCAGGGCGGAGTCGAAATCCGCGGGATCGTCCGCAGCGGAGCTAACGGCGGTTGGCGTCAGCCCGGGGACGGCCGCGGTTGCAACGGCTGCCAGTTCGATCGGTTTTCTTCTCACCATTCCACGGTAGATTGAGTCGCGCCCCAGCGGACGATGTGCGGGCGGCGAGTCTGAAGATAGGCGCCAAAACTCCATGTTCCGGGCCGGGGCAGGCCCGGGACGGCGCCCCGGTAAATGTAAATTGTCGGTTCGAGTCAGTACGGTGGACACATGAGCCATGCCGAGTCCGCAACACCGGCCTACCCGCTGCAGGCACGCGAGCTGCCGGCCAACCACTTGTTCGACACCGTACTTCCGGTGCGGCCGGCCTTGATTGACCGCGGATCGGCTGAACGTGTCCGGCCCGGCATGGTGGACGGACTGACCGCCCGCGAAGGCACCTTGGCCTTGGTCCTTTCCGGGCGGCAGGCACTGGTGCAGGGAGACGCGCTGTGGCTTGCCTCAGCTCCCCGGCTGCTCGCCGGCCTGCATGATCTTGGCTCAACCCCGGATCTGGTCATCTACCTCGGCGCGGCCCTGGCCGGCCCGGATCTCCCCGCGGGCACCGAGGTGGTCCTTTTTGTCCTGCCTGAACAGCTGGATCCGGGTTCGGCAGGGATCCCGGCGGATGCTGCCTGGGCGGGATTCCGGGACGTGGCATCAGCCCTCGGTTCAACCGATACCGCCTTGTTTGTTGAAGCCAGTGCCATCGCCAACTGGCATGCAGGCCACACCCACTGCCCCCGATGCGGAGTCCCCACTATCGTCGAGGCCGGCGGTTGGGTCCGGCGTTGCCCACAGGACGGCTCCGAGCATTATCCGCGGACAGATCCGGCCATTATCGTCACCGTTGTCGGTCCGGACGGGCGGCTCCTGCTGGGCGGCGGCGGCCCGGTTGACGCCAAGAATTATTCCACCCTCGCCGGCTTCGTTGAACCCGGCGAATCCCTTGAACAGGCCGTGGTCAGGGAGATCCGCGAGGAGGTTGGCGTCACGGTAACCGGATGCCAGTACCTCGGATCGCAGTCGTGGCCCTTCCCCGCCTCCCTTATGCTTGGATTCACCGCTGTCACGGCAGATCACGAGGCAACGCCCGACGGCGTGGAAGTGACCCGTGCGCGTTGGTTCAGCCGGGAGGAACTCCAGGAAGCAGTATTGGCAGGGGACATCACCATCTCCAGCCGGCTGTCGATTGCCCGCTCGCTGATAGAGCACTGGTACGGCGGCCGGATCCTGGACCGCGCCGACGCCTGAACAGGCAACACCCATTGGTTAGACGCCAGCACGTGGCCGTCGCGATAACAGAGCAGCAGAAGTGACCACAGAGAATTTTGACAGCACGGAGTCCCTCGAGGACCGCATCCTCGGGGGACTGGATGCCGAACAGCGCGAGGTCGCCAGCACACTCAACGGGCCCTTGTGCGTTCTAGCCGGCGCCGGCACAGGAAAAACCCGGGCAATCACCCACCGGATTGCATACGGTGTGCATTCAGGGGTGTACAGCCCGCAGCGGCTCCTGGCTGTGACGTTTACGGCGCGGGCGGCAGCGGAAATGCGCAGCAGGCTCCGGGACCTCGGGGTGGGCAACGTGCAGGCCCGCACCTTCCACGCGGCCGCCCTCAGGCAGCTGCAGTTTTTCTGGCCGCAGGCCGTGGGCGGCACACTGCCCAACCTCCTGGACCATAAGGCCCAGATAATCGCCGAAGCATCCCGCCGGCTCAGGCTCAGTACCGACCGCGCGTCCATCCGCGACCTCGCCTCGGAAATCGAGTGGGCCAAGGTCTCCATGCTGACCCCGGCCAACTATCTCGAGAACGCACAGGGGAGGGGGACACCGGGCGGGTTCGATCTCACCGCCGTCGCCCGTGTGTTCCAGTCTTATGAGGACGTCAAGACCGACCGGAATGTCATCGATTTCGAGGACGTTCTCCTGATAACAGTAGGCATCCTGCAGGAGGACCAGAAAGTCGCTGCCACGGTCCGGGAACAGTACCGCCACTTCGTGGTGGACGAGTACCAGGACGTTTCCCCGCTGCAGCAGCGGCTCCTTGAACTGTGGCTCGGCGGCCGCGACGAGTTGTGTGTTGTTGGCGACGCCAGCCAGACCATCTACTCCTTCACCGGTGCCTCGCCGAAGCACCTGCTGGGCTTCAAGGCACAGTATCCCGACGCCAACGTGGTGAAACTCATCCGCGATTACCGCTCTACGCCGCAGGTGGTCAAGCTTGCGAACGATCTCCTGGCCGCGCGGCGCAGCGGCGGGCCGGTCGCCGATGCTGCCTGGGCCGCTCCGCTGCAGCTCGTGGCGCAGCGGCCGGCCGGGCCGGTGCCGCAGTTCACCGAATGCACTGACGACGAAGCAGAGGCCGCCACCGTGGCCATCAAAGTCCGGGAACTGCTCGACGCCGGCACGCCCGCCAGCCAGGTCGCTGTCCTCTTCCGCACCAACGGGCAGTCCGAAGCCTACGAGCAGGCACTTGCTGCGGCGGGAATCGGCTACCAGCTTCGTGGCGGTGAGCGGTTCTTCGCACGCAAGGAAGTCCGTGACGCCATCCTTCAGCTGCGGGCCGCCACCCGGGCAGTCACCGAAACCGCATCGCCGGAACCGCTCGGCCAGTTGGTCCGGGATATCGTTGCCTCGCTTGGGTACACGGACGCAGCTCCCCACAGCGGCGGCGCCTTGCGCGAACGCTGGGAATCACTGGCAGCGCTGGTGGCGCTCGCGGACGAACTGGTCCAGGTCCGGGGCGGGCAGTTCAGCCTTGCGGACTTCGTCAATGAGCTTCAGGAACGGTCCCTGGCCCAGCATGCGCCAACTGTCCAGGGCGTGACTCTTGCATCGCTCCATGCAGCGAAAGGCCTTGAGTGGGACGCGGTTTTCCTGGTTGGCCTCAGCGAAGGCCTGATGCCGATCTCTTTCGCCGATACTCCCGAGGCCGTGGACGAGGAACGCCGGCTCCTCTACGTGGGGATTACCCGCGCCCGCGAACACCTGGCCTTGTCCTGGTCCACGGCGCGCACCCCGGGCGGCCGGGCGAACCGCAAACCCTCACGCTTCCTGGACGGACTGCGGCCCAACTCCGTGGCCAGCTCCAGTGCCCGCGGCAAGGGCCCGGCGCCGCGCCGGAAGGCTGCGGCCCCCGCCACCTGCCGGGTCTGCGGGAGCATGCTCGGCAGCGGCGCGGAACGAAAGGTCGGGCGCTGCAACGATTGCCCGCCCAGCTACGAGGAGCAGACCTTTGAAGCACTCCGGCAGTGGCGGAAGGAAACTGCACTGACAGCGGAGGTCCCCGCGTTCGTAGTGTTCACGGACGCCACGCTGACGGCCATCGCAGAGGCCAAACCATCCACGCTGGAGGAACTGGCAGCGCTGGCGGGCGTTGGCCCGTCCAAGCTCGAACGCTACGGCGAGGACGTCCTGCGCGTACTTGTTGAAAGCACCACCCTGTGAGGCGCGTCCAAGGTGCCCAGCCTCAGGCCCCGTTGACCACACATGACGGTATGCCGGTAGAGGTCCGGCGGTCCGCCCGCAGGACAAGGACCGTCGCAGCATTCTGGGAAAACGGGACTGCCGTCGTGGCCATCCCGGCCCGGTTCACGCTCGCCCAGGAGTCGGAATGGGTCCACCGCATGCTGGACAAGCTGCACCGCCAGGGCACGAAACGCGCCCAACAGGGGAAGCGGAGGCCGGCCACGGACGCCGCGCTGGCGGCCCATGCCGCCGACCTCTCCACACGATATTTTGGCGGCCGGGCAGTTCCGGCGTCGGTCCGCTGGGTCAGCAACCAGAACTCACGCTGGGGCTCGGCAACGCCGTCGGAAGGAACCATCCGGCTCTCCGACAAGCTAAGGCCCATGCCGCAATGGGTGATCGACTATGTGCTGCTGCATGAGCTCGCGCACCTGCTGGTGGCCGGGCACAATGCGGCGTTCTGGAAACTGCTGGAAGCCTACCCGGACACTGCGCGGGCCAAAGCCTTCCTGGAGGGCGTTTCGTTTGCCACCGGCCGTGGCCTCGGGCCGGACGGTCCGGGGCCCGACGAACCCTGGCCCGGCCAGGCAGACGCCGACTAACGGTCCGGCGAGCAGGCGTCCCGGCGACCAGAGGTCCCGGCGGCCACCGCTCCGGCGTCGGGGATGGCCGGCCGGCTACCCCTGCGGGTTCCCGCCGTCGGTCTTCTTTTCGTCCGGCTTCTCATCCTCGGCCGCGGGCTGCTCCCGGACGCCGGTGTCAGTACCGGCGTCGGTAGTATCGCCAGTACCGGCATCACCCTCCGGCACGTTGTCGAATCCGCCGCTGAGCAGCTTCTGCAGCGCATCATCGACTTCGCTGTCGCTGGCCTCCGCCAACTGGCGGCGGCCGCTGAAGCCCTTGGGGTCATCCAGGTCCTCGGCGGTAGGCAGGAGGTCCGGGTGCTGCCAGATGGCGTCACGTCCGGCAATGCCCCGTTCGTCCTTGAGGGTGGCCCACAAAGCGGCTGCCTCGCGCAGGCGCCGGGGACGCAGCTCGAGCCCGACGAGCGAGGAGAAGGCGTGCTCCGCCGGCCCGCCGGTGGCTCGGCGGCGCCGGACGGTTTCCCGAAGGGCGGCGGCCGACGGCAGGAGCTTCTCGGTGGCAGCGGCACTGAGTTCGTCCACCCAGCCTTCCACGAGGGCAAGGGCAGTCTCCAGTTTTTCAAGAGCCTGTTCCTGCGCCGGAGTCCGCTGCGGCATGAACACACCCTGGGACAGGGCCTCCTGGATGCCTTCGGGATTGCCCGGGTCCAGGTCCCTGGCCAATTCCTCAATACGGGAAGTATCAATGTGGATCCCACGGGCGTAGGCCTCAATGGCTCCGAGCAGGTGTCCCCGCAGCCAGGGAACCTGGACAAACAGGCGCGCGTGGGCTGCCTCACGGACAGCCAGGAACAAGCGGATATCGTTCGCCGGCAGGCTCAGGCCCTCCCCGAAGGACGCCACGTTTGAAGGCAAAAGGGCCATTTCGAGGTCGGCGAGCGGCACGCCGATGTCAGTGGAGCTGACCACCTCGCCGGAGAGGGCGCCAATGGCCTGCCCCAGCTGCATGCCGAAGATCGCACCACCCATGTTCTGCAGCATGGAGGACGCCCCGCCCATCATGGACTTCATCTCTTCGGGCATCTGCTCGGTCATGGCGCTGGAGAGCGCATTGGCAATGCTGTTGGCCACGGGCTCGGTCAGCCGCTTCCACGTGCCGAGCGTGGCCTCCACCCACTCAGCGCGTGACCAGGCCCGGCCAATCAGGCCGGTTGCCGGGAGGTCGGTCACCGGGTCCAGCCACAGTTCGGCGAGCCGCAGCGCCTCGTCCACTTCCCGGCTCTGCTGAGAGGTGACGGAAGGATCCGCGCTGCTGGCGGCGACACGGCGGGCATTCTCGTGCGCGAGCTGCCAGTTCACGGGACCTTCCGAGGGCGCGCTCATCATGGCCTGGACCTGTGAAAACATCTGCGCCAGAAGATTGGGGTCATCCGGCAGGCCGGCGGCCTTCGCCAGCTCGGCGGGGTCGAAGTTTTCCATGCCCTTGCCGCCCATCAGGTTCTGCAGCATCTCTGCCAGCGGATCCTTGGGCGTTTCGTCGCCGTTGGACGGATTGAGTGGGTTGGAGGTCATGATCCCGCCGATCGTCGGTTTGACTGTTCAACTTTCACGGTACCCCGGGCCGGGACTACTGTCTGCCGGAGAAGCGTTTCGTTCGCTGTAGGCAAAGCTGGCGGGGACGGCACCGCGTAGAGTTGGTTCGGTGACTACAACCCGTGGCGTACACCCCAGCGAGGACCACGCTCCCAAGCTCGACGCCGGCGCAACAGCGAGTGCCGCACCCCCTGAAAACCACCCGGCCAGCGCCGACAACGGGCCCATTTTTCCGCGCCGGCACCGGCCCGAGGACAAGCGCGTATCAGTGATGATGCTCTCGGGAATTCTCGCACTGGGGCTGGGCATCGCCGTCGGCACCGTTCCGGTGCCCTATGTCATCGAATCCCCCGGGCCCACCTTCAACACCATTGGGCAGGCCCAGGGCGGCCCCGTCATCAGCGTCACGGGCCACGAGAGCTATCCCGCCGCCGGCAATCTGGATTTGACCACTGTATATGTCGACGGCGGCCCTAACGGCCCGGTCAGCATCCTGGGTGCCTTCTCCGGGTGGCTGGACGGGTCCAAATCCGTGTACCCGGAAGAACTGATTTATCCCACCGGCACCACCAAAGAGCAGGCCGAAGAGCAGAGCTCCGTGGCCATGACCACCTCACAGGAGAACGCGGTCGCATCGGCTCTCAAGGAACTCGACATCCCGTTTGGCCAGCAGCTCCAGGCGGCCGGGCTCTCGGAGGGTTCGCCGTCGGCGGGCAAAATCAACAACGGTGACATCTTCGAATCCATCAACGGCCGGCCCGTAACGTCGTTGGCTGTCATCCAGGAGGAGCTGGCGGCCGGCAAGGGTGCCCCTGCCACGGTGGCCGTGCAGCGGGCAGGGGAGTCCGTCACGCAGGAGATAGTACCCACCGACAACGGCAACGGCCGGTACATCCTGGGCGTCATGCTGAAGTACCTCTTCACCTTTCCGTTTGATGTAAAAATATCCCTTGACAAGGTGGGCGGGCCCAGCGCCGGCCTCATGTTTTCGCTGGGCATCATTGACACCGTGACGCCCGGTGACCTGACCGGCGGCAAGCACGTGGCAGGGACAGGCACCATCACCCCGGACGGCACCGTGGGGCCCATTGGCGGGATCCAGCAGAAGATGCACGGTGCGCGCGCCGGGGGAGCCACGTTGTTCCTCGCCCCTGCGGCAAACTGCGACGACGTTGTGGGTCATGTTCCGGACGGTCTGCAGGTCGTAAAAGTGGAGAATCTCGACCAGGCCCGCCGCGCCGTCGAACTCTCCGGTTCGGGGCAGGACACGTCCGCCTTGCCCGTCTGCACCAGGAACTAGACTGAGCGCAGGAACTAAGCTTTACCGCCACTCGTGGCAGATATGACGGACGATGCCACACGCTTGACCGGTGCCGGACGTCAACCGCACGCACGCTCTCAATGTAAATCTGACGACCAGCTATGAGGTACCGAGTTTGTCCCGTCCCACCAGCCCCATCCCGCCCCCCTCAAGACGCGGTGCGCTGACGCCGACGCTGATCGTCGTTGCCCTCGTAGTAGTGGGCTTCATCTTCTTCGCTAATGTCTGGACTGATGTCCTCTGGTACCGGCAGCTCGGCTATTTCGAAGTGTTTGTGACCGAAAACCTTGCCCGGATCGGGATCTTCCTCGCCGGCTTCGCCGTGATGTTCCTTGCGGTCTTTTTCGCGATCCGGATTGCCTACCACTCCCGGCCTGTGTACGCGCCGGATTCCGAAATCCGTGACAACCTCAACCGCTACCAGGCCCAGCTGGAACCGGTCCGCCGCGTCGTCATGGTGGGCCTGCCCATTCTGTTCGGCCTTTTTGCCGGAAGTGCGGCGGCAAGCCAATGGCAGAAGGTTCTGCTGTTCTTCAACCAGGAACCCTTCGGACAGCGGGATCCTGAATTCGATATGGACATCAGCTTCTACCTGATGAGCCTGCCGTTCTTCGGCTTCATCACAGGGTTCCTCATCAGCGTTGTGGTGGTGGCGGGCATTGCCGGAATCCTCACCCACTACCTTTACGGCAGCATCAGGCTCATGGAGCGCGGCGTGTTCACCAGCCGTGCGGCGCAGATCCACCTTGCAGTGACCGGCGCGGCATTCCTGATCCTGCTTGGCACCAACTTCTGGCTGGACCGTTACGCTGCCCTGCAGAACAACGGCGGTCGCTGGGCAGGTGCGCTGTACACGGACATCAACGCCGTCATCCCCACCAAGTCGATCCTCGCGGTGGCCGCAGGCCTGGTGGCCATCCTCTTCATTATTGCTGCGGTCATTGGCCGCTGGCGCCTGCCCGTCATCGGCACGGCCATGCTGATCATCACCTCAATCCTGGCCGGCGGAGTGTACCCCTGGGTCATCCAGCAGTTCCAGGTGCGGCCCTCCGAGCAGACCCTGGAAAAGGATTACATCGAACGGAACATCGCCAACACCCGTGCAGCGTACGGCCTGGACAAGATCCAGGTGAACCGGTACGACGCCACCAACACAGCGAATGCGGGCGCACTCGCCCCCGACGCCCAGACCACGGCCAACATCAGGCTGCTGGACCCCAACCTCATCTCCGACGCCTTTGCCCAGCTGGAGCAGTACCGCCCGTACTACCAGTTCCCGAACTCTCTGAACGTCGACCGGTACGAGGTCAACGGCAAGGTCCAGGACACGGTCATTGCCGTCCGCGAGCTGAATCCCACCAACGTCGCCACCAACCAGCAGGGCTGGCTCAACCAGCACGTCGTCTACACCCACGGCTACGGCGTCGTAGCGGCCAAGGGAAACAAGTTCACCGTTGACGGCAAGCCGGACTTCCTCCAATCAGGGATCCCGTCCACTGGTGTCCTGGGTGACGATTCCACCTACCAGCCACGGATCTACTTCGGCGAAACCTCCCCCGAGTACTCGATAGTCGGCGCACCGGCGGGCGCCACCCCGCGTGAACAGGACCGGCCCTCCGGCAAGCAAAGTGAAGGCGAAACCCAATACACCTTCACCGGCAATGGCGGACCCAACGTGGGGAGCTTCTTCAACAAGGTTCTCTACTCCATCAAGTTCCAGTCCTCTGACCTGCTGCTCTCCGACGGCGTGAACGAAGCATCCCAGATCCTCTACGACCGCAATCCGCGCGATCGCGTAGAAAAAGTCGCCCCGTACCTTACCGTGGACGGCAACGCCTACCCGGCAGTGGTCGATGGCCGCGTCAAATGGATCGTGGACGGCTACACCACCAGCCAGTACTACCCGTATTCGCAGCAGGAGCAGCTCTCGGCTGCCACCACCGATTCCCAGACCACCTCGGGACGGACGGTTGCGCTGCCCAACAGTTCAGTGAATTACATCAGGAACTCCGTGAAGGCCACTGTTGATGCCTACGACGGCTCAGTGACCCTGTACGCCTGGGATGATCAGGACCCGGTGCTGAAGGCGTGGCAGAAGATTTTCCCCACAACCCTGAAGCCCTTTTCTGAGATGTCCAGTGATGTCATGAGCCACGTCCGGTACCCGGAGGACCTGTTCAAGGTCCAGCGCGAGCTTCTGGGCCGCTACCACGTGACCGAACCCGGCAGCTTCTACCAGGCCAAGGATGTGTGGAGCGTACCGAACGACCCCACCGTGGACACCGACGTCAAGCAGCCGCCGTTCTACATGTCCCTGCAGATGCCCGATCAGGATAAGCCCGCGTTCCAGCTCACCTCTTCCTTTATTCCGCAGATCGTCAACGGCACTGCCCGGAACGTCCTGTACGGGTTCCTTGCTGCTGACTCAGACGCAGGGAAAGAGAAAGGCGTGAAGGCCGACAGCTACGGCCAGTTGAGGCTCCTGCAGATTCCGCCGGAGATCCAGGTTCCCGGGCCTGGCCAGGCCCAGAACAAGTTCAACTCGGACCCAACGGTCTCCCAGGCGCTGAACCTGCTCCGCCAGGGCGCTTCCGAGGTCCTCAACGGCAACCTGCTGACACTTCCCGTGGGCGGCGGCATCCTGTATGTCCAGCCGGTCTACCTGAAGTCGACGGGCGAGACGTCATATCCCACGCTGCAGCGCGTGCTGGTGGCCTTCGGTGACAAGGTCGGCTTTGCGCCCACCCTGGACGGAGCGCTCAAGCAGCTCTTCGGCGGGGATTCCGGCGCGGCGGCCGGCGACTCGGATAACACGGGCCAGACACCCGCGACTCCGGGGACCACGCCTCCCACGGTCAGTGCAGGCGCCCAGGCTGACCTGAAGGCAGCGCTGAACGAGGCGAACGCCGCGATCAGGGCAGGCCAGGCCGCCTTGGCGGCCGGCGACTTCGCGGCCTATGGGGAACAGCAGAAGAAACTCTCCGCTGCCCTCCAGAAGGCCACTGAGGCTGAGAGCAGGATCCCCGTACCGGCCCCTGCAGCCGTACCGGCCCCCGAAGCCACGCCGTCACCTGCAGCCACACCGTCGGCGACGCCATCCCCGGGGGCCAGCAGCTGATGTCCTGACCCAGCGAGACGCACATCACGCCACCAGGATTTGGCCTCCCGTTCACCGGACGGTAGAGTTGATCTTGCGACGCGGGGTGGAGCAGTTCGGTAGCTCGCTGGGCTCATAACCCAGAGGTCACAGGTTCAAATCCTGTCCCCGCAACTGGTGAAAAGTCCGGATCCTGGCAACAGGGTCCGGACTTTTTTGCTTAACCGTCGGGCCTTTTTGCCCATGCCAGGCCTGGCTTTTGCCGATGCCAGGCCACTGGCGTGCCGGCCCGTTTCAGGCCGGTATTTGTCCCCTTCAAAGTAGGGTAGTGTTGATCAAGCGACGCGGGGTGGAGCAGTTCGGTAGCTCGCTGGGCTCATAACCCAGAGGTCACAGGTTCAAATCCTGTCCCCGCAACCATGTGAAAGACCCCGACCGGCAGTTACGCCGGCCGGGGTCTTCTTTTGCCCGATGGGTGCTGGTTCCTAGTATTCTCGTTCGCAGAGCCTCACATTTGAGCACTGGTCAGTCATTCTCGAGAGGAATGTTGTTCGATGTCCACACCCACGAAGAAGCCCGGCTCTGCGACGGGCAAGCGGTCCGGAATCTACTGGGGTGTTCCCGTTGCCCTGGTGGCGCTGGTGCTGGTGGTGCTGCTGGCCAGATGGATGACAGACCTTCCACCGCTGCGCTCATTCCTGGCTGACTACCCGGGCCACTCTGAGCTTCCTGGAAGCGCGCCGGTCGGGTTCCCGGCCTGGCTGGGCTGGCAACATTTCCTGAATGCCTTCTTCCTGCTGCTCATCATCAGGACCGGCTGGCAGGTGCGGACCACCACCCGCCCCAGCGGGCACTGGACCCGCAACAACAAAGGCCTGATCAAGACCAAGAACCCGCCCACCAAAATCACGTTGGAACTCTGGTTCCACCTGACGCTGGATGCGCTCTGGGTTCTGAACGGACTCGTGTTCGCAGTCCTGCTGTTCGCCACCGGACAGTGGATGCGGATCGTTCCCACGAGCTGGGATGTCATCCCCAACGCGCTCTCTGCTGCCCTCCAGTACGCATCCTTGGACTGGCCCACCGAAAACGGCTGGGTGAACTACAACGCGCTGCAGTTGCTGACCTACTTCGCAACGGTTTTCATCGCGGCGCCCCTTGCTTTTATCTCCGGAATCCGGACCTCACCGGCCTGGCCCAAAAAGGCAACCGCCCTGAACAAGGCGTATCCCATGGAGCTGGCGAGGGCCATCCACTTCCCGGTCATGATCTACTTCGTCGCGTTTATTGCGGTGCACGTTTTCCTGGTCCTGGCCACAGGGGCGTTGCGGAACCTGAACCACATGTATGGCGCGAGTGACGGCGAGGGCTGGCTGGGCTTCTGGATTTTCCTCGCGTCGGTAGTCGTCATGGTGGCAGCGTGGTTCCTGGCGCGGCCCATCTTCCTGCGCCCCATCGCGTCCCTCATGGGCAAAGTCAGCCGCTGACAGCACGGGCCGGTTAGTCCGGCGCCGGGACGCCCTGGTTGTCCTTGAGCTTCTGGTAGGTCGCCAGGGCACGCTCCCTGGACTCGGGAAGCCCTACTACCGGCTCGGGGTAGCCATTGGTATCGGGCAGCTTCCACGGCTCGTGGATGGCCTTGCGGTCCAGGTGTGCGAGTTCCGGAATGAACTCGCGCAGGTAGCGGCCTTCGGCATCGAACTTCTTGCTCTGGGTGACAGGGTTGAAGATCCGAAAGTACGGGGACGCGTCGGCTCCTGAACCTGCCACCCATTGCCAATTGGCGGGATTACTGGCCGCATCTGCGTCCACCAGGGTGTCCCAGAACCATGCCTCGCCCAGCCGCCAGTCGGCCAGAAGGTTCTTGACGAGGAAGGAAGCGGCGGCCATCCGGACCCGGTTGTGCATCCAGCCCGTCCGCCAGAGCTGCCGCATGCCCGCATCAACCAGGGGATAGCCGGTGTGGCCCTGCTGCCACGAAGCCAGCTCCCCCCGCGTGAGCGACTGCCATTCGAAGCGGTCGAACTCGGGGCGATAGTTTCGTGTGGCCAGCTGCGGGTTCACATAGAGAAGCTGCCAGCAGAATTCCCGCCAGCCCAGCTCGGACCGGAAGATCCCGACGTCGGGACTCTCGTGGCGGGGGAAACGGCGGCGAAGCTCATGCCAGACAGTGAACGGGCTGATCTCCCCGAACCGGAGGTGGGGGGAGAGCCTGCTGGTTCCCTCAACGCCGGGCACGTCCCGCCCGGTACCGTACGTCTCTACCGGGCCGTCCAGGAAGTCTTCGAGCCGGTGATGCGCCCCGGGTTCCCCGGGCTCCCAGGTTTCCGCCAGGCCGCCGCTCCAGTCGGGGGAGACGGGAAGCAGGGACCAGGCCGCCAGGTCTTCGCTCACTGCATGCTTTTTTGCGCCGGCTCTGGCGGGGGCAGGGAGGCTTTCCGGCCGCTCGACGGGACGCCGGGGTTCCCCGGACGAGGTACAGGCGCGCCAGTAGGGCGTGAAGACCTTATAGGGACCGCCGCTGCCTGTGGTGACGGTCCACGGTTCGAAAAGCAGGTTGGCCTGGAAGCTGGCCGCTTCGATACCGTTCCCCTCCGCCCAATCCTTGACGGCTGCGTCCACGGCCCGTTCGGGACCGCCATAGCGGCGGTTCCAGAGGATATGCCGCGCCCCCGTTTCCTCTGCCAGGCTCCGGATCACGTGCCCTGCAGGCCCCCGCCGGAGGGTGAGGATCGAACCGGCTTCAGCAAGGGCCTCCGAGAGGGACACCAGGGACTGGTGCAGCCACCATCGGGCGGCGCCTCCGAGGGGACGGATCCCGTCGGATTCCTCGTCGAGGATGTAGACCACTGTGAGCGGCAGACCAAGCTCTGCTGCCCGGGACAGCGCCGGGTTATCCTCCATTCGCAGGTCATCGCGGAGCCAGACAATTGACGATTCGGGGGATGCCATGGCCCCTACGCTACACACCGGCCCCAGGCACGGAACACTGGCGGGCAGCGGCCGGCCAGCATGGGAAAGGACTGGATATGGGAAGGACCGGGCACGGGAAAGGCCGGAGCTCTTCAAGAACCCCGGCCCTGCCAGCCGCCCAACAGCGGGGCGACAGCTGTTAAAGCTTGTCGAAGTCCGCCTCATCGACCGTGGATTCCGACCGTGCCGAATTGCCGGAGGCACCGATCGCAGGCTTGGCTCCGCCGGACTTCAGGGCCGCCAGGCGTGCCTCGATTTCCACCTGCTCGCCGAGGTCTTCGAGCTGGTTGAACTGTGCGTCCAGGCTCGATGCGGCGAGCTCCTGCTGGCCGCGGACCTTGGCCTCTTCACGGCGGATCTTCTCTTCGAAGCGGCCCACTTCGGACGTGGGGTCCATGAAGTCGATGCTCTTGATGGCATCGTGAACCTGGGACTGCGCCGCGGCCGTCTTGGAGCGGGCCACCAGTTCGTTGCGCTTGCTGGTGAGCTCGTTGAGCTTGCCCTTCATCTGGTCAAGGCCGGTCTTGAGCTTGTCCACCACTTCGCGCTGCGAGGAAATGCTGGGCTCTGCCCCCTTGGCCTCGTTTTCCGCGGACATCTGGCGCTGCAGGGCCACCTTGGCGAGGTTGTCAAACTTCTCAGCGTCCACGCTGTCCCCGCTTGACCGGTATTCATCAGCCTTGCGCGAGGCTGCGAGGGCCTTGTTGCCCCAGTCGTGCGCGTTCTTGATGTCCTCGTTGTAGTCGTCCTCGAGCATCCGGAGGTTTCCGATGGTCTGGGCAACAGCGGACTCGGCTTCCGCGATGTTGTTCGTGTAGTCCCGGACCATCTGGTCCAGCATCTTCTGCGGATCTTCAGCGTTGTCCAGCAAGGTGTTGATATTTGCCTTTGCAAGCTGTGCGATCCGGCCGAAAATGGACTGCTTAACCATGATGTATACCTTTCGTCCTGCTCAGTGGTGGCCACTGAAATCAGTGAACAGTTGTTGTACCGCTTCTATCCGCCGGAGTGGTGGCAACGACCGGCGCCTAGCCTTAGTGGGTCAGAAACTTCCGGAGTCGCCCCCGCCGAAGTCTCCGCCGCCGAAATCGCCCCCACCGAAGCCGCCGCCGTCGCCGCCGCCCCAGCCACCGCCGTCGCTGTGGCCGCCTCCCCAGCCTGCGCCACCGCCGCCGTTGAGGATGGAATTGATGAGGATGCCGCCGAGGATGGCGCCGCCGAGGCCGCCGCCGCCCCCGCCGCGTCCGCCGAACATGCCGCCGCCGCCAAAGCCCTGGTTGGCATAGCCGCCAAAGTTGTCGACGTCGGCCTGGGCCAGCTGCGCGGCCTGCGCCGCGAGGGCGTGGGCCTGCTGTGCGTAGGTAAGGGCTGTGACGGGGTCATTCCGTGAGATGGAAAGGGCGTAGTCAAGGTTGCGCTGGGATTCTGCCAGCCGGGTACGCGCTTCGGTGCCAACCCCGCCGCGGCGGGCGGTGATGTAGTCCGAGGTGGCACTGATCTGGGCCTGCGCGGACATGATGGTCTGCTGCAGTGAAGCCTGTGCGCGGCGGGCCTGCTCCTGCTTGTCCCGGATACCGGTGAGGGACTGGTCGAGAGCCTGGTGGGCGGTCTCGACGCGCTGCAGGGTAGCGATGGGGTCGATCTTCCCGGCCTGGATTTCTGCCTTGACCTGAGCAAGGGCCTGTTCTACTCCCGCGACGGGGCCGGCCAGTTCCGGGTGTTCTCCGGACTGGATCATGGCCTTCGCCTGGGCCAGGTCCTGGGAGGTGTCCACGACGGCTGCCTCCAGCCCCCCGCGGGCCTCGTCCAGATTTGTGGACACCTTGGCGATGGCGTCGAGCAGGACGTTGGTCTGGTGGAGGCTCTCTTCGGAGGCCCGCACAGCGACAGCAGCGAGGCTGCCTTCGCCGGCCGCCAGCTTTTCCTGGGCCGTGGCCGTGGCGTTCTGGACAAAGGCAAGGCGTTCCTTGGCCTGGGTGATGTTATCCGCCACCTGCACCAGCGCGCTGTCCGCATACTTGGAGCGCAACGACGTCAGCGACTGTTCCGCATTGGCAATCTTGGCGTCGGCTTCCTGCGCGCCGGCACTGACGGCGGCCAGGGCTTGAGGGGCGTTCTTCTCGAGTTCTCGGAGCGAATCGAAATCGGCTTTCTGCTCCTGGAGCGACCCTAGCGCCGCCTCGGAACGGCGGATGATTTCACCGAGCCAGCTGCGCTGCTGTTCCTCTGTGTCCGGAATGTGGTCGTCAAGCTGCTGCTGGAGCTTGAAGGATTCGGACATGTGGGCCTTGGCTTCGGCAAGCGCCTTGGTGAAGTTTCCTACTGCGGCATCGCCGTACTGGGCCTGGGCGAACCCGAGTTCCTGCTCGCTGGACTTGATGGCGTCGTCCGCTTCGATGATCAGGGAACCGCTCCTGCGGCGGAGTTCCTCAATGCTGAGCGAGGCAAGCGGGTCCAGCTCGGCGCCCTGGGGGCCGTAGCTGGCGCTGGATGCCTGCGCCGCCTTCTTCCGTTTGTTGCGGAAGTACAGGTAAGCGCCGGCGCCGCCGGCAGCTACAACGCCCGCGCCGACAAGAACTGAGGCGCCGGCTCCGTCACCAGGGACATTTCCGCTGCCGCCGCCAGCGGCATCGCCGACTGCCTTCGCGGTGTCAATGGCCGCCTGGGCATAGTCTTTTTTGCCACCGGCAAGATTTGCCGTGACGGCATTCTGGCTGATGTTGGACTGCTTGGACCTGATGGCGCTCGAGGCGTCGGTCGCGAAATAGAACTGGCCCGCTGTCGAAATTGCCAGCAGCACATCGGCCTTGCCCATGGACTTCTGGGTTGCAACAGCCTTGCCCCAGTCTTCGGGCTTGGCAGGGTTCTCAAAGGAGTTCACCGTGACAACGTAGAGGTTGTACTTGTGGTCCTTGAGCAGCGTCTGGATGGCTTCCTGGACCTCGCCCTTACGGCTGCCCAGGACGTTCGCGTTATCCACGATGTTCGTGCCGGACGGAATGGTCACCGGAGGCTCTGCCCAGGCTGCAACGGCAGGCGCCGCCAGAAGCCCGGTCAGGCCGATCACGGCGAGAATACGCTTGAACTTTGACCGCATGTGCAACCCTTCAGCACGCTTGACACTGATTCGGGACGAATCAGTCGTCTCAGAATGCAGCAGCGCCCCCACGCGTGAACTTAAGCCGCAGGTCGCTGTGGCAATTCAATTTGATTCTATGGTGCACCAGGTAGTGCGTCCACATGGCTGAATATGCCACCAGCGAAACCCCGAAGCTGTCCGGACCAGCGGGCCGCAGCTCTCAGGAACCTCCCAGCCAACGTTCGCCCCAGGTTCAGCCGGACGGTCCATAGTTAATGCAGACGAGGATGAAAGGAAGTCCAATGACTGAGAATCCCACCCCGGGTGCAGCGCCTGAGAACCGGCATCCGGCTGAGAACCCGGCTGCCGCACAGAACGCTGCGGAGGACCGCAGCGACGCTGCCGGTCACGGCAATCCGACGGAGCGGCTGGACCGTCCCGGGGCTTCTGAAAACCCCACCCAGCAGCTTCCGGGCGCACCGCGGCCGGTGTACCCCCGCCGCGAACCGTTCTACGGCGAGCAGGCACCGGGCCAGCAATCCCCGGGACAGCAGACGCCAAACCAGCAGACCCCAAACCAGCAGACCCCAAACCAGCACACACAGGGCCAGCAGTCGCCCAACCCGCAGCCTTACGGGCAGCCCACCCAGAACGCTCACGGCGTGACGCCCTACAGCGCCGGTCACCGGACCCCCGACCAGCCGTACGCGCAGCAGAATCCGTATTCGGCGGCTCCCGCGGGGTACGCGGGTCAGTACAACTCCGCTCCCAGCCCGGCAAATACTCCGCGCCGGAAGGCTTCCTTCGGAGTGGGTACCCTCGTGGCCAGCATTCTTGCAGCCGGGTTGGTGGGCGGCGGGGTGGCAACAGTGGGCACCGGCGCGTTTTCCGGCAACGGCTCGCCGGTCGCCTCCAGCAGCAACAGCCAGCCGGGTACGGTCATCGTCAATAACCAGGACGACGTCAACGCCATTACGGCCGCAGCGCTGAAGGCGTCGCCGTCGGTCGTGACCATCAGCGCCACGAGCGGCGGTTCAGGCGGCACCGGATCCGGCATCGTCCTGGACGGGGAGGGTCACATCCTGACCAACACCCACGTGGTCACTTTGGATGGCCAGACCGCCTCCGCAGCCCTGGAGGTCCGCACCAGTTCGGGCCGGGTGCTCAAGGCGACCCTGGTGGGCACGGACCCGCTTTCTGACCTCGCAGTGATCAAGGTGGACAACGCGTCCGGCCTGACCGCCGCCACCCTGGGAGACTCCGGCAAGCTCAACGTGGGAGACACCGCCATTGCTATCGGCTCGCCCCTTGGCCTGACCGGCACGGTCACCGACGGGATCGTCTCGACCCTGAACCGGACCATCAGCGTGGCATCCTCGGCAGCTCCAAAGGAAGGCGACACTTCCCAGGGCGGTGACCAGGGCTTCCAGTTCGCGCCCCCGGGCGGCGGATCCGGCCAGAGCACCGCGGCCAAAGGGTCCATCTCCATCAACGTGATCCAGACCGACGCCGCAATCAACCCCGGAAACTCGGGCGGAGCGCTGGTTAACAGCAAGGGCGAGATCATCGGCGTCAACGTGGCCATCGCCTCGGCGGGGTCGGATTCCTCGTCCTCCTCGTCCAGCGGCAACATCGGTGTGGGCTTCAGTATCCCCATCAACCATGCAAAGCGGGTGGCGCAGGAGCTCATCGACACCGGGAAGGTCTCCCACGGCCAGCTTGGGGTCAGCGTCAAGGACAAGTCCTCCGGTGGATCGGCTTCACAATTCTCCGTGGGTGCAGACGTGGCCACGGTTGAGGCCAACTCAGCTGCCGCCAAGGCCGGCATCAAGGTGGGGGATGTGGTGACGAAGTTCAACGACCTCGTCATCAGCGAACCAAACCAGCTCACCGCGGCCGTCCGAGAGCAGGCCGGTGGCTCCACCGTCAAGCTCACGGTTCTGCGCAACGGCCAGGAACAGACGCTCGACGTCACGCTCGGCACGGCGGCGGACCAGTAACCCGGCGCTGCCGGGGAACAGAGCGGGCGACGGCGGCGGTCACCCCCCAACGTGACCGCCGCCGTCGGCCATTAACCCCTGGACCGGACGGTCAAGCTCCGGTGACACAGGCGTTAACGGGACGGCAACGGGCCGCGGCTATATGGTTAGCTAGGATCTACCCGTACCCCGGGCGTTCCGCGGCCATGACCTCACCCGGCTGGCTATCCACAAGCATGGAAGGCTGCTGTAAATACAGTGGAAGAGACATTGAAGATCATCGTCCTGGTCAAGCACGTGCCGGATGCGCAGTTCGACCGTCACCTCAACGGAGAGGGCTACACCACCGACCGGGATGAAAGCATCCTGTCGGAACTGGATGAATATGCTTTGGAGGCGGCGCTGCAGCTGGCTGAGGCCCGTGGCGGTGCCAAGGCGGGCAACCAGGTCATTGCCCTGAGCATGGGCCCCGCCGGCGCCGTCAACGCCGTCAAAAAGTCGTTGCAGATGGGAGCCACCGAGGGCGTGCATCTCACTGACAGCGCCCTGGCGGGCTCCGACGCTGCGGCCACGTCCCTGGCGCTCGCGGCCGCGGTCCGCCACCTCGGTGCAGTGGACCTCGTCCTCACCGGCATGGCGTCCACCGACGGCGAAACCTCCCTGGTGCCCGCGCAGCTCGCCGAACGCCTCGGCCTGCCCCAGGTCACCTTCGCGTCGTCGCTGACGGTCGACGGCGGCCGGCTCACCGCCCGCCGCGACGCTGACACCTACTCGGAGACCGTGGAAGCCGCGCTGCCGGCCGTCGTGTCCGTCACCGACCAGATCAACGAGCCCCGCTACCCGAATTTCAAGGGCATCATCGCCGCCAAGCGCAAGAGCATCACCACCCTGTCGCTGGCAGACATCGGCGTGGATCCCGCGCAGGTGGGCCACAACGGTTCGTGGACCACCGTGACATCGGCCGAAGAACGCCCGCCCCGCACCGCCGGCACCATCATCACCGACGACGGCGACGCCGGCATCAAACTGGTGGACTTCCTGGCCGCCCAGAAGCTGCTCTAAGAGGGATCACAGATATGGCAAACGTACTCGTATTCATTGATAACCCGGGCCAGGCCCTGAAGAAGAGCAGCCTCGAACTGCTGACCCTGGGCCGGTCCCTGGGTGAGACCGCCGTTGCCGTGAACGGGGACCTCAGCGATGGTGTCTCGGCGGCTTTCGCCGAGTACGGCGTCAGCGCGGTATTCCGCCCGTCCGCCGCCGACCTGGACGACTACCTTGTGGCACCAAAGGCTGCCTACCTCGCGGCCGCGGTCGCCGCTTCCGGCGCAGGGACCGTCCTGCTGGACAACTCACCTGAGGGCAAGGAGATCGCAGGTCGCCTGGGCATCCGCCTGAGCGCCGGCGTCATCACCGACGTTGTGGCGGTCGACGCCGACGGAACGGCGCACAAGTCAGTCCTCGCCGGTTCCTACACCACCGCCGCGAAGACCACCACGCCGGTCACGGTGCTGAGCGTCAAGGCAAACAACGTCAACCCGGAGCCGGCTGCCGCGCCGAGCAGCCCGGAGACCTCCACTGTGGAGGTGCCCGCGGATGCCACGGCCACAGCTGCCCGGATCACGGCCCGCGAGCAGAAGGTGGCCAGCGGCCGCCCTGACCTGACCGACGCACGGATCGTCGTGGCAGGCGGCCGCGGAGTGGACGGCGACTTTGGCCCCGTCGAGCAGCTTGCAGATGCCCTCGGCGCGGCCGTTGGTGCATCCAGGGCAGCCACTGATGCCGGCTGGATCAGCCACGACGCCCAGGTGGGACAGACCGGCAAGACGGTCTCACCCCAGCTGTACATTTCAGCGGGAATCTCCGGCGCCATCCAGCAGAAGGCCGGCATGCAGACGGCCAAGGTTATTGTGGCCATCAACAAGGACGCCGAGTCCCCGGTCTTCGAGATCGCAGACTTCGGCATCATTGGAGACCTCTTCGACGTCCTGCCCCAGGCCACGGAAGAAATCAAGAAGCGAAAAGGCTGATCCTTGACCCCACCAGCTGCTGCAGCACAGAGCCCGTTCAACCCGGCCACGGACCGGGTTGGGCGGGTGCTCTGTTTCGCGGCCCACCCTGACGACATCGACTTCGGCGCGGCCGGCACCATCGCCGCCTGGACTGCCGCCGGCGTGCAGGTCAGCTACTGCATCATGACCGACGGCGACGCCGGGGGCTTCGACCCGGCCCACCGGGCGGAAATCATCTCGCTCAGGGCCGCCGAGCAGCGGCGGGCCGCCGAAATGGTGGGCGTGACCGACATTTACTACCTGCACGAGCGGGACGGCTACCTCGAACCCACCCACGAGGTGATGAAGGGCGTGGTGAAGCTGATCCGGGAAATCCGCCCCGACGTCGTACTGGCCATGCATCCCGAGCGGAACTGGAACCGGCTGCAGAAGAGCCACCCGGACCACCTGGCCGTGGGGGAGGCCGTGACACGCGCCGTCTACCCGGCGGTGGAAAACCCCTTCGCGTACCCGGAACTGGCCGCGGCGGGGCTGGAGGCGTACAAACTCCCCTGGCTGTGGCTATACGCCGGGCCGGAGGAGCGGGAGAACCATTTCGTGGACGTCACAGACCACGTTCCCGCCAAGCTCGACGCCATCCATGTGCACGTCAGCCAGCACCCCGACGTCAAAGCCATGGAAGCCGCTGTGCGGAGCGGGATGACCGTGAACGCACGGCGTGCGGGCATGGCCGAGGGCCGAAGCGCCGAAGCGTTCCACGTCGTGGCCGTCAACGGCCCGGCGACCATCGCCGGCTTTTAGCCCACCGCCCCTGGCGTACGGGCGCGCCGGGGGCTCGGGACGGGTCAGGCTCCCAGTGTCGCAGCGGCCACCACGGGCATGGTCGGCTTGGCTGAGCCGCCCGTCGGTTCAACGGTGATCCCCAAGGCCGCCGCCGAGGCGATGCCCTTCACGAGGGCAGGCTTGGATAGTGCTTCTTCGTCCATCAGGCCCTGGGAAACCGGCGCGGAGCCGTCCCTCGGGATCAGCCACATCTGATAGACCTTGCCTGCCGGAGGTGCAGGCACGCCGTTCATCTTGACGACGAGCGAATCCTTCGAAGCCGACACCAGGACTGTTGCTGTTCCGCCGGCAGTCACGGGCACGGACGCTTCACGGACGTCCCCGGCACGGACCACCTGGTTCAGCGGGTCGTTTTGGTCGGCAACGTAGGCTCCCACGCCAACTCCGCCAAGCGCGATCACGGTGGCGGCCGCAGCGCCGAGGAGCCAACGGCGTGCCCCGCCGGGCTGGCGTCGTTCTTCCCTGCGCTGCCGCAGCTCGGCGAGTTCATCGATGCCCCCTGCCGAAACTTCCGGAGCGGGTGCCGGCGCAGCCGAGGGAGGGGCGACGCCCTCCATCGGCAGCTGCGCCAGCGATGGCAGCTGCGAAACAATGCGCGCAAAAAGATCCGCCGGTGGTTCCGCCTCAGCTGTGAACGAGGCGGCCAGCGTCTCCCTGGCCTGGCGGACGCGCTCAAGGAAAGAGTTGCGCTCTGCGGGGGACGCGGTGGAGATGTAGCGGTCAATGGCGGCGCGTTCAGCGTCCGTGACCGCGTCCAGGGCGTAGAGCTCGGCGAGGTCGACAGCCCGGCCTGAATCCAGGTCCGAAGCGATCGAATCGCCAAACGAACCGGGACGGCGGCCTCCGGGACTATTCATTTCTGTCATCTCAACTCACCCCCAGACATGTCTTCAAGCGGATCAGTCCGTCGCGGATGCGGGACTTGATGGTAGGTACTGCGGCATTGAGCTTTTCCGCTACCTCGCGGTATGTCAGGCCGCCGTAGTAGGCCAGTCTCACGGATTCCTGCTGCGTATCGGTCAGCGTTTCCAGGCAACGGACCACCGCCTCGGCTTCGAGCCTGGTGTCCACCTCATCGGAGACGGAGTCGTGGTCCACGTCCTGGCTGCTGGCGCCGTACCTCGCCTCACGGTCAGTGGCCGACTGCGAGGAACGGACCTTGTCCACCGCCCGGCGGTGCGAAATCGTCATCAGCCACGACAACGGGCTGCCCATCTCCGGGTTGAACTTGCCGGCGTTCTGCCAGACCTGGAGGAACACTTCCTGCGTGGTGTCTTCGCTGAGTTCGGGGTCGATGAGGACGCGGCGTGCCATTCCGAAGACCCTGCGGGAGGTCAGCTGGTAGAACTGGGCAAACGCGGCCTGGTCACCGCCGGCGATCCGGGCAAGCAGCCCTGCCAGACGCTGGCTGAGTTCCGCCGGTGAGTCGGTGACCGTAGGCGGAGCCTCGGAGTTCGGCGCGTTGGGAGTTTCCATCACTACCAAGCATAGGTCGCCCGGCGGACAATCCGGGGCATCACGGCCGTAACCACCGAAGGCGGCACGCAGGCCAGGCTGGACAGTGGAACGGCTTGCCTGCACCAGTGTCACCTGCCGCTCCTTCCCTCGCCCTGATTTTGCTGTCAGGAGTGATTCGGCGCAGGTAGCGCTCCGGATGGGCGGCCGGCCGGACTGAAGTGGGATGCTCAGATGCGGGCGCCTGCAAACCCCTGCTGCCGCCATGCCTCATATACGGCAATGGACGCCGCGTTGGCAAGGTTCAACGAACGCAGGGACGGCAGCATGGGAAGCCGGACCGTCGCGGTGACATGCGGGTCGGTCTTGAGTTCCTCGGGAAGCCCCACGGATTCCTGGCCGAAGAGCAGGACGTCGCCGGGCCGGTAGGCAATGTCCGCGTAGCTGGTGGTGCCGTCCGAGGTGAAGGCATAGACCCGCTCCGGCTGGAGTTCGCGCCAGGCATCTTCGATGCTCTGATGGACCGTGACGACGGCGAGGTCATGGTAATCGAGGCCGGCGCGCCGAAGCTTGGCATCAGAGAAGTCAAAGCCGAGAGGTTCCACAAGGTGCAGTTCGGCGCCGGTGATGGCGGCCAACCTGATGGCGTTGCCGGTGTTGCCAGGGATTTCGGGGGCGTGGAAGAGGATTCGGAACACGGTCCAATCCTAGTCAAATCATCAGTGCATGCCGCGCAGCAGCCTTGCCAGTACGGATACATTGACCGCATTCGGTGTGGGCCCGGAGGAAAGGAAGTGTTTGAGGCCGCGGACCAGACCGGCTGCATTGACCACCTGGATGGTGTCGCTTGACCCGGCGGCGCGCCGGTGCCGGTCGATGACGGGCTCGTGCAGGTTGCCGTCGGGACTGTGGATAACTGTCCAGCCGGTGACGTTCAGTTCGGGAAAGATGTCCTGCATGGCCCGCACGATGTGGGCGAGCTGCGGCGGTGCGATGGAGCGGCCCCCGTGGTTGAGGGTCTGCCCGTCCCACGCATAGGCGCCTTTCGGCAGGAGCATCGAATTGATCAGGGCCAGCCGGTATCCGGACAGCAGCGCGTGGTCGATGTGGTTGCTGTCGGCTGGGGATTGGAGCCCGTTGACCAGCCGGGCCGCAGGAATGGCGGGCAGGACCTGCCTGGAGATGAGTTGCACCGTCCGCATCTCACGCTGGATCCGGGCTTCGGCGCCAAAGATGCCCCGCTTGCGCGGAGCGCCGTGGACCTGCTGGCTGGCCTGGCTGAACGGGATGAGGGGGACCGTCCCGGCGGCCTCAAACGCTGCCGCGTCATAGGGCGGAACATAGAAGGGCGCGTCTCCGGCGGTGCTGCGCGGCGTGCCGGGCCTGTGAACGGAAGCGGACGCGTGGCTCCCTGCGGCAGGTGCATCAAAGTGCGGACCCGCGGCGAAATCACCTGAACCGTTTCCGCCCCTGCCCGCGGCGTAGGAGCGGTCGTAGGCCTTCCTGCGTTGCGGATCCATCAGGGTTTCGTAGGCTGCTGTCACCCGCCGGAAGGCGGCGGCATCTCCGCCATGATCGGGATGGGCCTTACGCGCGGCCCGGCGGTAAGCCACCTTGATTTCCTTCTCGGAGGCCGTCACGGCGACGCGGAGCACCTCGTAATAGGAGCTGCTGCTCTCGGTCAAGCACCCATCCTTCTTTTGGTCTGGCCAGTCCACGGCAGGCAGTCCGGTCGGCCCAGTTTAGCCGCCTGTCCACATAACGTTTGCGCAGGACCGGGTGGTTCCCCGGCTGGCATAAACTCTTGAAGGATGACGGCAGGCATGGCCGTACGGGGCGATCGTATTGGGGTGGACGTGAACGCACAGGCTGCGGCGGGACTGTGGGCAGGGTCTCTGCTGGCTGTATCGGCGCTCACCGGATGCAGTGTCGGCGTGCCGGATCCGGCCGCGCCAAAAGTCGAGCAGGCCGTAACCGCACTTGCCACCCCTACCATCACGCCGGGCCACGACGCCGGGGCGGTGGCCGCCAAGGACATGCCTTTCTCCGCGGGCGGCACATTGGCCAGGGGTGTCCCGGTGGGAATATCGGACGGGCTTAAGGACGCGCCCGGATGGAAACCGGTCAAGCAGAATGTTGCCGGTGAGAGCCAGTATCTGAAAGCCGACAGTTGCCTGGTGGCTGCCAAGGTCCGGACGAACCAGTCGCCGCTGGCGTTGGCGGATGACAAAGAGTCAACTGTTGGCCTCTTTGCTTACCTGGATCCGAGCATCCTGCCTGGCTATTTGAAGACGTCCACTTTGAGGTGGGGTGGCGAGCCTGCCCGGCCAGGACCAAGGGCCGAGGTACTGGTCCTGGGAAAGCCTTCGCTTCCGGGCGCCAGGTCCACGGCCGTCATGGCCCGGTTTTTCGGCACTGCGGCATCGTCTGTCTATATCTCAATCGCCTGCCCGGACGCCGGAAGCCTTGCGGCGGCGCAGGCCGACGTCGTTGAGCGCCTTGTGTTGGTTCCGCCTGCAGGTTAGTGGTTCAGACGGCCGGACCCCGCGGGCGAAAGCCGGTTCAGTGCCACAGCCGCAACCATCAGCCCGAAGTCCCGGAGCGCCACATCGTAGAAGCTGCCCAGGACCAGAAGGTTGACGATGATTCCAAGCAGCCAGACGGCCACGAGCAGGGAACCGAAACGGGGACGGACGGCCACTGCGATCCCGGCGACAATTTCCACAACGCCTACAACGTACATAAAGGTCTGGGCCGGGACCGGCACCACCGACGTGGCAACCGGGGCGAGGTAGATGGTCCAGTCGGCAAGGATGTTGGTGAACTTGTCCAGTCCGAAGATGATCGGCGCGACGGTGAACACTGTGCGGAGCAGGAAAAACGCCTGCCGGTCCGGTGTCGTTACCAGTGCCCGGCCGCCGGACCTGGTTACTCCTGTGGTTTCCATGGTGCACTCCTTCTAAAAGTAGGTATAGTCATTTTAGAAAGTTCCGCAGGTTTAAGCAATGGATTTTGTTTTTAGAATGAGGGGTTCGGAATGCGCAGGCTTCCTTGGGTCCGCCGGATGGCCGCCGTCGCTTCCCTGGGCGACGACAAACGCAGGCAGCTCTTTGAACTGATTGCGTCCTCGGACGCAGCTGTGGGCCGCGACGACGCAGCCCTGGCCCTGGGGGTCCCCAGGAGTACGGCATCGTTCCATCTCGACAAACTGGTCCAGGACGGACTGCTGGCCGTGGAGTTCCGTAAGGCGGCAGGAAAGACCGGTCCCGGCTCAGGCCGTCCGGCCAAGATGTACCGTCCGGCAGCGAGCGAGGTGGGCGCTTCCGTGCCGGACCGGAATTACGATCTTGCCGGTGAACTGCTTGCCGCGGCGATCGAGGATTCCACGGCCACCGGCGGTGCAGTAGGCGACTCGCTCAGGACGACGTCGTACCGCAAGGGCCAGGAGCTCGCCGCAGGGGCCCCGGGCCTGGCGGAGTTCGTTGCGGGGGAGGGTTACCGGCCCGAGCCCGATGGGGCCGGCGGGCTGGTCCTCATGAACTGTCCGTTCCATCGGCTGGCCGGCGGCCACCCGGACGTGGTCTGCGCCATGAACGGTTCCTTTCTGCAGGGTGCAGCCGCGGCGTGCGGAGAACCGGAGGACCGGGTGGCGCAGAATTCCGTGCCCGGCCAGTGCTGCGCCAGAATCACGCCTCCGTGAGTCATTGAGGGCCGTCCCGATGAGGGCAGGCGCCGCTAGAATTGATGGGTGCCCGTTTACCTCGACCATGCAGCCACCACGCCACTTTCTCCGGAGGCGCTGGCAGCCTTGACCCGGGAGCTGTCCCGCACCGGGAACCCGTCATCCCTGCACGGCTCGGGCCGCCGCGCCCGCCGTTCCGTGGAGGACGCCAGGGAGGCCATCGCGACGGCGGCCGGCGCCCACCCCTCCGAGGTCATCTTTACGTCCGGGGGCACTGAGTCCGACAACCTGGCGGTAAAGGGCCTGTTCTGGTCCCGCACCGGCGAGAACCCGTCCCGGCGGCGCATCCTGTGCTCCGCCGTCGAGCATCACGCCGTACTGGACACGGTGGAGTGGCTGGAACGCCACGAAGGCGCCGAGGTCACCTGGCTGCCCGTGGACGCCGAGGGCGTGGTGGACCTCGAAATCCTTGCCGCCGAACTCGCCCGCGATCCGCAATCCATTGCGCTGGTGACGGTCATGTGGGCCAACAACGAAGTGGGCACAGTCCAGCCCGTCCACAGGATTGTCGAGCTGGCGCACGAGGCCGGAGTTCCGGTCCACTCCGACGCCGTGCAGGCGTTTGGCTCGTTGCCGGTCGATTTCAAAGCTTCCGGGCTGGACGTGATGTCGGTGTCCGGGCACAAGATCGGCGGGCCGGTGGGCGTGGGTGCCCTGCTGCTGGGGCGGGCCGTCAAGCTCACCCCCGTGCAGCACGGGGGCGGCCAGGAGCGGGACGTACGCTCCGGGACCCTTGACACGGCGTCCATTGCGGCGTTTGCGGCAGCTGCGGAGGCCGCCACCGCCCGGCTGGCCGCGGAGACTGCCCGCATCTCGGCCCTGCGCGACCGGCTGATCGACGGCGTCCTTGAACGAGTGCCTGAGGCGGTGCTGCGGGGCGCGCCGGGGGAGGGGCGCCTGCCTGGCAATGCGCACTTCACCTTCCCGGGCTGCGAAGGCGATTCACTGCTGTTCCTGCTGGACCTGGCGGGGGTTGAATCCTCCACCGGGTCCGCCTGCACCGCCGGCGTGCCCCGCCCGTCCCATGTCCTGCTGGCCATGGGGCTGGACGAGGAAACGGCACGGGGTGCCCAGCGCTTTACGCTGGGCCACGCATCAACCGACGCCGACGTCGATGCTCTGCTTGCGGCCCTGCCAGGGGCTTACGCCCGCGCCAGGCAGGCGGGCATGGCCGGGCACGAGTCCTCCATTCAGACGGCGGGAACTGTGGCGCGTCAGGCCGCTTCCGGCAGGAGCTGACCGAGCGCAGCGGACGGATCGGCGAGCCGGCTGGCTGAAACGGGTGTTTTCGCGGCGATGAGGGCTTTGATGGTCTTCTGCGCTCCGGGCTGGTCTTTCCGTGGCCAGTTGACGCTCATGCCGGCCACCACACGCGAGTCCTGCTGCCAGAACGCAATGAACTCCTTAGCCTCCAGCGATCCCCGGATCACCGGTTCGGTACCGGCTGCCAAAGCCGGGAAGCCCGAGTACTCCATGCTGACGTCGAACTGGTCTGTATAAAAGTAGGGGATGGCGCTGTGGGTCGCTTCCAGGCCAAGCATTGCCTTCGCTGCCACCTTGCCGCCGTTGAGTGCGTTGGACCAGTGCTCGCTGCGATGGTGCAGGCCGGTGAACGGATGCAGGGCGTTGGCAACGTCGCCCGCCGCAAAAATTCCGGGCACGCTGGTCCGGAGTGAGGCGTCCGTGAGGATCCCGTTGTCCACGGACAGTCCGGCGTCCTGGGCCAACGCCACGTCGGGAACGACGCCCACAGCGACGATCACGATGTCCGCCGGCAGCGTCTCGCCTGAGTCCGTGGTGACGCCGGTGACCAGCCCGGCCACCCCCGTGATCTCCCGCGCGGAGGAGGGCAGCCGGAAGCTGACGCCGTTGGCTTCGTGCAGCCCCCGGAAGAACCGTCCCAGGTCCGGGCCGATGGCGGCCGCCAGGGGGATCTCTTCAAGGCCCAGCAGTGTGACGTGGTTGCCGTATGTTGCCGCCGCGGCCGCCAGCTCCATGCCGATCCAGCCCGAACCGATCATGACCACGTTCTTTCCGCCTGCGGCCAGGGCACTGCGCAATCTGCGGCTGTCATCCAGCGTGCGGAACGTAGAGACGCCGCCCAGATCGCTTCCGGGCAGGCGCAGTGCCCGCGGCGCTGCCCCGGTGGCCAGGAGCAGGGAGCCGTAGTCCAGCAGGCTTCCGTCATCCAGCTGCACCGTGTGGGTGTCCGCACGGATGCCGGTGACCCGGACGCCGAGGCGGAGGCCGACGTCGTTCTCCGCGTACCAGCCTTCCGGCACCACGGGGACGGCGTCCTCGCCGGCCTTGCCCAGCAGGTACTCCTTGGACAATGGCGGCCGCAGGTAGGGGTGGTGGCTTTCGGCACCGACGACGGTTACCCGGCCCGTGTACCCCTCTGCCCGCAGCGTCTTGGCCGCGGTGGCGGCGGCCAATCCTCCGCCCGCTATGACGATGTTCTGAACAGTCACTCCGCTCGCCTCCCGTTTCCCGCCCCGGTTCTAAAACTGTTAATCCTGACTTTAGAAGCGGCGGCCGGCGCAGTCAAGGTCTTTTGGGGGAGCATTCGGCGTGCCGATACAATGGTGCGGCAGGCATTGTGTTGTCTGCGGCCGCCTGAATGGCACCCAGCCCTCAGTTCCTGCCGCCCCCCGAACCCCAAAAGAAAGCCAGTATGCGAGTCTTAGCAGCCATGAGCGGTGGAGTCGACTCCGCCGTTGCCGCAGCACGTGCCGTCGAAGCCGGACACGACGTCGTCGGCGTTCACCTTGCGCTGTCACGCATGCCTGGCACCCTGCGGACAGGCAGCCGCGGCTGCTGCACCATCGAAGACTCCCGCGACGCATGGCGGGCCTGTGATGTGCTCGGCATCCCTTACTACGTCTGGGACTTCTCGGAGCGCTTCAAAGAAGACGTGGTCCAGGACTTCATCGACGAATATGCTGCCGGGCGGACGCCCAACCCCTGCATGCGCTGCAACGAGCGGATCAAGTTCGCCGCCCTGCTGGAAAAGGCAATTGCCCTGGGCTTCGACGCTGTCTGCACGGGACACTACGCCAAGGTCATCCAGGACGCGGACGGAAACCCCGAACTGCACCGGGCCGCCGACTGGGCCAAGGATCAGAGCTACGTGTTGGGCGTGCTCACACACGAGCAGCTTAAGCACTCGATGTTCCCGCTTGCCGATACCCCCTCCAAGGCCGAAGTGCGGGCCGAAGCCGAGCGGCGTGGACTCTCGGTAGCCAACAAGCCTGACAGCCACGACATCTGCTTCATCCCCGACGGCGACACCGCAGGCTGGCTGGCTGAGAAGATCGACATGACCACCGGCGACATCGTGGACGAGACCGGCTCGAAAGTGGGTGAGCACCCCGGGGCCAACGCCTTCACGGTGGGCCAGCGCCGCGGCCTGAAGCTGGGCACCCCCGCAGCGGACGGCAAGCCCCGCTTCGTCCTGGAGATCAGGCCCAAGGAAAACAAAGTAGTGGTCGGCCCGCAGTCCCTGCTGGCCATTGACGAGATCCGCGGCATCAAGGTGTCCTGGGCGGGCCCGCCCATCGCCGAGATCGCCACCGGGGAAGAATTTGACTGCTACGCCCAGGTCCGCGCCCACGGGGACCCCGTGCCGGCCACCGCCCGCATGGTGCCCGGCCCGGATTCGGAACAGCTGCTGGTGACACTGACGGACCCGCTCCGCGGTGTTGCTCCAGGCCAGACCGTGGTCCTCTACCAAGGCAGCCGGGTGCTTGGGCAGGCCACCATCGACGCCGCGCGATCGCTGCAGCGCGCCGAACTTTAGGAAGGGCACCATACCGTTCAGGTAAATTTTGTGTCTCAACTCACTAAAAAGCCGGTTGATGAGCCCGGCGTCTGATTGAATCTACGCATCAGGACAGCGCGCTGCCCGCTCGAGTTATACACCCCTAAGCGGGCGGCGAGCGCGTACTCATCGAACAGAAAGTTCACAGATGACCAAGAGCACTAAAGCCTTGCGGAGCGCAATCGCGCTTGCAGGCGTTTCCGCCTTCGCACTGACTGCCTGCACGGGCCCCTCCGGCGGTGGCGGAACCAGCACCACAGGCGGGGGCACGGCGAGCAGCACCATCACGTACGGCACCACCGACAAGGTCACGGCTCTGGATCCGGCAGGCTCGTATGACAACGGTTCGTTCATGGTGATGAACCAGGTTTACTCGTTCCTGCTGAATTCCAAGCCAGGCGGCGCGGAGCCCGTCCCGGACCTCGCGGAATCGTCCACGTTCACGAAGCCCACGGAATTCACCGTCAAGCTCAAGAGCGGCCTCAAGTGGGCCAACGGCCACGACCTCGATTCCAAGGACGTCAAGTTCTCCTTCGAGCGCCAGCTCAAGATCAACGATCCCAACGGCCCGGCATCCCTGCTGACCAACATCGCCTCAATCGCCACCCCGGACGCCACCACTGTGGTGTTCACGCTCAAGCAGGCCAACGACCAGACGTTCGCCCAGATCCTGCAGAGCCCTGCGGGGCCCATTGTTGACGATGAAGTCTTCCCGGCGGACAAGCTCCTCAGCGACGAGGAAATTGTCAAGGCCAACGCCTTCTACGGCCAGTACGTCATCGACTCCTACAGCAAGAACACGCTGGTCAGCCTTAAAGCCTGGCCGGACTACAAGGGTGTTCTGGGCAAGCCGTCCAACGCCGGTGCAACGATCAAGTACTACACCGATCAGACCAACATGAAGCTGGAAGTCAAGGGCGGCCAGATTGACGTCGCCAACCGCAGCCTGAGTGCCACCGACATTGACGACCTCAAGAAGGACTCCAACGTCACAGTCAACGTCGGACCGGGCGGCGAGATGCGCTACATCGTCTTCAACTTCGACACCATGCCCTTTGGCGCAAAGACGCCCGAAGCGGACCCGAAGAAGGCGCTGGCCGTCCGCCAGGCCGCAGCCAACCTCATCGACCGCCAGGCGATCTCGGAGCAGGTCTACAAGGGCACGTACCTGCCCATGTGGTCCAACGTGCCGTCCGGTTTCCTCGGCGCCAATGAATCCTTCAAGCAGGCCTACGGGGACGGTTCCGGCAAGCCCAGCGCGGACAAGGCCAAGAAGGCCCTGACCGACGCCGGCATCACCACCCCGGTGACCATCAAGCTGCAGTACAACCCGGACCACTACGGCAAGTCATCCGGTGACGAATATGCCATGGTCAAGGACCAGCTGGAGAAGAGCGGACTGTTCAAGGTAGACCTGCAGTCCACTGAGTGGGTTACCTATAACTCGGCTTCGAAGAAGGACAGCTACCCGGTGTTCCAGCTTGGCTGGTTCCCCGACTTCAGCGACCCGGACAACTACCTGACGCCGTTCTTCCCCAAGGGCGGTTTCATGAACAACCACTACTCCAACGCGACCGTCGAAGCGCTGATCGCCAAGCAACTGGTCACCGCTGACAAGTCGGAGCGTGAGAAGCAGGTCCAGGAGGTCCAGAACCTGCTGGCCAAGGACATCTCCACGCTGCCGCTGCTCCAGGGCGCCCAGGTGGCCGTTTCAGGGAAAAACGTGAAGGGCGTGGATTCCACCCTGGACGCATCGTTCAAGTTCCGGCTCGGGCAGGTTTCCAAGTAATTCCAAAGCATCAACCTGGGAGGTGGGGCCGGTTGGCCCTGCCTCCTAGGCGTTCCCACATTTTCCTCGTTCCAAAACAAGCAGGGACAGCATGGCCACATTAATTGATGCGCCGCCGCCAACGGTTGCGACGCCCAAATCCAAATCCGCGGGAGGTGGCCTCGGGAAGTACATCCTGATCCGCTTCCTGCTGATCTTCCCGACAATCTTCATCCTCGTCACCCTGGTTTTCTTCCTGATGCGGATCACCGGTGATCCCATCACGGCGGCCCAGGGCGGCCGACTGCCGCAAGAGCAGATTGATGCCTTGGTCCGGCAGGCCGGCTACGACCGGCCCCTGTTCATTCAGTACCTTGAGTATCTGGGCCAGATCATCACCGGCAACTTCGGCCGGACCATTTCAGATGGCAGGCCTGTGGTGGAAATGCTCACCAAATTCGGCGCCGCCACCCTGGAGCTGGCCGTCAACGGCCTGGTTGTGGCGCTGCTGATAGGAATCCCCCTGGGAATGGTCGCGGCACAGAAACGCGACAAGATCCCGGACGCTCTCCTGCGCTTCTTCGCCATCCTGTGCTACGCCACCCCTGTCTTCTTCGCGGGCCTCTTGCTGAAGCTCGTATTTTCCGTGGGCCTGGGCTGGTTCCCGGTGGCCGGCCGCGCTTCCACCACCACTGAACTGGCGATGGCCCGGCTGTCGGCGCCAACCGGCATCTACTGGCTTGATGCACTGCGGAGCAGCGACCTTGCCGCCTACGGTGACGTCGTCCACCACGCGGTTCTCCCGGCCGTTGCGCTGGGACTATTGACCGCCGGCGTCTTCCTTCGCCTGGTCCGTACCAATGTGATCGGCACCCTGGGCAAGGACTATGTGGAGGCAGGACGGTCCCGCGGAGTCAGCGAATACCGTCTGGTGACCAAGCATGCCTACAAGCCTGCATTGATCCCCATCATCACTGTTATGGGCCTCCAGATCGCGCTGTTGCTGGGCGGTGCAGTGCTGACCGAGACCACTTTCGAATGGAAGGGCCTCGGCTACCAATTGGCGCAGTACCTGACTGCGCGCGACTTTGTCGCTGTCCAGGGCATCGTCATGCTGCTGGCCGTTATTGTGGCCATCACCAACTTCGTCGTGGACATTGCTGCGGCCCTGATTGATCCACGGGTGAGGTACTGATGAGCGCGGAAGCATTCACGCCAAAAAAGAAGTCGTTGCTGGACAGGCTGCCCGTGACGTCCCACATCCGGCGCAGCGTTGGCCTGCAGCGGACCATGCTGCTGATCGGGGTAGTCCTCTGCGCAGGGTTCCTGGTGACTGCACTGTTCGCCCCCCTGCTGGCCCCCTACGGGTATTCGCAAATCTCCGACGACGCCGGGACCTTCCCTGCGCAGGCCGGGCCGGGTGGCAAGCACCTCTGGGGAACAACGGTGGGTGGCTACGACGTGCTCTCCAGAGTCATCTGGGGATCGCAGACGTCGGTGACGGTGATCGTGGTTGCTGTCCTCATGGCCATTTTCCTCGGAGTCTTCCTCGGCCTGATCAGCGGCTACTTCGGTGGCTGGCTGGACCGAATCCTGGTAGTCATCGCTGATGCCATCTATGCCTTTCCCACCCTCCTCCTGGCCATCGTGGTATCCATCGCCATCAATAAGGGCCAGTCCGGCTTCTGGGGCGGCATCCTAGCCTGCGGGTTCGCCATCACGGCTGTCTTCGTGCCGCAGTATTTCCGGGTAATCAGGGCAGAGACCATCCGCCTCAAGGCGGAACCGTTTGTGGAATCCGCCCAGGTGGTTGGTGCGTCCAGCGCCCGGATCATCGCCCGGCACATCTTCGGCAACGCGACCCGCACCCTGCCGCTGATTTTCACGCTCAACGCCTCCGAGGCGATCCTCACGCTGGCCGCCCTGGGCTTCCTGGGCTTCGGCATCGAACCCAGCTCGGCGGCAGAATGGGGCTTCGACCTGAACAAGGCCATGTCCGATGCGTCGTCCGGCATCTGGTGGACAGGTGTCTTCCCGGGCACGGCGATCGTGCTCACCGTCCTGGGCCTGACACTGGTGGGGGAGAGCATGAACGACCTCAACGATCCCCGCTTGCGCGGCCGCAAACGGGCCGGTTCGGGTGCCAAGAGCAAGGCCCCCAACGTGACGAAGCAGAAGGAAGTGTCCGCATGAGCGGCCCCAAGATCATCGAAGCAGGCGCCGGGGACGGCACCGGAAATGTACTGGAAATTGACCATCTTAAGGTCACCTTCGCCACGGACGGCGGCGACGTCTATGCCGTCAAGGATGTAAGCCTGGACGTCCGTGCCGGTGAGGTCCTGGCAATCGTCGGCGAATCGGGTTCCGGCAAGACCGTCACGGCCAAGACCATCCTGGGTCTCCTTCCCGAGACCGCCACCAGCGGCGGCGCCGTCCTCATTAACGGGAACAACGTGATCAGCGTCAGTGCCTCGCAGCTGAGGCAGATCCGTGGCCGCGATGTAGCCATGGTGTTCCAGGAGCCTTCCACGGCCCTGAACCCCGTCTTCACCGTGGGCTGGCAGATTGCCGAAGGCATCCGGGCCCACGCCGGCGGACCGGGCGGAAAGCGGGTCTCGGCCAAGGATGCCAAAGCCCGGGCCATCGAGGCCCTGCGGAAGGTCGGCATCCCGGATCCTGAGCACCGGGTCAACTATTATCCTCACCAGTTCTCCGGGGGGCAGAAACAGCGTGTGGTGATCGCCGCCGCCCTGGCCCTGAACCCCGGGCTGATTGTGGCGGATGAGCCCACCACGGCGCTGGACGTCACCGTGCAGGCGGAGATCCTGGAGTTACTGAGGAACCTCCGCGACACATACGGGACAGCGATCGTGCTGATCACCCACAACATGGGCGTGGTTGCCGACCTCGCTGACCGCGTAGTGGTGATGTACCAGGGCGACGTCGTGGAGGAAGCGCCGGTGCGGGTGCTGTTCGCGCAACCCAGGGAGGATTACACCAAGAAGCTGCTGGCCGCTGTGCCGCACCTGGGCAGGAACTCGGCCTCGGAAGGACTGAAGGAACGCGCCCACCAGGGCGCTCCGGTGCTGGTGGAGGCAACCAACCTGACCATTGAGTACCCCGGCCGGCTGGGTACCCCCGCCTTTAAGGCCGTGGACGGGGTCAGCTTCACCGTCTCGGAAGGTGAGGTCTTCGGCCTGGTGGGCGAGTCCGGCTCAGGGAAGACCACCATCGGCCGCGCGATCGCCGGCCTGAACCGGACCACGGGTGGCAGCCTGAAGGTGCTTGGCTACGAAATGCTGAACATGAAGGAGCGGACGTTCAAGCCGCTGCGGAAGGACATTGGCTTCGTCTTCCAGGACCCGGCCGCGTCATTCAACCCGCACCTGACCATCGGCGACTGCGTGGCGGAGCCCATGATCATCCACACCAACCCCAGCCCGGCGCAGGCGCGCAAACGCGTTTCCGAGCTGCTCGAATCAGTCCAACTGCCGGCGTCGTACGCTGAACGCTTCCCGCACGAGCTCTCCGGCGGGCAGCGTCAGCGGGCTTCACTGGCACGCGCACTGATCCTGAACCCGAGGCTCCTGATTGCGGATGAGCCGACGTCGGCCCTGGACGTTTCCGTGCAAGCCAAGGTCCTGGAGCTCTTCAAGGAGATCCAGGCCGAGTTCGGGTTCGCGGCGCTGTTCATCAGCCACGACCTCGCCGTGGTGGACATCCTTTCGGAATGGATCGGTGTGCTCTACAAGGGGAAGCTGGTGGAGCAGGGGATCGGCAGCCAGGTAATGGGCGCGCCCCAGCACGACTACACCAAGCGGCTGATCGCCTCTCTTCCGGTCCCTGATCCGGACGAGCAGGCGCGGCGGCGCGAGGAGCACCGGGCACTGCTCGCCACCTAGGCCGGCAATAGAGGTTGTCTGGGGCCCGTCCTGAGTCACTTGTGAGTGTGCAGGGACGCAGAGCGGGCCCCACCACGCGGCTGCCCATAGACTTGGATCATGACGCAGCAAAACCATGATGTTCCCGAAACCGACACTTTCGATCCGGCCGCGAGTTCGCTGGCCGGCCAGGTGAACGATTCGGTGATGGCGGAACTGCTGTCCATCCGCTCCAGCATCGACAACATCGATGCCACCCTCGTTTACCTTCTGGCCGAACGGTTTAAGGCGACCCAGAAAGTGGGCTTCCTCAAGGCCGCACACAGGCTCCCGGCAGGTGACCCCGGGCGCGAAGCAGCCCAGATCGCGCGGCTCCGCCGGCTGGCAGAGGACGCCCACCTTGATCCCGCTTTCGCGGAAAAGTTCCTTAATTTCATCATCGGAGAGGTCATCCGCCACCACGAGGCCATCGCCGAGGACCATCAGGCTGCCGCAGAGTGGAAGTAACCGCCACCGGGCTGGGTCCCTGGCCGGGGGAGGACCCCGTGGAGGCCGCCCGCATCATCCGGGGTGAGCTCGGCAGCCCGCACCTGCCGTTCCTGGCGGAACTTCCGGAGCGCGGCGTCGGCTCGGACGCCCTGGGCCGGACTGCATCGCTTCTGGTAGAGCTGGCAGTTGATGTCCAGCCCTACGGCTGGCGTCTGGTGGACCGTCCGGGGAAGGATTTCCGCCGCGCCGCCTCTGCGCTGTCAACGGACATCAACGTCCTGGCTGACGTAGCCGGCACCGAGGATACTCCCGCCGCAGAGTTCAAGCTCCAGCTCATGGGACCGCTCAGCCTCGCGGCCGGACTGCACCTGCACAACGGCGAACGCGCCCTCCTGGACTACGGAGCCCGCAGGGACATAGCGGCCTCGCTGGCCGCCGGCGTGCAAAGCCACCTGTCCAGGGTCTCAAGCGCGGTTCCCGGCGCGCGGCTGGTGGTCCAGCTCGACGAGCCTGACATCGCCGCCGTTCTTGCCGGCACCATCCCGACCTCGAGCGGTTACCGCACGCTGCGCGCCGTGGGCGGCCAGGAGGTCACCGAATCCTGGCGTCTGGTGATCGAGGCCCTCCGCGCCGCGGGGGCAGCCGAAGTGGTTATCTCGGTCCCGGAGATCGAAGCGCCGATCGACCGAATTGTTGCGGCCGGTGCGGACGGAGTAGCCGTTCCACTGAAAGCCCTGACAACGAAACAGTGGGAGCAGCTGGCCCCGGCAGTGGAAGCGGGCAAGCGGCTCTGGGCAGGCGCCCTGGACCTCAGCAACGGCACGCTGCCCAGGGTTGCCGAAGCCGTGGACGCCTTGTGGCGGCCGTGGCGCCAGCTGGGCCTGCCGGCGTCGTCCTTGGGCCTTGTGCGGGTGACCCCCTCCGCGGGACTGGCCCGCCACACGCCGTCCACCGCCACCGCGGTACTTGCCCGGCTCACCCAAGTGGCTGACGGGCTGAACCAGCAGGCCCACGGCTAGCCCCTACACGCGGTTTTCCCACCGGTCCGGCTGGGCGTAGCGGGGCAGGAAACTTTCCGCCGAGCTGCCGCCGAGGTAAGGGCGAAGGCGGTACGTGAAACTGCCCGCATACACCAGCACCTGGCCGATCTGGGGCTGGATGACCTTGACCTGGATCCGGTGCATCCCATGCTCTCCCGCGTCTGCGTCCCACCACTGTTCGGCGTAGGCCTTTGCGTCAACGGTTGCAGGCAGCGGCATCCGGAGCGGGCCAAGGAAGAGCCTGGAGTCTTCGGAGACCCCGCGCAGCCTCCCCCCGGCGGTCACGCTGACATTCAGGTCCGTCACCATGCGCCGGAACCTGCCCAGGTAGTCCACCAGCCGCGGCCCGTCAGCAGACTCCATCAGACTGGTGGTGTCCTGGAAAATCCGGCTGTGGCTGGGGAAGCGGATCTCGCGCCGGGCGGTCAGGCTCGAACGGCCGAACGGATCCCGGTGCGCGTGGTTCTCGATCCTGAACGGGATGTTCTCGCCGTACTCGGGGAAGAAAGCCTCCTCCCCGGACGTGAGCTTCAACAGCGGCCGCAGCCACGCCTGCCGGCAGCCAACCACGTCGAAAACGCCTTCGCCCACTCCGTAGTGTCCGGAGCCGGGGACCAGCGAAAAATACTCCTGGAGTTCAGGCTGCAGCCGGTGGAAGTCTTCGCCCAAGGCCTGTTTATAGATGGAATCGTTCATTGTTGACCTCCTGGTCGGTACCGCCGGCCGCGCTGCGGTTGGTTCACAATCTACCTGCAGCTTTGAGGCGGATGTACATGTCAGCCAGCTGCGGAGGCAGTTGGTGCGGTTCCGCATCCACCACTTCGACGCCGTGGTGCCGGAGTTCGGCCGCAACGGCCGCCCGTTCCAGGAGTGCGCGTTCAGCCGATGCCGCCCGGAAAACGTCCGTGGCGTTCGTGCGTTCCTCGAGCATCTGCCCCAACACGGGATCGCGGACGGCGGCCACCACCACAACGTGCTGCCGCGCCAGCTGCGCAGCGACCGGAATGAGTCCTTCCTCCGGTGCGCCGCCGTCCAACGAAGTCAGCAGTACAACCAGGGACCTGTGGGCGGAGACGGTTCGGATCTGGCCCGGGATGCTCGGCCAGTCAAGTTCGATCAGCTCGGCTTCCAGCGGTGCCATCGCCTGCACCAGCTGCCCCAGGAGGTTACCGGAGGTGGCGGATCCTGCCCTGGCGCGCGGGCGGCGGTCATAGGCGAGGAAGTCCACCCGGTCACCGCCGCGTTCGGCAAGGACCGCCAGCAGCAACGCCGCTTCCATTCCGGTGTCCAGGCGCGGCTCGTCCTCGATCCTCGCCGCCGAGACCCGGGACGTATCGAGCATGATCACCACCCGCCGGTCGCGTTCCGGCCGCCACGTGCGGACGACGACGGCGGAGCGTCGGGCGGTTGCCCGCCAGTCGATTGAACGGACGTCGTCCCCCCGGACGTAGTCCCGGAGCGAATCGAATTCAGTGCCTGCACCGCGGATCTGCACCGCGGCCTTGCCGTCGAGTTCCCGGAGCTTCCTGAGCTTGGACGGCAGGTGCCTTCGCGAATGGAACGGCGGCAGCACCCGCAGGACGCCTGGACAGGCAAATGTCCGCTGGCGTGCTGCGAGCCCCAGGGGCCCGTGGGAGCGCACGGTAACGTGCGGAGCTTTCACGTCACCGCGTCGTGCGGGCTGGAGCCGGACGCTCATGCGGCGGCTCTCGCCGTCGGGAACCTGGAGTTCCTGGACCGGGTCGTGCGCCCCGGCCGAGGGTTGCCAGGCATCCCGGATGGTGGCCCGCAGGCGCCGCGGGCCGTTGTTGAACACGGTGAGGACGGAGACGGCTGACCCGTGCAGCGTGACATTGCCGGGGTCGGCACGCCGGACGGCAACCGTTCGAGGTGAAGCTGCCAGGGCGGCGTCCAGGCAAAGCAATGCGGCGAGGGCAGAGAGCACGGTCAGGACCGATCCCCAGCCTGGCAGCAGCAGGACAGGCACCAGCCCCACGAGGGCGAGCAACACGAAGCGTCCGGAGAGTGCCATGGCGGAGGCGGATCAGCGGGGGACGGGTACGGAGGCCAGGATGCTGCCCAGGACGTCGTCCACGCGGACACCGTCCATCTGGGCATCAGGCTGAAGGGCCACCCGGTGGCGCAGGCACGGCAGCGCGAGGGCCTTGACGTCGTCGGGGGTGACAAAACTTCGCCCTGACAGCCAGGCCCAGGCCCGGGACGTATTCAGCAGGGCCGTTGCGCCGCGGGGCGAGACGCCGAGCTGGAACGACGGTGCCTGCCGGGTGGCACGCACCAGGTCCACGATGTAGCCGATGATTTCCGGTTCGACGGCGACAGCCGCCACGGCCCGCCGCGCCCGTTCGAGGTCGTCGGCACCGGCCACGGGCCGGACGCCGGCCGCGTCCAGATCCCGCGGGTTGAAGCCGGCCGCATGCCGCCGGATCACCTCCACCTCGTCCGTCCGGCCGGGCAGGGGCATGGTCAGCTTGAGCAGGAAGCGGTCCAGCTGGGCCTCGGGCAGGGGATAGGTCCCCTCGTATTCAACGGGGTTCTGGGTGGCCGCCACCAGGAAAGGTGCCGGCAGCGGCCGGGACACACCGTCCACAGAGACCTGCCGCTCTTCCATCGCCTCCAGGAGGGAGGCCTGGGTCTTTGGCGGTGTGCGGTTGATCTCGTCAGCGAGCAGGATGTTCGTGAAGACCGGACCCTCCCGGAAGCTGAAAACCGAGGTGTGGGAGTCATAGACCAGGGAACCGGTAATGTCCCCGGGCATCAGGTCCGGTGTGAACTGCACCCGCTTGGTGTCCAGGCTCAGCGCAGCCGAAAGGGCGCGGACCAGCAAGGTCTTGGCGACGCCGGGCACGCCCTCGAGCAGCACATGCCCGTCGGAAAGCAGCGCTATGAGCATCCCCGTGACCGTTGCGTCCTGGCCCACCACGGCCTTTGCCACCTCGTGGCGGACGTCCAACAGTGCCTGGCGTGCAGGATCGTGCTCCCGTCCGGCCGTCTGGACCCGCGCGTCCGGAAATTGCCGCTCCGAATCGAGGATTTGCTGGGCACGGTGCTGTTCGTTCATCGGGTCCTGACCTCGTTCTCTAGTTTCTCCAGTGCCTGTGACCATTGCACCAGCCTTGCTTCATTCTTTGGCCGCTCGTTGACCAGGGCACTGATCTCGGCGGCCGGCCGGCCCAGCTGCCGGGCTGCTGCCATGGTGACGTCGTCGGCGGTGGCACCGGCGCCCAGCCGCAGAGCCTTGGCCAGCCTTACCAGCGTGCCCGCACGCAGGTTGTCCCGGGCCCGGTCAAGCGCGTGCGCATCCTGGTAAAGCCGCGCGCGGCCTTCGGCAGTTTCCGCCGCCTTGACCACCACCGGCAACGGTTCAAAAACAAGGGGACCCAGCCGCCGCCCACGCCACACCATGGCGAGAACGGCCACGAAGATCAGCCAGGGTCCCAGAAAGGCCACCCAATCGGGGGCGAGTTCGTCAAGAGTCTGCGGCGACTCCGATGCACCCGCGTCGGCGAGCCCCGGCAGGTACCAGACCAGATCGCGGGACGCGCCCAGCGTCCGCAGGACCAGCGCCGCGTGGCCGTTCTCTGCCAGCGCGCGGTTGCTGATGGCGGCGGCACTGCCCAGGACGGTCAGGGCACCACCGTCGGTGGAGGCAAGCAGCCCGGCGGTGCTGCCGGGTGGGCGGTAGCAGACCGTGCCGCCGTCGTACACGAAGCCGGCTTCACCCGAAACCGGCCCGGCCGCCGTCGCATCGGGAAGGCCGCAGCCGGGTTCGAGCAGCGGTGACGAATCCGGCACCACTCCTGCCTGGCGGATTCCGGCGTCGAGCGCCGTCAGGGTGCCCAGCCGGGGCGTCACCAGCACCACCCGTTCGGCTGCCGACGTCAGGGGGGCAAGCTGGGAGCCGTCCAGGAATCCGCCCCGGTCGTACAGAAGGAGCGTGGCTCCCGGCCTGTCGTCAAGTGCCTGAATGGCCTGATCGAAAGAACCCACGTCCTTCACGGACACTCCGTGTGAACCCAGGATCCGGCTTACCGCCTTCGCGCCGTCAGGACCCGCGTTATGCACCGACAAGGGGAAGGCGTCGCCCCGGGGAGCGAGCTGGCCGGCAATGATCACGGCCAGTCCGGCGGCGGCGGCCACTCCGGTGGCTGCCCAGCCACGGTGCCGCCGGACCCAGGAGCCCGCGCCCGCGCCCCGGCCAGTGCCCGCGCCCGCCTGAAGGGCCTGCGTCATCGCGAAGCCTCCGCATCATCGCTGCCGGCCATGCCGAAATCGGCAGGAACATTTTGGCTTTCCGGTTTGAGCGATCCCAACACCGTGTCCAGTTCCAGCATCGCGGCGTAGGCACTGCGGTCAGCGGACTCGTTGCCGTAACGGATTCCGTCGAACATCCGCGCAGCCTGGCCAAGACGCCGGGCCTCCGGGCTGAAGGGCGTGGCCAGTTCCCGTGCCACCTCGTCCGCGGTCCGGCCGGGCCTGGGGTCCAGGACATTCCTCTCTTCGGCGGTTCGCACCAGCGCCCGGAAGCAGTCGACGACGGCGGCATTCCAGTTCCCTGCGGAAGCTGCGGCCGCCGCCCGCCCGCGGTACGCCGTGGCAGTGACTGTTGGATCGGCGTCGAACATGTCCACGGACCGTTTGGCCTTTGCATTGAGGCGCGGGCGGGCAAGAATGATCGCCGTACCGATGAGGACGGCGATGGCCACGCCGATCCAGGGAGCCGCCACCGGGGTATCGGCCGCGGACCCGCCGTCCAGGGAGCGAAGCCAGTCCAGGAAACCTTGCCAGGCATCCTCCAGCCAGTCAGGGGAGGCGTCACGATATTCGGGCTTGGCCAGTTCTTCCTGGGCCCAACGGCGGGCCTCGTCCCGGCCGGGCAACACCGGGGGCTCAGCGGCCATTCGGCCATGCCCCGTATGGCGGCCGTGGACCATTCGCCACGCCCGGTCCTTGACCGTTCCCCGGTCCTTGACCGTTTCCCGGTCCTTGACCGTTTCCCGGTCCTGCCCGATATACCGGCAGGCCGCGGCCAGGAACGCCGTCGGGGTCCGCGCCCGATTCGAGCTGCCGCAGCAGGGCTATGTCCAGGCCGTCCCACCGCATCCTGAGATCCAGGTACAGCAGCGCCATGACCGAGGTCTGGAAGGCGAATCCCACGGCGCCGACGAGTGCGCCGATAACCGCCGTGGCCACGCCCGTGACGATCGCTGTCATCAATGCCTGCCCGGACCCGCCGTGAGGTGAAACCACCGTGGTGTAGAAACTGGAGAGAAGGGACACGGGAATCATGACCACCTGGGCAATGATTCCCACCATGAAGCTCACCACCAGGGTGATGCCCAGGAGCCGCCACCAGTTGTTGCGGGTGAGCTGCCAGGAGCGGCCCAGGCTGTCCAGCGCTCCGAGTTCCTCAACGACAACCACGGCCGGCGCAACCATCAGTTTGATGTAGATCCAGATGAAAAGCAGGATGTACAAGAAGCCAAGGGGGACAAGCACCAGAGCCCCCGCCGCGCCAACAGTTCTGATCAGCAGCACGGCCAAGGCCATGAAGAGGAGCACCGCGATCAGGCCGCCGGCGAACAACAGGGCGGCGAGGCGGATCAGGGGCCAGATGCGGGAGCGCGCCAGCCTCCACATCTGTCCGAAGCCGGTGGAGCGGTTAAGGACGGCCCGGGCCACTGGAACAACCATGGCACCCTGAAGCACGGCAGACAGGAAGAGCGTCAATACGGAAACCAGCAGGATTCCTCCGGCGAAGGACAGGACAAACGCGATGAGATCCTGATCTGTCAGCCCTGCCGCCCAGGTTTCGATCGACGCCGCCGACGTGGCCGTGAACGTTGTGAGGACCGCAGCCACCACGGCCGCAATGGACTGCACCAGCAGCGCGGCCCCGAGCATAGCCTTGGCATTGCCCCGGATGGCCTGGAACGAGCCGTCCAGGATTTCGCCGAACATCAAGGGGCGAAGCGGGACTATGCCGGGCTTGGGCGGCGCCACGTATCCGCGCTGGTTGTAAGGCGGGACGCCGGAGGGGTTCGGCGGCGGCGGTGCCCATGCGGGCTGGCCGCCCGACGGTGTACCCCAGACCGGCGCACCGCCCCACGGCGCCTCTGCAGGGCCACCGGACGGATTCTGCGGCGGAGGTCCCCAGGCGGGCTGTGGCCATGAAGGCTGTCCAGACGACGGCTGTCCCCATGAAGGCTGTCCCCACGGAGGCCGGCCGTCGCCCTGCGACGGCCGCATGTTCGGATCCTGGTGTGACAACCTGTTCCTTCCCCCGTTGCGGCACTGTCCGCGTCCTGTCAGCCTATAGTTCCGGCGTCGGGCGTCATAGTGTTTCGCCATGCCGTACAAGGCGTTGAGCAGGACAAAGCCTGTTCAATAAGGGAACATATAACTATGAAGGCACGCATTCTGGTAGTTGACGATGACGAGGCGCTGGCCGAGATGATTGGAATTGTTCTCCGCAATGACGGCTTTGAGCCGGTCTTCTGCGCTGACGGCGGCCAGGCGCTTGACATCTTCCGTTCGTCCAAGCCGGACCTCGTGCTGCTTGACCTCATGCTTCCCGGGGTGGACGGCATTGAGGTCTGCCGGCAGATCCGGTCCGAATCCGACGTGCCCATCGTGATGCTTACCGCCAAGTCAGACACCTCCGACGTCGTCCGCGGGCTCGAATCCGGGGCTGACGACTACGTGCCTAAGCCCTTCAAGCCTGCCGAACTTGTGGCCCGTGTACGTGCGCGCCTGCGCCCAGGCGACCAGAAGGCCCCCGAAACACTGCGGATCGCCGACATCACCATTGACGTGGCCGGCCACACCGTGAAACGGGCCGACGAGCGCATTTCCCTGACTCCTCTTGAATTCGACCTCCTGGTGGCCCTGGCCCGGAAGCCGTGGCAGGTGTTCACGCGGGAACTGCTGCTGGAGCAGGTGTGGGGCTACCGCCATGCGGCGGACACCCGGCTGGTCAACGTCCACGTACAACGCCTCCGGTCCAAGATAGAACGTGATCCGGAAGCCCCGGAAGTAGTATTGACGGTTCGTGGTGTCGGCTACAAAGCAGGTTCCTGAGCCTTCAGGACCGGGCGACGACCGTGAGCCGGGCGCGGCCGCAGTAAAGGGCCCCGAACATTCCGATGCCCTGGCCGCCGAACTGGCACGGCTGCCGTTCCGGGCAAGGATCTGGCGGCGCCGCAGCCTGATTGTGGGCCTGCGGGTGGCACGCCTTGTGCGGATTGGACTGAGCCGCTTTTTCCCGGCCGTCCGCTATCTGGTCCGGTCCGTGCAGCGCCGCTGGCGGCGGTCCCTGCAGTTCCGGACCGTATTGACCACCCTGCTGCTGGCCGTGACCTCGTTCGGGGCTGTGGGGGCGTACTTGTCGAACCAGATTGCCAACAACCTCTTCCAGGAGCGGCTGACCCAGGCTGAATCCGAGACACGTTACAACGTCAAGCAGGTCCAGGACACGTTCGACGGCGCCCAGGTCACGGACCAGTCCAGCGTGATCACCCTCGTCTACGACACCCTGAACGCGGTGGAGGGCCGGGGATCCGTCATCCAGCGCCGGTACGTCTTTGAGGCGATGCCGGAGCAGACCAAGCCACGGAACAGGTGGGTCGAGTCCAGGGCGTCGGACCAGTTGACGGTCAGTGTCATCCCGCCTGAACTCCGGAAGGCGGTCCAGGAGTCGGGCAAGGACCAGTACTGGGCATCCACCGTTATCCCGGTGGGGACCGAAGACCGGCCGGGCATCGCGGTGGGCAACAAGGTGACGTTCAACGGGACCGTGTATGAGCTTTACCTGATCTACGACCTCAACACCGCCCAGAAGACCCTGGACGAAATCCAGGGCGTCCTGCTGGCCGGCGGCGCGGTGCTGGTACTGATGATCGGCGCCATCGCCTGGTACGTCACGCGGAACGTGGTCAGCCCGGTCAGCCATGCTGCCCTGGTGTCGGAGAAGCTCGCGGCCGGCCAGCTGCAGGAGCGGATGGTGGTCAAAGGGGAGGACGAGGTTGCCCGCCTTGGCGCCTCGTTCAACCACATGGCTGCCAGCCTCCAGGAGCAGATCACCCAGCTGGCTACGCTGTCCCAGATGCAGCAGCGGTTTGTCTCCGATGTCTCCCACGAACTTCGCACACCGTTGACCACGGTCCGGATGGCCGCTGAAGTCCTTTACGACGCCCGCCATGACTTCGATCCCATCAACAAACGCTCGGCGGAACTCCTCTATAACCAGGTGGAAAGGTTCCAGTCCCTCCTGGCCGACCTTCTGGAAATCTCCCGCTTCGACGCCGGTGTGGCCATGCTTGACGCAGAGCCCGAGGACATCCTCCAGGTGATCAATCACGTCATTGACGGGGCGGCTCCCGTCGCCGCCGAGTACGGGTCCGAGATCATCCTCCGGGCGCCCGCCGAAGGCATCGTGGCGGAAATGGACGCCAGGAGGATCGACAGGATCCTGCGGAACCTCATTCTGAACGCGGTTGAGCACGGCGAAGGAAAACCGGTAACCGTCACTGTCGCGGCCAACCAGGGCGCGGTGGGCATCGCTGTCCGCGACCAGGGGATCGGCATGACTCCGGCCGAGGCTGCCCGGGTTTTTGACCGGTTCTGGCGCGCCGATCCTGCGCGGGCCCGGACCACCGGCGGCAGCGGCCTGGGTCTGTCCATCGCCATGGAGGACACCAAGCTCCACAACGGGTGGCTGCAGGCGTGGGGGAAGAAGGGCAGCGGATCCAATTTCCGGCTGACCATACCGTTGCGGCAGGGCGGGGAAATCGACCGCTCGCCCGTCCAGCTGGAACCGGAGGACATCTTCCTGCCCGGCGTGCCGCAAGAGAACAAAATGGTGGTGCTGGACCCCGGGCCGGCGGTGCCCGTCAGCGTTTCGGCCTCAAGAGGTGGCACCCGGACCGGGACGGCCGCGACATCGAAGGAGTCTCCATGACCGGACCTCAAGTGCGGGGACCGCTGAAGGCCGTTGTGCTGCTCGTCGTCGTCCTGCTCCTTGCTTCCTGCGCGCGCATCCCTACTTCCGGACCCGTCGGAAAAAGCGCAGAGGGCAGCGCAGGCAACCTTAATGCCCCGGTCTTCCTCCCGGCGGCGCCGCAGCCCGGGGCGACCCCGGAGAGCATCATCGATTACTTTTACCGCGCGGGTACCGGATATGAGGGCGACTACGCTGTGGCCCGGGAGTACCTGACCCAGGCGGCGTCAGTGGCGTGGAAGCCGGACCAGCGTGCCCTGGTGTACCGCGAAGCGCAGGTGGTAGGCACCGGCGTCGAAAATGTCTACAACTACCAGCTGGACGTTGCCTACACGGTGGACGTTGACGGAATCGCCACCCAGACCCCGGCCGGCACCATCGAAAACATTCCTGCCACCGTGACGCAGGTGGACGGCGAATGGCGGATTTCCGCCATTCCGGACGGGACCGCGATCCCGGAGGAAACCTTCAAGGTCATCTACGGCGCGTACCCCATCTACTTTTACGATCCCAGCTTCACCTATGCCGTGCCTGACGTCAGGTGGTTCATCAAGAACAAGACCGTCAAGGCGATGACCAGCGCCCTTCTCGCCGGCCCAGCCCCGTATCTCAGGGGCGCCGTGGTGAGCGCCTTCCCTTCCGGGATCAAACTTGCGCGCGAGTCGGTGCCCGTTGTTTCCGGGGCGGCGCAGGTGGACCTCAGCGCCAAGGAACTGACAGAGGCATCCACGGAGGACCGGCTCCGGATGCAGACCCAGCTGGCCCTGACGTTCCGCAGCCAGCCCGACGTCGTCAATGTCGAGCTGCGCGCCAACCAGGACCTCGTGCGGGTCGAGGACAACGGCTCGGTGCTGCCACCGGTGCGGGACAAGAACGTGCCCGGGCGGCAGATCGCCGTCAGCGGCAATGAGCTGGTGCGGTACGAGAACAACAGGGTGTCCCCGCTTCCGGAAATGCAGCCTGTTTCCTCGCTCGCGCCCCGTTACCCGGCTGAATCCCCGGTATCGCAGAGCGTCGCATTCCTCAACGAGAGCAGGACGACGCTCTACAGCATGTTGCCGGGACAGCCCGCGCGGGCGCTGACCACACGCAGCACCATCACTCACCCCTCCTTCAGCCTCTTTGACTGGGTGTGGGCCGCCGGGCCCGGCGCCAACGGAGGCACGGAGGTGGTGGCCTACCGTCCTGTCGGCGTGGCCGAGGGCGCGGCGGTTCCCACGGTGACGCTCTCGCCGTCCTGGCTGGCCGGACGGATCGTCAAGGATTTGAGGATCTCCCGCGAAGGCGTCCGGGCTTTGGTAGTTTCGGAGCAGAACGGCAAATCCAAGGTGCAGATTGCAGGGATCATCAGGAATGCCGACGGCACGCCCAAGGAACTGACGCCGCCAATGACGCTGGTGACGGCAGGTGACCCTGACCAGGGAGTCTGGGTCAACGACACCACCGTTGCCGTGATGAAGGGTTCGGCGGCTGAAAATGTCACTCCGGAGCTGCTGTCCCTGACCTCCGGGCAACCGCAGCAGCTTGCGCCATGGCCGGGGCTGGTCTGGCTCAGTGCGGGCAACGGCGTGGAAGAGATCTACGGCCAGTCGGCGGAAGGGGTCTTCCAGCGACTGGGCAACGGCTGGTCACCCCAGCTCAAGGGTCCCATCGATCCCTCGTTCGCCGGGTAGGACGTCGTGGTCCACGGCTCAAAACGTCGAACCCGGTTTCCACATAGTGCCTGCCCGGCCTTGCCGGGCGGATCAGGCAGGGCGACTCTGGTGGCGTGAGCAACGAACAGCAAGCGGTCCGCCCGTCCCGCAGTGAGGCATCTGTGGATCCGGACCTCCAGCCACCTTCCCTGGTATCCGCCAGGCACCGCAGTGGACACCGGCCGCGTTGGCTCAGGGGGGTTGAGAACCTGGCTGCCGCCGGCTCCGAACTATTGGCACTCGCCGTCCCGGTGGACTGCGTCTGCTGCGGTGCCGAGGACCTGGCGTTGTGCGTCGCCTGCGAACGCCAGGTCCGGCTCCTCACCCGGCACCCCTTCAGGGCCGAGGAGCAGGCACCGGCACTCATGAATGTCGACGGGGGCATCCTCCTCCCGGTAGTGGCCGCCGGGGTTTATCGCGAGGAGCTTGCCCAGGCCGTGCTCTCCTTCAAGAGCCACGGCCAGCACCAGCTCAAGTCCGTGCTGTCCAGGGGGCTGGAAAGGGGAATCGCCGCAGCAACTGCGGGCGTCGACGGCGTCTGCCTGGTGCCGGTGCCAAGCAGCGCCACTGCCTTCGTGAAGAGGGGCTTCAGCCCCGTCCACCTGCTGCTGGCGGCGCTGGGGCGGGGCACCACCGGTGCCCATGCTCCGGTGGTTGATGTCATCCGGAAGTCCCGCCGTCGCGCGGCCCTGGAAAAGCTGCCAGGGGGACAGAAGGGACTTGGCCGCGGAGCGAGGGCGCGGCGGGTCAGGGGCTCCATGACAGTGCCCGGGTACAAGCGCTCCCGGGTGGCGGGCCGCAGGTGCATCATCGTCGATGACGTCCTCACCACAGGCGCAACACTAGCGGAGGCGGCCCGCGCCCTCCACCTCAGCGGTGCCGTAGTAACGGGCGCTGTGGTGCTCGCGGCGACACGCCCGCCCGATTCAGCCGGCGGCGGATCTACATCCCCGCCAGCCCGCGCGAAGGTGCCCGTCTTAGAAAAAAATAAACGAATAAAGGATGAATAACGGGGGGCTATGAACTAACGTCGGTGGTGGGTACCAAGAACAAGTTGTACCTTTCGATAGCGGCTCGGAAAGGGGCTTGACTGTCAATCAGATCGGCTCCTGGGATGTTCCGCCGTCGTGTCACCGAAGTCATTTGGAGGGCACCATGGAGTTTATGATCAGCGGACGAAATCTGACGGTCTCAGACCGCTTCCGCGAATACGCCGGTGAAAAGATCTCGAAGATCGAGTCACTGGGCGACAAGGTCCAGCGCGTTGACGCGAAGGTTTCCAAGGAAACGAATGCACGCCAGACCGGTGACCAGCTCACCGTTGAAGTGACAGTTCTGGGCCGGGGACCTGTAATCCGTGCCGAAGCCAGCGCCGCAGATAAATTCGCTGCGTTCGATCTTGCCTACAACAAGCTCCTTGAGCGTCTCCGCCGCGCCAAGGACCGCAAGAAGGTCCACCACGGGCGGCATACACCCAAGGCCGTTAGGGAAGCCACAGCCGAACTGGAGCCCGCCAGCGCCAACGAACCCATCTACGTTGAGGCGAGCCATCGCCAGGAGCCGCAGGAATCGCCTGTTGAGCGCTCGCCCTATGAGGTTGAGAACGACATCCCTGCCGGAGATTCCCCGGTGCTGATCCGGCGCAAAGTCTTCCCCGCCGCCTCACTGACCCTCGATGACGCAGTGGACAACATGGAGCTTGTCGGCCACGATTTCTATCTCTTTGTGGACAAAGCCACGAATACACCCTCCGTCGTCTACCGCCGCCGTGGCTGGACCTACGGCGTGATCACCCTGGACCACGAGTGCGAACCAGGGGAAACGGCAATCGAAGAGAAAATCCTCGCCTACCGCTCCGGTGACGAGGCCTCACAGGTTCAAGGCGCCTGACGACCACAGGAAAGGACTGCAGTGCCAGCAACGCTGAGCCTTAACCAGGCCCGGCGGGTCGCCCTGGCAGCGCAGGGACTGGACAAAGGACGGCCCACCGGCCCCGTGACCTCACGGACGGTGGGCCGCACCTTTGCCCGGCTCCAGCTTGTCCAGATCGATTCCGTCAATGTGCTGTCCCGCAGCCACTTCCTGCCCTTCTACTCCCGGCTTGGCAACTACGACCGCTCGATCCTGCAGCGGATGTCCGGCTCACACCCCAGGCGCATGATGGAGTACTGGGCCCATGAAGCGAGCTTCATCAGGCCGGAGCACTTCCAGGACCTCCTTTTGTGGCAAAAACGGAAGTGGGTAGGAGCTTCCGCCATGGACCCGGAGGTCTTCGAAGCGGTGTCAGGCAAAGTCCTGGACACCCTTGCCCGCGGACGGGCCATGACGGCGGCCGAACTGACCGCCAGTATCGGGCATGTGGAGGCCAAACGGGATGCAAACTGGGGATGGAACTGGAATGCCGTTAAAAGGGTTCTGGAACACCTGTTCGAGGAAGGGCTCATTTCTTCAGCATCGAGAACCGACCAGTTCGAGCGAAGGTACGCGCTGACAGCCCGGGTGCTGCCGGACCCGGCGGCTTATACGGAAACCCCGGACCCGGTTCAGGCCATGAACCGGCTCATCGACGCCGCTGCCCGGGCCCATGGGATCGGAACGGTGAAGTGCTTCGCAGATTATTTCCGGACACCAGTCAAGGCCGCCGCACAGTCCGTTGAGTATCTGACCAGGACCGGCCGGCTGGAGCCGGTCACTGTCGCCGGCTGGGACAGGAAGGTGTTTCTGCATACCGATGCCAAAATGCCTCGCCGGGCCACGGGGCGGGCTTTGCTCAGCCCTTTTGATTCCCTGGTCTTTGAGCGGCGCAGGCTCGAAGAGCTCTTCGGGTTCCACTACCGGATCGAGATCTATACCCCGGAGCACCGCCGCCGCTTCGGGTACTACGTTCTGCCTTTCCTCCTGGGCGAAGCCTTCGTGGCCCGCGTTGACCTCAAAGCCGACCGGGCAGCCGGAAAACTGCTGGTCAGGTCCGCCTACGCTGAGCCGGATGCGCCGCCAGGTACCGCCGTCGAACTTGCCGCCGAGCTGGAACTGATGGCTGAATGGCTGGGGCTGGCGGACATCGTGGTCACCCCGGCCGGCGACCTGGCCCGGTCCCTCGCGGCCGCCCTGCGCCGGCCGCCATGGTCCGCTCCGCTCTCAGGGAACACCGGCCGCGTGGCCTGTGTCTCTCCCGTAGACTAAAAACGCCAGAATCGGCGGCATAAGACTGGGAGTATCTTCACGTGGCATCACTTATCGAAAAACTTCTCCGCACGGGCGACAAGAGAACCCTGCGGCAATTGCGGACTTATGCCGACTCGATCAATGCACTGGAAGACTCTTTTAAGACCTTCACGGATGCCGAACTCCGCGAGGAAACCGATCATCTCCGCGCCCGCTATCAGGGCGGGGAGCAGTTGGACGATCTCCTCCCGGAAGCCTTCGCCGCCGTGCGTGAGGCCTCGTCCCGCACGCTGGGGATGCGGCACTTTGACGTCCAGCTGATGGGCGGCGCCGCCCTGCACCTGGGCAACATCGCCGAAATGAAGACCGGTGAAGGAAAGACCCTCGTCGCCACGGCCCCGGCGTACCTCAATGCCCTCACGGGAAACGGTGTCCATGTCATCACGGTGAACGACTACCTGGCCGAGTACCAGTCGGACCTCATGGGCCGCGTCTACCGTTTCCTCGGCCTGACCAGCGGCTGCATCCTTTCCAACCAGGATCCCGCAGTGCGCCGCCAGCAGTACGCCGCGGACATCACCTACGGCACGAACAACGAGTTCGGCTTCGACTACCTGCGCGACAACATGGCATGGGACAAGTCGGAGCTGGTCCAGCGCGGCCACCACTTCGCCATCGTTGACGAAGTCGACTCCATCCTTATCGACGAGGCCCGCACGCCGCTGATCATTTCAGGCCCTGCCCAGGGTGATACCAACCGCTGGTACAGCGAATTCGCCAAGGTTGTGCAGCGCCTGAAGGCCGGTGAGGACTACGAAGCCGACGAGAAGAAGCGCACGGTCGGTGTCCTTGAGAGCGGCATCGAAAAAGTCGAGGACTACCTGGGCATCCAGAACCTCTACGAGTCCGCCAACACTCCTCTCATCGGATTCCTGAACAACGCCATCAAGGCCAAGGAACTGTTCAAGCGGGACAAGGACTACGTCATCCTCGACGGCGAGGTGCTGATCGTTGACGAACACACCGGCCGCATCCTTGCCGGGCGCCGGTACAACGAAGGCATGCACCAGGCCATCGAGGCCAAGGAAGCTGTGGAGATCAAGGCCGAAAACCAGACCCTGGCCACGGTGACGCTCCAGAACTACTTCCGCATGTACTCCAAGCTGTCGGGCATGACCGGTACGGCCGAGACTGAGGCCGCCGAGTTCATGGGCACGTACAAGCTTGGAGTGGTGGCTATCCCCACCAACCGGGACATGCAGCGGATCGACCAGTCCGACCTCGTGTTCAAGAACGAAAAAGTCAAGTTCGACGCCGTCGTGAAGGACATTGCCGAGCGTCACGAAAAGGGCCAGCCTATCCTGGTGGGCACCACCAGCGTTGAAAAGAGCGAATACCTCTCCGGGCTGCTCGCCAAGGAAGGCATCAGGCACGAAGTCCTGAACGCCAAGAACCACGCCCGTGAAGCGGCCATAGTTGCGCAGGCCGGCCGCAAGGGTGCGGTCACGGTTGCCACCAACATGGCTGGCCGAGGCACTGACATCATGCTGGGCGGCAACGCCGAGTTCACTGCGGTGGCCGAACTGGCCAAGCGGGGTCTGGATCCGGAAGAGAATTCCGAGGAATACGAGGCCGCGTGGCCTGCTGCTTTGGAGGCGGCGAAGCAGTCCGTGAAGGACGAGCACGAGCAGGTGCTCGAACTTGGCGGCCTGTACGTGCTGGGAACTGAACGGCACGAATCCCGCCGCATCGACAACCAGCTCCGCGGCCGTTCCGGACGCCAGGGCGACCCCGGCGAATCGCGCTTCTATCTCTCCCTGACCGATGACCTCATGCGGCTCTTCAACTCCGGTGCCGCCGAGCGGCTGATGAACAGTTCCGTTCCGGATGATGTGGCACTCGAGTCCAAGCTGGTTTCCCGGGCCATCGCGTCCGCGCAGGGCCAGGTCGAGGGGCGGAACGCCGAGCAGCGCAAGAACGTCCTGAAGTACGACGACGTGCTGAACCGCCAGCGCGAAGCCATCTACGGTGACCGGCGCCGGATCCTCGAAGGCGACGACCTGCACGAGAAAGTGCAGTTCTTTATCGAGGACACCATCACCGCACTCATCGACTCGGCCACGGCCGAGGGCAACGGGGATGACTGGGACTACACCCAGCTGTGGACCAACCTGAAGACCCTGTATCCCGTCAGCGTGACACCCGAAGAGATCATCGACGAAGCCGGCGGCAAGTCCAGGCTCACCGTTGAATTCCTCAAAGAGGAGCTGCTCTCCGACGCCCGCGTGGTTTACCAGGCCCGCGAAGAGGTTATCGGTTCCGAGAGCATGCGTGAGCTTGAACGCCGCGTGGTGCTGTCCGTCATCGGACGCAAATGGCAGGAACACCTTTACGAGATGGACTACCTGAAGGAAGGCATTGGCCTTCGGGCCATGGCCCAGCGCGACCCGCTGGTGGAATACCAGCGTGAAGGCTTCACCATGTTCCAGTCCATGATGGAAGCCATCCGTGAGGAAAGCGTGGGCTTCCTCTACAACCTTGAGGTAGAAGTGACTCCCGCCCAGGACGTGGTGGTGGCCGATGCCGCCGGTGGGCACACCGAGCACCTCGAACCGCAGATCCGCGCTGCCGGGCTCGAAGCGCCGGAGAAGCCGGCCCAGCTGCAGTACACGGCCCCGGGCGAAGACGGAGCCTCGCAGACCCGGGTGGAGGGCCGCTCCTCATCCAGGTCCGGCAACCCCGCCAAGGCCGCAGCGCAGGATGCCACGAAGCGTCCGCCGGCAAAGAAGAAGCGCCGCTGACCGGCGGTTTCGGGGGCCGGTCGGCCCTCAGCGACAGGGAACCCTGAAAGGTAGAGAACCCTGACTGACAGAGAAGTGCCCGGCGCGTCAGCTCCGGGCACTTCACCTTTTTTGTGCACGGACTTCCGTGTCAGCCAATCATGAATTCGGTTACCCGCCAGACCTGCTTGCTCCGCTCAAGCCGGACAGCCACTGCCCGGGCCCGCACATCGTCAACCACCACGGCGCTTGCCTCGTAAATGCCTGGGGCCACCTCGCACGCCCGGACAGAGCGGACCGTGGAGTTCTTATGCAATCTGGCCAACAACGGCGAGGCGGTACGGGATTGTTCGCGTCGGATGAGGGCTGCACGGTGCTGGAGCGCCGCCAGGCAGCGCGGATCCAGGCGCCGGGCGAGCTGGTGGACCGGACGGATCCCGGCCAGGACCTCCATGGCTGCCTGCACGGTGCTTCGGGTGATGGCCAGGATTTCGGAGTTCTCGTCTGCCGCCCGCAGCGGCGGGCCGGGCGCCGTTGTTGCCGGGAGGGGGACACAGCGGACTGCGGCCGCGGGGCCTGGGTTGGCCATGGTGGCTGAGCGGATTGGTGTGACGGCGTTCATGTGATTCCCCTTGAATGTGCGGACCTGCGGACGAGCGGATGTGCGGATGACGGGTGTGCGAATGAGCGCATGTGCTGTTCGCGCGTCCGCGGATAACCTGGAGCAGAGGCGTGGATGACCCAGTAGCGTATGACCGTTGACATGCCGGCTACGCCGTTGAGGGTGATTTCAGGATCTGTCCTGGCAACAGGACGTGGGGACTCTCCCCGATCTGGGCTTTGTTGGCTTCATACCAGCGCGGCCACTGGAGAGCGACGTCTACATCTGTTGCCGATGGACCTAACTGGCGGGATGCGATATCCCAAAGCGTGTCGCCTGCCAGTACCGTGACTTCCCGCGGCGGTGCCGGCAGGCCTTGCGCCGCGCGGACGGGCTGCGCCGCCAGCAGCCCGGGATCGGTGACCGGAGCGCTGGGACGCCATTCAGGGCGTACGGCTGGCGCCGGAACTGCCGAAGACTGCGGTTCGGCAGGATGCGTTTGCCTGGCTGCGGCCTGCGTATCCGGGATACCTGTTAGCGCGGCAGCCTCCGAGTCAGAGGTGGGTGCCCATTGCGCCTGGACGGCTACCTCCTGCGCTGGTAGCCAGGCCGGCCCGGCTGGCGGAATTGCCGCTTGAGCAAGCGGAGCGGACAGCAGTTGCACCGAGAAGGCGGCGAGAGCGAGTCGGCGCATAAAGGCCGGACAAAATCTGCCTGCCTTTGCTGCGGCCCGCTTTCGGCCGTATTTCTCCAGTACGGCCACAGTTGCGGCCAGCAGAACGGACATCATCCACCAGGTCACAATGGCAAGCCCGGCACAAACGGCTACGGCCCCGAGCAGGTCATCGATGTCTGGCCCTTGCCGGCGGGCGGCGGACTGTTGCCAGCGCTCCATCAAGCCCATGCCCGTGAGAAGCAAAAGTGATCCAAGTACCAGAACGGACACAGTCATGGCCGCATCAGCCCTGAGCCCCCGTGCGGTTGTAGTGGCCATACTGTTCCATCTCCCGTTTGATGCAGTTTGATGCTGTTTGATACATCTAAAGTCAGTTTGACCGAGGCGAACTCGTTTTGTCCATAGATTGGAAAGAACTCTTTTGCGATTGACCGCCAAGGAAGCGGCCGCTTACGCTTGGCCCCATGCGTTGGGATGCTCTGTTCAGTGACATGGAAGCGCAGTTTGCCGAGGGCAGCACGCTGGAGGTCGAAGCCGAGATCTCGGAGCGGGCAAGAATAGAAGCGTCGTCCGTTGCCCTGGCTGACAGGCTTCGGGGCTCAGTGAACAGCCATGTTGCCGTCCACCTGCTCTGCGGGAGGATCTTCGAGGGAACCCTGAGCCACGCCGCGGCAGATGCCCTGGTTCTTACTGAGGTGCGCCACCAAATCCTGATTCCGTACGGCGCCGTTGCACGCTATACGGGGCTGGGGCGCATCTCCCTCGCCGAGCCTTCACAGGTGCGGCGGCGGATCGGGTTATCGTCGGCGTTGCGTGGCCTCGCCCGGGACCGGTCTGAGTTGGTGGTGACGCTCCGTGGCGGGCCCGAAGGAGACCGCGGACTCAGCGGTGTCATCGACAGGGTGGGCAGTGACTTCTTTGATGTGGCGCTGGTCAGTCCTGGGGAAGCCCGGCGCGCATCGCAGGTCCGGCAGGTTGCGACCATACCGTTTGAGTCGCTGGGTGCCATCCGGTCACGGACCGGCACCGAGTTGTAGCAGTTATGGGGATGTGCCCGGCTGCCCAGGCGTGCTCAGGCCTGCTTTGCTTTCGCTTCCTGAATCATCCGGCTGGCCTCGGCGTAGCGCTCCTCGATGTATTGCTCCAGCATTTTTTCCTCAACCCGCCATTGTCCCCTGCCACCAACCTGGATGGCTTTGAGTTCGCCGCTGCGGACCAGTGCGTAGGCTGCCGGCGAGTTGATCTGGAGTTGTTCGGCAACGTCCGCAAGTGTGAGGAATCTGGGCATGCATTCATTTTGCCACCGAAGAAGCCATCTGGTGCTGTTATCCACAGTTTGACGTTGTTTGGGCTTTTGACTTTTGTTCCGGGGTGCATGCCGCAACAATGAGGTGTCCGGGATGCAGCAAGCTGTCCGGCGCGAGTCAGGGGGAGAAACGCATGAGCCATGATGCTGCAACCGCGGGAGCCAGGCTGAGGCCGCCGTCATGGAAGGATCCACGGCTGCTGGTCGGAGTATTGCTGGTCCTGGCATCAGTTGTGGGAGTGATCTCCCTTGTCGGCAGTGCTGACCAGACCACTGAGGTCTATGCGGCCAAAGACTCCATTGCCGTGGGCGAGAAGCTGACCACCGAAAACGTTGTCCGGGCGAAAGTCCGGCTCGGAGAAACTGAAGAGCACTACGTCACTGTCGAGGCAGGGCTTCCGGAAGGGCTGGTAGCAGTCCAGCGAATCGGAAAAAGCCAGCTGGTGCCCAAGGAAAGCCTCGCCAGTGTTGACGTCCTGGACCGCAAGCCGGTTGCGGTGACGATCGAGGAAAAACTCCCGCCGCAAGCCGTGGCCGGAACGCGTGTAGACGTCTGGGTTGCGTCCCCCGACGCACGGAACGGCTTCAGTGAGCCGAAACTGCTGCTCCCAGGCGCCGAAATCGCGCAGGTGACTGAAGGCTCCACTGCCTTGGGGTCATCCCGCAGCACAGTGCTGATGGTCCTCGTCGCGAACAGCCAGATGCCGGCCCTGTTGGGAGCCCAGGCGAACCAGGCCAAGATTTCTGTGGTGTGGAACCCGGGCGGCGGGCCGTCATGAGCATCCCCGTGGTGACTGTCGGGCAGGCCCAGGAGGACGTCGTCGGCGGTTTGGAAAGGCTGCACGGTCCTGTGACGGTGGTCAGACGGTGCACTGAACTGACCGAACTTCTGGCCGCCTGCCAAAGCGGTCTTGCCAGGGCGGCGGTAGTGGCCGACGGCTGCGAAGGCCTCACCGCTTCCCTTGTTGACAGGCTCGGCGCCGTCGGCGTGGCGATCATCGCACTCACGGACAATGCCGAGGAAGCTGCCCGGCTGCGGGGGATCGGCGTGGCGTCCGCCTTGGCCGGAGTCGAATCGGCCGCACTGGCTGGCAGGATTGCCGAGGCGGTTGCCCAACTGACCGGCACCACGCGGGACGTTGGCTATGGCAGCGGCGTGGGTGATACCGGTGCTGCGCTGCGCCCGCTGCCCGCGGAACAAGCGGATGTGCCTCCAGCCTCCGGTACCGGGAGGATCATTGCTGTCTGGGGTCCGGCCGGTTCCCCCGGAAGAACTTTTGTCGCCGCGAATGTTGCAGGGGAGCTGGCGGCAGAAGGCAAGTCCGTGCTCCTCGTTGACGCGGACAGCTACGGAGCCAGCATCGCGGCGGTCCTTGGGCTGCTCGATGAATCGGCCGGCCTTGCCCAGGCTTGCAGGCTGGCGGACCAGGGGTTGCTGGATGCCGATGCCCTGCTGAAGGTGGCCACACCAGTGACTACAAAACTGGGAACCTTCCGCGTCCTGACCGGCATCACGCGCGCCGACAGGTGGACTGAGCTGCGGGCCGCCGCCCTGTCGCTGGTGCTGGACCGCGCGAAGGAGATTGCCGACGTCGTGGTGGTGGATTCGGGGTTCTGCCTGGAAGCAGATGAGGAACTCAGCTTCGACACCATGGCACCGCGCCGGAACGCCGCCACCCTCCGGAGCCTGGAAGTGGCGGACACAGTCTTCGCCGTGGGGGCCGCTGATCCGGTGGGCGTTCCCCGGCTTGTCCGCGGGCTCGCTGACCTTGAAACGGCAGTACCCCACGTGTCGCCTGTTGTAGTGCTGAACAAGGTGCGGGCCTCGGCGGTGGGCAGATCGCCGGAACGTCAGCTGCGGGACGCCTGGCAGCGGTACGGCCCGTCGTCAGCCATCACTGCCTTCCTTCCGGCGGACAGCGCTGTGGCCGACGCAGCCCTGCTCGGCGGGTCATTGCTGCTGGAAACGGCCCCGGATTCGAAGCTGAGGCGGGCCATAGCTGATTTGGTTTGTGCACCTGTCCAGCGATCTTCCCGATCCTCTGTATTTTCTTCCACACCGAGGCGCCGCTCGAAGGATTAGGCTCACCATAGGAGCTGCAACGGGGCAGCAAAAAACTTCTTATGGAGGCGTTTGTCAATGTCGTCTGGATCCAGCGTGGAGGATCAGTCCCTGGCCATTGAAGACCGGGAGGGTTTCCTGGCGGACTATTACGAGCATCTGGCAGAGGAGGACGCCCGGAGCTATTCCCCGGATGTGCTGGCCACCCGGGCGGAAAGGCACCGCCAGGTTGCAGCAGGCCGGTTGCCGGGCCAGGCGAAGGTTTCCATCGTCAACGAGGCCGACAGCAGCGTCGTATACGTCGTCACCGACGATATGCCTTTCCTTGTTGACTCGGTCAATGCGGAGCTGGTCCGCCAGAAGGCAGCCATCCGCCTCGTCCTTCACCCCTTGTTTGTCGTGACCCGGAACCGGGAAACGGGGCAGCTGGTCAAAGTCGACCGCGTTCCTTCCCACATCGGCATCTCCAGCGGCGACACCGCGGCGATGCCCATCATGTCCCACCTGATCGCGCAGGGCGAGAATGCCTCCCACATGGAGTCGTGGATCGCTGTGGAGATCAACCGTGTTTCCCAGGGTACGCAGGCCTCAATTCTGGACGGCCTGGACCGGATCCTCGGCGATGTCCGCGCCGCCGTCGAAGACTGGCCCAAAATGCGGAACAAGGCCCTGCAAATTTCCGCCAGCCTGGACCAGGTTGCCAACCCCGCCCAGATCGCCGAACTCAGGCAGGCGCAGGAACTTCTGCGCTGGCTGGACGATGGCAACTTCACCTTCCTCGGCTACCGCGAGTACGACCTCATCACCGTGGACGGCGAGGACGTGCTGGAACTGCGCGAAGACAGCGGACTTGGCCTGCTCCGCGCCAAGCCGGACTCGCCGCACGTACAGCATCTGACGGAAGTGGGCCGCCGGAAGGCGCGGGAGAAGCGGGCGCTGGTGATTACCAAGGCGAACTCCCGGTCCACCGTCCACCGCGCGGCGTACCTGGACTACATAGGCGTCAAGAGCTTTGATTCGGCGGGCAACGTCAATGGCGAGCGCCGCTTCATCGGCCTGTTCGCTACGAGTGCCTACACAGGGTCCGTCCGTGACATCCCCGTCGTCCGGGAGAAAGTGGCGGCAGTCCTGGGCAGCGCAGGCTTCCCGCCGGACTCCCACTCCGGCAAGGACCTTTTGGGCATTCTCGAGACATACCCGCGTGACGAGCTGTTCCAGATCGAAACCGAAGATCTGGCCGCTACGGCTACCGGCATCCAGAAGCTGCAGGAGCGGCGGCGTACGCGGCTCTTCCTCCGCCCGGACATCTACGGCCGCTTTATGTCGGCCCTGGTGTATTTGCCGCGCGACCGGTACACCACCAACGTCCGGCTCCGCATCGAGGAAGAACTGCGGTCCACCTTCCAGGCCGAGTCCATCGACTACGAGGCCAGGATGACTGAATCCGCGCTTGCCCGACTCTTCTTCCGGATCCGCCTGCCCAAGGGTGCGGACGTCAGCCCTGTCAACACCGACGAACTCGAAAAACGGCTCGTCCGGGCCTCCCGCTCGTGGAGCGAGGGCATCGCCGAGGTCCTGCGGGAACGCGGCGCTGATGAGCATGCCAAAGAGCTCGCCAGCCTTTGGTCCGAAGCCTTTCCTGCCGGCTACCGTGTTGACTACGAGGTGGAGGACGCGCTCGAGGACATCACCCGGTTCGAGAAGTACGGGGCCCAGGCGGAGCGCGCAGACGGTGCAGCCCAGGAACGGCCCGGAGTCAACGTGTACCTGCCCCGGGGAGCGGGCGAGGTCCTGGAGGAGGACGCCCGCGTCAAGCTGTACATGCTGGAGCCCAAGAGCCTGAGCCAGATCCTGCCGTATTTCCACAACATGGGACTGGAGGTGCTGGATGAGCGGCCCTTCGAAATCGAGACTGCTGACCGGCGCGACTTCTTCCTTTATGACCTCGGGCTGAAGTACCCCGCGGGCATTGATCCTTTGGCCACGGGCCAGCTCCTGGCTGACTCGTTCGGCGCGGCGATCTCCGGCGCGGTGGAGTCGGACAGCTTTGACCGGCTGGTGCTGCGTGAGGGCATGCAATGGCGCCAGATCACGATTCTGCGGGCCTACGCGCGGTACATGCGTCAGATGGGGAACACCAACTCCGTGGGATTCATGGCCGACACGCTGCTCGCGAATCCCCAGGTCACCAAAGCCCTGACCGCACTGTTCGCTGCGCGGTTCGACCCGGAACTGGGCAACGACGAGCGCGTTGCAGCGCAGGCCAAGGTCCGCGCCGAACTGTCAGCTGCTATCGAGGAGGTGGAGACGCTCGACGCCGACCGCGTGCTGCGGACCTTCGCCAACCTGATCGAGGCCACCCTTCGCACCAACTACTACCAAAACAAGCCGCACCTGAGCTTCAAACTCGATCCTTCACGGATTGAGGGGCTCCCGTTCCCGCGCCCGAAGTTCGAAATCTGGGTCTATTCGCCCCGGGTCGAGGGCGTCCACCTCCGCTTCGGCAAGGTGGCGCGCGGCGGCCTTCGCTGGTCAGACCGCCGCGAAGACTTCCGGACGGAGATCCTTGGCCTGGTAAAGGCCCAGACCGTCAAGAATGCGGTCATTGTGCCCACCGGGGCGAAGGGCGGTTTCTTCGCCAAGCGGCTGCCTGACCCCACGGTGGACCGTTCGGCCTGGATGGCTGAAGGCATTGAAAGCTACAAGACGTTCATCCGCGGACTGCTGGACCTCACTGACAACCTCGTCACTGAAGCTGCCGGGGAGACTGTTGTTCCGCCGTCGGACGTTGTCAGGCACGACGACGACGACTCCTACCTCGTGGTCGCGGCCGACAAGGGGACGGCGACGTTCTCCGACATCGCCAACGGGCTCGCCGAAGAGTACGGATTCTGGCTCGGCGATGCCTTCGCTTCCGGCGGTTCGGTGGGCTACGACCACAAAGCCATGGGCATCACCGCCCGCGGCGCCTGGGAGTCGGTCAAACGCCACTTCAGCGAGCTCGACGTAGACACCCAGACCCAGCCCTTCACAGTGGTGGGCGTGGGCGACATGTCCGGTGACGTGTTCGGCAACGGCATGCTGCTCTCACGGCACATCCGTCTGCTGGCAGCCTTTGACCACCGGCATATTTTCCTTGATCCTGCCCCTGATGAGGAAGCATCATTCGGGGAACGGCAGCGGCTGTTTGACCTGCCCCGGTCCTCGTGGGATGACTACAACAAATCCCTGATCAGCGAAGGCGGCGGCGTCTATCCCCGCCAGGCCAAAGCCATTCCGGTCTCGCCGCAGGTCCGGAATGCCCTCGGCCTCCCCGAGGCAACCACGGAGTTGAGCCCGCCCGAACTGCTCCGCGCCATCCTGCTGGCCCCGGCGGATCTGCTGTACAACGGCGGAATCGGGACCTACGTCAAGGCGAGCACCGAAACCCACGCGTCCGTGGGCGACAAGGCGAACGATGCCATCCGCGTGGACGGCAAGGACCTGCGCGTCAAAGTTGTTGGCGAGGGCGGAAACCTCGGCATGACTCAACGGGGCCGCATCGAAGCCGCGCTCCAGGGTGTCATCCTGAACACCGATGCGATCGACAACTCTGCGGGTGTGGACTGCTCGGACCATGAAGTCAATATCAAGATCTTCGTGGACCGGATGGTTGCGGCCGGCAAGCTGTCCGCGGAGGAACGGGCAGGCTTCCTTGCATCCATGACGGATGAGGTGGGGCGGCTGGTCCTGGAGGACAACGTGGACCAGAACATCCTGCTCCTCAATGACCGGATGCGGGTGGCAGAGTGGAGCCCCAGCTACGAGCGCCTGATGGACTGGCTGGAGAAGTCGGCGGACCTGAAGCGTGACCTCGAAGCGCTGCCCAGCACCGAAACCCTGCGGGAGCGGCTTGGCCAGGGCCAGGGCCTGACATCGCCTGAGCTTTCGGTGCTGGCGGCCTACGCGAAGATCGAGCTCGCGACGGCGCTGCGGGAGAGCGACCTTGCCGACGATCCGTGGTTCCGCGGGACCCTGCGCGCCTACTTCCCGAAGCAGTTGCGTGAACGGTTCGACGCCGAACTGGACACGCACCCGCTGCGGCGCGAGATCATCGCCACGGTGGTGGCCAACGACATGATCAACATGGGCGGGATCACGTTCGCATTCCGCACCATGGAGGAGACTTCCGCCACGGAGGTGGCGGTAGCCAAAGCTTTCGTGGCACTTCGCGAAATCTACGAACTGGACACCATGGTGGGCGAGCTGAACGGACTGCCGGCATCGTTCCCCACCGAACACTGGAGCACTGTCCACCTGGACATCCGCCGCCTGCTGGACCGCGCCGTCCGCTGGCTGCTGAGCCAGGGCGGCACGTCGCGCCCCATCGCCGAGACCATCGAAGAGTTCAAGCCGCTGATGGATCCGATGCGGGCACGGCTGCTGGACTACCTGCGGGGCGATGACCGTGAGCGGGTGGCCGGCTGGCTGGAGAAGGCACGCGGGTGGGAACTTCCGGAGGACCTGGCGCTCCGCTGGGCTGAACTCTTTGAGAGCTTCGTCCTGCTGGACATTGCCAAGATCGGTCACGCCCGCAAGGAACCTGTGGAGGAGATCGCGGCCGTCTATTACACAGTGTTCAACCGCTTCCACATCGACTCCCTGCTGGAACGGATCACCGGCCTGCCGCGGCAGGACCGGTGGCAGGCTCTGGCGAGGGCAGCGCTGCGGGATGACCTCTATTCCACCGTTTCGGACATGACGACGGCGGTGCTTGAGTCGACGCCGTCGGACGGCTCTGCGGAGGACAGGCTGAAGGACTGGGAGGCCCAGAATGCGGAGCAGTTGGGACGGGCGAAGACCATGTTCGACGAGGTCAACTCCCTCGAGTCCGACGACATGGCCTCACTGTCGGTAGCATTGAGGCTCTTGAGGTCAATCGTCCGACGCTAGGAATCTGGCGTCGCAACTGGAGGTGCAGTGGCAATCTTTACGGACCCCATCAGGGAACATGCTGATTTCGGGCCGGGCGATGCCGAATGGCTGCACCTCCTGGTTGGCGACTGGCAGATGGTGGCGGACCTGGCGTTCGCTGACCTGGCCCTTTGGTTCCCGCACCCGGATTACGGGTATGTGGCGCTGGCGCACGTGAGGCCGTCGACAACCCACACCGTCTTCCATGGCGACTTCGTGGGGGAGCCGATCCGGTCGGACCTGAAGCCGCTGGTGGACAAGGCCTGGGGGAGCCGTGCGATAGAGAGGTCCAGCGAGACCAACTGGAGCACCGACATGGCGTTGCGTGTGGAGGCGGTTCCGATGGTCCGCAACGGCCGAACCCTGGCCGTGGTGACAACCCATATGGATCTGTCCAGTTCGCGGATGCCCTCCCGGCTCGAACTGACCTACCGGCAGTGCGCCTACGACCTCCTCCGGATGGGAACACTGGGGCTGTGGCCGGACTTTGCGTCGCCCACGGGTTCGCGCCGGGGCGCTCCGCGTGTTGGTGACGGGCTCATCAGACTCGATGCTGAGGGAATCGTGCAGTACGCGAGCCCCAACGGTGTGTCCGCATTCCGGCGCCTGGGCGACGGCGAGTCCCTGGAAGGCCGTTCACTGGCCGAAGTGACTGCCAGCCTGCTGCGGGACCGGCGCATGGTGGATGAGACCCTTCCCCTGGTTGTCACCGGGCGTATGCCCTGGCGCAGTGAGATCGAGTCGCGCGGCGTGAGCCTTTCGCTGCGCGCCATCCCGCTGCGGGACGAGCAGCAGCGCTTCGGCGCGCTGGTGCTGTGCCGCGACGTCTCCGAACTCCGGCGCAGGGAGATGGAACTCGTCACCAAGGACGCCACCATCCGCGAAATCCACCACCGGGTGAAAAACAACCTGCAGACAGTCGCCGCCCTGCTGCGCATGCAGTCCCGGCGCATGGTCAGCGATGAGGCCAAGCAGGGCCTTGAGCAGGCCATGCGCCGGGTGGCCACCATCGCGCTGGTCCACGAAACGCTGTCACAGGGCCTGGCGCAGAGCGTGGACTTTGATGAGCTCATCGGCCGCCAGTTCAGGCTGTCCGCCGAGGTGGCCTCGCCTTCGCAGCAGGTCAAGACCGAGCGTTCCGGGCTTTTTGGGGAACTGCCCAGCGACTTCGCCACGCCGCTGGCCCTGGTCATCAACGAGCTCGTGACCAACGCCGTCGAGCATGGCCTGGAAGGGCGCACCGGGACCGTGTGGCTGATGGCGGACCGTTCCGAGGAGGAGGACGGCGAGGAACTGTTGACCGTCACGGTCGCCGACGACGGGGTGGGGCTGCCTGATACGCCGCACGTCGAGGGGCTGGGGCTCCAGATTGTCCGCACCCTTGTCACCAGTGAGCTGGGCGGTTCCATCCAGTGGCGGCCCCGCGAGGGCGGCGGCACTGCTGTCCAGATCCGGCTCAGCCTGGCGACGAGGTAGGTCCCGGCGGGGTCGCTCCTGGGGGCCTCTGGTTCGCGGCCTGACCGCGACTTCCGGTGACCAGGGGCGGCGCTCGACGCCGCTCAGGCGCTTAAAGGGCAATGGCCGCGATTCCTCAAAGGATCGCGGCCATCACCGTCTGAATACGTTGGCGCCTCATCGGCGCCGGTTTGTCCTTGCTGTTGCCTAGGAGCTGTTGCCTAGGAGGCGCGGCGTGCGCGTGCTGCGCGGCGCTTAAGGGCGCGCCGCTCATCTTCGCTCATGCCGCCCCATACGCCGGCGTCCTGGCCGGACTCCAAAGCCCACTGGAGGCACGTGTCAACAACCGGGCAGCGGCGGCAAACACTCTTGGCTTCCTCGATCTGGAGGAGTGCCGGCCCCGTATTTCCGACAGGGAAAAACAGTTCCGGGTCCTTGTCGAGGCACGCCGCGCGGTTACGCCAATCCATGCTGATCAGTTGCTCCATTTCTGGGAAAAGCTCTTGTGAAATTATTCACGAGTGGCTACAAAGGAAAGGGGCCCTACGGGGCCCCCTTGTCATCTGAGTCAAGCCTGTCATGTTAACGCTGTGTAAACAAGGGGTAATACGGCTTGAAATCCCCGGATTGCTGAGCGATGCATCACATGTCTGCTGCCGACCCGCACCACTGTCCGACTATGTCCGGTAGGGTGCCAGTGTGTCAAGACCCCCCGTGAACCCTTCAGATCTGTCGCCCGAGCCTGATCCCGGCCGGCCTGGTCGTCCGGCCGGCACCGGAGCGTCGGCTGGATCCGGACAGGTGCCCGCGGTGAGGCGTCCGCGCGGCATTGCGGTGATAGCGCTGATTGTTGCCGCAGAGGCCACCGCCTTGTTCGTTGCCGCTGCCTGGTATGGCTACGAACTCCTGACCGGCGCGCCGGTTCTGTCCTTTGCCGGTGCCATCTTCACCTGGGGTCTGCTGCTCGCTTTTTCAGCCTGGCTGTATGCGGTCGCCAACTTCCTCTTCCGGGGGCGCCGCTGGACGCGGGCGGCCGCCCTGGTTGCCCAACTGTTTGTGCTGACCATCGGCTTTCCCACTCTCACCGGTGGTTTTGTACTGGCAGGGATTGCCATGCTGGTCCCTGCTGTGACGGCCCTGGTTCTCCTGTTCGACAAACGCGTCATCAGCTATGCCTCCCAGACCGGCGGCTTGCCGCCGGCGCTGTAGCCACCGCTGCCTGTCGGGCGGCCGGTGCTGCGGCCTCATCCGGTGGTAGCCAGCCCAGCTGGACAGGCATGGCGCGGCCGTTATGGATCAACACGCTGCGTCCCGGGGGAGGGTTTGGTTCCGCTTCGAACCGAATCCCAAAGAGGTCTCCGTCCAGGAAGGTCCTGGGCGCGATCAGCACTCCCGTGCCTGAGTTGCGGGCCTGCAGCGCCAAGGGAATCCGCTGCGAGAGAATCGGGCTGAACCCGGCCGTGAAAACCATGGTGACGCCGAGCGAATTCAGGTCAGCCAGATCGCGGTTCACTTCCTGCGGCAGCAGGTCGGCGTCGTCAATCAGGGCCACAGACCGCCGGTCAATTTCGCCGGCAGCCACCTGTCGCAGGACGTTGGGCCAGTAGACCGCGGGTTCGGCTGCCTCCTCACGCCCGAGCCAAGGTCCTGAACAGGGGTTGAGGCCAGGCAGGAGCCGGAGAAAGGATGACTTTCCGGAGGAGGGGCCGCCCAGTATGGCAAGTACCCCGCCGGACTGCAGCCTGACGGATACCGGCTCCAGTTCGTCGCCGCCGACACCGATCCGGACGAGGCGGTGCCCCGGGGTGGGCTTGGACAGGGTTGGCGCCGCCGGTATCTGACGCGCCCGGACCGTCTCCGGCAGTGGCTCTACGCGAAAGGGCCGGCTCAGCAGGAAAGGTTCCTGCGCTTGGCGGGCCGGGAATGCCGGAGCTTCGGGGCGGCGTGGCGCGTAGAACTGACAAACGGCGGTGTCGCTGGCAGAAAGCGACCCGGCGGCCACCAAGGCCCCTACCGCGATGCCCCGCCCGGGTGCCGACAAGGTAGATGGCAGTTTCGGCCAGGCAAGTCGACTGTCTTCGCTGGACGCGGCCGGGAAGTACACCCGGTTGGGAAGGGCTGCGAAGAATCTGGAAGTGACCAGTTCGCGCTGCCCTGAGATGACGACGGTGATGCCGGCCCGGACGCCGTCGCGGATCAGGTCATGGAGGAGTTCCTCGGCCCACCCCAACGGCCCGGCACGAAAGGCCGAGACCCAGGAACCCCAACCAGCGACAGCAAGTACGAGAGGGGTGTCGGGTGTATCGGGCGAGCGTCCGAGACGCCTGGACTGCTCCTGCGCCAGACGCTGCAGGATGCGGACGGCGCGCCGAAGCTCATGGAGACCGGCCCTGGCACCCACCCGGCAATGGGAAGCAAGGTCCTTGAACGAGCCGTCCGGGTCGAGAATGTACAGGTGTGATTCCACGGGGTGTGACGCCAGGCCCACTACTGCCAGCCGGATCGCCTCCGGCACTCCCGACTCGGCTGCGCCGACAAGCGCCAGGTGTCCGTTCCGGGCAGGTTCCCAGTTCAGGGGTGCTGTCCGTTGTTCAGAGGGGAGATCCATCAGTCCGAGGCTGACGGACCAGGCGTCGCTGTCCTCGCCTCCGGCTGCAGCAGCGGCAGCGTTAGCGGCAACCTCATGTGCACCCGCCGCAGAATCGGCGGCAGTCCGGGGGACAGGGGAGCCCTCGGGCTCGGGAAGAATAAGGGGGAGCGGCGAAGCTACTGGCCTCCGGATGGCTCCGCCGTCCAAAGATTTCCACAGTACGGACATTGCAGCCACCAGCGGAGCGGTTGCCATGGCGGGAGTCTGTTGTGTGCCAACAGCCGCGGAACGCGTTGGTTCCGTAGGAGCGCCAATGTACTCTACGGCCAACCGAACCGAGGTTCCGGAGGGTCCGGCAACCACGGCTCCTGCTGTCAGCGAACCGGCTTGGAACTCCAGCGGATCTTCCGTCCCGCGCGCCAGAAAGGCCCTGCCAGGCGTGTCCACGCTGATGCCGGCGGCGGCTTTGGAATTGATGATGTCCATGGACTCCATCTCGGACTGGACGCGCAGCGCGATGCTGGTGGTCACGTTGGCACGGATGTCCGCCGTCAACGCCCCTTGGGGGCGTTGCGTTGCCATGATGAGGTGAATCCCGAGCGAACGGCCGATTGCCGCGATCCTCATGAGCTCACCGAGGGCCTCGGGCGCATCCTCCACCAGCATGCGGAATTCGTCTATGACAATCACGAGGTGGGGGAATGGTGGGCGAGCAGCTGCTGAGGATCGGTAGGACGACAGATCAGGTGCTCGATCGTTGGCGAGGGCTTCCTCGCGGTATCTGATTTCGGCACGGAGGGACTGCAGGGTCCGGTCCAGCTCGTGGCTCGCGAGATCTGTGAGCATTCCCACGCAGTGCGGCAGCCCGGTCAATGGCCCGAGTCCCGAGCCTCCTTTGAAGTCGACGAAGAGCAAGTTGATACGATCCGGCGGGTAGCTGAGGGCCAGGGCAACAGTGAGGCTTCGCAGAAGTTCGGACTTGCCTGAACCGGTAGTGCCGGCGACCAGCAGGTGGGGCCCGTCGGCTTCAAGGTCGAGTGTGCGTGCACCGCCCGGGGCCACGCCGATGGGGACTGCAAGGCCCGGGCGGTTGCAGTTCTCTGACCACCTTTTCGAAGTTTCCGGAGTTGAGTGGGAGAGCAGGTCCTCAAGCCTGCACGACGCGGGGATGGTTTGGGCGGAGCGGCCGGGCTCAGTGGCATCATGCGCCAACCGACTGCACAACGTGTTGAAGACGTCCAAGGGAACCAGATCCGGCGCGAACCGGACGTCTTCATCACCTGCACGGAAAAGGGATTCCCTCTCACCGAGTTCAACGTCGGCCGGCATCGGGGCGCCGGTGCTGCTCATGAAACGAACGACTTGCCACGCCCCGGCCTGGGCCTTCCTGATGATCTGGTCATCAGACACTGCCGTGTCCAGGAGAATCAACACCGCACGACCCGGGCCGGGACCGCGCTGCAGCATGGTCTCCAGCCCGATTGCTGTGCTGGACAGTGTGAAGTCCTTCAAGTAGCGGGCGCCGAGGGGAAGCTTGTCCACGCCGCCATGAACCAGCACCCGCGTGCCGCGGCCCGAAGGGTAGCCGGCGAGCTGGATGACGAAGGACCGGACGAGTCCATCGACGGATGCCTGCGGCCCCCGGATTGTGGTCACCGGCCTGTCCGGGTTGAGGGCCAACGGAAGCATGCCGCCGGACGGAATGGGCCGGCCCGGATCAGGCGGCTCGAACCGTAGGTTGGCCGGCTGCACGGCCTGGCCCAGGCGCAGCCACATACCGTTGCCCTCGCCAGCACCGGTCGCGCGCATCCGCGCAAGACCGCCCCGGTTGCCACCGCCCCGGACTCTGACTGCGGCGGCCAGGTCGGACAGCGGCGGGGCGGCCCGCCGTCGTCGTTCCTGATCGGTGGCCACGGCGGCGCGGACCGCAGCAGCGAGTTCGCGGCGTTGCCGGCGCCCGGACACAAGAGGCACCACGATGGAGACCGCTGAGACGGCGGTGAAGGCGAGGAACATCCACATGCCGGTGACGACGGCCAGCCCGACCCCGATGACGAGCGGCAATACAGCCGTTACCAGCAGCGCCGTACGGTTGGCAGGATCGTCGCGCCGGCTGACAATCAGCGGCTCGTCGACAGCCAGCCCGGCTTCATCCAATGTGTTCCCGGGCTGTTCGAGGAAGACCAAAGACATGGTCGAATTGCCGCAGCGAATGGTGGATCCGGTCGAAATGATGGCGCTTCGCACGCGCTCGCCGTCCACCTCGGTGCCATTGGCGCTGTCCAGATCCACAATCGAGATAGCGGACTCGGTCACCACCAGGCTGGCATGTTCCCGGGAAAGATCCGCGTCGGGAATGAGGATCTCACCGTGGCTTCGGCCAATGGTGTACGTGCCCCGCCGGAGTGGCACAACGATGCCGGCCCCCGCGCCGCTCTGGACCGCCAGGGCAAGTGAGGCAGGAGGTTCCGGGGTGCGCTGCCTCGGCCTGAGGCCGCCATCCGACGCGGCGCCGTCAACAAGAACGGCTCCGTTGACGAGCGGACGCCGTCCGAAAGTGAGTGAAACCACATCCTGGCCGTCGACGCACACCCGCCCTGTCCCGAAACGCGCGGCCAGTTGTGCCTGCAGTTCCGTTCCGGGCTGCCCTTCCGGGCCCTCGATGGTCAGTTCCGCCGGTGGCTCCTGCAGAGCAGCGCCGGGGCTCCGGACGAGCGTGCAGTGCAACAACATGGTCTTCAGTTCCTCACGATCAGCTTTTCTCCAAGCTAGCCATCAGGTGGGCGTGTGTCGTGGGAGAGGTGTCCCTATGTGGATAAGGACGCGTGCTGGGATGGCGCCTGGGAGTGGGAGATAGGCCACCCGATTGGACGGTCACGACAGGGTCTCGGGTAGGCTTGACCCGCAGACTATGCGCGATCTTGCGCTGCCCGCATTCGAACCAGGAGATTTTGTGACCGCTGACCTCGTCATCGTAGGGTCTGGCTTTTTCGGCCTGACAATCGCAGAACAGGCCGCCACTGAACTCGGCCTGAAGGTAGCCGTCCTCGACCGCCGCCACCATATTGGTGGGAACGCGTACAGCGAAAAGGAAGAGCAGACCGGGATCGAGGTCCACCGCTATGGCGCACACCTGTTCCACACGTCCAACGAGCGTGTGTGGGACTACGTGAACCGGTTTACCACCTTCACGAACTACGTCCACAAGGTGTATGGCGTGCACAAGGGTGAGGTCTTCTCCCTGCCGATCAACCTTGCGACGATCAACCAGTTCTTCCGCGCCAACATGACCCCGGATGAGGCAAAGGCGCTGATCCAGGAGCAGGCCGGCGAACTGGCGGGGACGGATCCGCAGAACCTGAACGACAAGGGCATCCAGCTCATCGGCCGCCCGCTCTACGAGGCGTTCATCAAGCACTACACCGGCAAGCAGTGGCAGACCGATCCCAAGGATCTGCCCGCGGGGATCATCTCCCGGCTACCGGTGCGCTACAACTACGACAACCGGTACTTCAACGACAAGTACGAGGGCCTGCCCACCAACGGCTACACCGCGTGGATCGAGAAGATGGCGGAGGACCCAAACATCGAGGTCCGGCTCAACACCGACTTCTTTGAGGAGTCGCATGAGTACAGCAAGAACAAGGTTGTCGGCAACATCCCGGTCATCTACACGGGTCCCGTGGACCGCTACTTCGACTTCGCCGAAGGCGACCTTTCCTGGCGCACCATCGACTTCGAAGAAGAAGTGCTCGACGTCGGCGACTTCCAGGGAACATCGGTGGTCAACTACAACGATTCCGATGTTGCGTACACACGCATCATTGAACCCCGCCACTTCCACCCGGAGCGCGAGTACCAGACAGAGAAAACCGTTATCATGCGCGAGTTCTCCCGGGCCGCGGAGAAGGGCGATGAGCCGTATTACCCGATCAACACATCCGCGGACAGGGAGCGCCTGCTCAAGTACCGCGACTTGGCAGCAGCAGAGCAGGACGTCTTGTTCGGCGGCCGGCTCGGCACGTACAAGTACCTTGATATGCATATGGCCATCGGTTCTGCCCTGACCATGTTTGACAACCAGATTCGGCCGCACTTTGAAGCCGGAGCAAAGCTTGTAAGCGGAGGGGTGGACGCATGAGTGGAGACTTGCTTGCCGCACCCGACAGCGGCGGTGGGCTCATTGACGTCATTCGCCGCCGTGGTCTGCTCCGACTAATTGTCCGCAAAGAACTTAAAGTCAGGTACCGAAGTTCGGTTCTGGGCCTGCTTTGGTCCTACGTCCGCCCCGGTGTGCAATTTGTAGTCTTCTACTTCGCACTTGGTGTGTTCTTGGGGCTGAACAAACAGCCGAACTTCGTCATCTACATGTTCTCGGGGATTATCCTTGTGAACTTCTTCTCCGAAGCATTCGGCCAGGCCACGCGCTCTGTTGTGGCCAACGGTGCCTTGGTGAAAAAGATCTATCTTCCCCGCGAACTCTTTCCAGTTGCGTCCGTGTGGGTTGCCGTCGTGCATTTTCTCCCACAATTCCTGATATTAGTGGTGGCGTGTTTATTCTTCGGCTGGACGCCGAGCGTGATTCAGCTGATTGGTGCCGTGGGGGCTTTTGTCATGGTGACGATTCTATCGTTGGGATTAGGCCTTCTGTTTGCAGCAGCAAACGTGATGTTCCGGGATTCGGAGAATATCGTTGACCTCATGCTTATGATGGCCACATGGCTTTCGCCGGTCCTCTACGCTTGGTTTTTAGTGCGCGATACGCTAGGTGAAACGTTCTACTTCTTTTACCAGCTGAATCCCATGACCATTGCAGTAGAGATCTTCCACGCCGCTTTCTGGTCACCAACGGCCGCTGTAAAAATGGCCCCAGAAGGTGCCCGTCTACCCGACAACCTCCTGTCCATTTGGCTGCCCGTGGGCTTGTTAATTTCATTGTTGATTCTGGCCTTGGGGCAGTCAGTTTTTCGACGCCTTGAAGGCAGATTTGCGCAGGAATTGTGATGGTCGAAGCTATTGTTGTTGAAAATGTTTCCAAGCGGTTTAACCTCCGGCATACGCGTTCCCTAAAGGAAACTGTCGTTTGGCTTTTCAAAGGCCGCAGAGGCGACCTTTCTTCCACCTTTATGGCGCTCGATGGAGTCGACGTTACGGTGGAGTCGGGAGAGTCAGTTGCCCTGCTTGGATTCAACGGCTCAGGCAAATCTACGTTGTTGAAATTGATCTCGGGCGTGATGAGCTCAGACACTGGCAGAATTCGAACTCGGGGAAAAGTTGCCGGGCTGATTGAAGTCGGCGCCGGTTTCCACCCGGATCTTACCGGACGGGAGAATGTCTACCTTAACGGCGTGATCTTGGGAATGACGGAGCAGGAAACGGCCGATAGGTTTGATGAGATTGTCGAATTCTCTGAAATCGGAAAGTTTATAGACACTGAAGTGAAATTCTATTCCTCGGGTATGTTTCTCCGTTTGGCTTTCTCTGTGGCTGTCCACACCAAGCCTGACGTCTTCCTTATTGATGAAATCCTCTCAGTCGGCGATGAGCCCTTCCAAAAGAAGTGCCTTGAGCGGATTCAGGAACTTCGGGAGACCGGGACTACGTTGGTTGTGGTCAGCCACGACCTCGATATGGTGAGCAAGGTTTGCGACCGAGGCGTCGTTCTTCGCCACGGGATCAAAATCGCCGACGGTCCGATTGCCGAGGCCGTTCGCCTGCTGCGGGAGAACTAGTGGAGCCACTACGGATGGATACAATGACAACGGAAGAATCCTTGAACAGAGCCCTTAGGCTGTTCGAAATTGTCGATGACGGCGGATCCGGTCTTGCCGGGGGCCAGGGGCGCCTCTCGGAACGCGAAGTCGGTCTGCTGGTGGGGGCCTTGAATTATCATGCGCTTGTTCAGCCGGGTCGCGAGTTCAAAGCAGTTGTCCTGCGGGCCCCTGAAGGAGAATTCCCGAGTCTAACGGACGAAGCTTGTCATCGACTTGAGTGGAAATCTGACCGGACTGTGATTTGTGCCGTAGATGTCCGAAGCACAGTGTCAGGAGCCTTGCCGGGAAAGAGCGCAGTTCTGCCGTTGGTGATTGACTTGGGCGGTGAAAGATCAGAGGGCGGTACAACTTTCTACGACCGTGCCGGTTTGAAGGGCAAGGTGTTTAAACGAGCGAGGTTCGGGGCACCCATTGCCTTTGACGCCCTGCGACAAGGTCTCACTGACGTATACGAAAAGCACATTGTCCCCAAACGACGCCCGCAGCCTATGGCGCCCGCTCAGTCGACGCCTTCCTCAGTGATCCCGTGGGCTAGGGATAAGAGGCCAGCGATCATCTTTGGGATGCATTGGTTGGAAATGGGGGGTGCCGAGCGATGGGCCCTGGAGTCGATTCAATTGGCCAAGGAAGCGGGCTTTCTCCCTATTGTGCTGACGGACCGGGACTCCTCCCATCCGTGGATCGACCGGCCGGAACTCGATGGTGCGTTGGTCCTGCCATTTAGCGCCTCTATTCCTCGCAGAGAGGAAGCAGATCTCCTTTTGACATTAATGTCGGAGTTCTCCATCCGGGGCATTCATGTACACCACAACGGGTGGCTGTACCATCGGTTGGCGTGGTTTAAAGCCATGGACCCCTCGATTCACATTGTTGACACCCTGCACATCCTTGAGTGGCGGACTGGCGGCTTTGTTGAATATTCCGTTAAACTTTCCGCTACCATAGACGTTCACCACGTCATTTCCCCACAGCTTCGCGACTACATGTCACTCTTACGTGACGTGCCAAAGGGGCGGATCGCCCTTGCGCCTCTCTACGGACTCTCCAGCGACCTGTCCGTGCAGACCCGGGATACGAATTTGAATCGTCCGTTTACCATTGCCTTCGTGGGCCGCATGAGTCAGCAGAAACGACCCTTTCTCTTCATTCGATATGCGGCGGCTCTTAAGCGGGCTGTCCGCGGGGATGTGCGATTCATCGTCCACGGTGACGGAGCGCTCTTAGACGAAACGGAAAAGCTGGTGAGACAGTACGGCCTCTCAGACTGTGTCGAGCTTCGTCGTCCGCCCCATTCTGTGGCCGACACGTTGGCCGACTCGGACCTTCTGGTCATTTCGTCGGACAACGAAGGGTTGACGTTGACGACTTTTGAGGCCACAGCTATGGATGTCGCCGTTCTGTCGACCGATGTCGGGTCACAGGCTTCCCTCGTTTCAGGGAAGGCGCTACTCCCTCGGCAACCCTTCCCATTCGTAAAGAGCGCCGTGAAGCTCACAAAGGCGATCATGGCTTCGGAGACTCTCCGCAAGGAGATACTTGCTGATCAACAAGAAAAGATAACGTCCTTGAAAGAATTGCCCGAAGCCCGGGTCTGGACGAAGGCACTGTACGAAGGATGGAAAGTATGACCGACAAGGTAGCGGCCGTTGTCGTGACCTACAACAGGGTGGACAAGCTGGGGCGGGTGCTGGATTCGATTCTGGCTCAGTCCCGCTCCGTCGACCTGGTGATTGTGGTCGACAACGCGAGCACTGATTCCACGCCGACCCTCCTCGCCGATTACCAAGGTGACCCGAGGGTGGAGATCGTCCGCCTCGGGACGAACACCGGTGGCGCCGGTGGATTCGCGGCTGGCATGGAAAGGGCCTATGAGCGTGGCGCCGACTGGGTATGGATAATGGACGACGACTGCTACACCGACGAAGTAGCGCTTGAGAAGCTTCTTGACGGCCATTCCGCGGCGGAGGTCGAACTGGGACGTCCTGTTCCCTACAGTTGCTCGCTTGTCCGATACACCGACGGCTCAATCTGCGAGATGAACAATCCTGGAACGGCGTGGGACTGGGGCCGCCTGATTGCCAAGGGCCACAATACCGTTCTCATTACAAACTGCTCTTTCGTTTCAGTGCTGATCGCCCGCCGTACTATTGCCAAGTACGGCCTCCCGTTGGCTGAGTACTTCATCTGGTTTGACGACCAGGAGTACACGCTGCGGATCAGTGCTGAGGGCCCCGGGGTGCAGGTTCTGGATAGCGTGGTTACCCACGATATGCCGGACAACCGAGGAGTGAACTTCGGAGACCTGAATTCGGGAAATGCTTGGAAGTTTTTCTATGGTGCTCGAAACGAATCCTCATACCTCTGGCACCATGACAACAAACTCGAATGGCTTACGTTCGTCCTTGGCACCTACGTCAGGATGGCCAGGGGTGGCGTCGGCCGCAGACTTCAGGTCAGTGTGGCGCGGAAGATCCTAGAGGGTATCAAGTTCAATCCGATCCCGCAGTTCCCACGTACCGTCCGCTAACCTAGCCCCGGGGGCGTCGCGCTGGCAGGGCAGGCTTGCCCTGACTGGCCGCAAGGGCAGAGCTACTGACTCCCCACCAGCGTCCGGTATTCTGGAAAGACTGCCCCTTTAGGAGCTCGACAAGAGGGCTAGGGGATTCCCCCGCCTCAACGACAAAGAGGAACTGCATGCCCGAAAATCTGATGCTACAGACAGCGCCCAAAGTGGCGCAGCGTGCAGTGCAACAGGTTCACGCCCTGACCGGCGTTCGCATCATTGCAGCAATGTGGGTGGTGCTGTTTCACGTTCGAGGCAACATAGCTTCCGAATTTCCCTGGTTGGATGACATCATCGGGCCAGTAGTGGCTCACGGCGAACTAGGAGTAGACCTGTTCTTCGCTCTTAGCGGCTATGTGTTGGCGTTGAACTATGGCGAGCGTATGGGGTGGCGGCTGGACCATAAGGCCACTGTCAAGTTCTGGTGGGCGCGACTTGCGCGCGTCTGGCCGGCGTACGCTTTCATGCTGGTGTTCGCCGCCATATGGCACGGACTGCTCCTCGCCCGGCAAAGTGACGATCCCGTCGATGTGCGGGACTACGGTGTCGGTAGTTTCATGCGCCAACTGACCCTTGTGGTGCAGTGGACGGAACCCGGCTTTGACCGGCTGACTTGGAATGGTGCCGCGTGGTCAGTGTCGGCCGAAGCATTTGCCTACCTGCTGTTTCCTGTCATGATTCTTCTCGTTTTCCGCCTGAACAGGTCCCTTAGCGGCCGTTCCCTGGTGGTGATGGCCGGAGTGCTCCTGTTTCCTGTGGTGTTTTTCTCCTACGTGCTGGGACTTTATGCCCCCTGGATGTGGCTGCTCCGGATCCTGTGTTGTTTTATGGCCGGCGCTCTCATGTTCTACATCGTCCGCAGGGTGCCGGATACGGCGCGCAACCGACTGATGGCCAGCCACATCATTGTCCTTGCGGCTGCCGTCGTTATCGCCGGGTGCTACTGGATGGATCTTACGGCACGCCCCCGTTACATAGGACTGCTCATTCCGGTTCTCGTGGTGATTGTTGGAACACTGGGGATGGCGGACCGACACGTCGCAAAAATTCTCGGCAGCAAAGCGCTGGTGGTGGGTGGAATGGCGTCCTACAGTATCTACCTCGTCCACATGCCGCTGATCGAGATCTTCTGGAAGCTACAAATGGCTTACCCCGATACCCTCGGCGCTGGTACGGTAGGGGCCAAACTTGGCTTCATCGTCATACCAGTCGTAGTCTCAGTGCTTGGCTATTGCTTGTGGCGGTTTTTCGAAGAGCCTGCCCGCCGCAAGATGCGTGTGATGTCGACACAGCAAATCCCGGAACGGGCCGTTGACGATCCCGTGGTTCGCCACGGACACATCCATGGCGCGTCCGACCGAAAACCGTCCTAGCCTCGATTGTTCATGATGCTGGGTGACGGTCATTGATTTACGCCAGTTGCTGATCGGCCAATATTTTCTGTTTTCGGGCAGTCGGGTGTGGCCTGTTGGGTTGCCTGGTTTGGCGGCTTTTCACGGTTCGTGGGGAAATGGATTCCCGAATGAGTGTCATGCCGCCGTCCGGACGGCACTTCTCATGAGAAATAACCGATTTGTAATTGCCGGGGTTCCGGTAGCCGCGGGCGGTGCGTTTGATGTGCTTGATGCCGGTGTTGTTTGCCTCGACCTTGCCCGTTGTTGCGCCCGTGACCTGACTTGGCTCATTTCGTTAGTGCGTGAGTTTTGGGTTGCGGATGGCGTCGAGAATGGCCTGCTGCTCGGCGGCAATATCGGGGGCGAATGTCTGCGTGGTGCCGTTGATGGCGCTGGTCGCTGAGCGCAAGGGCCGGAGTTGTCGGATGACGTTACGCATCGCCAGCCCTGTCCTGTTCTGGACAGTCCGGGAGACCGCAAGCGCGGTGAACACGATGGTCAGGTGCGCCTCGATCGCGTCACGGGTGCGGTGAAACATGGGCCTGGCGCGTAGGTCAGTTTTGCTCATCCGGAACGACTGCTCGACATGCCACAGGTCGTGGTAGGAGCCGATTACTTCCCCTGCGGGCATGATGTTTGCAGGGATATTTGTCACGTAGCCTTTCAGTCCGACGAGTTGCCGGGCACGCGCTATCGAGGCCTCGTCCAGGCTCGGTTTGCCGCCGGCGGTCTTGACGAACTGTGGGGTCCGGGCTGATTTCTGTCCCTCGATGACCTCCCGTGCCCGGTTCTCCTGGGCCGTGAGCGTTGTGTTGTCATGAACAGCTCTCTTGCGTGAGTAGGCCCACACCGCCCGCCAGGATCCCGGGTGCGCGGCAGGGTCCCAGACGGGTTCGGCACGCAGATCAGGGTTGTTCTCGTTCGTGTGGCCGGTCCTGGGGGTGACCGTATTGATCAGCTGCCCGTCGCTGAACGCGTCACCGTGCCAGCGGAAATGCGAGGCCAGATCGTTCGGCGCTTTCGTCATCCGGGACCCGACAATGAACCGCAGGTTCGCCTCATCCAGCTCGCGCAGATTGCCGGCTGAAAGCATGCCTGCGTCGGCGACGACGACCATGTCGGCCAAGCCGTGGCGGACCTGGAACTGCTTGATAATCGGGATCATGGTTGCCGTCTCGGCCTTGTTGCCTTCGAAGCGTCCGATCTCCAACGGAAACCCACCGCGATCCACCAGCAGACCGACAACGATCTGGGGATCAACGCGGCGTTCCTTGGAGTACCCGACTTTCCGCAGCTCGTCTTCCTTCTCCGCCTCGAAATACAAGGTGGTCACGTCATAGAGCACCAGTGAGACGTCCCCGTCGGTCCTGGCGTGCTCGAAGCACCAGGTCGCGACCCGGTCGCGGTACTTACCCGCAGCTGCCCGGGCAAGGGTCCGCTTCATAGTCGCGTAGCTGGCAGGACTCTGGCCGAGGCCCCGCAGGACTCTGCCGGCATCCAGAAGTGAAGTTGATTCCACGACCCGGGCGATCACCAGATCCCGGAACACCTCGTCACCGAGGCCATCGAACTTCAACGACGTGAACGCCCAGGCCAACGCATTGAACAGCAACCGGGAGTCGGTGCCCACCACGCGGGCAGGGCCCTTGCACCCAGGAATTGCTGCCGGGCGGGCAATATCGAACAGGCCCGGATTATCAGCAGGGGCAACCAGATTCTTCACTGGAGGCGTGCGCTCGACACCAAGCTCAAGGACGCCCTGCGCCGGATTCTCCAGCAACTCGCGCGCACGCTCCAGCAGGACACCGAGTTCGGCTTCCGTATGCGCCGAACCGACGTGCTCCACTATCCGCTGACGGCCCCGCACATACTCCGCGATCTGCACACCGGTCGCCCCCGAGGCCGTCCGCACCCTCCCGAAATATCCTGGCCCGTGAGCCAAGTCAGGTGGGTGAGACGGACGGAATCGCCGCTGGTCTGGCAGACATGTGCGTGGTGCAGCAACCGGTCAACGGTCGCGGTCGCGAAGGTCTTGGGCATGAGCTCGTCGAAGCCTGCGGGGTGGAGGTTGGAGCTGATCGCGACGGACCGTTTTTCGTAGGCTGCGTCCACGACCCGGTAGAGGCCTTCGGCAGCGTCGGTGGCCACCGGTAACAGGCCGATGTCGTCGATCTATGCGGATGTCCGCATAGATCGATCTATGCCGAGCCCGCCACTATGCCGAAGTTGCCGCCGTCCCGGGATGGTGTGCGCGGTTCCCGCGGTTTGTGGCTCGGCATAGTTACAGGCTCTCAAGGAACGCGAGGACCTTGTCGGTTGGGTGGCCGCGACCAGGGCTCGCGGATGCCGGCGTGGTCAGCGCGAGGGCTTTCTCCTTAATGATGATGTCTGCATGGACGTACGCGTCGGTGGACCGGACTCCGGCGTGGCCGAGCCAGAGGGCGATCACGGACGTGTCTACCCCTGCTTGGAGCAAAGTCATCGCGCAACTGTGACGAAACACGTGAGGGTGGATTTTCTTGCCCAATAGGGATGGACATGTTCGGGCCGCGGTCGCTGCGTGTGTGCTCACCCGCTGCGCGACGGCGTCGCGGGAGAGCCGCCGCCCTGTTCGAGTCGGGAACACTGGTTCGTGTGGTTGTCCGGCTCGTTCGGCCAGCCAGTAACGCAGCAGTCCCTCGACGGGAATGGAGAGTGGAACAGCGCGTTGTTTGCGTCCCTTGCCTTCGCAGCGGACGTTCGCGCCAGTGCCCAGCGTGACATCGGCGCAATTCAGGCCCGTCAGTTCAGAGACCCGCAGACCCGTCTGGATGGCGAGGAGCATCAGGGCCCTGTCGCGCCGGCCCTCCCATCTGGATTGGTCCGGGGCCGCGACGATGGCGTCGATTTCAGGCCGGGTCAGGAACGTCACGATGCGCTTGTCGAACCGCTTCGGCGGGATGGCGAGAACACACTGGATCAGCAGCGCATGCTCCGGATGACGCAACGCGGCGTAGGCGAACAGGGAGCGGATGGCTGTCAGGCGGACGTTTCGGGTCCTGATGCTGTTGCCCCGCGTGGTCTCCAGATGATTGAGGAATCTAGAGATCATGGTCGCGTCCAGCTCGTCCCAATCCAGCTTTGAAGGCAACTTGCCGGTCCGTGCGTGGATGAACTCGAGGAGCAGCTTCAGGGCGTCCCGGTAGGCGGCGATGGTCCGCGGGCTGGCTTGGCGCTGTTGGGCGAGCCTGTCGGTGAAGAATATCTGCAGAGTCGGTGCGATCAGCGTCATGATCGCACCGCCGTCCAGCGGGTAATTTGGCGTGCCGCGGCCAGGGCCAGCAATTCCGGCGCAGCCGAAAGATACCAGTAGGTCGACGCCGGTTCACGGTGGCCCAGGTAAGTCGATAGCCATGGAAGCTTCGCCTCCACGTCCTCACCAGTCCGATACCAGCTGAGCAGCGTGCGGACCGCGAAAGTGTGCCGCAGATCGTGAAGCCTCGGGGCCGAGGGTGCCCCGTGCCCGACTCCGGCGGCATCGACCAGTTGACGGAATGTCTGGCATACGACAGCGCAGCAAAGGCGTCTGTGCGTCTGGGACACGAAGAAGCTTTGCTCCTCTGGTCGGGGTTCGAGCTCGTCGCGGAGTTGGGCGTATGCGCTAAGTGCCTGCATGGCCGTGCTGTGAAGTGGAACCAGCCGGGATTTGCCGAATTTGGATTCGCGGATCAGCAGCAGGCTTTCGGACCAGTCGATGTCGCTGCGGTCCAGCGTGATTGCCTCGCCGTTAGCGCAGCCGCGGAAGGGATCCAGAGCCGCGGTCTTGATCCCGGCGGTGAACCCAGGGCCACGGTCTTTGAGCCAGTCGGCGTAGGCCTTCCCGGACCGGCCCGGAACCAAGTCAAGCAGCCGGGCGTGCACCACGCCGTGGTCATCGCGGGTGTGGTCCACGATTCCGGTGACCATGCCGGATCCCGGGGGCCGGTGTGTGACTAGACGTGCTCATCAACACCGAGCGCCTCAACACCGGCGAGCCGATCGGAGTTCCTGATCGGCGGGTGGCTTCTGCTCTGATGGCGTCCCAGACGGTGTGCCAAGAAACCCCGAGCTGGTGGGCCAGGGCCGAGAACCGAGGTGTCGAACCGCTGCAGCGCGTCGGTCGCCCAGTGGGCGGCTCGGGCGGTGAGTTTCGCCCATGGTCCGGCCAGCGGGTGTTCTTCGCTGAATGTTGTTTTTGGGCAGTCCGGGTCCGGGCATCGCCAAACACGTTTGGCCCACAGCAGCCCCACCGGCTGGCCGAAACAGGGAATGTTATGGAGCCGGACCTGGCGGCGTCCGTGGCCGACCGCGACGACGCCGCACTTCGGGCAACCCGCGAGGTCCACACCGGTTTCGACGCCCAGTACGAGGCCGGTCCCGGTTGCGCCCCGCCAGCGCCGTGGACCCCGGCAGCGCGCCCGGTTTGGTCTTGAGGACCTCCAAGATAGTGATCCAACTGGACCGACAGCCCACCTTGGCAACGATCCGCTGATGCCTGACTGCCACGGCACGGCCGTCGAACACCACGACCTCGGATGCCCGCAAGGACACCCGGACTTTCCGGCCAATGAACTGGGCCGGGACGAAGTACTTCACCATCCGCACGGTGATCATCGAAGACCTATCCACCCGCGGCGTCAGCACCAGCCCCGGATCAAACTCATCTGCTGGTAGCGGCGACAAGAACGGCTGCTCGGCGGCGAAGTCTTGGCCGGTGGTGCGGATCCTGTCATTGATCCGCCGGGCATCGTCCAGGACTTCCCAAGCCCGGATCCGGTCGTTGAGCTCATCCAGAGACTCAGCAACGGGCATGGGCGAGAGTCGGTTCCGGCGGAACCACACCACCTCGCCCTCAACACCGCCCTTCTCATGCGCCCCCGGCGATGCCGGGCTGGCAGTAGAAGGGATCGAAGCCATAGTGCGAGCGGAACAGAACCCACCGGTCGTCTTCCTGGCGCTGCCGGCCCTGTCATCCGGACCTCCCAACGCTGTTTTCATCAGATGAAAACAACAATGGGAGTGGTCATGACTTAAACCGTCACTAGCAACCGGCGAGTCGTGGGTGGTCTTGGTTCAAGCCGTCACACCGGTCCTGAACCAAACTGCCTTAGTGCGTTGGAGCCAGCGACTGGCCGGTGAAGCTGACCGGCAGGGGAGGAGAACGGAGGTAGATTTTGCATCGAAAAGGTGCTCCCTCGGTCGGCAAATAAGGGTCTGGACAACCACTATTTTCCCAATTCAGAGCACCCATTCCCTGAAACGCCAACCTGAGAGAGCAGCCATGAAATCCCAAGGCTAGACAGTACTTTCCACTGCGTGCTCATGGCCCATACGTTTGCGAAGCCGCATGTAAGCCAGCCGGCGGGCATAGGACATGGCCACGGCCTTCAGGTTGCCCGTCAGCAGGTCGAATCGGCTGAGTACACCTGGGTGCGTTAACGCTATGTCTTTGTGGAATGCGATGGCTTGGTCTGACTGCTGCCTCGCCAGCCGCACGCTCCATTGGCTGGCACTGATGCGGAAGTGGGCAAGGCTGCGGCGAATTGCGACGACGTCACCATGGAAGCAGATGCGGGCGTAAGTTGCCTCATCGATGAGGTACGGATGGGTGTTGTCCCAGCCGCCTTCCTTCTCCAACAGGTCCCGGCGGAACATGACGCAAGCCGGTTCCCCGAAGATGTTGGCTCCGGCGATCACCGTCGCGCGTACAGCCTTGGTGCCGCTGACCAGTCCTGAAATCCCTTGGAGTCCACGGTTCTTCATGAAAATGCCACCGCTGGAGTCGACCAGATCTCGCTGGCTAGCGACCAGCACCGCTGACGGATTCGCCTCGAACGCTGCGACCTGCTCTGCAAGTGCTGTGGGTGAAATGATGTCGTCGCCGCAGACCAGCTTGAGGTAGGTGCCTCTAGCTTCAGAGCTGACTCTGTTCCAGTTAGCCTGTGCACCGCCGCCTGCAGGCGTCGGGCTCAGGATGCGGAGCCTCGGGTGGCCCCTGTAGCCGTCGATGACGTCCTTGGTTCCGTCAACTGAGGAGTGGTCGGCTATGACCACCTCGTAGTCGTCATAGCTCTGTTTCAGAACCGAATCAAGCGTCTCAGCAATGTACTGGACATTGTTGTATGCGGGTATGACTATGGAGACTTTCGGGGTCATGCCGTCTCTTCCTCTTTGGGGCCTTTGATCGGTGCTGTTTGCGGTTGTTCCGGCGGATGCTTCCGACGGAATGAAAAGTGGCGGTGACCGAAGTAGCTTATGATCACGGACAACAGAGTGATCGCCAACTGGGTGGGGATTCTTGGAAACTGCAGCAGGTCGGCGAACAGCGAAAGTAATCCGATGTTTACCAGCAGCGATGTGAGGTTGACCAGCGCGAATCGGCCGAGGTCGAGCCAGACGTGTCCTTTGACCCGGAATACCAACGTCCGGTAAACGAAGAAGACGGCGACGAGCGAAACAGTCCACGACACTGACAGGAGGATGAACGACGGTGCGTGGGGAAAAGTTAAGGCCAACACGATGAAGAGACCGGTGCTGAAGGCGGTGTTGGCGCCCCCAACGAGCAGAAACGCTATGCGCTGATCCTTGACGATCTTAATCAGTGGGCCTGGCGGTCCGGAATGGATGCCGCGCACAGGCTCGTCCGCTGTCGGCGGATGGACAGCCACTATTTGGCCTCTTTTCTCATGGCGTATATCTGCTTTGCCTCGCCGGAGCGGGGCCCAGGAGTAACTAGGGGGCGGGGGACGGAAGTTACGGTGCCGCGGGTAGTCCACGAGGACGGCTCATCAGGGGAGCTGGTCCGGCGTCGGCCGCGCAGCGAATGCATAAGGGACCAGACGACTCCGAGAAGCAGTGCGGCGGCGAGGGATGCGATTTCAATGGTCCAGCCGGGCGGCTCGAACGAGACGGTTACGGTCTTGCCAGCCATGTTAGGAGCCACGTTGACCGTCAGGAGGTAACCGCGTAGAGGATCGCCGATGCTGGCGCCGTCGGCGGTATAGCCTGGCCAGGCGATGCGGCTCAGCGTAACGGTTCCGCCGGACGAAGGGACCTCGTTTACCTTGAAAGTGACCTGGGTGCTGGAATTGGATATCGGAGCGATGTCAGTTCCCTCAGAGGCGTGTACGGGCGCACCTACTGAACCAAGGGCGACGTCCCGCGTCCACATCACCGTGTTAGGAGTGCGGGACGCAACGGACCACCCCGACGGCGGCACGGCGGCGAGTTCGGCACCGGCGGCGTCGGCCGCGTCGCGGACTATCTGAACAGTGTCCACGCGAAGGAGGTCTGCGAGCGGCTTGCCCGATGTCGGATCGATCTCAAACAGCTTGGTGCTGAGCTCTTTACAGGTCTCGCCACGGGAGGCGATGCAGAGGTCCTGCGAGTAGGCCGCGTTCTGGATGGGGCTGTAGAGGTTGTGCACTGATCCAGGGTTCAGATACCACATGTTGCCCACAAGGGACTCGTTCCAGATCGACGGGTCAAGGGCGGACGGCGTACCCACAACGACCGCCTGGCCCTTGGCGCCGGAGAGCTGTGTGGAGTATTTCGACGTGTCCGCTGGCAGTTTGAAGTCTTGAACCGGCGGGTTGGGGAAGTAGTAATGCTGCGGGAAGGCCAGCGCCAAAGAAGTCGCGACCAGGACGGCGGCGACCAGGCGGTCGGCCCTGATTTTGGAATGCATCGCCCGCAGTGCCAAGGCAGTCAGTGCAAAACCGATCGCCATGATCAGTATCATGCGTGCGCTGACGCTCCACAATTCCGGTTTGCCCGTCCACCCCAGGTATACGCTCGCTAGGAACACGGCCATGGTGCTGAGCCAGCGCGTTCGGGAGACCACGAGGACCCTTGCCAGCGACAGCGCCACGCACAGGAGGACAATGGCGGCGAGGCAGACATACGGCATCAATCGGACAGGAGTCCGGAGCGGCCCAAGGTCGCTGGGAGCAAGCGTAAGCACCAGGGACAACAGCAGGAATACCGTGACACTCGCTATCCCTGGCGTAAGGCGCCTCAACTGCTGGAAGTTGACCAAGGCAAACAGCGGGAGGAACCAACCAATGTACGTCAGCGGTGCAGGAGCGAATGGCCCCCACCACCAGGATGCAACCTGGGGAAGATTGCTTGGAAGCGCTGACCCGGCCAGACCGGTTAGGTCAACAGTCAGAAAGTTGGTGTTTGCCACACCCTGTGAGCGCGCGGTGCTATGCAGGGTAAGGACTCCGGGCAGGTAGACGGCCAATGCCACTAAGCCAAGAAGGGCGCCGGAAGACACCGTCTTCAACAGGGACTTAAAGTCCCGGCGAACCAGCAATTCAAAAATGACGGCGACAAAGAGAAGAACCATCATGATAGTGCCATGGACATACCCGACGGTGACGAGGCAGTAGCCGGAGATAAGGACGGTCAGTGGCGACTTCTGCTGGTAGCACATCCTGCGCAGAGACCACCAGACAAAGGGCAGGAACGCCCAAACCATCAGGCCGGTCACCCAGGACGAGGAGTCGAGATAAACGGTAAATCCAGCCAGTGTGGAGGTTACCCCGGCCACGAACGCCCACGGGGCCCGCGCGCCGAGGTTTCGGCTGACCAGGTAAATGCCAACGCTGGCAACGGCCAAAAGGGCCACCTTGACCAAGGTGGAGAAAATTAGGGCGTTGGAAAAAAACGTGGATGCCAAGCCTATGCCCAGCGTTACGGGGCTGAAAATTCCCCACTGGCCCTCGGCGGCGTAGTTGCCGGCCTGCCAGCCTTCGGCGCTGAAAAACGGCCACTGGCCGGAGCGGAGCAGTTCTCCGATTTCGCGCCAAATGGGATATGCGCCGATCTGGGTGTCATCGTAGAAGTAGAAGCGGTGGTTGAAAATGACCGGCACCAACGCAGCCAAGATGGAGACCACCGGCGTGGCAAGGGCCCACAGCCATCCAGGACTTGCTGTCCGGACCACTCTGGGTCGTTCTTGAATATTCAAATCGGCACAGTCTCTTTCTGTTGCTAACGCTCCATCTAGGGTACCGAACGAGCGCACGACCCTAGAGTTCGCTGTGCACGCGGACGGCGGCGCCGCATCGCTATAAGGACCCTGAAGCGCTTCGTAAAGTCTGCATGTCGCGGACGGTTGCATCGATTCCGACGGGTAGGGGAGTGAACTGGCGGTTGTCGAGTTCAGTCCACACGACCGACCTGAGCCTGAGATCGTGCGCCTGCGCCTTCGCGAAGGGAGACGCTCCAAGCACAATTCGCGGTCGCCGTTTGAAGACTGTCTTGCACGCGCCAATCAGCGCGCCGATGGTGTCCGCCCGCTGGGTGGCGATGATCTTTGTCACGGCCTGCCCGGCGACGACGTCGGGTCCGGAGAGCCGCTCCAGGCAATCGGCTATCAGGGCTGCGGCGTCGTCTATAAAGATGTAGTCGCGGAGGGTGTCCAGCGAAACGTAGACGGAAACCGGCTGGCCGGTCAGGTGGGCCTTGGCGAAGACTGAAATGAGGCCCTGGGGCTTGGCGAGGTTTTGTCCCGGCCCGTAAAGATTGGCGACCCGGCCAATCAACATGCGGGTGCCTGACACCGCCGCGAACTCGGCGGCGGCGCTTTCCGCGGCAAGTTTGGCAAATCCATAAGGAGCCAACGGCTGCGGGATGCTCTCTTCCGAAAACGGAGGGTCCGGGGCGCCAGCATAAACGCCGCCCGCAGATGAAGCGAGAAAAAACCGGCCAGGAGCGGAACCGGGCGTGCACAGGACCCCGGCAACAGAACCCAGAGCGGACTTGAAGACCTCGAGTTCGGAGTCCAGTTCCGCCTGGGATGTTCCTGTGACTCCAGCACCGGCGCACCACGCGATCAACCAGGGCCTGCCGTCAGCCAGGATTCTCAACTGCTCGGCGCCAGCGGCCAAGGCAGCCTTGGCCGCCGCAGCATCATGCCAAGGAATTGAGGACGTCAATACTGCATGGCCCCTCGATTTGAGAACTGAGACGAGACCGCGCCCCAGCAAGCCGCCTGCACCGACGACCCATACCGGATCAGGCATTGGGCGTGTGTCCCCCGGATGCTGGGGCTGTTCCACGGTCCACAGCAGACGCCACGCTAGGGGTCCTCCCTAGGGGACCCACCGCTGGATCGCTCACAATCAGGTAGGCGGGCTTACCCATGGCCATATTGACGTTAACGCCGACATACTCGGCGATGACCCCTAACGAGAACAGAATTGCCCCGGTGCTGATGAGAATCACGATCATGGTGGACGTCCAGCCCTGTTGTCCCGCGCCGTGTCCGGTGAGGTATGAAATAAAGAGGTAGATGGCCAGACAAATGCCAAGGAACGCGAACATAGCCCCGATCAGGCTCACCAGGCGCAATCCCCGGGTACCGCTGGAGATGACCATCCGCCAGAAGTGGGACAACAGCGTTCGCAGCCGGTAGCCGGAGGCACGGTCGCCTTCTTCGCGCAACGCGACCGGGCATGTGGCGACGTTTGAAGCAATCCAACCCAGAGCGACGTCGAGGTACACGGCGTTTCCGGCATAGGCAGCAACAGAGCGTGCAACTTCACCAGTGACCAGCCGGAAGCTCTGATAGTTGGGGGCGTCATTGCTGGACAGGAGTGCAGACACTACCTTCTTCGCACCCTTTGAGGCGGCATTGCGAAGGAATCCATGCGGGGGTTTGTTGCTGGGGAGGGCATAGACCAACGTTGACTGCCGGGCCATGGCGGTGTCCAGCATGTCGCCAATTGCGGCGGGATCGTGCTGGCCGTCCTCGTCCATCGTGACAACCCAGTCGCCTCCGGCGGATGCCATGCCGGCTAGCGTGGCGGGATGCTGTCCAAAATTCCGGCTCAACCACACACCGCGGACGATGTCGTAGCGGGCTATGAGGTCACGGATGACCTGAGCGGAACCGTCGGGGCCATGATCGAATACGAGGAGGACTTCTGCAATGACAAAACTGTGGCCAGCGGTCGAAATTTGCGGTGCCGCCAGTTCCATGAGTTCCGCGACGACCGACGGCAGGGTCTTCTCACCTTGGTAAACAGGGACGACGACGGAAATACGGTGGGTGCCGGCCGAAGAGCCTGTCACTGCGTTGGTCATGTGCACAGAGTCTACCGGTTTGACGACAATGCAGTGTGACGCGTGGCCAGGCGTGGAGGCTGGCCCGGGCGACCGCAGGCCTTAGAATCTTTACTTGTAACCGAGCAGCCTCCGGGAAGCTGCTTAGAAAATCAACGGAAAATGTCGGGGTATCCAGCGGAATGACACAGCAGATAGCTGCCAAAAACTGTCGGAGGCGCTGGCAGTATGTGACCTCGGCAGCCGCCATAGCACTGTCTGGCCTTATGTACTGGGTACTTCAGGTCCGCCCGCTGACTACGAGCACAGGATTCAGCTGGAACAACTTCCGCCAGTATTTCCCCTATGACCAGTACTCCTACCTGGCCATCGCAGTGAACGTCAAGAACGGCAACATGGCAGCCGTCGAACCGTTCACCGAAACTGGAACTAACCATTATCCCCGGCTCTACTATGTATTCCTTGGCCTCTTGGCCCGCCTTTTTAACACCGATCTCATTGGTACGTGGCAAATTGCGGGCCTCGCGTTTCAGTTCGTCATGGTGGCGGCCATCAGCTGGTTGCTGATTCGGCTGACCGGCCTGCCCGTGCTGGGCGTCCTGGGGTTCGTGCCCAGCATCATCGGCACATTTGCCGTGGCAGCTACCGGCAACTGGCACCACTCGCTGGACAATCACGGTGTTCTCTGGGGCACGTTTGGCGTGCTGTTCACGCTCAACGGTGAATCCGCCGCACTGTCCATTGCCGTTACCGCCATCTGTCTCCTCATCGGCGTCACGTTTCCTTTGTTGGACGGCAGGGCGCAGGCTGGCGCGAAGACCCGTACTGCCGTCGTGATCATTGCCGCTGCTGCTGTCGGTGCGCTGGCAAATGTGCAAACGTACTCGTTCCTCACGGCCGTCTACCTCCTCGTCTATGCAACCGGCGCGTACGGCTTGCTGAAATACGGTCGGAAGTGGCACGCTGCGGTGAGCCTAGTGCTGTTGGTGGCAGTTCTCCTGTGCGGTACCACTATCGCCGCCGAGGCAGGACCTCTCGTAACGCTTATGGCAGGTCTCCTTGCCGCCGCTCCCGGATTTATCCTGGTCCTTCTGAACTACAGAGCCCCCGTCATTGGCGCCTGTGTGGCCCTCGCGTTGGCTGCGTCGCCAACGATCCTCGGAACCCTGCTCGGGCTGGCCGACAAGGATGACTTCCTGACCTACCGGGAACTGTCATCCAATGCCCTGGGAGTGCCGCTCGGGACCGGTCTGTTGGGCGCGCTGATACCGTTGCTCATGCTGGCGCTGATCTTCTGGGCGGGATTGGTGCGGCGAAACAAAGCCTGGCTGGCATTCGCGCTCGGATCCGTACTTGCCTGGCCACTGGTTGCCAGCAATGACCTGTGGGGTGCGAACCAGGAGCCGTACCGGTTCTGGATTGACAGCTTCACCATGGTCACTGCGGCCGCTCTTCCTGTGTTCTGCCAGGTTGTTGTCCGCAGTTGGCGGCTGTGGAGCTCGGTCCGGAAGCAGCAGCCACGAGGGTCTGAATCACCCGATCCAATGGATTCTGCGGCGCCGGTAGCTGCCGGCTCCGGACGAACATCCGCGATTGTTGTGGCGGCCGCATGTGTTGCGGTGGTGGTTGCCTTTACTGTGAGCCTTTCGGACTATTCGAAATTCTCGGACTATGTCCATGAATATGGCACGGCCAGCTTTAACGATCCGCAGGCTCTTGCGATAAAGTCCGCAGCGACGCCGCTGACTGAACCTGGCTCAGACCTGCATGTTGCGGTGGACGCGGAGGGTCAAGCTGGCGAACTCGTGATGTTTGATCCGTGCATCAGCCCGTTCCGCGTGAAAGCCCTGACCGGCCTGCCGACCGCCTTCTACAACCTTGGCCTGGCCTGGCCAGAGAATGAAGAAGACATCCGTGAGATTCTCGTGCAGCGTTCGAAGGGCTCTTTTGCCCAGAATGCAGCGGAAAAGGTGGCCATCCACTACGTACTGACGGACTCGGGATGCCCCGACGGCTGGGACGGCCAGGTCAACGGAACGAAATTATCGGATGCCAGTTATAGCAACGGCGGCCAGGCGGCCACGATTACGCTCTGGAAGGTAGCGGGCTGAGTACCTGCGGCCTCCCGGATCCGGATCGCGAGACTCGAGGCCGGGATAGCTGTCGCCGGAACAAAGGACAGGGAAGTAATGCACGACAGTAAAGACGCCCCGGCGCGCTCTCTTCCTTGGGTCCTCACCACCGCAGTCAGTGTTTTGGTCCTTAGTCTGATTCCGCTGATCTGGACACCGCGGTTCTATTTTTGGGACGACACCGAGAATGGCGCATATGGAGTCTGGTACCACCTGGGTGAGTCGTTGCTCTCCGGCACTGTGCCTATCCTCAATCCCCAAGTCTGGTCGAGCGGGAACTATGCGGCTGAAGGGCAGTGGGGAACATGGAATCCGCTGATCATGCTTATTGGGGTGATTGTCTACCTCGCCCCTGATGCGGTTGCTGTAACAACCAGCCTGAAAATCGCGTTCCTGGTGATCGGCGGGGTGGGCTGCTACTTGTTGAGCAGGTCGTTCAACGTTCCACCCGCCCTTGCTCTTGTGGCAGGTGTCGCCTCGCCCTTGAACGGCTTCACCATGTTCTTCGATGCACCTTCGTGGGTCACGGGACAACTCGCGTGGGCTGTTGTCCCTTATTTCTGGATGCTGCTGAAGACGGCCAGTGACGGCCGGCGGAGCCCGCTTTGGGCTTTTCTGGCAGGTTATATCGTGGTCACCATAGGGTATGTCGCAGGAACAGTGGCGGTGGGCTTCGTCCTGTTAGCCGTAGGCGTGGATGCCCTGCTAAAGCGCCGATGGGGGACCGCGTGGCGCACTGCGGCGATCGGACTCAGTCTGGTCTTGGTCGCAGTCGTGGTCTACCTTCCAGGTGTCCTGACAGCGGCGGTAACCACGCGCAGCACCACCGCCATCGCCAACGACGACTACATGGGAGTGGACCTCAGTGGTCTCCTGAGCTCAACAATTGCCACGGCCTACCCCCTTATGCCGTCCTGGTGGTGGGGTGGCTTCTCCGCACCAGCGCCGGCGCTTTATATAGCCTGGTTCCTGCCACTTGTCGCATTCCTGAGCTGGCGCCGGATTCGGGGGCACTCATCGCAGATCAGGGACATCCTGTTCTTTGCAGCGCTTTCTCTGATGTTCGTGCTGCTGCCCTCTACGGTTGGTCCACTCCGCTACCCAGCCCGCTTTATGCCCTACCTTGCTCTGGTTTGCATCCTTCTTTGTGTTGTCTTGCTCTCTCACACTGTGGCTAAGCATCCCTCGAAGCTGTCCCTGCTGGGAGCAACTGGCGGCATCGCGTTCGGTGTCTACGGGGGCTGGGCTCAGTACCCTGACCACTACCTCGCGATCTTTTTGGCTGGCATCCTTGCCATAGCCCCAATATGCGTCCTGTGGTGGCGGATGCGGGGAAACACCCTGCCGTTGAGTCAATGGTCGGTGGCCTCGTCCGTCGCCGTCGTCTGTCTCGCCGTGACGTTTGGGACCACTCTGTTGCAGTACCGAATAACACCTGCGAGCCCGTTATCCGATTCGGCTATGCCTTCTGACACGGCGATTCCCAAGGCTGTGCTGGCGGATGTCAGGGGGGAGATTCTGGTTGTTGGGGACCCTCTCGACTACCCGCAGGATGAGTCGACCTGGTCCAGAACCCTGATGGCCAATACTTGGTACCTCAGCCCTGCGTCCGTCCTGAACAGGTACCAGCTTATCGGGCACACGCAGTACAATTCGGCTTTATGCCTTCGCTACCTGGGCGGCACGTGCGCTGAGCTCCTGGACCGTCTCTTCGACGAGCGTGAGGAGACCGGCATGCTGCTGGCAGACGAACTTGGGATCGACAACATTCAAATCCTGAAGAAGTCGTTCGAGGGAAACCAGCCTCCCACTGCTTCAAACAACTACGTTGGCCGCCAGGAACCCGTGGGCATCAGGTCAGTTCCGGCCGGGTGGCGCAAGGTGAGTGACGACGGTGAAATCGCGCTCTGGAGCCGCGATGTCCCAATAGAGTCATCCGGGGGCCTGGTTTGGACATCGGCAGGCACCAAGCTCACAGAGACCGGACGCACTGCCACAGAGGTCACGCTCCGCGTGGATCAGGTTGCCTCCGGCGGCGGTCGGGCGGCGCTTGGCCGGTTGGCGTGGCCAGGGTATCAGGCCGTCGGAGCCGACATCAGTTCCCCTGTCGACGGTTTCCTGCTGACCCTTGACGTTCCGGAGAGTGCTGCCGGTTCTACTGTGTCAGTCAGTTTTACCCCGCCTGGCTGGGCCGTAGGCGTGGCTTTGTGGTGCATCGGCGTGGGTGGCTTGGTGTTGTGGACGCTGTACGACCTCGTCCAATCCCGCAGGCGAAGCAGCTAGACAGGAACTCCGGGAAAGCCAATTGAAAAGCCGGGCGCCGTCCGTTTGGACAGTGCCCGGCAACTTCCTTTTACCGGATCTTAGATGGATGCCTGGGTCGTGCTGAGATACTGGGTGAGGGCCATTTTGGCGTTCCTTGGGCTGAATCCTGCGGCCTTGATTTTGCCAAGATCCAGGACGCTGTTCAGCGGCCGCGGGGCGGCAGCTTTGTCCTTGAAGTACTCGGCGGTGCTGATGCCGGTGACGAACGACCGTTCGGCGCCGGTGATCTCAAAGACATCGGCGGCGATCTCAGCCCAGGACTGGGCCGATCCGTCGTTGCTTAAGTTGTAGGTTCCGAACGGGGCCTTGGTCTGGAGCAGGTGTTGGATGCCTTCGGCGACGTCATCGGCGAAGGTTAGGCGGCCGATCTGGTCGTCGACGACAGCAGGGTGGATGCCGCGACCAGCCAGGGCGGCCATGGTGCGGACGAAGTTATTGCCTTCGCCGATGACCCAACTGGTGCGGACTACGTAGTGCCGGGGGACCGTGCTGACGATGGCGTCGCCCGCGGCTTTGCTTTGGCCGTAAACACCTAATGGCGTGAGCGGTTCGTCCTCGGTGTGTACAGTCCGGCTCCCGTCAAAGACGTAGTCGCTGGAGACATGCACGAGTGTAAGCGAATGTTCCGCTGCAACCCGGGCCAACCGGCTGACTGCGGTCGCGTTGATTGCCCACGCGGCCTCTCGTCCCGCCTCTGTCTCAGCGGCGTCCACCGCCGTGTAGGCTGCGGCATTGATGATGGTGCTGTAGCTTCCCCAGTGCCGGGTCGTGTAAGACTCCGGATCCAAGACGTCGAATTCCTGGCGGCCGGCGAACTCCACGGAGTCGTCGCCCTCGTATTTCGAGCGTAAGGCCCGTCCGAGTTGCCCGTCCGCGCCCAGGATCAGGGTCTTGCGGGGGCCCATGGGCTTGACGTCGGCCAGGCGCGGGTGGCGAAGGTCCTTGTCTGACACTTCCGCTTCGTTGAGAGGGATGGGCCACTGGATGTTTGTAGTCTCGTCGGCCAGGTTCACGAAGGTGTAATCGGCGTCCGCTGACCAGTGGTCGTTGACCAAGTAAACGTAGGAGGTGTTATCTTCCAGTGTCTGGTAAGAATTGGCGACGCCCCGGGGGATAAAGATGGCCTTGCTGGGGTCAATTTCCGTTGTGAAAACCGACCCGAAGGACGGGCCTTCGCGGAGGTCCACCCAGGCGCCAAAGATCCGTCCGGTGGCCACCGAAATGAACTTGTCCCAGGGTTCGGCGTGGATGCCGCGGGTGGTTCCGACTTTATCGTTGAACGAGATGTTGTTTTGGACGGGTCTGAAATCCGGCAGGCCAGCGGCAATCATTTTCTCCCGCTGCCAGTTCTCCTTGAACCAGCCGCGGTTGTCGCCGTAGACCGGAAGGTCGTAGACAACGACGCCGGGAATCGGCGTTTCGGCGCCTGCGAGTTTCTTTTGAAACTCCATGCTTATTGGCCCTGCTCCTTGTATTTGGCTTCTGTGGCGGCCTTTTGCGGGCGCCACCAATCCTGGTTGTTGCGGTACCAGGCGATGGTGTCTTCGATGCCGGCGTCGAAGTTAGAGAATTCGGGCTTCCAACCGAGCTCCTTGCGGAGCTTGGTGGAGTCGATGGCATAGCGCAAGTCGTGGCCGGGGCGGTCCACAACGTGATCATACGCGTCACGGGCCTGGCCCATGTGTTCAAGGATGAGTTCGACGACTTCCTTGTTGTTCTTTTCGCCGTCGGCACCAATCAAGTAGGTCTCTCCAATGACGCCCTTTTCTATGATCGCCAGCACGGCGGAGGAGTGGTCATTCGCGTGGATCCAGTCCCGGACGTTCTCACCCTTGCCATAGAGCTTGGGCCGGATCCCGTCGATCACGTTGGTGATCTGGCGCGGAATGAACTTTTCCACGTGTTGGTAGGGGCCGTAGTTGTTCGAGCAGTTGCTGATGGTGGCCTGCAGCCCAAAGGACCGCACCCAGGCGCGGACCAGGAGATCTGAGCCTGCTTTAGTGGAGGAGTAGGGGCTGGAGGGGTTGTACGGGGTGTCCTCGGTGAACCGCTGTGAGTCATCCAGTTCCAGATCACCGTAGACCTCATCGGTGGAGATGTGATGGAAGCGCTTATTGTGCTTTCGAGCGGCTTCGATCAGCGTGTAGGTTCCAATGATGTTCGTGTCCAGGAAGGGGCGGGGGTCGTGCAAGGAGTTGTCGTTATGGGACTCGGCTGCGTAGTGGACTACAACGTCAGCGGAGGCCACAAGGCCGTCCACGACCACGGCGTCGGTGATGTCACCCTCGACGAAAGCGAAACGGTCCTCGGGCAGGTGCGCTAGTGACTCCCGATTGCCGGCGTAGGTGAGCTTGTCCAGTACGGTGACATAGTTGTCCGTATTGGTCATTACATAATGGACAAAATTCGAACCTATGAACCCGGCGCCGCCGGTTACGAGAAGTCGCTGCATAGTTTCATAGGTTACCGGATTTGGCGGGACTCCGAATCAAAGGGAAAGATGGGTTGCATGCGCGGAATTATCCTTGCCGGCGGTACCGGCTCCAGACTCCATCCCATTACGTTGGGCATCAGCAAGCAGCTGGTGCCGGTCTATGACAAGCCGATGATCTACTATCCGCTTTCCACACTCATACTGGCTGGCATCCGCGACATCCTGATCATCACCACCCCCCACGATGCGGACCAGTTCCAGCGACTCCTTGGCGATGGCTCGCAGTTCGGTGTGAATATTACATACACACAGCAACCTTCTCCTGATGGGCTGGCCCAAGCCTTCATCCTCGGCTCCGAGCACATCGGCAACGGACCGGTAGCCCTGGTGCTGGGGGACAATATTTTTTACGGGCGCGGCATGGGCACGCAGTTGCGCCGGTTCTCGGATATTGACGGCGGCGCGGTCTTCGGATATTGGGTTGCTGATCCCTCAGCCTACGGTGTAGTGGAATTCGATGCCGAAGGCAAAGCCGTCTCCCTGGAAGAAAAGCCTGCCAAGCCTAAGAGCCACTATGCGGTTCCCGGCCTCTATTTCTATGATAACGATGTTTTGCAGATTGCGAAGGACCTCAAGCCCTCGCCGCGGGGCGAACTGGAAATCACGGACGTGAACCGCGTGTACTTGGAACGGGGCAAACTCCAAGTGGAAATTCTGCCTCGCGGAACCGCATGGCTGGATACCGGAACCTTCGATTCCCTGAACGAGGCATCAGAATTTATCCACACCGTGCAGAAGCGCCAGGGCTTGTCCATCGGCTGCCCTGAGGAAATCTCGTGGCGCCTGGGGTTTCTGAGCGACGCCGAGCTGCAGGAACGGGCGGAACCCCTGGTGAAGAGCGGCTACGGGAAATATTTGCTTGAATTGCTGGATCAAAGCGCGGGCTGATACCGAATGTAGAAAGGCGCATGGACGGAAAATTTACCGTCCACCGCCTTTTTGCTTATATTTGGCAGCGCACTCTTGGGTTTGAACTGGTCCCGAGAAGTTGGACTGGCTAAATGAGATCCTAAGCTGCGAGGGCTTGGGCCCGGTATTGCACCGGGCTCAGGCCTTCGAGCTTTGTCTAGATTCTAGTGGATGTAGTCCTTGATTGCAGCGGCCAGTTCGTCGGTGTTGAGGAATCGGACGCGGTGGAAGAGTTCTTCCTTGAGGTGACCGAAGAAGTTCTCCATGACCGCGTTGTCGTAGCATTATCCGGCTAATATGCCGGGATGCCGGGGATTGGCCGGTTAAGGATTTAGCTGTTTCGGGTGGTCAGTTTCCGGAGCTGTTCTTCGTGGCGCCTCACGCTGGTGGCGA